>NZ_JBWGIG010000003.1:0-282401 GCF_056312595.1 Pseudomonas sp. GYB4201 | reverse complement strand
CCCCTGTACCAGCGGCCGCAGGCCGCGTCCACGCACTATGAAGCCAACCCCGCCAACGCCTGCGCGCAACACGCCTGCAGAATCTCGTCCGCCAGCGCCGAATCGTCCGGGCACGCCCTGGACAGCAGAATGGCCCCCACCAGGTGCGCCATCTCATTGATGCGCCTGGCCCGCGCGGCTTCACCTTGCGCTTGCTCCAGCGAACGCTCGATCGCTTGCCCAAACACCTCTTTCACCTCCGCCGGCTGGCGCGACGCATCGGCCGACAGCGCGGCCATGGTGCAGCCATCGCCGGGCCCGTCGCGGTGCTCGCGCGACAGGTACTGTTTGATCCACGCCGCGCGCTCGGCCGCGCCGGTGCGCGCCTCGGTCTGGGCAAAACCGCAGGCCGCCGCCTCGGTCATCAGGTCGGCCTTGGAGCGGAAATGCTTGTAGAAGCCGCCATGGGTAAAGCCGGCGGCGCCCATCAGGTCGGCCACGCTGACGCCGTCGTAGCCACGTTCGCGGAACAGGGTAGCGGCGGTTGCGACGATGTGCGCGCGGTTGGCCTGCGCCTGGGCCTTGGTGACCTTCATGTTCGTGCCTGCACAAATGGGGAGTGACTGACCGTCAGTATACATTGATGTTGGTTGACATCAAAATGCTTGACGGTCTAGATTTCGGTCATCATCATAAATTCAACCCTAACCCAGCACGTCCAACCCAGGAGCAGGACCTCATGAGCAAGCTTCCAGCTGTTTTGATCACCGGTGCGTCCAGCGGAATCGGCGCCACCTATGCACAACGTTTCGCCCGCCGCGGCCACGACCTGGTGCTGGTGGCCCGCAACAAGGAGCGCCTGGATGCCCTGGCGGCCCGCTTGCGTGACGAAAGCGGCGTCAACATCGATGTGGTGCAGGCCGACCTGACCCAGGCCCAAGACCTGGCGCGCGTGGAGCAACGCCTGGCCGAAGACGCCACCATTGGCTTGCTGATCAACAACGCCGGCGCCGGGCAGTCAGGCGGCTTCACCCAACAAACCGCCGCCGCCATCGACAGCCTGCTGGCCCTCAACGTCACCGCGGTGACCCGCCTGGCAGCCGCCATAGCCCCGCGCCTGGCGCGCACGGGCGAAGGCGCCATCGTCAACATTGGCTCGGTGGTGGGGCTGGCCCCGGAACTGAACATGACCGTCTACGGCGCCACCAAGGCCTTCGTGCTGTTCCTGTCCCAGGGCCTGCACCTGGAACTGGGGCCCAAGGGCGTGTACGTGCAGGCCGTGCTGCCCGCCGCCACCCGCACCGAGATCTGGCAGCACTCGGGCATCGACATCAGCACCTTGCCCGAGGTGATGGAAGTCGAAGACCTGGTGGACGCCGCGCTGGTGGGCTACGACCGCCGTGAACTGGTGACCATTCCGCCGCTGCACGTGGCCGAGCGCTGGGACGCGCTGGATGGCGCGCGGCGGTTGCTGCTGTCGGATCTGCGCCAGGCGCAGTCGGCCGAGCGTTATCGCGCCTGAGCCCGGCTGTGGGGCAACCCTGAACACTGCGTCCAGGGTTGCCCGCCACGGCGTGGGTCAGCCGTACAACCGCTGCTCGATCTCCTCCAGCGTGCTGCCCCGGGTCTCCGGCACCCACAGCGCGACAAACACCAGCGACAGCACCCCTGCAGCCACGAACACGAAGAAGGTCTGGCCAATGCCGATGGTCGCCACCAGTGTGGGGAAGAACAGGCCGATCATGACGTTGGTCAGCCAGAACGCGCCGATGGCCATGCCCATGCAGCCGCCCCGGATGCGCATCGGGAAGATCTCGGCCAGCAGCACCCAGAACGCCGGGCCGATCAGGCCTTGCATGGAGGCCAGGAACAGCCCCATGGCACCGAGGATGAGCATGGCGCGCGACACCGAAGGTTCGACCAGCACCGACACCAGGCCAATCAACAGCAACGACACGGTGGTGCCGGCAAAGCCCATCAGCATCATCGGTCGCCGGCCCAGGCGGTCCAGCAGGTAGATGCCGATGAAGGTAGCACCAATGGAGATCACCCCGTTGACCACGTTGGCGATCAGCGCGCTGCGCTGGGCCAGGCCGGCCTCGGTGAGGATCTGCGTGCCGAAGTACATGATCGAGTTCACCCCGGTGAACTGCGAGGTCACCGCAATGCCGATGCCGATGAAGAAGATGCGCCGCGCGCCCTTTTTCGACAGGTCGCGCCAGCCGCCTTGCTTGATGAATTTCTCGTTGCCGATCTGCCGGGCAATGGCGTCCATCTCGACTTTGGCGTGGACCTTTTGCAGGTAGCGACGTGCCTGGCGTTTCTCGCCGTTGAGGTAGGGGGCGGCGACGTCGGCTGCAGCGGTATTTCCGTAGGAATTAATTGTCATTGTGATATTCCTGACTGAAATTGCGGAACGGCGCCCAGCCGGGGTCGCGGGCAGGCGCCAGTGCTGTGGTTACATCGAGGGGGCTGCGGGGTGGGTCAGATGGCCTGGGGCTTGAAGTCGGCGGCGGCGACCGGCATCACGCCTTGCAGCAGGGCGATGGATTTTTCCAGGCCTTCAAGGCTGTTGAGCAGCACGTCTTCGTGCTCCACCGACAGCCAGCCGTCATAGCCGGCCATTTTCAGGCGGTAGCAGAACTGCCGCCACCACTGCTCGCCATGGCCGAAGCCGAGGGTGATGTACGACCAGCTGCGCGCCGCAATGTCCATCAGCGAGCCGTTTTCCAGCAGCGAGTCGACCGCTTGCACCGGGGTGTTGAGCAGGGTGTCCTTGGCGTGCACGTGGTAAATCGCCTCGCCCAGGGCTTCGGCGGCCGCCAACGGGTCGGCGCCCATCCAGAACAGGTGCGAGGGGTCGAGGTTAGCGCCGATCAGCGGCCCGATGGCCTCGCGCAGTTGCAGCAGCGAGCGCACGTTGTACACGCACTGGCTGCCGTGCAGTTCCAGGGCGATGCGCTCGACGCCGTTCTCCTTGGCCAGCGCAGCGATTTCCCCCCAGAACGGCAGCAGCCGCTCCTGCCACTGGTAGCGCAGGATGGTCTGGGTTTCCGGCGGCCACGATGCCACCACCCAGTTGGGCATGCGGTCGCCGGCCTGGCCTTCGGGCAGGCCGGACATGGTGCACACGGTCTTGACCCCCAGCTCGCCGGCCACGCGAATAGTGTCCTTCAGGCACTGGCCCTGTTCGGGTTGGGTGGGGTGCAGCGGGTTGCCGTTGGCGTTGAGAGCGATGATCTCCAGGTTGCGCGTCTCGAAGCTGCGTTTGAGCTCGCGGCGCGAGGCGGTGCTGTCGAGCATCTGCGCCAGGTTGAAGTGCGGCGCCGTGGACCAGCCGCCGGTGTTGATCTCCAGGCCCGAGACGCCCAGGCGTTGCGCGTGGTCGAGCACGTCCTGGAAGGGCAGGCCGCCCAGGCTGTCGGTGACGAATCCCAGTTTCATGGACGTGCTCCTTGGCGTGGCAGGTAAAGGGCAGGGGTGGCGAGGCTGTGCAGGGTGACCCGGCGGCCCTCGTTCAGGGCCTGGATGCCGGCCTGGGCCACGCTGGCGGCGCAGTAGCCGTCCCAGGCGTTGGCCGCCTGGGCGGGGAACACGCCGGTGGTGACGAACTCAAGGAACGCCTGGTCCTGCAAGCGGTAGGCATCGGCAAAGCGCGGGCGCCAGTCGGCGGCGTAACGGTGGCCGGCGTGCAGTTGGCGGTTGACGCGGGCCTGCACGGGCGCCGCCAGCTCGATGGAGCCTTGCTCGCCCACCAGTTCGCCGCGCACGTCGTAGCCGTAGGCGGCGTTGTTGTTGACCTCGATGTTCACCAGGTGGCCGTCGCGGGTTTCCAGCACCATGAACACCGGCGCACCGACGCCTGTGCTGGAGCTGCGGGCGGGCTGGAACACGGCGATGGCGCTGTACTCGGTGCCCAGCACGTGGCGCGCCACGTCGAACTCGTGGGGGGCGGAGTTGCTGATTGCCATCTGCCCGCTGAAGTTGGCCGGCGCTTCAACGTTGCGGTGGAAGTTGTGCATCATCACCGCGCGGCCGATCAGGCCGGTGTCCAGGGCGTGCTTCATTTCCCGGTAAGAGGGGTCGAAGCGGCGCATGAAGCCCAGTTGGATGAACTGGCGGCCCAGGGACGTCTCCCGGTCGATCACCGCCAGGCACTCGTCCGGGCTCTGCGACAGGGGTTTTTCGCACAGGGCCGGTTTGCCGGCGCTGATGGCGGCCATGGCCAGCGAGGCGTGGGTGTCGTCGGGGCTGGCGATGATCACCGCGTCGACGTCGGCGCGGGCGATGGCGTGCAGTGGGTCGTGGCTGGCGTCGACGGCGCCGAACTGGTCGGCCACGGCGCGGGCACGGCCGGGGGACGGGTCGCAGATCAATTGCAGGGTGGCCCCGGGCACCTCGCGGGCGATGATGCGGGCGTGATCCTGGCCCATGATGCCGGCGCCAATGACGGCGATGCGTATGCTCATATTCGCGTACCTGATCGGTTTGTTGTGGTTGTTGTGGGCTGATTATCAGCAGCGCAAAACCAGCCGGCAACGAGCACGAAGGTCACTTTCTGATGTGATTCCAATCAAATCGGGTAGGGGCGTTTTTTCGCCAGGTGCTGGAATAGTTGAGCGATAGGCTTATTCTTGATGGGAAACACATCAACGGGGAAATGGCATGGGCGGCGCAACACCGGGACAGGTATGGAAGGGCCCCAAGGTGCAGGACATCGCCCGGGTCGCGCGGGTGGGGCCGGCCACCGTGGACCGGGTGCTGAACAATCGCCCCGGCGTTCGCGAGGGCACGCGCCTGAAGGTGCTGGCGGCGCTGGAGAAACTGCGCCACGACCTGGCCGAGGGCCGCGCCACGTTGCAGATCAAGCTGTTCTGCGATTCGGGCGAGACCTTCAACGCCACCCTGGCCCAGGCCGAGGCGGTGGTGAACAGCTCGATGCCGGGGGTGGTGGTGCAGGGCGTGTACGTGCCCACCAGCCAGGTCGACCCGGCGGCCTTCGCCGACCGCGTGCAGGCCGAAGGGGCGTCGGCCGATGGCGTGATCGTGGTGTCGCGCGAGCACCCGGCCATCAACCGCGCCATTCGCACGCTATGTGGGCAGGGCGTGGCCGTGGTGTGCCTGACCACCGATTTGCCCAACTCCAACCGCAGCGCCTACGTGGGCAACGACCAGTACGCTGCCGGCAGCGTGGCGGGTGTACTGATAGGCAATGGGCTACCGCGTGCGCCGGCGAAGATCCTGCTGGTGAACAGCATGCCGTTTCGTTGCCAGCAGGAGCGCGAGATGGGCTTCCGGCGGGTGCTGCGGGCGGATTTCCCGTACCTGAAGATCGATGAACGAATGATGTCCGACGATCGCCCGCAGACCACCACCGACCAACTGATGCGCTATTTCTCCAAGCATGACTACCCGGCGGCCATTTATAACGTGGCCGGCGCCAACCGTGGCGTGGCCCAGGCCATCGCCACGGTGCCGGTTGCGCAGCGGCCGATCTTTGTCGGCCATGAGCTGACGGTGCACACCCGGGCGATGCTGGAGAGCGGGGTGATGGACTACGTCATTTCCCACGACTTCGCCGGTGAGCTGGCCGCGGCGGCGCGCTGGATACGCGGCGCGGTGGAAGGCAGCCGCGCGGCGCCGGGGTTTACGCAGATAGTGGTGCATACGCGGTATAACTGCGAGGGGGGCTGAGCCGAGGCGAAGTCCGGACGCGGCCGGCGGCCGCTGCTACAGGGGGGTGGGTTTGCGGCGGTCGGAGGGTTTTTCGCCGAACAGCTTGTGGTACTGGCTGCAGAAGTAGCTGGTGTGCTCGAACCCCCATTGCGCGGCAATGTCGCTGATGCGCGCCTGGGGCTGGCGGATGAGGGCGCGGCGCGCCTCGTTGAGCCGCACCGAGCGCAGGTACTGCACGGGGTTGACGTCGGCGACGCTCTGGAAGCTGTACTGCAACGTGCGCCGGGAAATCTTCAGGCGCCTGCACAGCTCCACCAGGCTGGCGGTGCCGTGGGGGTCTTCCATCACCAGCTCGTGGCAACGCTGCACGATGTACTGGCGGGTGGTGAAGCTGGGCTGCTGGCTGGGCTGCACGTCCAGCGCGCCGAGCAGGCTGGCGGTCAGTTCCAGCAGCCGCGGCTTGATGCACTGGTCGGCGTGGCTGCCCAGCAACGCCACCAGTTCGCGGCAGGCGCCACGGTGGGCCAGCGCCGGCAGGGCCACGCCCTGCACGGCCTGGCTGGCGCGGCAGCGGGCCAGGGTGGCGTCGCTCAGCACGTCGGCCAGTTCGGCGTAGGGAATGGACAGCCCCAGCACGTCCATGCCGGCGCCGGTGACGGTGCGAAATTCACGCTGGTTGGGCAGCAGGTTGAGGCCATCGAGCAGCCATTTCTGCTCGCTGCCGCCCTGTGGCCACACCAGCGGCAGAATCAGGTTGAGGTGGTCGCGCGGCAGCTGCATGTGCTGGATCGCGGCCTGGCTCAGCCGTTCGCGGAACAGGCGGATGGCGCCGACGTCGCGCACCCACAGCGCGGCGTCCAGCGGGCCGCTGCTCAACTGGTCATAGCGCTGGTCCCAGCCGGTGAGGTGGCTGGCGTGTTCGGACATGTCGGCGGACTGAAAAAACTGCTGCATCAGGCAACCTGCTGGATGAGGGTTGGGCTGAAATTGCAATTGCCGTGCCGGTTGCGGGTAGGCCGCATAACCTGTTGAAAGTGCTGGAATAGAGCGGTTGGCGCGGGAAATAAAAAGGCCCGTCCGGGCCTTATGTTTCCAAATGTTTCCATGTGCACCATCACAGCCCCCGCTGGGGCCGCGACGGTAACAAATGGGGCGTCGGCGCTCAGCCCTCGCGCTTTACCACCAGGGTCAGGATGTCGTAGCTGGCCACCACTTCATCGCGCTGGTTGGTGACTTCCACGTCCCAGGCCACCACCCCTTGCGGGATGCCCTGGGGGCTCTGCTTGCCCTGGTCGATCTTGCGCTTGCAGGTCAGCCGCGCGCGGATGGTGTCGCCGATGGCCACGGGGTTGATGAAGCGCAGGTTGTCCAGGCCATAGTTGGCCAGCACTGGCCCTTCGCCCGGGGAGACAAACAGCCCGGCGGCGGCCGACAGCACGAAGTACCCGTGGGCGATGCGCTGGCCGAACTGCGAGCGGCGCGCCGCCAGCTCGTCGAAGTGCATGTAGAAATGGTCGCCGGACAGGCAGCCGAAGTTCACCAGGTCGGCCTCGGTGACGGTGCGCCGGTGGGTGAGCAGCGACTCGCCGATCTGCAGGTCCTGGAAGTGACGACGGAACGGGTGCACTTCGGTTTCGATGACCTCGGCGCCGCGCACGTACTCGCCGGTGATGGCCGCCAGCATGGTCGGTGAACCCTGGATGGCGGCGCGTTGCAGGTAGTGCTTGACGGCGCGCAGGCCGCCCAGTTCCTCACCACCGCCGGCACGCCCCGGCCCGCCGTGCTTGAGCTGCGGCAGCGGTGAGCCGTGGCCGGTGGATTCGCCGGCAGCGTGGCGGTCCAGCACCAGCAGGCGGCCATGCCAGGCGGCTGCGGCCGGGATGGCTTTGGCAGCAATCTGCGGGCTCCTGGTGACCAGGCTGGCGACCAGGCTGCCCTTGCCGCGGGCGGCCAGCACCAGGGCTTCATCCAGATCGTCGTAGGCCATCAGCGTGCTCACCGGGCCGAACGCCTCGATGTCATGGGCACCGCCTTCGGCGTGGGCGTCGCGGGCCAGCAGCAGGGTGGGGGCGAAGAACGCGCCCTCGGCCACGCCCTCGCCACGCGGGCTGAAGCCGTCGGCGGCGCCGAACAGGGTGTCGCAGCTTTGCTGCAACAGCGCCAGGCGCTCGCCGACGTCACGCTGCTGGGCGTGGGAGGCCAGGGCGCCCATGCGCACGCCTTCCACGGAAGGATCGCCGACCACCACCTTGGCCAGGCGCTCGCGAATGCGCGTGGCCACCGCGTCCAGGTGTTGGCGCGGGACGATGGCGCGGCGGATGGCGGTGCACTTCTGCCCGGCCTTGGTGGTCATTTCGCGCACCACTTCCTTCACGTACAGCTCGAACTCTTCGTCGTCCGGGGTCACGTCCGGGGCCAGGATGGCGCAGTTCAGCGAGTCGGCCTCGGCGGTGAACGGCACCGAATGGCGGATCAGGTTGGGCGTGACGCGCAGCTTGGCGGCGGTGTCGGCGGAGCCGGTGAAGGTCACCAGGTCCTGGCCTTGCAGGCGGTCGAGCAGGTCGCCGGTGCTGCCGATCACCAGCTGCAGGCTGCCGGCGGGCAGCAGGCCGGACTCATCCATCAGCCGCACCACCGCTTCGGTCAGGTAACTGGTGGCCGTGGCCGGCTTGACCACGCAGGGCATGCCGGCAAGGAAGCACGGCGCGAACTTTTCCAGCATGCCCCAGATGGGGAAGTTGAAGGCGTTGATGTGCACTGCCAGGCCGCCGCGTGGCACCAGGATGTGGCTGCCGGCGAACTGGCCGAGCTTGCCCAGGGGGAATGCCGGGCCTTCGTGCACCACGTTGCCCGACGGCAGTTCGCGGCTGCCGATGCCGGCGTAGCTGAACAGCGTGGCGTTGCCGCCCTCGATGTCGATCCAGCTGTCGGCGCGGGTGGCGCCGCTGTGGTGGGACAGGGCGTAGAGCTGTTCCTTGCGCTCGGCCAGGTACAGCGCCAGGGCCTTGAGGCGCTGGGCGCGCTGCTGGAAGTCGAGGGCGCCGAGGCTCAGGTTGCCAACACGGCGGCCGTGGTCCACGGCTTCGGCGAAGTCGAGGGTTTCCTCGTGGGTGCGCGCCAGGGGCTGGCCGTTGAGGGCACTGCGCAGGGTTTGCGCACCGTGCTGGCCGACCCAGCGGCCGGCGATGAAGGATTGCAGGGTAGGGGTCATGGGGCATCTCCACAAACAAACAGGGCATGAGCCCGTAGCAGCTGCCGCCAGGCGGCGTCAGGGGGCACCGTGGTGGCAGGGGACGCGGCCGGCGGCCGCTGCTACGGGGGTGTCAGATTTGGTCGAAATCGAGGACGACTTTCTGGCTGAGGGGGAAGGTCTGGCAGGACAGGACATAACCCGCCGCCACTTCGTAGTCCTCCAGGGCATGGTTGGCGTCCATCTCCACCTCGCCCTCGATGACCCTGCACTTGCAGGTCGAGCACACCCCGGCCTTGCACGAATAGGGCAGTTCGGCGCCGATGGCGTTGCCGGCGTCCAGCACGCTGACGGTGTTGCGTGGCAGGTCGAAGGCCAGGGCGCGGCCGTCGCTGATCACGGTGACCTGGCTTACCGCCGAGTCCAGTTGCCGCGCCGCTTCGCGGGCCTCGCGCTTGTGGCCGTCGTCGGCCACGCCGAACAGTTCGAAGTGGATGCGCTGGGGAGCCATGCCATGGGCCTTGAGCTGGTCGCGCACGGTCTCGGTCATGGCCTGGGGGCCGCAGATGAACGCGGCGTCCAGGGTCTTCACGTCGACCCAGCGGCTGAACAGTTGCTGGCACTTGGCGGCGTCGATGCGGCCGTTGTACAGGTCCACGTCCTGCTGCTCGCGGCTGAACACGAACACCAGGTTCAGGCGTTGCAGGTAGCGGTTCTTGAGGTCTTCCAGCTGCTCGCGGAACAACGCCCCGGAGCTGGAACGGTTGCCGTACAGCAGGGTGACGCGGCTGTGGGGCTCGTGTTCCAGGGTGGTCTTGATGATCGACAGGATCGGCGTGATGCCGCTGCCGGCCGCCACCGCCAGGTAGCTGCCGTGGCGCGCCGGGTCCAGCGGCACGCTGAACTCGCCGGCGGGCGGCATCACCTCAAGCTGGTGGCCGGCCTGCAGCTGCTGGTTGGCGTAGGCGGAAAAACGCCCGCCGGCCACCTGCTTGATCGCCACCCGCAGCTCGTTGTCGTTGACCCCGGTGCAGATGGAGTAGGAGCGGCGCACTTCCTCGCCGTCCAGCTGGGTGCGCATCACCAGGTGCTGGCCCTGGGTGTAGCGGAATTCGTCCTGCAGGTGGGCCGGCACGTCGAACACGATGGACACCGCGTCGCGGGTCTCGGCGCGGACCTGCTTGATGGTCAGGCTGTGGAACTGGCTCATTGTTGTTCTCCGGTAGCCATCAGATGCACTTGAAATAGTCGAACGGCTCGCGGCACTCGACGCAGCGGTACAGCGCCTTGCAGGCCGTGGAGCCGAACTGGCTGAGCAGCTCGGTGTGGGCGCTGCCGCACTGCGGGCACAACACCTGCGGCGCCTGGCCCAGCAGCGTGCGCTTGCTGGTGCTGCCTTCGGGCGGGGCGATGCCGTAGGCGCGCAGCTGTTCGCGGCCCTGGGGGGTGATCCAGTCGGTGGTCCAGGCCGGGGTCAGCTGGCGTTGCAGGCTGGGGGCGGGGAAACCGGCCTGTTCCAGGGCGTCGCGAATGTCGCCCTCGATCACCTCGGTGGCCGGGCAGCCGGAGTAGGTGGGGGTGACCACCACCTGCAGATGCCCGGCCTCCCAGGCCAGGTCGCGGACGATGCCCAGGGCCACCACGCTGACCACCGGCACCTCCGGGTCCATGACCTGGTCCAGCACGGCCCAGGCCTGGGCCAGGTCGCCGGCCTGCTGCGGCCGCGCGCCCCGGTCGCTGACGATCAGCTCACCAGGTTGCATCGGGGTAGGCTCGCGGCAGGTATTGCATTTCGGCCAGCAGCAGGCCCAGGTGTTCACTGTGCAGGCCCTCGCGGCCGTCGAGGTAGAACGGGCTAGCGGGCTCGGGCAGCGGCAGGGTGGCGCGGGCGAACACGTCGGCGACCTTGGCGCGCCACGCCGCGGCGACCTCCAGGGGATCGCCGATCAGCCCGGCGGCCGCCAGGCGCTGCTCGGCGGCGCTGGGGTTGACCAGTTCCACGGTGAAGCGCCAGACCTTGGGCAGCGCCGCCAGCATGCGCGCGTGGCTTTCCTCGGTGCCGTCGCCCAGGCGCTCCACCCATTCGGCGGAGCGGCGCAGGTGGTAGGTCACCTCTTTCAGGCCCTTGGCGGCGATGCCGGCGATGCGCGCGTCGCTGGAACCGGCTAGCCCGTGCAGCATTTGAAAGTGCCAGGCGTCGTAGAAGAACTGCTTGAGCATGGTTACCGCGTAATCGCCGTTGGGCTGTTCCACCAGCAACAGGTTGCGCAGCTCGCGTTCGTTGCGCAGGAAAGCCAGGGCGTCGGCGTCGCGGCCATCGGCCAGGCGCTCGGCGGCGTATTCCAGCCAGTGGCGCGCCTGGCCGATCAGGTCGAGGCCGACGTTGGCCAGGGCCAGTTCTTCTTCCAGCGCCGGCGCGTGGCCGATCCACTGGCTCAGGCGCTGGCCCTGGATCAGGGCGCTGTCGCCCAGGTGCAGCAGGTAATGGGTCAGGTCGTGTTCGATGCTCATGGTCGGCCTCACATGTGCCCCACTTCGGGCGGCAGTTCGTAGAAGCTGGCGTGGCGGTAGACCTTGTCGTCGGCCGGGTCGAACAGCGGCTCCTTGTCGTCCGGCGAGGAGGCGGTGATCAGCGCCGAGGGCACCACCCACAGGCTCACGCCTTCGCTGCGACGGGTGTACAGCTCGCGGGCGTTTTCGATGGCCATCACTGCATCGGCAGCGTGCACGCTGCCCACGTGCTTGTGGTTGAGGCCGTGCTTGCTGCGCACGAAGACTTCGAACAGGGTCCAATCGGACATGGGGTTTCTCCAGCTCAGGCGGCGTTCTTGTTGTGATGTTTGCGGGCGTGGGCCACGGCGGCCTGGCGCACCCAGGCGCCGTCCTCGATGGCCTGCTTGCGGGTGGCCACGCGTTCGGCGTTGCAGGGGCCGTTGCCCTTGAGCACTTCGTAGAATTCATCCCACTGGATGGCGCCGAAGTCGTAATGGCCGGTCTCGGCATTCCATTTCAGCTCGGGGTCGGGGCAGGTGCAGCCCAGCAGTTCGAGTTGCGGG
Source organism: Pseudomonas sp. GYB4201 (assembly GCF_056312595.1). Taxonomy (NCBI): domain Bacteria; kingdom Pseudomonadati; phylum Pseudomonadota; class Gammaproteobacteria; order Pseudomonadales; family Pseudomonadaceae; genus Pseudomonas; species Pseudomonas sp. GYB4201. The sequence goes on along the minus strand of NZ_JBWGIG010000003.1, from coordinate 270,500 downwards.
ATGGTCTGGTCGACGAAGCGCTGGCGCAGTTCGTCGTTGCCCTGGCGCTTGATCTTCCAGGCCATGGACTGGGCGCTGTTGGGCGAGTGTTCGTCGCTGGGGCCGAACATCATCAGTGCCGGCCACCACAGGCGGTTGATGGCGTCCTGCACCATGTCCTTCTGGGCCTGGGTGCCGTGGCGCATCATGGTCAGGAGCATTTCGTAGCCCTGGCGCTGGTGGAAGCTCTCTTCCTTGCAGATGCGCACCATGGCCCGGGCGTAGGGGCCGTAGGAAGTGCGCTGCAGCACCACCTGGTTGACGATGGCGGCGCCATCCACCAGCCAGCCCACCGCGCCCATGTCGGCCCAGCTCAGGGTGGGGTAGTTGAAGATGCTCGAATACTTGGCCTTGCCGGCGTGCATCTTGGCAATTTCTGTATCGCGATCGGCGCCCAGGGTTTCCATGGCGCTGTACAGGTACAGGCCGTGCCCGGCTTCGTCCTGGATCTTGGCCATCAACTGCAGCTTGCGCTTGAGCGTCGGCGCGCGGGTGACCCAGTTGCCTTCGGGCAGCATGCCGACGATTTCCGAGTGGGCGTGCTGGGAGATCTGGCGAATCAGGGTTTGCCGGTAGGCGTCGGGCATCCAGTTCTTGGCTTCGATCTTGATTTCAGCGTCGATACGTGCCTGGAAGGCGCGTTCCTGGGCGTCCATCTCGTCGAGGGTCTTGAGGCGCTTGACGCCGGTTTCCACTAGCTGTGCGTACATGAAGGGTCTCCGCCATGAGGGGGCATGGCTATTTTATAAGTGATACAGAATCAAATATCAAACACAAAATATGCGTATCAAATAAAAATCCGTATCGCTTTCTGCGGGTGCATCGATGTGGCCGCTGCCGCCAGGCTGCGCTGGCCCTGTGCCTCACTGAAGATCTGCAGTGTGGGTAAGGGCCAGCGCAGCCTGCGGCAGCGGCTACAGGGGGTATCAGAGGCGACGCCGGCCCGTAGCAGCTGCCGCAGGCTGCGTCCCAGGCGGCGCGGTGTGTCTGGCGGTGCGCGCCGTCCGTGACGCGGCCTGGCGGCCGCTGCTACAGGTTGGAGTGTCAGAGGGGGCGTTTGTGGGGTATCAGTTGCGCTTGTCGAAGACGTGGGCGGCCTTGCCTTCCGAGCGCTTGAGGGAGTGCAGCGGCTGTAGCAGCACGCGGGTGCTGATGCCGATGTAGGTCTTGATCTGCTTGCTGAGCTCGTTGCACACGGCCTGCTGCTGGGCTGTGTCGAGGTGCTGCTGCTCGGGGCGCAGTTCGACGTGGACGTCCACCGAATCGAGGTTGCCGTTGCGATACAGGTGCATCTCGTAGCATTCGCTGAGCTGTTTGATTTTCAACACCTGCTCCTCCACCTGGGTGGGGAACACGTTGACCCCGCGGATGATCAGCATATCGTCGCTGCGCCCGGTGATCTTGTCCATGCGCCGCATCGGCCGGCCACTGCCGGGCAACAGCCGGGTGAGGTCGCGGGTGCGGTAGCGGATCATCGGCAGGGCCTCCTTGCTCAGGGAGGTGAACACCAGCTCGCCGAACTGGCCGTCGGGCAGCACCTGGCCGGTGACCGGGTCGATGATTTCCGGGTAGAAGTGGTCTTCCCAGATGGTCGGGTGGCCGCGGCTGTCGGCGCATTCCATGGCCACGCCCGGGCCCATGATCTCCGACAGGCCGTAGATGTCCTGGGCGACGATGCCCAGGCGGCGCTCGATGGCGCCGCGCAGCTCGTCGGTCCAGGGTTCGGCGCCGAAGATGCCCAGGCGCAGGGCGAGTTTCTGCGGGTCGATGCCCTGGCGCTCGATCTCGTCGGCGATGTTGAGCATGTACGAGGGCGTGACCATGATGATGTCCGGGTTGAAGTCACGGATCAGCTGCACCTGTTTCTCGGTCTGCCCACCCGACATGGGGATCACCGTGCAGCCCAGGCGCTCGGCGCCGTAGTGGGCGCCCAGGCCGCCGGTGAACAGGCCGTAGCCGTAGGAAATGTGCACCTTGTCGCCGCGCTTGCCGCCGGCGGCGCGGATCGAGCGGGCGACGATGTTGGCCCAGGTGTCGATGTCGTTCTGGGTGTAGCCGACCACGGTGGGCTTGCCGGTGGTGCCGCTGGAGGCGTGCAGGCGCACCACCTCGTGCTGGGGCACGGCGAACATGCCGTAGGGGTAGTTGTCGCGCAGGTCGTTCTTGCCAGTGAAGGGGAAGCGGCCCAGGTCGTCCAGCGACTTCAGGTCATCGGGGTGCAGGCCCAGGGCGTCGAAGCGCTGGCGGTACAGCGGCACGTTCTGGTAGGCGTGGGTGAGGCTCCAGCGCAGGCGCTGCAGCTGGTGTTCGCGCAGTTGGTCGACGCTGGCGGTTTCGAACGGGTCCAGCAAGGCTTCAGGGTCAAGGTGCATGTTCATGGTTTCACTCGAATTGTTCTTGTGTGAGTGTCCGGCCCGCAGCAGGGCGGGCTGTGCATAGGCTTACAGGCGTTCGATGATCAAGGCAATGCCCTGGCCGACGCCGATGCACATGGTGCACAGGGCGTAGCGGCCATTGGTCTGTTCCAGCTGGTGCAGGGCGGTGGTCACCAGGCGCGCACCGCTCATGCCCAGCGGGTGGCCCAGGGCGATGGCGCCGCCGTTGGGGTTCACCCGCGGGTCGTCGTCGGCCAGGCCCAGCTCGCGCAGCACGGCCAGGCCCTGGGCGGCGAAGGCTTCGTTGAGTTCGATCACGTCCATGTCGGCCAGGGCCAGGTGGGCGCGCTCCAGCACCTTGCGCGTGGCAGGCACCGGGCCGATGCCCATGATGCGCGGCTCGACGCCGGCGGTGGCCATGGCCAGCACCCGGCCACGGGCCTTGAGGCGGTAGCGCTCGGCTGCTTCGGGGCTTGCCAGCAGCAGCGCGCAGGCGCCGTCGTTGACCCCCGAGGCGTTGCCGGCGGTGACGCTGCCGTTGGCGCGGAACGGCGTGCCCAGCTTGTGCAGTTGCTCAAGGGTAGTATCGCCGCGCGGGTGCTCGTCGTGCTCTACGACTTTGGCCGGGCCCTTGCGCTGGGCGATGCTGACCGCGACGATTTCCCGTGCCAGGCGCCCGTTGGCCTGTGCGGCGGCGGCGCGTTGCTGGCTGCGCAGGGCGAAGGCGTCCTGGTCGGCGCGGCTGATGTTGAACTGCGCGGCGACGTTTTCAGCGGTCTCGGGCATCGAGTCGATGCCGTACTGCGCCTGCATCAGCGGGTTGACGAAGCGCCAGCCGATGGTGGTGTCGAACAGCTCGGCCTGGCGCGAAAAGGCCGTCTCGGCCTTGCCCATCACCAGTGGCGCACGGGACATGGATTCCACGCCGCCCACCAGCATCAGCCCGGTCTCGCCGCTGCGAATGGCCCGCGCTGCCGTGCCCACCGCGTCCAGCCCCGAGCCACACAGGCGGTTGAGGGTGGTACCGGGCACGCTCACCGGCACGCCGGCCAACAGCGCCGACATGCGCGCCACGTTGCGGTTGTCCTCGCCGGCCTGGTTGGCGCAGCCATAGATGACGTCGTCCACCTGGCTCCAGTCCACCTGCGGGTGGCGCTCGAGCAGGGCGCGCAGGGGCACGGCGCCCAGGTCGTCGGCGCGCACGCCGCTGAGGGCGCCGCCGTAGCGGCCGATGGGGGTGCGCACGGCGTCGATGATAAGGGCATCAGTCATGAGGGTTCTCCGGCGTCAGCACGGTGCCGCGCACTTGGTAGGACTTGCCCCGGAACAGGGCGATGAGTTGGCCGTTCTGGTTTTCGATGCGCACGTCGTAGGTGCCGGTGCGGCCGCGACGGCTGAGTTCGTGGCAGGTGGCCGTGAGCACGTCGCCCACCGGCACCGCGCCGATGTACTCGATGCTGCAACCCTGGGCCACGGTGGCCAGGTCGTAGCTGTTGCAGGCCACGGCGAACGCCGAGTCGGCCAGGGCGAAGATGAAGCCGCCGTGGCAGGTGCGGTGGCCCTGGAGCATGTCGGGGCGCACGGTCATGGTCAGCTGCGCGTAGCCGGCGTCGGCGTCCAGCAGGTGCAGGCCCAGGGCGCGGCTGGCGTTGTCGCGTTCCAGCAGCGCCATGGCGCATTGCTGGGCCAGGTCGCGGGCGGTGGCTTCAGTCATGCAGGCTTCTCCCTTGCGCCAGGCAGCGGCGCAGCAGTAGCGAGGGGCGGTAGCGCTCTTCGCCGTAGGCGGCCTGCAGGTGCTGCAGCACGGCCACGACCGTGTCCAGCCCCAGGGCGTCGGCCCAGGCCAGCGGCCCGCGCGGGTAATTGACGCCGGCGCGCATGGCCAGGTCGATGTCGGCTGCCGAGGCCACGCCTTGCAGCGCGGCGTCGGCGCCTTCGTTGGCGAGCATGGCCACGGTGCGCAGCACGCACAGGCCGGGGCTGTCGGCGAGGGCGCTGACGGCCAGGCCGGCGCGGTTCAGCAGGGCCACGGCCTGGTCGATGGCCGCAGGCGAGGTGGCGGCTGCCCAGCTGATGCCGATGCGCGTGGCCGTGGCAAAGTCCAGGGCCAGGTCCAGCAGCACCAAGTGTTGCAGGCCGTGGTCCAGGGCGCGCTGGCTGGCCATGCGGCCGTCGGACAGGGCCAGCACGGCGTCGCCGCAGCGCAGCAGGCCGTTGCCGGGGCGGCGGGTCACCTGCACGCCCTGGGCTTCCAGGCGCTCGAGCAGGCCGTCGAGCAGCGGCGGCAGGCCTTCGGCCACGCAGTGCTGCACCGTGGCGCTGCTGGCCAAGGTGTGCGGCAGCGGCCGTTGCGCGCCGTCGCGGTAGTCGTAGAAGCCCTGGCCGCTCTTGCGGCCCAGGCGGCCGGCGTCCACCAGCTCCTTCTGCAGCAGCGAGGGCTGGAAGCGCATGTCCTGGTAATAGGCGTCGAACACCGAGCAGGTCACCGCGTAGTTGACGTCGTGGCCGATCAGGTCGGTGAGCTCGAAGGCGCCCATGGCAAAGCCACCGGCCTCGCGCAGCAGGGCGTCGAGGGTGGCGCTGTCGGCGGCGCCTTCCTGCAGCAGGCGCAGGCTCTCGGCGTAGAACGGCCGGGCCACGCGGTTGACGATAAAGCCCGGCGTTGAGCGGGTGTGCACCGGCCGTTTGCCCCACGCGCTGGCGGTGTCATGCAGGGTGCGCGCGGTGTACTCGGCGGTGGCCAGGCCGCTGACCACTTCCACCAGCGCCATCACCGGCGCCGGGTTGAAGAAGTGCAGGCCGGCGAAGCGTTCGGGGTGCGCAAGCTCGGCCGCCAGGGTGGTGATGGACAGCGACGAGGTGTTGCTGGCCAGCAGGCAGTCGGGCGCGCACAGGCGCTCCAGTTCGGCGAACAGTTGGCGCTTGACCGCGAGTTGCTCGACGATGGCCTCGATCACCAGGCGGGCGTCGGCCAGCGCGGGCAGGGCGTCGCAGGCGTGCAGGTTGGCCAGGCAGGCGAGGCGGGCGCTGTCGGCCAGCTTGCCGGCCTTCACCCGCTGGCCCAGACGCTGGTCGATGGCGGCGATGGCCTGGGCGGCGGCGCCGGGGCGGGTGTCGTAGAGCTTCACCGGGTGCCCGGCCTGGGCGGCCACCTGGGCGATGCCGGCGCCCATGGCGCCGGCGCCGATCACCGCCACTTCGGCGGACAAGGGCAATGCGGCCATGGCTCAGTTCCCCTTGAACGCGGCGGGGCGCTTGGCCATGAACGCGGCCACGCCTTCGCGGTAGTCGTGGCTGCGCCCGGCCAGGCGTTGCAGGTCGCGTTCAAGTTCCAACTGCTGGTCCAGGCTGTTGTCGAAGCTGGCGTTGAGGCTGCGCTTGATCAGCGCCAGGCCGTAGGTGGGCTGGGTGGCCAGGTGGCGGGCCAGTTTCAGCGCTTCGTCGCGCAGCTCGGCGTCGTCCACGCAGCGGTAGATCAGGCCCCATTGCTCGGCCTGTTCGGCGCTCAGGCGTTCGCCCAGCAGGGCCAGGGCCTTGGCGCGGGCCATGCCCACCAGCCGTGGCAGCGCCCAGGTGCCGCCCGAGTCGGGGATCAGGCCGATCTTGCAGAACGCCTGGATAAAGCTGGCCGAGCGCGCCGCCAGCACCAGGTCACAGGCCAGCGGGATGTTCGCGCCGGCGCCGGCGGCCACGCCGTTGACCGCGCAAACCACCGGCAGCGGCAGCTCGCGCAGGGCGCGGATCAGCGGGTTGTAGAACTGCTCGATGGACTGGCCCAAATCCGGCGCATCGGCGCCGGGGGCGACGTTGCGGTCAGCCAGGTCCTGCCCTGCGCAGAAGCCGCGGCCTTCGCCGGTCAGCAGCAGCACGCGCACGCTGGCGTCCTGGCGCACGCGCTTGAGGGCTTCGCGCACCTCGCCGTGCATCTGGGCGTTGAAGCTGTTGAGTTGCTCGGGACGGTTGAGGCTGAGCAAGGCGACGCCGTCGTCGATGGCGAACACGATGGTTTCGAAGGTCATGGCTGGGGTGCCCCTGGAGGGTGAACGGATGGGTTACTGCCCGCGGAACTGCGGGCGGCGCTTGTCCTGGAAGGCGCGGATGCCTTCGTCGCGGTCCTGGGTGCCGGCCAGCAGCGTGAAGGCGTGGCGTTCGAAGCGCAGTCCGCTGGCAAGGTCGGTGTCCTGGGCCTTGAGCAGCGCTTCCTTGGCCAGGCGCACGGCCAGCGGCGCCTTCTCGGCGATGCTCCGGGCGATGGCCAGGGCGCGCTCCATGGTGAATTCGGGTTCGGTGATTTCGCTGACCAGCCCGGCCTCCAGGGCCTGGCGGGCGCCGATGGGCTCGCCGGTGAGCACCATCTGCATGGCCAGCGACTTGCCCACCGCCCGCAACAAACGCTGGGTGCCGCCGGCGCCGGGCATGATGCCGAGGTTGATTTCCGGCTGGCCGAACAGCGCATCGCGCCCGGCAATCAGGATGTCGGCGTGCATCGCCAGCTCGCAGCCGCCGCCCAGGGCATAGCCGTTGACGGCGGCGACCAGTGGCTTGGTGAAGGCGGTGATGCGCTGCCAGGACGCCACGCGCGGGTCATTGAGGATGCCCACCAGGTCGCGTTCGGCCATTTCCTTGATGTCGGCACCGGCGGCAAAGGCCTTGCGGCTGCCGGTCAGCACCACGGCGCGGGTGTTCGGGCACTGCTCGGCGTCGCTCAGCGCTGCGGCCAGCTCGGCGAGCAGTTGGGTGTTGAGCGCGTTCAGCGCCTCGGGGCGGTGGAGGGTGACCAGGCGGACGGCGTCCAGCTGTTCGACCACAAGCAGTGCAGGCATGGGCAGGCCTCACGGGTGTGCCCGGCTATCGTGGCCGGGCTGATTATTGGAGCGGCTGGGGTGGCCGATGGGCTCAGTATAATCACAATGCGATACACAAAAACAACATCAAAAATAAAATACCGTGTCTCAATTATCACCCATCCCCGTAGCAGCGGCCCCAGGCCGCGTCCCAGGCCCTACGGTTTTGCAGGAAGACCGCGTTGTGGCCGGACGCGGCCTGGTGGCCGCTGCTACGGGGGGATGTGGCAGGCTGGGAAATTGAATTGGCAGGCAGGGGAAACTGGCGCCTTGCCGGTTTGCTTAAGCTGGTCGCACGCCTCTTTCAGCAAGGACACCCCCATGGCCAGTCAAACCGTTCACCCCCTCGACAGCGTCACCGCCTTCCTCGGCCGCCAGCATGGCCTCTACATCGACGGCGCCTGGGTAACCGCGCGCGGCGAAGGCAGCCTGCCGGTGTACAACCCGGCCACCGGCGCACAGATCGCCGCCACCGCCGACGCCGACGCAAGCGACGTAGACCGTGCGGTCCAATCCGCCCATAAGGCCTTCACCTCCGGCGTCTGGTCACGCCGCCTGCCGGCCGAGCGCGAGCGCATCCTGCTGCGCTACGCCGACCTGCTGGAGCAGCACGCCGAGGAGCTGGCGCAGCTGGAAACCCTGGAGCAGGGCAAGTCCATCGCCATCGCCCGTGCCTTCGAGGTGGGTAGCACGCTGAACTGGATGCGTTACACCGCAGGCCTTGCCACGAAGCTGTCGGGGCGCACCCTGGACCTGTCCATCCCGGTGCCGGAGGGCGCGCGCTACACCGCGTTTACCCGCAAGGAACCGGTGGGCGTGGTGGCCGGGATCGTGCCGTGGAACTTCCCGCTGATGATCGGCATGTGGAAGGTGATGCCGGCGCTGGCGGCGGGCTGCTCCATCGTCATCAAGCCGTCGGAAATCACCCCGCTGACCCTGATGCGCATGGCCGAGCTGGCCACCGAGGCTGGGGTACCGCCGGGCGTGTTCAACCTGGTGACCGGCAGCGGCGGCGTGTGCGGCCGGGTGCTGACCACCCACCCGTTGATCAGCAAAATCAGCTTCACCGGCTCCACGGCGACCGGGAAGGGTATCGCCAGGAGCGCTGTCGATCGCCTGACGCGTATCACGTTGGAGCTGGGCGGCAAAAACCCCGCCATCGTGCTCAAGGACGCCGACATCCAGCAGGTGGTGGAAGGCCTGATGATGGGCAGCTTCCTCAACCAGGGCCAGGTGTGCGCGGCCAGTTCGCGCATCTACGTGGAGGCGCCGATCTTCGACCAGGTGGCGGCGGCGTTCGAAGGGGCGGTGAAGGGGCTGAGCGTTGGCCCGGGCATGGACCCGACGTTCCAGATCAACCCGCTGGCCTCGCAGCCCCACCAGGCCAAGGTGCTGGCGTACCTTGAAGATGCCCGCCGCCAGGACGCCGAGCTGATCAGCGGCGCTAAGGCACCGGACGGCGATGGCTTCTACGTATCGCCGACGCTGGTGATCAACCCCGACGACCAGCTCAAGCTGACCCGCGAGGAAGTGTTCGGCCCTGTGCTGTGCCTGAGCCGCGTGGACGACGTGGAGCAGGCGCTGGCCCTGGCCAACGACTCCGACTACGGCCTGACCGCGAGCCTGTGGACCCGCGACCTGAACGCGGCGATGAACCTGACCCCGCGTATCGAAGCGGGCACGGTGTGGGTCAACAGCCATACGCTGATCGATGCCAACATGCCGTTTGGTGGCTTCAAGCAATCGGGCACCGGGCGTGATTTTGGCGCCGATTGGCTGGAGGCGTTCACTGAAACCAAGTCGGTGTGCATACGCCACTGATCTGTTGCCTGTGGGGGCTTGCCAGCTCCCACAGGGCTTAGCCAAGGAAATAACAACATGACTCTCAAAGTCAGCCATCGCCTGTTAGCCCTGATGTTGCTCGCCAGCACTGCCCACGCCGACACCGGCCAGGCCATCATCGACGCCGACCAGCACCCCGAGAACTGGTTGAGCTACGGCCGCACCTATTCCGAACAACGCTTCAGCCCGCTGGACCAGGTCAACACCACCAACGCCAAAGACTTGAAGATTGCCTGGTACTACGACCTGGACACCAACCGTGGCCAGGAAGGCACGCCGCTGGTGGTGGATGGCGTGATGTACGCCACCACCAACTGGAGCAAGGTCAAGGCCTTCGACGCTGCCACCGGCAAGCTGCTGTGGGCCTATGACCCCAAGGTGCCGGGTGATGTGGCCGCCCGCGGCTGCTGCGACACGGTCAACCGTGGCGCCGCCTACTGGAATGGCAAGATCATCTTCGGCGCCTTCGACGCCCGCCTGATCGCCCTGGACGCCAAGACCGGCAAGCTGGCCTGGAGCGTCGACACCATCCCCCGCGATGCGCACCTGGGCAACGTCAAAAGCTACACCATCGACGCCGCGCCCCGGGTGGCCAAGGGCGTGGTGGTGATCGGCAACGGCGGCGCGGAAATGGGCGCCCGTGGTTTTGTCTCCGGTTTCGATGCCGAGACGGGGGCGTTCAAGTGGCGCTTCTACACGGTGCCGGCGCCGGACAACAAGCCCGACGGAGCCATCTCCGACAAGCCCCTGAGCGAGCTGGCCTACAAGACCTGGGGCCCCAACGGTACCTGGAAGCAGTCCGGCGGCGGGGGCACGGTGTGGGACTCCATGACCTATGACCCGGTCACCGACCTGCTGTACATCGGCGTCGGCAACGGCTCGCCGTGGAACTACAAGCTGCGTTCCGAAGGGGTGGGCGACAACCTGTTCCTGGGCAGCATCGTCGCCGTGCGCCCGCAGACCGGCGAGTACGTGTGGCACTTCCAGGAAACCCCGCAGGACCAGTGGGATTTCACCTCCACCCAGCACATCATCACCGCCGACATCCCAGTGGCGGGCAAGCAGCGTCACGTGATCCTGCATGCGCCCAAGAACGGTTTCTTCTACGTGCTGGACGCGGCCACCGGTGAATTTCTGTCCGGCAAACCCTACGTGCCGATCAACTGGGCCACTGGCCTGGACCCCAAGACCGGCCGCCCCCACACCGTGCCTGATGCGCTGTATTCCCTGACCGGCAAACCATGGCTGGGCCTGCCGGGCGATCTGGGTGGCCACAACTGGCAGCCCATGGCCTACAGCCCGCAGACCGGCCTGGTCTATATCCCGGCCCAGCAGATTCCATTCGGCTACGTGGCCAGCTACAACCCGCAACTGCACCCGGTGGGCCTCAACCTGGGCCTGGACATGGCCAAAATTGGCCTGCCGGACGACCCCAAGGTCAAGACCGAAGTGGCCAAGGCCCTGCAGGGCTGGCTGTCGGCCTGGGACCCGGTCACCCAGAAGGAAGTGTTCCGCGTCGACCACAAGGGCCCGTGGAACGGCGGCGTGCTGGCCACCGGCGGCGGCCTGGTGTTCCAGGGGCTGGCCACGGGCGATTTTCATGCCTATGACGCGCGTACTGGCAAGGACCTGTTCCGCGCCTCGCTGCAGAGCGCGGTCATGGCCCCGCCCATCAGCTACGCCGTCAACGGCAAGCAGTACATCGCCGTGGAAGTGGGCTGGGGCGGCATCTATCCGCTGCTGATGGGCGGCATTGCCCGCACCTCGGGCTGGACGGTGAACAAGTCGCGGGTGGTGGTGTTTGCCCTGGACGGCGACAAGACCCTGCCGCCACTCAATGACAAAGGCTTTCTGCCGGTCAAGCCGCCCGCGCAGTTCGACAGCGCCAAGGCCGACAGCGGCTACGGCGACTACATGACCTTCTGCGCCGCCTGCCATGGCGACAACGGCGAGTCGGGCGGCGTGCTGCCGGACCTGCGCTGGTCGGGCGCCATCCGTGCCCGCGATGCCTTCTATCGCGTGGTCGGGCAGGGCGCGTTGACTGCCTATGGCATGGACCGCTTCGACGCCTCCATGAACGGCGAGCAGATCGAAGCCGTACGCCAGTTCCTGCTCAAACGCGCCAACGCCACCTATGAGCGCGAAGTGCAGGCCCGGCAGAACCCCAGCGGCACGCCGGACAACATCGGGCCGGTGTTCAAATGAGCGGGGTAGCCATGAAGACCTTCACCTTGTTGCTGGGCGCAAGCCTTGCGGCCACGGCGCTGGCCGATGAGGCGCCCGCCGTCAGTCGCGGGCAATACCTGGCGCGCCTCGGTGATTGCGCCGCGTGCCACACGGCGGTGCAGGGGCCGTTGTTTGCCGGTGGCCTGGCGATTGAATCGCCCCTGGGGCGGTTGTACTCCACCAACATCACCCCCGACCGGCAGACCGGCATCGGCGAGTATTCGCTGGACGATTTCCGCCGTGCCGTCACCGAGGGCGTGCGCAAGGACGGCACCAGCCTGTACCCGGCCATGCCGTACCCGTCCTATGCGCGCATGAGCGAGGCGGACATCGCCGCGCTGTATGACTATTTCATGCACGAGGTGCCCGCCGTGGCGGCCGCCGACCGCGCGGTGGATATCCCCTGGCCGCTGTCCTTGCGCTGGCCGTTGCGGGTGTGGCGGGCGATATATGCGCCTGCGCCGGCGCCCTTTGATGGCAGTCGTTATGCCGATGCCCAAGTCGCCCGCGGTGCTTATATCGTGCAAGGGCCTGGGCACTGTGGCTCGTGCCATACCGACCGTGGCCTGGCGTTGCAGGAAAAGGCGTTGGATGACCGTGACGGTGCGGCCTACCTGGCGGGCGGGTCGATCATCGACGGCTGGTCCACGCCCAACCTGCGGGGTAACGCCCGTGGCGGGCTGGGTGCCTGGACTGAGGAAGATTTGGTGCGCTTCCTGAAGACCGGACGCACTGACCACACCGCCGCCTTCGGCGGCATGGTCGACGTGATTGCCTGGAGCACCCAGTACCTGACCGACGACGACCTGCAGGCCGTGGCCAAGTACCTCAAGACCTTGCCCGCCGACGGCCCGCAACCTGCGCGTCAGACGCCGGTCGGGATGCTGGCGGGCAGCCCGGGCGAGCAGGGCTACCTGGACCACTGTGCGCTGTGCCATGGTGCCGACGGGCAGGGCGTGGCACGGATGTTCCCGGCGTTGGCGGGCAACAACCTGGTGATCAATGACCAGCCGCAGTCGCTGCTCAAGATCATCCTGGAAGGCGCCAGCCTGCCGCCCAGCCACTGGGCGCCGTCCACCGTGCACATGCCGGGGTATGCCAGCGTGTTGTCGGACCAGCAGGTGGCGGCCATCGGCAACTACGTGCGCCAGGCATGGGGCAATGAGGCCAAGGCGCAGATCACTGCACAGGCGGTGGCGCAGACGCGTAAGCCGCCGGTGGAGGCGTTGGGCAAGGATCGGGCGGATATTGGTTGGCAGACCGTGCGGCCGCAGCCGTATGGCAGCCAGTGGTCGTTTTCCATTCAGCCACATGGCCCTGGGGACGTCGCCCCGCAATAACCGTAGCCGCTGCCGCCAGGCTGCGCTGGCCTGCGTGAACCCTGGAGATTTTTAGTGGGGCATAGTCCCAGCGCAGCCTTCGGCAGCGGCTACAGGCGTAGCCGCTGCCGCCAGGCTGCGCTGGCCTGCGTGAACCCTGGAGATTTTTAGTGGGGCATAGTCCCAGCACAGCCTTCGGCAGCGGCTACAGGCGTAGCCGCTGCCGCTAGGCTGCGCTGGTCTGCGTGAACCCTGAAGGTTTTTGGTGGGGCATAGTCCCAGCGCAGCCTTCGGCAGCGGCTACGATCAATGATACCGCTTGCGGTACTCACTCGGCGCCACGCCAAACCGCGCCTTGAACGCTGTGGTGAAGTAGCTGCTGTTCACAAACCCCCACTGGTACGCCACCACCGCCATCTTGTCCCGCCCGCTGCCGTCGCGCAGGCTCTGCGCACACAAGTCCAGCCGACGGTTGCGGATGTACTGCGCCACGCTGTGGCCATGGCGACCAAACACCCGGTACAGCCCGCGCATGGAGATGCCGCAATGCTGCGCCACTTGCTCGGGCGTCAGCTCGGTTTCGCCCAGGTGCCGGTCAATCCATTCCACGCAGCGCTGGTAGGCCTTTTCATGCCCGTCCTGCGGCTCGTCGTGGCGCAGCAGCGCCGGGCGCAGCAGGCCGACGATCGCGTCCAGCACCGCTTCGCTTTCGCCATAGGACAAATCATCGCGCACCCGCGTGCTCATCAGCAGTTGCGTGGCCAGGCCCGCCACCGCCACCTGCGCCGAGACCTTCTGCCCGGCACCGATGCCGCCGTGCTTGAACATCCCTTCGATCCGCTCGTAAGGCACGATCAACGACAGTTGCCGCGCATGCCCTTCATAGGTGAAATCGCTGGGGCAGTGGTTGTCGATGAACATGATGTCCCCGGCGCGCAGGGTTTCGCGCACATCGCCCTGGCGCATGTGGGTGGCGCCTTCCAGTTGGAACACCGCAAAGAAGTGATGCGCCGAACTCTGGTCCACTTCGCCACGCTGGCGCACCAGCCGCGCCTGGGCCGCCTGCACCACGCTCATCTTCAAGGCGCCCTGGCGATGTTCGACGATATCGCCCTGGAACGCCGTGCCCGTGGCCTGGCCGCCGAACCGGTCGCAGATGCGGTTGATGGAATTGAGCCAGCCCTCGAACGAGGTGGCAGGGGATGGGTTCATGATCATGCCTCACACCGTTGTTGTCGTTATGTGTGTGCAGCGCAACAGCGCTTGGTGAAAGTAAGCATCGGTACCGTGCATGAATCCAGTTCTGTATCGTTTTTCAGATGAAAAAACGGCAGAGAGTCGAAAACTCCTGGCACGCACAGGGTAAGTCCGCCGCCTGGTTTTGTTTAGATTGGGTATCACATCGATCCAGCCCATAACAACGACAATCAGGGTAATGTGATGACCACACAACGCTCCATCCCCCTCGCCATGCTGATGCTGCTGGCCGGCACCGCCCACGCCGATATCAAGCCCGACTCCGGCGACTACGCCGCCTTGCCGCCGGGCACTGACCTGGCGTTGTTGTACCAGCAGAACCCGCGCATCGACAAGTCTTACCTGGGTGGGCACAAGGTGGCCGATAATCTCGACCTGGACCTGACGGTGGAGGTACTGCGCCTGGTGCACTTCAGCGAGTTCTTCAACACCGGCCTGATCTGGGACCCGCAGATCATCGTGCCTTACGGCCACCAGGACATCGGTGCCAGCGGCCAGAAAAACACCGGCATAGGCGATGTCACCTTCGGCGCCACCGTGTGGACCCTGGCCGACATGGCGCGCAACCGTCACCTGGGCTGGTCGCTGTTCATCACCGCGCCCACCGGGGCCGACAAGAACCAGGGCTTTGCCCTGAGCAACAACCGCTGGGCGGCGGACCTGCAGGTGGGCTACGTGCACGGTTTCGACAGCCACTGGACCTGGGATGTGATCGGCGAAACCGAGTTCTACGGCGAGCAGCGCAACACCGGCGCCCATCGCGACCCGCTGGTGCAATTGCACAACCACCTGCGCTACAACTTCACCCCGCAAACCTCGGTGGCGCTGTCGTACCGGCACAATTGGGGCTCGCGTGAAACCCTGGACGGCGAGGTGCTGGACAGCAGCCACAACAACGGCACCGTGGGCTTGAGCGCCACCACCATGCTGGGCAAGCAGTGGCAATTGATGGGGCAATACTGGCGTGACGTGACGGTGCGCTCGGGGCCGATGACCGAGCATTCCATCCAGTTCCGCCTGGCGTATATCTATTGAGGTCGCGTCTGGCTGATTTTCATGATACATAAAGCCAATAATAGGTATGTTTTGTGTAATTGTAATAATCGCGAGGATTCCATGGCCTGCTACAGCCTTGATGGCTTGACTCCCGTCGTCGACCCCAGCGCCTACGTGCACCCCACGGCGGTGCTGATTGGCGACGTGATCATCGGCCCCCATTGCTACGTGGGCCCGCTGGCCAGCCTGCGCGGCGATTTCGGCCGCATCGTGCTGGAGGAGGGCGCCAACCTGCAGGACACCTGCGTGATGCATGGTTTCCCCGACAGCGACACGGTGGTGGCGCGCAACGGCCATATCGGCCACGGCGCGGTGCTGCACGGCTGCCGCATCGGCGCCGACGCGCTGGTGGGCATGAACGCGGTGGTGATGGACAACGCGCGCATCGGTGCACGCAGCTTCGTCGCCGCCACGGCCTTCGTCAAGGCCGGGTTCGAGTGCCCGGAACAATCGCTGGTGGTGGGCAGCCCGGCCAGCGTCAAGCGCGTGCTGGGCGACCAGGAAGTGGCGTGGAAGCAGGCCGGTACCCGCGAGTACCAGGCGCTGGCCCGTCGTTGCCTGGAAGGCCTGCGCGAGTGCCCGCCGCTGGCCCAGGTGGAAGACGATCGCCCGCGCCTGCAGGTCAGCCAGCACCAGCCCAAAAGCGCTTCGAAGTGATACTGACAGTGGCCCCCAGGGGCCGGCTGTCGGTATATTTGCCCCTTTGCCTTGCACGGACTGCCCATGTCGTCGCTTACGCCACTCAATCAACTGATCGCGCGGTTCCAGCAACAGGTGCCGATTCGCGCCAGCTCGCTGATCGTCACCCTGTATGGCGATGCCATCGAACCCCACGGCGGCCGGGTCTGGCTGGGTAGCCTGATCCGCCTGCTGGAGCCCATGGGCATCAACGAACGGCTGATCCGCACCTCTATTTTCCGCCTGACCAAGGAAAACTGGCTGAGCGCCGAGAAGGTCGGCCGGCGCAGTGACTACAGCCTGACCGGCACTGGCCGCCGGCGCTTCGACAAGGCCTTCAAGCGCGTGTACAGCGCCACGCCGCCGGCCTGGGACGGTGCCTGGTGCCTGGTGATGCTGACCCAGCTGCCGGCGCCGCTGCGCAAGGAAGTGCGCGAGGAGCTGGAATGGCAGGGTTTCGGCGCCGTGGCCCCGGCCGTCCTGGCCAGCCCGCGCATCGAGCGCGCCGACCTCAACACCACCCTGGCGGACCTGGGCGCGCTGGAAGACACCATTGTGTTCGAGACCATGGCGCAGGACGTGATGGCCTCCAAGGCGTTGCGCCTGCAGGTCAAGGAGAGCTGGAACATCGAGGAGCTGGCAGCGCATTACAGTGAGTTCATCCAGTTGTTCCGCCCCCTGTGGCAAGCGCTGCGCGAGCAGGAAAACCTGGACCCGGAGGAATGCTTCCTGGCCCGTACCCTGCTGATTCACGAGTACCGCAAGCTGCTGCTGCGCGACCCGCAATTGCCGGATGAGTTGCTGCCGGGGGATTGGGAGGGGCGTGCGGCACGGCAGCTGGCGCGCAATATCTACCGGTTGATCTATGCCCAGGCCGAGGCGTGGTTGAACACCGTGATGGAAACGGCCGACGGGCCGTTGCCCGAGGCGGGGGAGAGTTTCTACCGCCGCTTCGGCGGCTTGCGCTGACTTCAACGTTTCGTTGACGCACAGGCCCTGCGCCGCTGGGGGGCCGCGGATACCTGGTTGTTTCCCGCTGCCGATGGCGGGGCGGCCCCTTCGGTACTGCGCAGATGTTCAGCGAGGTAACCGGTTTATTTGGGGGCGTTGAGGTTCAACGTCGGCGTCTCGTCGAAGAAGTTCCACGGCTTGAGCAGCATGTGCACCCACTCGGTCGGCATGATCGGCCATTCCTCGGCACGGGCCACGTGGGTGGTGCCGGTGGTCAGCCACACCACGTCATCGGTGTTGTCGATGGACTGGTTGTCCTGGGTGTACTGGCCCAGCCCGGTGTCCTTGTCGGAGCGGTTCGGGTACTTGCCTTCCGGGTAGCGCTCGTCGGGGTTGTAGCGGGTTACCCAGATCTGCTTGTCCATGAAGCTCAGGCGGTGGTACAGCCATTCATCCTTGCCGAAGTTGGCGCCCTTGGCCACCGGGTGGGTGCCGCCCGCGTACGGAATCAACTGGTAGGACACCGGGTTGCCCATGCGGTTTTCCTTGTTGGGGTTGCTCAGCAGGCGTACGGTGGCCGGGTCGAACTTCTGCGCGGCGGCCTGTTCGTTGGTCACTTTCTGCTGCTGGATCTGCATGGTGCTGGTGCGCGGCCCGCCACGGTCGTTGCCGGCTACCACGGGGTTCACCTCCACCAGGGTGTTGTTCTCGCCGTCGATATCCATGTCCAGGCGGAAGTTGTAGATGTGCTGGTGGGTGGTGCCGACGATGTTGGTGTCGATCAGCGTGCCGTAGCGGGTGTCCTCCTTGGCAGTGGCGTCGTGCATGGTCTTGCTCTTCACGCCCTTGACCGCCTCGATGCCGGTGGCGCCGGCGTCGATGCCGATGGTGCCGTTCTGCTGGAACACCCAGTCGAAGATGTAGTCGTAGTTGCCCACGGTGCTGATCCAGCGGATCACCAGCTCACGCCGCTCGGTGGACAGGTTGGGCTGGCCCATTTCCTGGTGCTTGTACTCCGGCCCCGCGTAGCGCTCGAAAATCGCCATGGCGTGGGGGATGGTGGTCGGCTTGCCGGTGTAGTCGGCGATGGTGGCGTCCAGCAGCACGGCGTTCTCCGGCGCGTCCTTGCCGCGCTGGATGGGCGAGGTGAGGGTGCCCATGCCGTAGTCGCCCGAGTCCAGGTAGGCCTTGAAGTACCAGCCCACGTCCGGGTCGCCGTAGGGCACGATCATGCCGCCCAGGCTGCCTTCGTACATGATCTTGCGTTTGGTGCCCTTGTCGTCGTAGGTGACGGTGGACAGGATCGGGCCCACGCGCGAGTCCAGGCGCAAGTGCAGGTCCCAGTTCTGCCAGTGGATGCTGTTGCCGGTGATGGTGTAGTTCTTGCCTTCGGGCTCGGTGATGTCCAGCGGCTTGACCGTGGCGGCCTTGCGCCCGCGGCCGTCATAGGGCGTGGGTTTCATCGGCACCGGGATGACCCCGGCGTCTTCGAGCTTCACCACTTTTTTCTGCTCCAGATCCACCACCGCCACCAGGTTCTCGATGGGGTGCGCCCAGTAGTTGCCGTCGCCCACGTCCAGGTAGCTCACCACCTTGAGCAGGCGCTTGTCCTGGGCCAGGCCGTCCTTGCCGTCGAAATACCCGACCGTCAGCGGCGTGGTCACCACCTTCTTGACGTCATTGATGCCGCGGCTTTTCAAGGCCTGGGCGTACTCGTCACTACCTTCGATGATCGATTGCACGGCGGTGAAGTCGTCCAGCAGCACCATGCCGTGGGCGCCGACCACCGGCTTCCAGGACAGCACCTGGCGGGTCTTGAGGTCGACGGTGCTTTCGATCACGTGCTTGCCGTCCAGCACCACCACGTTGGCCTCGCGCGGGTCGGTGACCGGGTTGCCGGTGTAGACGAACTTCCACACCTGGTCCTTGGCCGGCTCGTGCAGGGAGATCTCGGTGAAGCGGTAATTGCCCTGGTAGTGGGGCGAGGCCTTGATGGCGTCCACCGCGGTCTTGATTTCATCGGCGCTCAGGGGGTTGAGCGGGTGCGGGCGGGTCTCCACCACGAAGGTCTTGTCCAGGCCCGACTGGAACACCTCGTTGATGAAGTCGTGGGACATGTACGCGGTCTTGCCCTTGAACACCACCGGCACCTGCAGCTCGATGCGCTTGCCGTTGAGCATGGCCACCCGGGTGTTGGGCTTGACCTTGACGTAGGCGCCGTCCTTGGCGATGACGAAGACATCGGCATAGTCGTCCCATTTGACGCTGGCGCCGAAGTCTTCCAGGGTCGATTGCAGCGGCACCATCTCGGCTGCGCCGCCGTGGGCGCTGGCCTCGGGCAGCCACCACGGCAGGCTGGCCAGGCTCAGGGAAATGGCCAGGGCCAGGCGGGCGACGGGTTTGGGTTGGTAGCGGGACAGCGCGTTGAACATGATGGAATTCCTCGACGGAGCACTGGCGGCTCCTTCCTGCAGTCGGTTGGCGTGGCGGGGCAGGCCCGCACGTCTCGACTCTAGGGCAGGGCACCGGGCGGGAAGTAGCACAAATCGGCAATGCGTAACGGGCTTGCGTGTATCGGTTTCGGCGATGAGTGCTGCTCATGGGTGCTTTGAGCTAGGCTCAGTAATACACGGCGGGTTGCCCCGGTAGACTGGCCGGTGCATTTGCCCTTCACCACGGCCAGGAGCCCACCATGCACATCAGCCGCGCCAACTTGGCCGACTTCGTCTATTTCCTGGCCATCGCCCGCCACCAGAGCTTCAGCCGCGCGGGGCTGGAGGTGGGGATCAGCGCCTCGGCGCTCAGCCATGCGATGAAGGGCCTGGAGGCGCGGCTGGGTGTGCGCCTGCTCAACCGCACCACCCGCAGCGTGACCCTGACCGCGGCCGGCGAGGAACTGCACGGCATGATCGACGGGCCCATCGAGACCATCGGCCAGGCCATGGAGACGCTCAACCGCTTTCGCGACGAGCCGGCGGGGCGCATTCGCCTGAACATCCTCAGCGATGGCGCCGACCTGCTGCTGGGGCCGGTGCTGCCGGTGTTCAACGACCGTTACCCGCAGGTGGAGGTCGACCTGACCGTGACCAACCGCATGGTCGATGTGATCGGCGGCGGGCACGACGCGGGCATCCGCTACGGCGGCACCGTGCCCGAGGACATGATTGCCCAGCCGCTGTCGCCGGACATTCGCTGGGTGGTGGTGGGTTCGCCCACCTACCTGCGGCGCTTCGGCGTGCCCCAGCACCCTGCGGACCTGGCGGCGCACCGCTGCCTGCGCATCCGCCTGGGCAACGACCGCATGTACGAGTGGGAATTCGAGCGCGGCAGCGAGCAACTGGCGGTGGCGGTGCCGGGCGCCGTGACCATCGACGAGACCCGCGTAGGCGTGGCCCTGGCACGCAACGGCGGGGGGCTGATGTACGTGCCGGAACCGGTGGTAGCGCCGTGGGTGCAGGCCGGCGAACTGGTGCGGGTGCTGGATGACTGGGCCAGCGTGGCGCCTGGGTTCCACCTGTACTATTCCAGCCGTCGGCAGCTGCCGGTGGGGCTGCGGTTGTTGATCGAGCTGATTCGCGAGCTTCAGCCGTTGGGGGCATTGTGAGCGGTCTTTACCTGGCGGTTCGTGGCCCAGCCAGGCGGTTGCCTGAAGCAGGCCTTTGATTACGGGCATTTGCGGGTAATATTGCGCGTGTTTATTTATTTTTCGAGACGCATTGCTGGAGCTCGTTCGTGAAAAACGGCAAGAACACGCTATATGAGGACCTGAAGCGGCAGATTCTCACCATGGAACTGAGCCCTGACGAGGTGCTCGACGAGGTGGGCCTGAGCGAGCGCTACGGCCTGTCCCGCACCCCGGTGCGCGAAGTCTTCCGCCGCCTGGCGGGCGAAGGCTACCTCGATATCCAGGAAAACCGCGGCGCGCGGGTCATTGCCATGAACTACGCCACCCTGCGCAATTTCTTCCTGGTGGCGCCGATGATCTACGCCGCTGTCGGGCGCCTGGCCGTGCACAACTTCCGCCCGGCCCAGCTGGAAGACCTCAAGCAGACCCAGCAGCGCTTCCGCCAGGCGACCCAGGCGCGCGACGCGCTGGCCATGGTGCTGGAGAACAACCGCTTCCACGAGATCATGGGCGAGATGGCCGGCAACCAGTACCTGGAACCCAGCCTGGGGCGCCTGCTGATCGACCACGGGCGCATCGGCCACACTTTCTACCGGCCGCGCGATCCCGACATGGAGCAGCGCCTGGACTTGTCGGCCGACCACCATGACGCGTTCATCGAAGCCATCGAGCGTCGTGACGAGGAGGCGGTGGTGAACCTGGTGTTCGAGCACTGGGAGCTGTCGCGCGCCAACATGGAAATGTTCATCGCCCCCCGGGGCCTGGGCTCCGACGGCCAGGAAGACCTGCTGCGCAGCCTGAACTCGATGAAAAAGATGTAGCAGCGGCCGCAGGCCGCGTCCAGGGCGCTCTGCGGTGAACCTGGACGCTGCCTTCGGCAGCTGCTACAGGGGCGCGTGTACCCCGCCGGTATCATCCTTGATACGTTTATAACAACTTCCCGTACACGAAAGTCTTCAAGCAATTTCTCATTGAGTCGATAGCGTCAATGGCGTTCTTGTTGGCACTGCCAAGTGCTGCCGGCGACGTTGTAACGTTATTGATTCACTGTTGAGCCGTGGAGATAAAGGGCATGCCTGTCATCAAGGCGTTGAGGACATGTGCCGTTGGGCTAATTGCCACTAACGGGAATATGTCAAATACGATACATGACGTGCGAGCCCGGGCTTACAACGCTCGAACGCGAGTCTTATTGCTGGGTCGCTATCCTTCGGGGCTAATTGGCGCCGATGAAATCGACGCTATATTGAGCCTGTATTACCGTCACCAAATCCCTGGCCGGGCGAGTGGCCAGTCTGTAGAGGATTTACCTGAATGAATGGCTTTATCATCGGCACGGGACGTTGCGGCACGACCATGCTCGCGTCGATCCTGAACAGTCACTCGCAGATCTGCGTCCCGCCCGAGACCCAGCTGCTGTGCCAATACGCCGGCAACGGCGCTGGCCTGCATGAACTCTTCGAAGCCGGTGCGCAGTTTGATGGGACCGCCGAGCAATTTATCGGTTATGTCCAGAAACGCTGCCCGCACAAGTTGCATGAATACTTTGACTACGCCAGTTACTTCCGGGCCCAGCGTTATCCGGTCGCCCGTTTGAAGGAGTTCATGGGCGATTTTTATGCCGCCATTGCCACGGCGAAAAACAAGTCGATATGTATCGAGCAAACCCCCTGGTATGGCCAACGTATTGATGTTTTGGAAGACCTGTTTCCAACGGCTAAATACATACACATGGTGCGCGACGGGCGCGATGTCGCTATCTCTTTCAGCCGAACTCCGTGGTGGCATAATAACATTGAGCACAACTTGATTCGCTGGGCAGCAGAGGTCGATCGGATTCAACGCTTGAGCAACCGAATGTTGTCGCCGGAACGGATTCTGACCGTTCGTTATGAAGACTTCGTCGACGCCCCTCACGCCAAGCTGGAAGAAATATGCGGTTTCCTCGGCGTGGCGTATGAACCGTCCATGCTCGATGCCCAGGACAACATTGATTACCACCAACTGGGCAAGATGACCTCTGCGCCGATTTCGTCGCTGGCCATGAACCAATGGCGCACGGAGAAACAGAGCCCGGTATTCAAGGACAGTGTCCAGGCCTGGAGAAACTTCGCCGGGTACGACTTTGCTGCCACGCCTGCGCATGTCAAGGAATGCCTTGCTCGCCAGGGTTACGACGCCTGACAACCGCCATGAACAGAAGCCATGCGATGAAACATATTGCCGAGAGCGCTGGCGTGCAGCGCAACATCCAGTGTGTCCCCAGCCATCTCAGCCAGCGTGACCGGGCGCAGCTGCTCGGCCAGGCCGCGATTACCGTCTGGTTCACGGGTCTTTCAGCGTCCGGCAAGTCGACCCTTGCCTACGCACTGGAGCAGGAACTGGTGCGCCGCGGCCATGCCTGCTACGTGCTGGACGGCGACAATGTCCGGCACGGCTTGAACCGTGACCTGGGGTTTTCCGAGCAGGACCGCAGTGAGAACATTCGCCGGGTTGCCGAAGTCGCGAGCCTGATGAACAACGCCGGCCTGATCGTATTGAGCGCGCTGATCTCGCCCAAGTGTGCCGACCGTGAGATGGCCCGCGAGATCATCGGCGACCAGCGCTTTGTCGAAGTCTATCTGTCGACGCCACTGCACGCCTGCGAGGCGCGCGACCCCAAGGGCTTGTACGCGAAGGCGCGCGCCGCGCAGATCCAGGGGTTCACGGGCGTCAGTGCCCCCTACGAGCCACCGCAGGGCGCGGCCCTTGCGCTGGACACCGCACAGCACGGCCTGGCCGACTGCCTGGCGCAAGTGATGACCCTGGTGCAAGCAAAGCTGCCTTCCCCTGTAGCAGCTGCCGCAGGCGGCGTCCCCACTCCATAATGCACAAATCGTAAACCAAGGATACACTGATGACGCATTGATGGGCTTTTTCACCGCGCTATCCTGTTGTCGACGCTGCACTGCAGCAACCCTGATGCCCCAGGGCCTGGACAACAAGGTACGTACCGGCAATGACCCTCCCACGCACGCTGTATCAGAAGCATATCGACTCCCACACCGTCTGCGCGCTGGACGACCAAGGCCATGTCCTGCTGTATATCGACCGCCAGGTGGCCAACGAATACACCAGCCCCCAGGCGTTCAGCGGCCTGCGCGAGGCTGGCCGCAAGGTCTGGCGCCCCTCGGCGACCTTGTGCGTGGTGGACCATGTGAACCCCACCGCGCCTGCGCGCAGCGCCGCGATGGCGGATGCGGGTGGCGCGCTGCAGGTTGATTATTTCCAGCAGAACTGCCGTGACTTCGGCATCGAACTGTTCGATGTGCTGGACAAGCGCCAAGGCATCGAGCATGTGGTTGCGCCGGAGCAGGGTTTTATCCTGCCGGGCATGGTGGTGGCCGCAGGCGACAGCCACACCACGACCTATGGCGCGCTGGGGGCCTTCGGCTTCGGCATCGGCACCTCGGAAATCGAACACCTGCTGGCCACCCAGACCCTGGTCTACAAGCGCCTGAAAACGATGCGCGTGACCGTCGAGGGCGAGCCCGGGCCTGGCCTGGTATCCAAGGACATCATCATGGCGCTGATTCGCCAGATCGGCGCCGCGGGCGCCACCGGCTACGCCATCGAATTCGCCGGGCCGGCCATCAGCGCCCTCAGTGTCGAGGCGCGGATGACCATCTGCAACATGGCGGTGGAGGCGGGTGCCCGCGGCGCCTTCATGGCCCCCGACGAGAAGGTGTACGCCTACCTGCGGGACAAGCCGCGCGCTCCCAAAGGCGCGCAATGGGATGCCGCGGTGGCGCAGTGGCAACGGCTGTTCACCGACCCCGGCGCCACCTTCGACCAGGAGGTGGCGATGCACATCGCCGACCTGCAACCCATGGTGACCTGGGGCACCAGCCCCGACCAGGCGGCCGCCATCACCGGCCGGGTGCCTGACCCGCAGGCGGAGCCGGACCTGATCTTGCGCCAGGACCTGCAACGCGCCTTGCGCTACATGGACCTGCAGCCAGGCACCGCGCTGGAAGGCATCCCCATCAGCCATGCCTTTATCGGTTCCTGCACCAACGCGCGCCTGGAGGACCTGCGCGACGCTGCCCGCGTGGTGCGCGGCCGGCAGGTGGCCAGGGGCGTGCGGGCGATGATCGTGCCGGGCTCGACCCTGGTGCGTGACCAGGCGGAAGCCGAGGGGCTGGCCCAGGTGTTCAGGGACGCCGGCTTCGAATGGCGGCAATCGGGGTGCTCGATGTGCCTGGCGATGAACGATGACGTGCTCGGCCCCGGTGACCGCTGCGCGTCCAGCACCAACCGCAACTTCGAGGGCCGCCAGGGGGCGGGCGCCCGAACCCATTTGATGAGCCCGGCCATGGTCGCCGCGGCGGCGGTCGCCGGGCATCTGGTCGACGTGCGTTCCCTGGCGCTGGAGGTGTGAGCATGCAAGCGTTCAATCACGTGGAAGGGATAGCGGCGCCGATGCTGGCCGCCAACGTCGACACCGACGTCATCATGCCCAAGCAGTTCCTCAAGGGCATCGACCGCAGCGGCCTGGACCGCGGGGCTTTTTTTGACCTTCGCTTCCTGGCCGATGGCAGTGCCAACCCGGAGTTTGTGCTCAACCAGCCGCCCTGGAACCGCGCCGCGTTCCTGGTGGTGGGGCCCAACTTCGGTTGCGGTTCCAGCCGCGAGCATGCCGTGTGGGGCCTGAAGCAGCTGGGGATTCGTGCCTTGATCGGCACCACCTTTGCCGGGATCTTCCATGACAACTGCCAACGCAACGGCGTGCTGACTATTCAATTGACGCCTGCGCAGCTCAAGGAATTGGGCACGGTGGTCAATGACGCAAACACCGCCGGGATCACCGTTAACCTTGAAGCCCAGCACATCGTGCTGGGGGATGGCCGGGTGCTGGCGTTCCAGATCGATGCGTTGCGCAAGCAGGCGTTGCTGCTGGGCCTGGACGCCATTGGCAGCACCTTGCAGCGCAGCGAGGCTATCCGGGCGTTCGAGGCGCGGCACCTGCAAGCCAATCCCTGGCTGGCCTGATGCCCTTGGGTTCAGTCCGCCTGCAGGCGGCTGAACCAGCGCTCCAGGAACTCCACGCAGGCGCGCAGCTTGCCCGATTCGGCCAGGCGGGTCGGGTACACCGCCCAGACGTTGGCGCTCTGGCTGCAATCGGGCAACACCTGCACCAGTCGGCCCTCATCGAGCAGCGGCTTCACATCCCACATCGAACGCAGCAGCAGGCCCTGGTGGGCCAACGCCCATTGCAGCACGATCTCGCCGTTGTTGGATGAGAGCTGGCCGCTGACCCGCACCGTTTCATCGCCCTTGGCGGTACGCAGCTGCCACACGCCGAACAGGTTGTTGCGCTCCTTGAGCACCAGGCAGTCGTGGTGGGCCAGGTCTTCAAGGGTCTGCGGCGTGCCGCGCTTTGCCAGGTACTGGGGCGTCGCGCAGATGATCCGCCGGTTGGCCACCAGCTGGCGGCTGATGTGCTGGCCGGGCAGGTCATCACCCACGCGGATCTCCAGGTCGAAACCTTCCGCGACGATGTCCACCACCCGGTCGAACACGTCCAGGCGAATTTCCAGGTCGGGGTAGGCCACGGCCAGGTCGGCGATGGCCGGCGCCACGTAATTGCGCCCGAAGCCGAAGCTGCTGCACAGGTGCACCAGCCCCCGGGGCGCCTTGCGCACCTGGCTCAGTTCGCCCATGAAGTCGTCCATGTCATCGAGGATGCGCGCCGCCCACTGCTGCGCGCGCACGCCGGTGTCGGTCAGGGCGATGCGGCGCGTGGTGCGGTGCAGCAACCTGGTCCCCAGCACGTTTTCCAGCACCTTGATGCGCTTGCTGACGTAGGCCGGCGACTGCTGCAGTTCCTCTGCCGCCCCGACAAAGCTGGCCTTGCGGATGACGGTGAGGAACACGCGCAGGTCCTCGGGCAACGGCGATTGTTCATATTTCGTGTTCATGGGCTGGGCAAATGCCTTGTTCTTCTCTGCAAGCGTGCAAGATACCACCTCCATCCCGTAGCAGCTGCCGCAGGCTGCGTCCCAAGCCCCGCGGTGCCCCCGGACGCGGCCTGCGGCCGCTGCTACGGGAGCCGGTCGCTAGTAGCTAAGAGAGGTTCGCCATCAGGCCCATGCTGCTCCAACACCTTGAGCATAATCAGGAAAATGGAACAGGAGACGGTCGTGCAGCTGGAAAAACGCAGTATCGAGTTTGTCCCTCACGCTGAGCGCTATGGCACCCCAGCACGGTTATTTACCATCTGGTTCAGCTCCAACTTCCAGATTACCGCCCTGATGGTCGGCACCCTGGGGATTGCCTCGGGGTTGAGCCTGGCCTGGACGGTGCTGGGCCTGCTGGTCGGCAACCTCGTCGGCACCGTGTTCATGGCCGCGCACTCCGCCCAGGGCCCGCACCTGGGTGTCCCGCAGATGATTCAGAGCCGGGCGCAATTCGGTGTCTACGGCGCGGCCATTCCGTTGCTGGTGATGGTGGTGGCCGCGGTGCTGTTCCTGGCCGCCAGTGGCGTGTTGATGCGCGATGCCTTGAAGGCGCTGCTGCACATCAGCGACAACCAGGCCATCGTGGTGGTGGGCGTGCTGACCTTCGTCATTGGTTTCGTCGGCTATGAGCTGATCCATCGCCTGGGGGCGTGGATGAGCCTGCTGTCGACGCTGGTGTTCGGCTGTGCACTGGTGTTGATCCTGCTGCACCCCGGCGGCGTGGCACCGGCCACGGCGACCGGCAAGGTGTTTTCGTGGACCGCCTTCAACCTGGTGATCGCGCAAGCGGCCTCCTGGACCCTTGGCTACGGCCCCTACGTGGCTGACTATTCACGCTACCTGCCGGCCAGCGTCAACACCCGCACCACGTTCTGGACCACCTATTGCGGCTGCGCACTGGGCTCGTTCGCCATGATGGCGCTGGGCGCGCTGCTGGCCGTGGCGATCCCGGCCGCACTGGGGGGCGACCCGGCCACCGCCATTGCCATGCTCTTCGGCCCCTGGGCGCCGGTGGCGCTGGGGGTGATTGCCCTCGGCGTCATTCAATACAACGTTTTGTGCCTATACAGCGCCTACATGTCATCGGTGACCATCGTCGGGGCCTTTGGCGGGCTGCGCCACGTCACGGCTGCCTCGAAAGCCTGGGTGATGGCCGGGTTGACCGTGGCGGCGACCCTGATTGCCATCGCTACCCAGTACCGGTTTGACACCTTCTTCGAGGACATTCTGATTGGCCAGCTGTATTTGCTGATTCCCTGGAGCGCGATCAACCTGGCCGACTACTACTGGGTCTGCCGCGGGCACTACGAGGTAGGCGAACTGTATGACCCCAAGGGCCAGTACGGCGCCTTCAATCGACGGACCCTGGCAGTGTATGCGGTGTCCATCATCGGCACGGTGCCCTTCATGAAGTTCTCGTTCTACACCGGCTTCATCGCGAGCTGGCTGGGGGCGGACATCAGTTGGGGCGTGGGCTTGCTGCTGGCCGCGGCGTTGTATTGCATGGTCAGCAAACGCCCCGCGCACAGGGGGAGCGCCGCGCTTCACCCACGCCCTGCATGAGCTTATGCGCATTCGGTATTTGGCCCTGCCTCCATTGGATCCTAAAGTTGCCCAGCCGACCACGGCACCGCACCCACACGGGCAATCAGGTCCTCCTTGGAGTCATGCATGCGCCACGCGGCAAACGATCATCGCAAATGGTGGGCACTGGCGGGCGTGAGCATCGCCAGTTTCCTGGGGTGCGTGGATTTCACCATCGTCAACACCGCGCTGCCGGCGCTGCAGGGCCAGCTGGACGTGCCGGTCAGCACCCTGCAATGGGTGATCAACGGCTTCCTGCTGGCCATGTCCAGTTTCATGGTCGTGGTGGGGCGGTTGGCCGACCTGCACGGCCGCAAGCGTGTGCTGTGCATTGGCCTGGCGGTGTTCGGGCTGGCCTCCGTGGTGGTCGGGCAGGCCCAGGGGCCAGGCTTGCTGATCGCCGCCCGGGTGGCCCAGGGCCTGGCCTGCGCGGTGCTGTACACCGCGTCGGGGGCCATCGTGGCGCAGGCGTTCGCCGCCCATGAACAGGGCAAGGCGTTCGGCGTGCTGTTCGGTTTCAACGGCGTGGGGCTGGCGGTGGGCCCCGTGTTGGGCGGTGTGTTGACCCAGGCGTTCGGCTGGCCGTGGATCTTCCTCCTCAATGTGCCGTTCGTGCTGCTGAGCCTGTTGCTGATCGCGGTCAATGTCGACGAATCGCGCGCCTACGACCAGGGCCAGGGCCTGGACTGGGCAGGCGCCGTGCTATTGCTGGTGGGCCTGCCGAGCCTGGTGTTGCTGATCGTGCAGGGCGACAGCTGGGGCTGGGCGTCGACGCCAAGCCTGGGGGTGCTGGCCGTGGCCGTCGTCGCGCTGGCGCTGTTCGTGTGGGTGGAGCTGCGGGTCGCCGCGCCCATCATCAACCTGCAGCTGTTCGCCAACCGGCACTTCGTGGCCGCAGTGCTGGCCAGCTTCAGCCTGGCGGTCTTCTACTGCGTGGCGTTTTTCGTCATGCCGCTGTACCTGACCCAGGTGCGCGGCGCCGACGTGCAGGCCAGCGGCCTGCTGTTGCTGCCCACCACGCTGGGCGTAGCATTGCTGTCGCCCTGGGTCGGCCGCTGGGTGGATCGCAAGGGGGCAGGGCCGCTGATCCAGGTCGGGTTGCTGCTGTTCGCGGGCTCGGCGCTGCTGCAAATCGGTTTCTCGGCCAGCACGGCATTGCCCTACGTAGTGGCCGCCTTTGCCGTCATGGGGCTGGGCTGGGCGTGCCTGCTGGGGCCGTCCACGGTGCTGGGGGTGAGCGCGGTGCCCGAGCGGTTCGGCTCGGTGGCGGTGGGTTCGCTGATGACCCTGCACAACGTCGGTGGCGGGTTGGGCCTGGCGCTAGGGGTGAGCCTGCTGCGGCACTACACCGGCCCGGCCCAGGCGGTCGGCCCCGACGTGCTGCTGTCAGGGTTCCGGGCGGTGATGCTCGCCCTGGCGCTGCTCATGTTGATGGCGTGGGCCGGGCAGCGCTGGTTGCTGCGCGTCGGCGCTGCGGCGGGTGTGCCTCAGTGCCCCCACGGCTGACCGTGCCCGCCGTTGCGCACGGCGCTGAGCAGCACCACCTTCCGGGTCGCTGCCCCGTCAACAAATGCCTTCGCCCTGGCGATGCCCCATTGCATGGCCTGGGTGGTATTCAGGTCGGGCAGGGCGTCGAAGTATTCTTCGACCATCGTCATGCCGAAAGAATTATAAATACCCAGGAAAAGTTGCGTGATGCCTTGTCTGGATGAACGCACGACAACATCGATATGGGCGTCCGCGCCATACTCTTCCACATGGGAAAAGTTGGGCAGCTGGCTGTCTGCCCACTGGTAATAGCTTGGCCCTCGCATGCGCATGGTGGCGCACCTCCCGGTGGTGGTTGACGGGTAATCGAGCTTCAAATCACAGCAGTCAGGGCATCAGCCTGTACACGCCCGGGGCAAGCTGGACGCCAACCAGCGGGCGCGCTCTACCCCAGCCAGCAGCGCTTCGCTGAGGCTGTCGGCGGTTGAATGGCGGGTGTATTCCTCGAAAACGGCTTCGCCAGACCGGTCATACACGCCGATAAACACCTGGATGGCGCCCGTGGTGGAGAGGCGCACGCCCACGTCTATTTCCTTGCCGTTCGCAAGTTCCTCTGCATGGCTACGGCTGTGTTGTTGTGCATCCACCCATTCCCAATACTTCTCGCCACGCTGTCTCATGTCGCACCTCTACAGTTGGCTAACAGGGTTTATTTAGTTTAGATGTGCGCTGCGTGTTGTGAAGGGAGGGGGATTAAGTTGCGTTTGTTCCCGATAAGTGGAATTAAAAGTTATACAGATATATGTGCGGAAAGTGTGCCTTTGTATAACTATGTGAGGGTTTGTGGACGTGAACCGTTACAGCTGTTCAGGGCGTGAAACAGGCTTGTACAACACGGCGGCGGCGTCTGCCGGTGCACCGTGGTGGTGGCGGACGCGGCCTAGCGGCCGCTGCTACGGGTGTTCCTGCGCCGGCGTTGGCCGCGATGCAAACAACGCGGTCGGCCGGTTGCGCGGATCCCCGTAGCAGCTGCCAAAGGCTGCGTCTTGACCGACGCGGAGTGGCTGGGGCTGCGCGGCGTTGGTGACGAGGGGGATTGGCGGTGTTGGCTGGACAGTAGGGGCCGTTCAACTACGATCACTAGACACTATCGTCGATCATGTCTGCACCCTTGGCCTGCGGACTGGAGAAAACACGACCATGAACACCCCCGGTACAGCTTCAGGTCTGAAAACGTTTACGGTGATCGTCGCCGCCCTGATCGGGCTGGCCCTGCTGCTCGGCGGGGTCTGGCTGACGGTGCTGGGCGGCTCCTTCTATTATGTCATCGCAGGCGTGGCGCTGCTGGTGTTCGCGCTGCTGCTGCAGCGTGGCTCCGGCGCGGCGCTGTGGCTGTATGGCGCACTGATGCTGGTGACCACCCTGTGGGGCCTGTGGGAGGCCGGTTCGGACTTCTGGGCGCTGGTGCCGCGCCTGGACATCCTGGGCGTGCTGGGCATCTGGCTGCTGGTGCCAGCCGTGACCCGCGGGTTCATTGCCGACCTGCGCGCCGGCAGGACCTTCCTGGTGGTGACCCTGGCCTTTGCGATTGCCGTGCTGATCTACTCGATCTTCAACGACCCGCAGGAAATCAACGGCACCCTTGCCGCGTCCCAGCCGGCCGAGGCCCAGGCCATCGAAGGGGTGGCGCCAGGCGATTGGCCGGCCTACGGCAGGACCCAGGCGGGCACCCGCTATTCGCCGCTGAACCAGATCAATGAAAAGAACGTGGCCAACCTGGAAGTCGCCTGGACCTTCCGCAGCGGCGAAAGCAAGACCGCGAATGACTCGGGCGAGACCACCAACGAACTCACGCCGATCAAGATTGGCGACAACATGTTCATCTGCACCACCCACCAGATCCTGGTGGCGCTGGACCCCACCACGGGCAAGGAAAAATGGCGGTTCGACCCCAAGCTCAAGGGTGACCCCTCGTTCCAGCACCTGACCTGCCGCGGCGTGGCGTACTACGATAGTGCCAACACCGCCGAATTCGCCACCAGCCTTGCCAGCGCCGCACCGGTACAAAGCGAGTGCCCACGCAAGGTATTCCTGCCCGTGAACGATGGCCGCCTGTTCGCCATCAACGCCGACAACGGCAAGCCGTGCAGCGATTTCGCCAACAAGGGCGAGCTGGACCTCAAGCAGATGCAACCCTACGCCTACCCGGGCGGCCTTGAGCCGACCTCGCCGCCCGTGGTCACCGGCACCACGGTGGTGATTGGTGGCTCAGTGACCGACAACCTGTCCGTCCATGAACCTTCGGGTGCCCTGCGCGGCTACGACGTCAATACCGGCGCGTTGCACTGGATCTTCGACACCGGCGCAGAAAACCCCAACGCCGTGCCGGGCGACGGGCACACCCTGGTCAACAACTCCCCGAACGCCTGGGCGCCGCTGGCGTATGACGCCAAGACCGACGTGGTGTACATCCCCACGGGCAACCCGACGCCGGATATCTGGGGCGGCAACCGCACCGCGATCATGGAACGCTACTCAAGCTCGATCCTGGCGTTGAACGCCACCACCGGCAAGCTGGTGTGGAGCTTCCAGACCACTCACCACGATCTCTGGGACATGGACGTGCCTTCGCAGCCCACCCTGGCCGATGTCAAGGTCGCCTCGGGCGAAGCAGTGCCGGCCGTCTACGTGCCGACCAAGGCCGGCAACCTGTTCGTGTTCGACCGCCGC
The DNA here is from genome assembly GCF_056312595.1 of Pseudomonas sp. GYB4201. Taxonomy (NCBI): domain Bacteria; kingdom Pseudomonadati; phylum Pseudomonadota; class Gammaproteobacteria; order Pseudomonadales; family Pseudomonadaceae; genus Pseudomonas; species Pseudomonas sp. GYB4201. Next base: position 238,487 of record NZ_JBWGIG010000003.1, on the reverse strand, counting down.
GACGGCAAGCCCATCGTGCCCATCAGCGAAGTGCCGGTGCCTTCGACCCAGGCCGCGCCGGGTGACCGCGCCAGCCCGACCCAGCCACGCTCGGCGTTGAACCTGACCTCCGTGCAGACCCTGACCGACAAGAACATGTGGGGCGCCACGATGTTCGACCAGCTGATGTGCCGGGTGATCTTCAAGCGCCTGTCCTACGCGGGCCAGTACACGCCGCCGTCGGAGCAGGGCACCCTGGTGTTCCCGGGCAACCTGGGCGTGTTCGAATGGGGCGGCATCTCGGTCAACCCCGACCGCCAGGTGGCGCTGATGAACCCGATGGCCCTGCCGTTCGTGTCCAAGCTGATCCCTCGCGGCCCCAACAACCCGCTGTGGCCTAAAGAGGGCGACACCGGTGGCAGCTCGGGCACCGAGATGGGCATCCAGCCCCAATACGGCACGCCCTTCGGCGTCGAGATCAACGCGTTCCTGTCTCCCCTGGGCCTGCCCTGCAAGGCGCCTGCCTGGGGCTATGTCGCCGGCGTGGACCTGAAGACCCACCAGGTGGCCTGGCGCAAACGGATCGGCACGGTGCGTGACAGCCTGCCGGGCATTCAACTGCCGCCACTGAAGATCGGCGTGCCCATGCTGGGCGGCCCGATCTCGACTGCGGGCAACCTGATGTTCATGGCCGGGACCCAGGACGACTACATCCGCGCCTACAACGTCACCAACGGCGACCTGGTGTGGCAAGCGCGCCTGCCGGCCGGTGGCCAGGCCACGCCGATGACCTATGAGGCCAATGGCAAGCAGTACGTGGTGATCATGGCCGGTGGGCACGGGTCGTTCGGGACCAAGATGGGTGACTACCTGATTGCCTATGCGTTGCCGTCCGGCAAATAGACGCAGCGGCGGCCTGTAGCTGCCGCCGGTCCTCGATCACGCTGGAGATCTTCAGCGTAACGGGGGCCGGCGCCGCTTGGCGGCGTCGATGCCTTTGGCATCTTCACACCAGGTTTTTCTCGAAGTAGACGCGTTTGAAACCCTGCTCGGTGCGTCGTCCCACTTGAACATACCCAAGCTTGGCGTACATCGAGAGGTTGTCGGTCATCTTCTCGTTGGTATAAAGATGCACCGCATTGATCCCGAGCTGTCGGGTGGCATGTTCACAGAAGCTGATCAGTGATTTGCCTACCCCACGTCCTGCTGCGCTGGGCAGCACGGCTACATTTTCCAGCAGCACATGACCGTCCTCGGCATAGAACACCACAAACCCTTCGAGGGTGGCGTGTTCATCCGTCGCCACGTAGACGCTCCCCGCCGCGATTTGCGCGGCAAAGTCGGCAGTCATCGGCGCGGGCTTGCGCCCCAGTTCAGGTACATAGCGGGCGTAGGCCTGCTCGGCGCAGTGCCTGATGGCAGGCTCATCTTTGGCTTGGGCTAAACGGATCAAGAATTGGCCTTCCAGGAGGGGGTTTGGCGGGCGATACTCTGGCAGATCGCAAACGCAGGTGTCGAGGGACTGCTTCTAATCGATTGCGGACGGCGAGCCCCAGCACTGTAGCCGCTGCGGCAGGCGGCGCTGGCTTACACCCACACTGGAAATCTCCGGCGTACCCAGCGGCCAGCGCAGCCTGGCGGCAGCGGCTACAGCGCGGGGCCGAGCCTTGGCAGGCACACCACATACTCTGCTGCCTAGCGTTGCCGCCGATACTCGCTAGGTGAATACCCGGTGTCCTTGCGGAAAATACGGGAAAAGTGGCTTGGGTTCGAATACCCCACTTCGTTGGCGATGGTCAGCACGGTCATGTTTGTCTCCCTGAGCAAACGGCTGGCTGCCTCTGTTCGAAGTTTGATTTGATGTTGCGAGGGTGGGACGCCCATCGCCCGTTTGAACAGTCGATTGAAATGGTATTCGCTCAGACCGGCCTGTTCAGCCAGCGCTGCCAAACTGAACTCCTCGGTAAAATGCTGAGCCATCCAGGCGGTTATCCGGCGTAGTTTGAAGGCGGGTAGCGAGGGGGCGGTCTTGCTTGCCGTCAGGTCCAGGTCTACGTAATGCCGAGCCAGGTGAACGCTGATGGCTTGAGCGATGCCTTGGACATACAGCCTGCTGGCCTCAGGGCGATCGGCTTCATCACGAAGGCATTGAAGCAACGGAACCAGTGCGGCGTCTTCACCTCCCGAGACGTCGCTAAGCCTGGCATGCCCTGCGTTTACGCCGTAGGTTTCCAGAAGGGCCTCTTCAAACATTGCCATGTCCAGCAACAGCATCACTACCCCTAACGGTTCGGGGCTCAAGCGCTTCCAGCTGAACTCGTAGGGCGCCCCCGCAGCGGTGATAAACAGCGATCCCGGCTGAATGTGGCTCGTCCGCCACGGCCCGTCCAGATCCCGCTCCTGTGTCTGCGCCACGCCGGACGTGATCCAGGCAATAAAGGGTTCGGCCACGGCTGGCATACTGAATGTCTCGGTTAATGCCGTCAGCGAAAACACCGACAGCTTTACGTTATGCCAGGCGGCGCCGCTGGTCGTGGTTATCTTGGTCCCCGCCGGGTAGCTGTCCAGGCTTTGGGCCGAGGTCATGGAGGGGACAGAGGTAGTGTTCAAAACGCTCTCCCTTATCAACACGGTCAGAGGCACCGCATGAGGGTAAATGTCGAGGTGGGGCCGCAGCCGATCACCAGAGCAATATCACAACATGTCTGGCAAACGGGAGGTAGAGGGGGGCGCTTAATCCGCACAGACTGACGTCATCAAATCCTATTGTAACGTCAAAGGTGAATAGATGATTAAGCGAACGTTGGGCGAGAGCGGTCTGCAAGTGTCGGCCCTGGGTATGGGGGTCATGAACTTGAGCTTTGGCACGGGCAAGGCCGTCTCGCAGAGTGACGGGATAAAGGTTATCCGTGCCGCCGTGGAACGCGGCATCGATTTCTTCGACACGGCGCAGGCCTATGGCCCCTACACCAACGAAATGCTGCTGGGCGAGGCGCTTGTGCCTTTTCGCCAACAGGTGACCATCGCCACCAAGTTCGGTTTCAAGCTGGAAAACGGCGGCATCGTCGGTACGGACAGCCGCCCGAGTACCATTAGGGCTGTTGCCGAGGCTTCCCTCATCAGCTTGAAGACCGACTACATCGATTTGTTCTATCAACACCGCGTTGATCCGAACGTGCCCATTGAAGAGGTGGTGGGCACCCTGAAAGATCTGATCCAGGAGGGCAAAGTTCTGCACTATGGGCTGTCCGAAGTGGGCGCAGCCACCCTTCGCAGGGCACACGCCGTGCATCCTGTTGCAGCGGTGCAGAATCAGTACTCCATCTGGACCCGGGAGCCGGAAGCCGAAGTCATCCCTGCATGTGAAGAGCTGGGTATCGGCTTTGTGCCTTGGGGGCCATTGGGCACCGGTTTCCTGACCGGGGCCATTGATGCCAGCACGACATTTGATGCAGCGACTGACCTGCGTGCCAATTTCCCTCGGTTCACTCGGCAAGCGATGAAGGCGAATATGCCGGTGGTGGACATGCTCCATACGATGGCAGCGAAGAAAGGCGCGACGCCCGTTCAAATCGCGCTTGCCTGGCTGCTTGCGCAAAAACCCTGGATCGTGCCAATCCCTGGAATGGACAAGATCGAATACCTGGACGACAACATCAGGTCGATTCAGGTTGATCTGACGGCCACTGACTTGCGTGAAATCGACGAACAACTGGCGGTGATAAACATTCAAGGTGGCCGTTTGGACGAAGGGCTCTTGTCGATGTCCGAGGACTGAGTCGGGTTGCCTCGCTATGCACATGGTTTCTTAGGTGTAGGGGGCATCGCGATTACGTGTGCCTGTAACCACTAAACGCCGTGACATTCCATGCCTCCGTTATTCGCTGAGGGGTATGTTCCAGCCGCCACCTAGCGCCTTGTACAGGGCGACCGCCGAGGACGAGGAGGCATAGGTGGCCTCCAGGTGTTGCGCTTGAATGGCCTCCAGCCTTGACTGGGTTTCCAGCAGGTCGATGTAGCTGCTGTTGCCTCTTTGATAACTGGCCATCACCAGGTCCCGTGCCTGGGTGCGGGTGCGCTCGCCGTCGTTGAGCAGTTGGGCCCGGGCGTCCCCCGTGATCAACGCCGAGATCGAGTTCTCGACCTCGGCGGTGGCTTGCAGGACGCTTTCGCGGTACCCCGCAAGCTTCACGGCGTAGTCGCCCTTGGCCGCCTTGACCTGGGCATCCACCCGGCCAAAATCGAACAGGCGCCAGCGAATGCCCAGCGCGCCCAGCGCTTCGTTGGAGGCGCCGTCGAACAGGTTTCCCCCATGGGTCGTCGTGCTGCCCACCAGGGCAGAAAGGGAAACCTTCGGGTAGTACTCGGCAATGGCCTGGCCAATGCGTTCGTTGGAGGCGGCCAGCCGACGCTCCGCCACCATCAGGTCAGGCCTTCTGCGCAGCAGCGCGGCACTGCCGCCGGCCGCTTCGATCGACGGCGCGCTGGGGATTGGCGCGACCTTGTCCAGGTCGGGGTCAGCGGTGCCGGGGGTTCGTCCCAGCAGCACGTCGAGCCCGTTACGGGCGGCGGTCAACCGGGCTTCGAGCAACGGCACGTTTGCACGGACCACTGACAGCTCGGAGCTTACCTGTTTGGCATCCTGATCGGGTGCCAGGCCACGTGAGCGCAGCACGTCGACCAGCCGCTGGATGCCGCCCTGGGTCTTGACCTGATCGTTTGCCACGGCCAACCGCGCTTGCAGCAGGCGAACCCGCAAATACTGATCGACGACAGTGGCCGTAACCTGCAGCCTGGCGGCCGCTACATCCGCCTGGGCGGCTTGGTACTCGGCGATGGCGGCGTGGGAACTGCGTCTCAAGCCCCCGGCAAGGTCGATCTCCCAGGCGCTTGAGACCCCTGCGCCATATAAGGAGCCTGTACGGTCGAAGCCGGGAAGGGAGGCGTTTTCAGCGGCCACAACAGGGTCTTCCAGCGATTGCCGGGCGCGGGCTGCACTTGCTGAAGCTTGCCCATTGGGCAGCAATTGCGCATGGGCGCCTTCTGCGTAAGCGGCGGCTTGCGAGGTGCGTGCCAGGGCCTGGGCCAGCGTCAGGTTTTGCCGCAGTGCAGTCTCCACGACTTTGTTCAGCGCGGGATCGTTGAAGCCTTGCCACCAGGCGTCCAGTGGGGCAGCGGACGGCGGCGCGGCTCTCTGCGCCAGCAGGTGCGTGCCGTTGAATTGTGCGGCCACGTCTGGTTGTGGCCGTTGGTAATCGGGGCCCACCATGCAGCCATCGATGCTACCCAGCATCACCAACACGAGTACACTTTGTGCGCTCTTCACCCGATGTCGATTCATTTTCGTTCCCCGAGCACCAATAAGTGTTTACAGTATTGTGAAGTCGTTACCTATCTGTCAACGGACGTTTAGATCGTTATGAAACAGCTCCCCACGCAAGACAGCATCGAATTGCCCGTTTCCGGCCAGCGTGGCCCAGCCGACCACGACCGGCGGCTGCAGATTCTGGAGGTGGCCAACGAGCATTTCCGGCTCTACGGCTACCGCAAGACCACGGTCGCTGATTTGTCCAAGGCGATCGGTATCACCACGGCCTACATTTACCGTTTCTTCGAATCCAAGCAGGCGATTGGCGAGTCGATCTGCGCCATGGTGCTGGGCAACCTGGACACCGAACTGCGCCGCCTGAGTGACCTGGAAACCACGGCAACCCGCAGGCTACGGGCGTTTACCAGGCATGCACTGCACCTCAGCCATGCGTTGTTCATGAACGAGAACAAGCTGTTCGAGCTGGTCCGGGTCTCTGAGGAAGAGAGCTGGTGCACCGCTGCCGGCCACCAGGAGGCCCTCAACGACATCATTCGCTCCATCATCGAGATGGGCCGCAGCGAAGGTGAATTCGAGCGCAAGACGCCCCTGGACGAGGTCGTCCTCGGTATTCAGGAAGCGCTCATTCCCTATACCCGCCCTTCGGCGATGGATCGTCGCTCGATGCCGGACCTGGAAGCGGGCATGCAGGCCACCACCGGCATGATCTTGAGAAGCCTTGCGCCGTAATTGTTGTTTTCATATTGACAGATTCATAACCTGTAAACAGAATGCCTCCAACTGACGGAGGCTTCCATGTCTACACACGCTCGCTTGCGCCTTACCCTGACCCCGATTGCTCTCAGTGCGCTGCTTGCGGCGTGTGGGGAGCACACGGCACCCGATCCTCGGATCGACCACCCACCGTTGGTGAGTACCGCGACGGTGAAAGCTGACCGGCAACTGCGAGAGCGCAGGTTCACCGGCGTCATCGCCGCAAGAGTCGAAAGCCCGATGGGTTTTCGTGTCGCCGGAAAAATTGCCCAACGGCTGGTCGATGTCGGCCAGCACGTCCAACGCGGCGACCCGCTGATGAAACTCGACATCACCGATTTCGGGCTGGATGTCAGGGATCAGGAAGCGGCAGTGGCTGCTGCGCAAGCTGCAGTGGTGAAGGCCGATGCTGACTTCGGCCGGTTGCAGGGGTTGGTCGCCCTGGGGGCGGTGTCCGCCAAGGCCTTCGATGAAGTGCAGCAGGCCAGGCACGCGGCCCACGCTAGCCTCGACGCTGCCAAGGCGAAGTTGGACCTGACGCACAATGCCTACGGCTACGCCATCCTTCGCGCCGACGTCGATGGTGTCGTGGTCGAGCGTTTCGCCGATAGCGGCCAGGTCGTGTCCGCTGGCCAGCCTGTGGTGGTGATTGCCCAGGATGGCCCGCGCGAGGCGCGGATCGATCTGCCTGAAACGGTGCGGCCGGCATTGGGCGCCCAGGTGACCGCGCGGCTTTATGGCAACCCGAAGCTTGCGTTCGATGCCCGGCTGCGGGAGCTTTCCGGCGCCGCCGACCCCGTGACCAGGACCTACGCCGCGCGTTTTGTGCTGGATGGCAATTCCCGCGACATCCCCCTGGGTTCAACCGTCGTGATCTCGCTTGCAAAACCGGGCAGCGCCGATGAGCGGGAATTGCCCCTCGGCGCCCTCTACGACCAGGGGCAGGGGCCAGGTGTCTGGGTGGTGGGGGACGACAAGAAGGTCCATTACCAGCCTGTGAAACTGATTCGGGTCAACGAGGAAACGGTCGTAGTCGGCCCGGGCGTGGCGGACGGCCAACGTGTCGTGGCACTGGGCGTGCATCAACTGCACGAAGGCGAGGAAGTGCGCAGCATGGAGGGGCAGGGCCATGAAGCGCTTTAACCTGTCCGAGTTTGCCGTCCGCGAACGCGCCATCACGCTGTTCCTGCTGGTAGCGATTTTCACCGCCGGCGCGCTGGCCTTCCTCAAGCTGGGCAGGGCTGAAGACCCGGCGTTCACGGTCAAGCAGATGACCATGGTCACGGCCTGGCCGGGCGCCACGGCCCAACAGATGCAGGACCTGGTGGCTGAACCGCTGGAAAAGCGCCTGCAGGAACTGCGCTGGTACGACCGCACGGAGACCTTCACGCGCCCAGGCCTGGCGTTCACCACCCTGTACCTGCTGGACAGCACGCCGCCCCATGACGTGCCGGAAGAGTTCTACCAGGCGCGCAAGAAGGTCTTCGATGCCCAGGCCAGCCGGCCTGCTGGCGTATCGCCGACGCTGGTCAACGACGAGTACTCGGACGTCACTTTCGCGTTATATGCACTCAAGGCCCCAGGCGAGCCCCGGCGCAAACTGGCGCGCGACGCTGAAGCCTTGCGCCAGCGCTTGCTGCACGTGGCCGGGGTGAAGAAGGTCAACATAATCGGCGAGCAGCCCGAGCGCATTTTTGTAGATATTTCCTATGCCCGCCTGGCCACGCTCGGACTGTCGCCCAACGATATTTTCGCCGCCCTCCATGGCCAGAACGCCATGACCCCGGCAGGCTCCATCGAGGCCAGGGGCCCGCAGATACAGGTCCGCCTGGACGGCGCGCTCAACGACCTGGAACAGATCAGGAACACGCCGATCCTGGTGAACGGCAACACCCTCAAGCTTGAGGACGTGGCCGATATCAAGCGTGGCTATGAAGATCCGTCGACGTTCCTCATCCGCAACAATGGCGAGGATGCCCTGGTGCTGGGGGTGGTAATGCGTGACGGCTGGAACGGCTTGAGCCTGGGCAAGGCACTGGAGCAGGAGGCCAGCGCCATCAACCAGGGCTTGCCCGCCGGGATGAGCCTGACCAAGGTCACCGACCAGTCGGTGAACATCGATGAAGCCGTGGGCGAGTTCATGCTCAAGTTCTTCGTCGCGCTCACGGTGGTGATGATCGTCAGCCTGGCCAGCCTGGGGTGGCGCGTGGGGTTGGTGGTGGCGGCGGCAGTGCCGCTGACCCTGGCCGCGGTGTTCGTGATCATGCTCGCCACCGGGCGCGATTTCGACCGGATTACCCTGGGGTCGCTGATCCTGGCGCTTGGGCTGCTGGTTGACGACGCGATTATCGCGATTGAAACCATGGTGGTCAGGATGGAGGAGGGCTATGACCGCCTTCAGGCGTCCGCCTACGCCTGGAGCCACACGGCTGCCCCCATGCTGTCGGGCACCCTGGTGACCATCATCGGCTTTCTGCCGGTGGGGTTTGCCCGCAGCACGGCCGGTGAGTATGCCGGGAACATCTTCTGGATCGTGGGTTTCGCGTTGATCACCTCCTGGCTGGTGGCGGTGTTCTTCACCCCTTACATCGGCGTCAAGTTGTTGCCCGATATCAAGAAGGTCCAGGGCGGCCATGCCGCGATCTACGACACCCGGAACTACAATCGCTTTCGCCGGCTGCTGGGCCTGGTCATCCGCCGCAAATGGATCGTAGCGGGCGTTGTGGTGCTGGTGTTTGCCCTGGCGATCATCGGCATGGGCTCGGTGCGCAAGCAGTTTTTCCCGTCCTCCGACCGCCCGGAGGTGCTGATCGAGGTGCAGATGCCACAGGGCACATCGATCAACCAGACCGACGCCGCAGCGGCCGCTATCGAGACCTGGTTGAAGACCCAGGCTGAAGCCAGGAATGTCACCGCCTACATTGGCCAGGGTGCGCCTCGTTTCTACCTGGCCATGGCGCCGGAACTGCCCGATCCCTCGTTCGCGAAAATAGTGGTGTTGACCGACAACGAAGCTGCCCGTGATGCACTCAAGCTGAAGCTGCGCGCGGCCGTCGCCAATGGGCTGGCGCCGCAAGCGCGGGTGCGCGTGACGCAGTTGGTGTTCGGGCCCTATTCGCCGTACCCGGTGGCCTTCAGGGTCATGGGCCCCGATGCCGGCAAGGTACGCGACATCGCCGACAACGTCCGGGCCGTCATGCAAGCCGACCCTAATATGCGCACGGTCAACACCGACTGGACCGAGCGGGTACCGACGGTGCACCTGGTGCTCGACCAGGATCGCCTCCAGGCGTTTGGCCTGAGTTCGCAAGCGGCGGGCGAGCAACTGCAGTTCCTGTTGCAAGGCGTGGCAGTCACCCAGGTGCGTGAAGACATCCGTGCGGTCGATGTCATGGCGCGCTCCGCCGGCGACACGCGCCTGGACCCGGGGAAAATCGAGGACTTCACCCTGATTGCCAAGGACGGCAAGCGCGTCCCCCTGTCCCAGGTGGCGGATATTGAGGTGAGGCAGGAAGACCCCATTCTGCGCCGCCGCGATCGCACCCCCACCATCACCGTCAGGGGAGATATTGCCGATGGCACCCAACCCCCCGACGTATCCCTGGTGGTGTGGCACGAGCTCCAGCCATTGGTTGCGATACTGCCCTCCGGGTACCGGATCGAAATGGCGGGGGCGATCGAGGAAGCGGGCAAAGCCAATGACGCCCTGGCACCGCTGTTTCCGATCATGCTGCTGCTGACGATGCTGGTGATCATCTTCCAGGTGCGCTCGCTGGCGGCCATGGCCATGGTGCTGGCCACCGCGCCGTTGGGGCTGATCGGGGTAGTGCCGACCTTGATGCTCTTCCACCAGCCGTTCGGTTTCAATGCATTGATCGGGCTGATCGGCCTGGCAGGCATCCTGATGCGCAACACGCTGATTCTGATTGGCCAGATTCACACCAACCAGGCGCAGGGGCTGGGGGCGTATGACGCGGTGGTGGAGGCGACCATTCAACGCTCGCGGCCGGTGCTGTTGACGGCGATGGCGGCAGTGCTGGCGTTTATCCCGCTGACCCAGTCCGTGTTCTGGGGCACCTTGGCCTACACGCTGATCGGTGGCACGTTCGGCGGGACCGTCATGACCCTGGTGTTCTTGCCTGCGCTTTATGCCATCTGGTTCAAGATCAAGGCGAAACAGCCTCAGGCCCGTTTAGTGGGCGAGCGTGTTTTGGAAGCTCAGTGACGAGCTGAATTCATTTGGCCCGGCCATCGAGAGGGTTGGCCGGGCCAAGCGGCTACTCATTCAGGGGTCCCGCGCTGGAAGTAAGCAAGAATCTCACACCCATCGCCCACCGGCACATGCCCAACCGTTCTGCGCTTGCCAATGTCCACCACACTCACAGTGGCGTCGTTTTCATTGGCAACCAGCAAGTAATCCTGCGCCGGGCTGAAGCACCCGTCCAATGGCTTGTCACCCAACTCGGCATTGAACAACCACTGCAGATGCTCATCGAAAAAACTCACCACCGGCTCAAAGTCACCTATCACCGCCAGTATCCGGCCATCGGGACTGAAGCGCACCACCTGCCCGGGGCGCTGGTGGCCGGGCAGTTCGAGGGTGCGCAGCAGGCGGTGCTGCTCGGTGTCGACGACGTACAACACCGGCCGATCCTGTGCGGTGGCCACTACCCAGGGATGGCGTGGTGATGCGTCGATGCCGTTCAAGGGGCCTGGCATAGCCAGGGCTGCAGGCGCCTGGCCGGGTTCGCGCAGGTCGACGGCATAGAGTTGGCCATCCTCTTCGCTTTCAGCCCATAGCTGGTCGGCGTGCTGCAGCGGCGTGAGGCGGTGCACATTCTTCGAGGGGACGTGGATATGGCCCACGATCTGGTCCTGGGCAGGGTCGATGATGAGGATCGTCGCGCTGTTTTCACAGCACAAGTACACCCGGCCATCACGGCCCAGGCGTCCGGTGTGGGGTGACACATAGGGCAGGGTGTCGATGAACCCGCTCAGGCGGCGGCTATCAAGGTCGATCACGGCGACCTGGTGGTTGGGGTGGGGGTTGTCGCCGTGGATGCCGTCACCGTAGATGGGCATGTAGGCCTTGCGCAGGTGCTCAAGCACGAGCAATTCATGGGGCCGTGAAGGCAAGTCGGTGATGGCGGCGCTGACTGAGAGGTCCACGGGGTTCAGGAACAGGACCTGCTGGCCCTGTTTGTCGACGGCGATTATTTCCTGCCCGGCAGTGTGTTTGAGGTTCATCAGATTCATCCTGTGCTGACGGCAAGCAAGCGTTGAATGTAGTGATGGAGAGCCTCGCGACGGCTTTAGTTCAAGTGGATTGCCCCGGGCTGCCGAGTGTACTTTGCTGCCGCTACACGTCCCGGCAACGGTTCTGGTTGGCTACAACGCACCCACTTCGCGGATCTGCGCGTACTTGGCCTGCAACTCTTGCCGCTGTTGCTTGCGCAACTGCCCCTGGGCATAGCGCCGGCGCTCGGTGAGGGTGTCAGGCTGCAAGGGGCGCACGGGGCAGGGGCGGCCGTCGGTGTCCACCGCCACCATGGTGAAGTAACAGCTGTTGGTGTGGCGCACGGTGCGCTCGTGGATGTTCTCGGTCATGACCTTCACGCCTACTTCCAGCGAGGTGCGCCCGGTGTAGTTGACCGAGGCCAGGAAGGTGACCAACTCGCCCACGTGGATGGGCTCCTTGAAGATCACCTGGTCAACCGACAGGGTGACCACGTAGCGGCCGGCGTAGCGCTTGGCGCAGGCGAAGGCCACTTCATCGAGCATTTTCAGCAGGGCGCCGCCATGCACGTTGCCGGAGAAGTTGGCTTTGTCGGGGGTCATGAGCACGCTCATGCTCAGTTGGTAGCTGCCAGGTTCCATATCCACCTCATCACGGGCTCAGGTGCGGCGAAAGGTAGCAGTCCTCGAAGATAGTTAGCTAGCTAACATAATGAAAGAGTGCTTTTCCAGTCCAGTAACAATGGCTGATTCCACCTAGCAGGGTTGGGCGTAGCAGCTGCCGAAGGCTGCGTCCCGCCCCTCAGAAATCGATGCTGGCCGACCTCAGCAAAGAATGCCCATGTAACCGGCATGTCAGCCGCGAGCCTTGAACAGCTTTACCATCACCGTGCGCAACCAGCGGTTGCCGGTGTCCAGGTGATACCGCGCATGCCAGTGCTGCTTCACTGCAAAGCCCTCTATCGCCACTGGGCAATCGTGCACGCTCAAGCCATGTGCCGCAGCCAGGGTCTCACCGATATGCCGGGGCAGGGTGGCGATCAGGTCGGTGCTGCCGATGATCGCGCCAAGGCCCAGGAAACCGGGGAGTTCCAGGATGATCTGGCGCTCGATGCCTTGGCGCGCCAGGGCGGCTTCCAGCAGCTTCTGGCCGGTACCCGCGGTGACCAGCACGTGGCCTTCGGCCTGGTAACGCGGCAGATCAAGGGGCGTGCCCAGGCGGGGGTGGCCGGCGTTGCTCAGGCATACCCAGTCCTGGGGGAACAGCACCTGCTGGTACATGCCGCCGCCCAGCCAGGGCACGAAGCCCACGGCAAGGTCCGCCTCGCCAGACTCCAGGGCGCGCTCGGTGTTGCCGTCGATGCGCGCAGCCTCAAGGCGAATGCCTGGCGCTACCTGGCGCAGGTGCTCCAGCAGCCGTGGCAGCAGGGTGATGTGGCTGGCGTCGCTGATGCACAGGCGGAACCGCCGTTGCGCGGTGGCCGGGTCGAAGTCTGGCGCGTGGCTGGTCAACCTGCGCAATGACTCCAGCACCTCGCGGCACGGCCCGATCAGGGTCTCGGCCCGGGGCGTGGGCGCCATGCCACCCGGCGTGCGCACGAACAGCGGGTCATGCAACTGCTCGCGCAAGCGGCCCAGCCAGATGCTGATGGTGGGTTGGCTCTGGCCCAGTTGTTCGGCGGCGCGGGTGACGCTGCGGGTGTCGTAGAGCACGCTGAACAGCTGCAGCAGCTTGGGTTCAGGCAGCGTGAGGAAGTCGACCATTATTAAAATTCACAATAGAGCTATTGCGGTCATTGTATAGCTCAACAATGCCCCCGCGCATAGAGTGGCCCCACAACAACAGGAGGCCACCCCTTGAAAGTATGCATTCTGGGCGCAGGCGCGCTGGGCTGCGCCATCGGCGCAACCCTGAGCGAGGCCGGCCACGAGACCTGGCTGCTCAACCGCAACGCCGGGCATGTCCAGGCCATCAATGAACACGGCCTCAGGGTGCTGGACGAGGGCGGTGAGCGCGCGGTCAAGATCCGCGCCAGTACCCACGCCGACCTCATCGGCGCGGTTGATCTGGTGGTGGTGTTGGTCAAATCCTTCCACACCGCACAGGCCATTGCCGGCGCCCAAGCGTTGGTCGGGCCCGACACTCTGGTGCTGTCGCTGCAGAACGGCCTGGGCCACGAGGACATCCTCGCCGAGGCGGTAGGGCGCGACAAGGTGCTGGCCGGCAAGACCTACGTCGGCGGCGTGTTGCTGGCTCCCGGCGTGATCCGCGCCGGCGTGGCCGGCAAACACACCTACATCGGTGAGCTGGACGGCAGCCTCAGCGACCGCGTGCAGGCCATCGCCGACGCCTTCAACGGCGCCGGGCTGGCCACTACGGTCAGCGAAAACATCGTCGGCACCATGTGGGACAAGCTGCTGGTCAACGTCGCCACCGGTGCGCTCACCGGCATCACCCGGCTGACCTACGGCCAGCTCTACAGCGAGCCGCTGCTCAAGGCCGTGTCGCTGGCGGCGGTGGCCGAAGCCATCGCCGTGGCCACCGCCGCCGGCGTGCAACTGAGCCTGACCAACCCCGGCGCCGCCTGGAACCTGGCCGCCGAGGGCCTGCCCGCTGCCTTCAAGACGTCGATGCTGCAGAGCCTGGAAAAGGGCTCGGTCACCGAAATCGACTTCATCAACGGCTCCGTCGTGCGCTGGGGCCAGCGCCACGGTGTGCCCACGCCCGTCAACGAGACCCTGGTGGCCTGCATCAAGGGCATCGAACGGGCGATGACCGATCACCATCAACAAGAGGAAGCCAAGTCGTGAGCATTCCCAAAGCTTATGTGGAACACGTGGCCGTCTGGGTCAAGGACATCCACTGGCACATCCGTTTCTTCCACGAGGTGTTCGGCATGACCCTGCGCGAAGTGCAGGGCACCGTCGAGGAGCCCATCCAGTACTGGACCCTGGGCGGCATGCAGTTCATGAGCAAGCCCGACCATGACGCACCCGAAGGCCGCCTCGGCCACCTGGGCGTGATGTGCGAAGACCTGGAGTACGCCCTGGCCGCCGCCCACAAGTTTGACGTCAGCGTCATGCCCCAAGGCCGCAACTGGCTGCGCCTGCCCGACGGCCTGGCGGTGGAATTCATTCAAGCCTCGCCGGTTGCCTGTGTGGCACAGGCCCTGGCCATCAACCCTCGTTCGTGAGCTGCCCCATGACCACACAAGAAAAATACTGGGACGACGCCCGTGAAGGCGACGAATGCACCAGCCCGGAATACACCGTCACCAAGGAACGCATCCTGGCCTACGCCGACCTCACCGGTGACCACACCCCGGTGCACGTCGACGAAGCCTACGCCAACGCCAGCCACTTCGGCTGCCTGGTGGCTCACGGGCTGTTCGGCCAGAGCATCGCCGATGGCCTCAAGACCCAGAGCGACTACCGCTTCCTGCCGGGCATGAGCCTGGGCTGGACTTGGGACTTCGTGTTGCCGATCAAAGTCAACGACGTGCTCCACGTGAAATTCCGCGTGGGCAGTATGCGTGCCAGCAACAGCAAGCCGGGCTGGGGCATCGTCGTCCTGCCTTCGGAACTGATCAACCAGCACGGCCAGGTCGTGCAACGCGGTGAACACCGCCTGATGGTGCCACGGAGACCGCACGCATGAGCCAGCCACTGCCTTTGAAGGGCATTCGAGTCATTGACTACAGCCACTTCCTGGCCGGCCCGTACGTGGGGCGCTGCCTGGCGGCCCTGGGCGCCGAAGTGATCAAGGTGGAACGTCCCGGCAGCGGCGACGCCGGCCGCCAGCACGCCTTCACCCTGGACGAGCACCAGAGCGGCTACTTCCTGCAACTGAACATGGGCAAGCAGGGCGTCAGCGTCAACATGAAGGATGCACGCGGCAAGGCGTTCATGCAGAAGCTGTGCGATTCGGCCGACGTGTTCATCGAGAACTACCGCCCCGGCGCCCTGGAAAAACTCGGCCTGGGCTATCCGGAGCTGTCGGCGCGCAACCCCAAGCTGGTCTATTGCTCGATCTCGGCCTACGGCCACACCGGCCCCGACGCCCACCGCGCCGGCTTCGGCCTGATCGCCGAGGCCAAGAGCGGCATCATGCAGATGGTCGGCAACCCCGGCGAAGCGCCGCCGCTGCTGCGCATCTCGCTGGGCGACATGTACACCGGCATCCACGCGGTGGCGGCCATCAATGCCGCCTTGCTGGGGCGGGTCAATAGCGGCCGCGGCCAGCACATCGACATGGCGCTGTACGACACCCTGGTGTCCATGCACGAGTACGCGGTGCAGTGCTATACCCTGTCCAACGGCGAGATCGTGCCCCAGCAGACCGGCCACGACATGCCCACTTCCACCCTGTACGGCGTGTTCCGTGCCGCCGACGGTGACCTGGTGATCGCCGCGCAGGTGGACGATGCCTGGAAGCGCTTCGCGGTGATGCTGGAGGCCAATGGCGGCCCGGCAGGCTTTGGCAGTGACACGCGGTTCCACAGCCTCAACGGCCGCAACACCCACCGGGTGGAAATCCTCACGGCGGTGAAGGCCTGGGTCGCCGCCAACCCGGTGGCGCGCATCCTGTCGTTGCTCGACGAGATCGACGTGCCCAGCGCCAAGGTGCAACGCATTGACGAGGTCATCGCCGACCCGCAGATCAAGGCGCGGAATATGGTCGTAGAGCAACAGCACCCTCGTTACGGTACCTTGCGCATGCCGAACCTGCCGTTCCGTTTCTCCGACTGCGACACCACGATTCATCAGGTGGCCCCCGACCTTGGCGAGCACAACGCCCAGGTGGCGGCCGAACTGGGCTTCAGCGCGGACGAAATCGCGGCGATGCAGGCCGACGGCGTGCTGTTTTCTCATGGAGGTGAACAATGACAGACCGTTATAGCGTGATCGGGCGCCCGATCAACCACACCAAGTCGCCGCTGATTCATGGCCTGTTTGCCGAGGCGACCGAGCAGGACCTTGAATACGGCGCCATCGAAGGCGAACTGGAAGGCTTCGAAGCCCAGGTGCTGGGCTTCCGCGACGGCGGCGGGCGCGGCATGAACATCACCGCGCCGTTCAAATTGCGCGCCTATGAGCTGGCCGATGCGCGCAGCGAGCGCGCCACCCTGGCCAAGGCCTCCAACGCGCTGAAGTTCGAGCACGGCAAGGTCTACGCCGAGAACTTCGACGGCATCGGCCTGCTGCGTGACATCGAGCACAACCTGCAAGTGCCGCTGGCCGGCCGCCGCGTGCTGGTGCTGGGCGCCGGCGGTGCGGTGCGCGGGGCGTTGCTGCCGTTCCTGGCGGCGGGGCCTGCGCAGCTGGTCATCGCCAACCGCCATGTGGCCAAGGCCCATGCCCTGGCCGCAGAAGTGAACGATGAGCGCGTGCACGTCAGCAGCTATCAGGCGCTGGCCGGTCAACGCTTCGACCTGGTGGTCAACGCCACGTCGGCCAGCCTCACGGGTGAGTTGCCGCCGGTGACCGCCGAGGTGTTCGACGGTGCGCTGTTGGCCTATGAACTCGCCTACGGCAAGGGCCTTACGCCGTTCCTGCGGCTGGCGAGGGAAGCCGGCGTAGAGCGCCTGGCCGATGGCGTCGGCATGCTGGTGGAGCAGGCCGCCGAGGCCTTTGAATGGTGGCGTGGTGTGCGCCCCGAAACCCGCCCGGTCATTGACCGCCTGAACGTGCCGCTGGAGTAACGCCGAGCACCCAACGGGGCGGGAACCCGGATAGCTGGTACGATTGTGGCGTATTCACCCGATGCCTGTACGGAATCACGTTGTATGAAGCCCAGTTTTGAAAAGGTCCCCACCGCCGCCAACGCGTCCTGGACGCTGTTACACCGGCGGCTGAACGACGAAATTCCCTTTGAATGGCACCACCATCCCGAATATGAGCTGACCCTGACCCTCAACAGCCGCGGTCACCGTTACATCGGCAGCGACGTGCAGCCCTATGACGATTGCGACCTGACCCTGGTGGGGCCCAACGTGCCGCACAGCTGGTGCTCTGCCGAAGGGGTCGACCCCGGCCAGCCGCATGTGGCCTTCGTCATCTGGTTTTCCGAGGCCTGGGCCCAGTCGTTGATGGGGCTGTTTCCGGAGCTGGGCCGGTTGCGCAACCTGCTGGCCGCCGCCCAGTGCGCCTTGACGTTCAGCCCCGGCTTTGCCCGCGAGTTGCGGCCGGTCATCGAGGGAATGGTCGAGCAGGATGACCCACAGCGCCTGGTCTCGTTGCTGCAGGTGTTGACCCGTCTGCTTCACGACGGCGACGCGCAGCCTACTGCCCCTGACCAGTGGACGGCGGTTGCCGGCACCCAGGGCGAGGATGCGCGTCTTCATCGGGTGCTGGACCATATCCACGTGCATTACACCAAGCCGCTCACGGTGCCGGTGCTGGCCGAGATGGCGTGTGTCAGCGTGTCGGCGTTCCACCGCATGTTCCGGCGCCACACCCGCGGCACGGTGCTGGAGTACATTGCGCGTCTGCGCATAGGCCGGGCGTGTGCGCTGCTGCTGGCAAGCGAGACGAACATTGCCACGGTGGCCGAGGCGGTGGGTTATTCCTCGGTGGTGTTTTTCAACCGCCAGTTCAAGGCGCACAAGGGCATGACCCCGACTGAATTTCGTCGCCAGCATGGCCGACGTTTTCTTCAGGGCGCCTGAGACGGTCCCAGCGCGACAATTGTACTGAAAGACGCGCCAATCCTGACTCCCGCCTGCTCGGAGGCGAGTGTATCTATACAGGCGCTGGAAACACGCTGGCCCCTGCATGCCGAGGGGCTTTACACCGCAATGACCCGAGTCAGTCAAACCCATGAAAAACTACCAGGCGTTCGAGAGCGCCGACCTTCCCGACAATTACAAAGACAACGTGATCACCATGAAACGCGTGCTGCGCGCGCAGATCGGTGATGTAGACGCACTGTTCGCTGAAGTCAGTGCGTTTATCGAAGGCGAAATCGCGTCCATCCGCGCGCAGGAAGCCGCCACCGGCTGCGGCTGGGCGGTGCTGGAATACGACGCCATCGCCCGTGGAGAGGTAACCCCGGAGCAGTTGGCGCTGATCAAGCGGCGCGGTTGCCTGGTGGTCAGGAACCATTTCCCGCGCGAACAGGTGCTGGGCTGGGACCAGGCCTTGCTGGATTATCTGGACACCAACGCGTTCGACGCCACCTATCGCGGGCCGGTCGACCAGTTCTTCGGCAGCCTGGAGGCCTCCAGGCCCGAGATTTTTCCCATCTACTGGTCGCCGTCGCAGATGCAGTTGCGCCAGCATGAACGCATGGCCACGGCGCAATCGTTCCTGAACCGCCTGTGGAAGACCGAGTCCCAGGGACAGGCCTGGTTCAACCCCGACGTCAACGCCTTGTACCCGGACCGGGTGCGCCGCCGTCCGCCGGGTACCCGCTCCAAAGGCCTGGGGCCGCACACCGATTCCGGCGCGCTGGAACGCTGGCTGCACCCGGCGTACCTGAAGGTGTTCGACAAGATCTACCGCAACGACTTCAAGGCATATGACCCGTGGGACGCGGCCTACCGTACCGACGTCGAGGAATACGCCTACAAGGACACGGTCAAGTGCTCGGCGTTCCGCACGTTCCAGGGTTGGACGGCGCTGTCGGACATGCAGGCGGACCAGGGCGTGCTGCACACGCTGCCCATTCCCGCCGCCATGGCCTATATGCTGCTGCGCCCGCTGCTCAATGACTTGCCCGAGGATGAGCTGTGTGGCGTGGCGCCGGGCAAGGTGCTGCCGGTGTCGGAGCGGTGGCATCCGTTGCTGGTCAAGGGGCTGACGGCGATCCCCGACGTCCGCGCGGGCGACTCGGTGTGGTGGCACTGCGACGTGATCCACAGCGTTGCCCCCGTCGAGGACCAGCAAGGCTGGGGCAACGTGATGTACGTGCCCGCCGCGCCCATGTGCCCGAAGAACCGGCGCTATGCGCGGGACGTGTTCAAGGCGTTCGAGCAAGGTGCTTCGCCGTACGACTTCCCGCCCGAGGATTACGAGGTGAGCTGGAAAGACCGCTTCACCGTGGATCAGCTCAATGACATTGGCCGCAAGGGGTTGGGCGCTGAGTGAAGCCGCGTCGTCCGCATCGCGACTAAAGTCGGCTCCTACGGTGGACGAGGTAGGAGCCGGCCTTGGCCGCGATGCAGGCGCCCCGGTACAAGGGTTGCCGTAGGCTGCTGCGGCATGTTCAGGCTTACAGTGTGCCAATGCGCGCCAGCTCCTTGCTCAGCTCGTCACGATTCAAGGCATCCAAGGGCAGGGCAAGCAAGGCGCCTACCCGTTCGCGGATCTTGGCCAAGGTCTGCTGGAACGCCCGTTCAATCTGCTGCTCGGTGCCGCTCACCGCAGAAGGGTCGGCCAGCCCCCAATGGGCCTTGAGCGAGGGGCCGAAATACACCGGGCAGGCTTCGCCGGCGGCGCGGTCGCAGACGGTAATGACGATGTTTGGTGGCGCGCCCTCAAAGGCATCCGAGGCCTTGCTGTACAGGCCGTCGGTGGCAATGCCCGCGGCAGCCAGGGTGCGCAGCGCCCGGGCGTTGACCTGGCCACTGGGGGAACTCCCGGAGCTGACCGCCACTGTGCCCGCTGGCGCCAGGTGGTTGAACAGGGCCTCGGAGAGGATGCTGCGGCAGCTGTTGTGGGTACACATGAACAGCACTTTCATGACGGGCGTCCTGGGTTCAAAGGCTGAGGCGCAAGGCAAGTGCGCACAGCGTGGCGACAAGGATGGGAAGCGTGAGCACGATCCCGGTTCTGAAGTAGTAACCCCAGCTGACGGTGATGCCTTTTTTCGCCAGCACATGCAGCCATAGCAGGGTGGCCAGGCTGCCGATGGGGGTGATCTTGGGGCCCAGGTCGCAGCCAATGACATTGGCGTACACCATGGCCTCATGCACCACGCCAGACGCGTCGGCGGCATGAATCGCCAGCGCGCCCACCAACACGGTGGGCATGTTGTTCATGATCGAGGACAGTGCTGCACTCAGCAGCCCGGTGCCCAGGGCCGCCCCCCATACACCGTGCTGGGCGAACACGTTGAGCAGCTGCGCGATGTAATCGGTGAGGCCGGCGTTCTTCAGGCCGTAGACCACCAGGTACATGCCCAGGGAGAAGACCACCACCTGCCATGGCGCGCCCTTGAGCACCTTGCCGGTGTCGATGGCGTGGCCCCGGGCGGCAATCAGGTACAGCACCACCGCACACGCGGCGGCGGTCGCGCTGATGGGCACCCCCAATGGCTCCATGACAAAGAAGCCGATCAGCAGCGCGGCCAACACCCACCACCCGGCGCGAAACGTCCCGCGGTCACGAATGGCTTCCCGAGGGGCTTTCAGTTGCCCCAGGTCATAGACCTGGGGCAGATCGGCGCGAAAAAACCACAGCAGCATGCCCAGGGTGGTGGCGATGCTCACCAGGGTGACCGGCACCATCACGCCGGCGTAGCGGGTGAAGCCAAGGTCGAAATAGTCAGCCGAGACGATGTTCACCAGGTTCGACACCACCAGTGGCAAGCTCGCGGTGTCGGCGATAAAACCCGCGGCCATGACAAAGGCCAGGGTCGCGGCCGGCGAGAAGCGCAGGGCCAGCAGCATGGCGATGACGATGGGGGTGAGGATCAGCGCGGCACCATCGTTGGCGAACAGCGCCGATACAGCGGCGCCCAGCAGAATGATAAAGGCGAACAGCCGCCGGCTGCTGCCACCGCCCCAGCGCGCCACATGCAGCGCGGTCCATTCAAAGAACCCGGCTTCGTCAAGCAGCAGGCTGATGATAATGACCGCGATAAAGGCCGCGGTGGCGTTCCAGACGATGTGCCACACCTGTGGAACGTCCCCCAGGCTCACCGTGCCACTGAGCAGTGCCAGCACCGCGCCAAAGGTGGCGCTCCAACCGACGCCAAGGCCTTTTGGCTGCCAGATGACCAGGATGATGGTAAGGGTGAAGATGAGGAGCGCGGGCAACATGCGAGGTATCGGGGGTAGGGGGCTAATATTATATGAATATACGTATAACCATATATACAGTAAAGCCCGCGGCACTGATGTACTGCTGTCAGTTACAGGCCGTCAGCAGCAAGCCTGCTGGCGAACCGGGCGGCCCTCCATGGACTCCAGGCGACGGCGGTCGCCGTGCACCCAAGGCAGATTGGCGTCCAGGGTCAGTTGCAAGACCTCCAGCACCCACTGTGGCAACTCCGGGTGCAAGCGGTAGTAGACCCACTGGCCCTGCCGACGGTCTGCCAGCAGCCCGCAAGCCCGTAGCTGGGCCAGGTGCCGGGAAATTTTTGGCTGGCTGTCCTCGAGCGCGGCGATCAGCTCGCAGACGCAAAGCTCACCTTCGGCCTGCACCAGCAGCATGATGCGCGCCCGGGTCTCGTCGCCAAGGCATTTGAATACGGCGGGGGGGGAGATGCTCATGTTGCTGCTTCCGTAGGTTGTGGTGCGTATATGCGTATTTACGCATGTGTTTGTGGTTTTCGGAAGAGGAGCGGATTGATTGCCTGGGGTTTAGCGGTGTGCCTGGCGAACGGTGGTGCCTGGGGCGCGGCCTGGTGGCCGCTGCTACGGGATGTCCCCCATTCGCCGGCGTAGGTATCGACCATGCGCTGCTCATGGCGGGGAATCACCTGGCAGTCCTCGTTGCTCCACTCCGAGGCTCGAATGCTCGGCACGACTGCCGCCTTGGGCAAAACACCACGTTGCGAACGCCCCTAGCAGCGCAGTCAGCACAGCTAGAATCAGAATGACGTGCTGGGTACCAATAGGCGCGGCCAACACGGCCACCAACAAACCTGCCAGCGGCTGGGACATGTTGTTTAGAAGCGTGATCACGCCGACGGTCTTGCCGAAATCCTGGGGAGGTATTGCCCGCTGCCGGACCGTGCGCATGTAGACATTGAACATTTTATCGAAGGCGACGATTAACAGAAAACCCAATGCATAACCTTGCAGGCCCTGACTCAGTGCGGTAACGAACGCGCCACATGCGATCATCGAGTATCCAACACCGCCGAGCATTCGCAGCGGCATCGTGACCCGGGCGAGCACGAACAGAATCACAATTGTCGTGACCGCACCCGCCGCCTGCAGCGCTGCGTAACTGTCCTTGGCGGCGCCATACTGACCAATAACCATGGCGGCCGAAGTCGCCAGTGTGACGCCAACGATCAAGTTGACACCCACCGCTAGCGTGATGATCTTTTGCAGCTCGCTCAGGTTGCGGATATGACCGAACGCGATCTTCAAGGGCTGCAGCCAGATGTCCTGATGCTGCTCAAACGTCGCCGGCGTGATTGGGCTAAAACGTTGCCACACCATCATGCTCAGGTCTGCCAGCAGAAACAGTCCGGCGGTGCACAGTACCACCCAGTGCCACGCCCAGACCTCCAACATCAATGCCGCAAGCAAGGGCCCCAGCACCAGTCCTGTCTGGTCGGCGATCTGCGAGTAGGACAAGGTTTTGGTGTAACTGTAGTGTTGGAAGATATGCGGCATCAGCACCTCACGGGCCATGATGCCTTGCGTGGTCAGCACGCCGCACAGCGCCGACAGTGCAATGAGCCAGCCGATACCACCGAAGACCCCATACAGCGACATCGCCAACACGCAGAGCGACGCCCGGCAGATTTGACTGATACGCAGGATCGTGATGGGCGAGAATTTGTCGCACAGAGCGCCGCACAGGGGGAAGGCGAGGAACCGTGGCAGGGACTCGACGAAAAACGCGAGCCCCGCCCAGGACGCACTGTGGGTGGCCTGGAACACAACCAGTGGCACGATGAATAACAGAATCTGATCCGCCAGCCTCGATAGGAAAAGGGATGTAAAAAACGCGAGGTATTCCTTACGCATCGCAAGCTCCTGTGGGTGAACGAAGTGGCGTGATCGCGTGCCCGTCTTCCTTGAAGGTGACTGGCCGTACCTGTGGATCGACGCCACCTATGGAGGTGTTCGAGGCGGTCAGCGATAATCCACAGGCCAAGCTGTCGGCCGTGATCAACTCAACGGCAAACTTACTGGCGAATGTCGTGATGAGTTACTCCACTTTCAAAACCCTTGGCAATGAGGGACCAATGAAAATACCAATGGCCTGCTGAGACAGTATTTTCCGAAAGGTATCGACATCTCCGTCTACTCGCAGGAGCAGCTCAACGATGCAGCCCGGATGCTGAATCAACGTCCACGAAAAACACTAAACTATGAGACGCCAGCTGAGAGATTCAGCCAATGCGTTGCGTCTACCGGTTGAATCCACAGCCGATAGCGGACTGTAGTGGCCGGCGGCTTCCGCCCCATTTCTGATGGCCAGCCCCAGTACTGTAGCCGCTGCCGCAGGCTGCGCTGGCCTTCAACCACACTGGAAATCTCTAGCGTACCCAGCGGCCAGCGCAGCCTGGCGGCAGCGGCTAAAGCGGGTGGCTGGGCTCATAGGCCAAGCTCGATCGTATTTGGGTCAGGCCCCAAGCGGCCAGTCTGTTGAAGCCTCGAAATCATTTCCATGTCGCGCATAGTCAGTTCAAAGCCAAAGACATCGAGGTTGGCCGCCATGCGCTGTGGGTTCGTCGAGCGTGGGATCGGTACATGGCCATTCTGCAGGTGCCAACGCAGAACGACGTGGGCTGGCGTTTTATCGTAGCGCTGGGCGATCTCGGAGAATAGCGGCATTGAAAGCAGGTCACCGCCTTGCCCCAACGGGCTCCAGCACGCGGTTGTGATGCCGTGCTCATGACACCATTTGCTCAAGTTGGCCTGGTTGAAGTCAGGATGGATTTCGATCTGATTGACGGAAGGGACTACACCGGTGTCATCAATGACGTGCGCCAAGTGCTCGACATTGAAGTTGGACACGCCGATGGATCGGACTCGCCCCTCCTGCTTTAAACGCACGAAAGCTTTCCACGTCTCGCGATACTTGGCTTTCTTGGGGATGGCCCAGTGAATAAGGTACAAATCCAGGGTTTCAACTCCCAGGCGCTGCATGCTGGAGTCAAATGCGCGCATGACGCTGTCAAAACCCTGGTCGGCATTCCACAGCTTGGTTGTGATGAAAATCTGTTCGCGGGGCACCTCGCTATCGGCCACCGCTCGGCCAACACCGGCTTCATTGCCGTAACTCGCCGCCGTATCAATATGCCGGTAGCCGGCTGCCAGTGCTGCTTTGCAAGCTTCATACGCTTGGGCATCATCCAGTTTCCAGACACCGAATCCCAATTGCGGAATCTGGACGCCGTCGTTGAGAGTAATCAGTGGCGCGGGAGCTATGCGTGGCTGGCGTTCCATGTCCATCAGGTCCTGGTGGGAATTCATAAAGGTAGAGGCGATGACCGTAACGGCGCGCGAAGATCCTTTTCAAGTCGTTTGAGGGCGTCTTCATATTGATTTCATTTTCTTCCTGGCAGGCTGATTGGCAAGGGCCTTGAAAACCTCAAGGCCCGTTTCCTCAAACGTTTTTGGTGGAGGGCAGCAGGACCGTCAGCACACCGAACAGTGGTAGGTAGGAACACAGGGTGTAGACGTATTCAATGCCATGCACATCAGCGAGATGCCCCAACAGTGCGGCACCAATGCCGCCGAAGCCGAACATCAGACCGAAGAACACCCCGGCGATCATCCCGACGTTACCCGGTACCAATTCCTGGGCAAACACCACGATGGCGGAGAACGCCGAGGCCAGCACGAAGCCGATCACCATGCTCAGTACGCCGGTCCAGAACAGGTCGACATACGGCAGGGCCAAGGTAAATGGCGCTACGCCCAGGATGGAGAACCAGATGACTTTCTTGCGGCCGATCTTGTCGCCGATAGGCCCGCCGAAGAACGTGCCTGCTGCCACCGAAGCGAGGAACAAGAACAGGTAAAGCTGGGAGGTGGCCACCGAGAGTTGGAATTTCTGGATCAGGTAGAAGGTGAAGTAGCTGGTGAAGCTGGCCATGTAGAAGTACTTGGAAAACACCAGCAGTGCCAGTACCACCAAGGCGAATGTCACTCGACGTTTGGACAGGCCGTGGGTAGCCTGGCCACCTTGCTTGAGCTTGAACAGGCTCATGTGATCGCGATACCAGCGGCTCAAGCCAAACAGCACGGCAATGGCGAAGGCGGCGAACAGGCCGAACCAGGCGACGTTAGCTTGACCGTACGGGATGATGATCGCCGCCGCCAACAGGGGGCCAAAGGCACTACCCGCGTTGCCGCCCACCTGGAAGGTTGACTGCGCCAGGCCATAGCGCCCGCCGGAAGCCAGGCGTGCGACCCTTGACGTCTCGGGGTGAAAGGTGGAGGAGCCGACACCTACCAACGCGCAGGCAACCAGAATGGCAGGGAAGCTGCCGACGAAGGCCAGCAGGACAATGCCAATCAACGTACAAACCATGCCAGCAGGCAACAGCCATGGTTTGGGATGGCGGTCGGTGTGGTAGCCGATCCAGGGTTGTAGGAGTGAAGCGGTGAGCTGGAAGGTCAGTGTTATCAGGCCGACCTGGGTGAAACTCAGGCCGTAGTTGGCCTTTAGCAACGGATAGATCGACGGAAGCACCGCTTGAATCAAGTCATTGATCAAATGAGCCAGTGCGCAGGCGCCGATGACGCGCATCACCAGGGGGCTGGCTTGGCTGGCGACCGATGCAGAAGTCGCAGCCGTGGTTGTGGGAGAGGCCATTGAAGTCTTCCGGCGAGTAAAAGAAGGCGCGCCCGAACAGTTGTTCCAGAGGCGCACGTAGCAGAAGCTTTTGCTTCAGCGCTATCCTAAATTCATCCGTGCACGAGTTTCTCGCGAGATTCGGTAAGTAACTATCGCAAAAAGGGCGCCATGGTCAGGCCACTCAATGAGTTTCTACGAGAGATAGACGGCGGCACCTGGTCCGTCGTCAGCAGTGCAACTGACTATCCGGAAGGGTGGATCATCGCGCCTCACAGTCACGCCAAACATCAGCTGATCTACGCCATCGAAGGGGTCATGGTGGTGTCCTCCAGCCTTGGCCAATGGACGGTCCCCTCAAATCGCGGCATCTGGATGCCTGCTGGCGAGGTTCACGCTATTCGATGTGTGGGCGAGGTGAAGATGCGTAGTGTGTTCATTCAGCCTGACGAACATGACTCGCTGCCTGCCGATACCAAAGCCGTGAGCATCTCCGCGTTGTTGAGTGAGTTGATCAAGGTATCTATCGACATCAGGCCCCAGGAATCACCCACTCAACGTGAGGCGCGGATCCTGGGGTTGATCCTGGACGAGCTCTGTATTCTCCCGACCCTGCCTCTGCACTTGCCGCAGCCATCGGATGTCCGCGTCAGCTCTTTATGCGCCGCACTTCAACGCGAGCCTGGCGATTGTTCCACGCTGGGGGATTGGAGCGACCGGCTCCAGCTCGATGAGAAGACCATCCAGCGCATTTTTCGCCGAGAAACGGGCATGACGTTCGGGCAATGGCGTCAGCAAGCACGCCTACTGCTTGCCCTGGAGCGAATCGCGTTGGGGCAGAAGATCATCGACATCGCGTTGGAACTGGGGTACGACAGCCCCAGTGCGTTCACGTCAATGTTCAAGAAACAGTTCGGTAAAACCCCGAGCGAGTTTTTTCGCTGACCGCCAGGCTCTTGGTGATGAGTTGCTGCTCGAATGCCCGCTTGTGGCCGGAAGCGGTCATTCAGACTGCTTCTGCTGCTGCCCCGCGATCTGTGACCACGATCTACTGTATATTTCGGTTCAGATGGAAATGTTGCGAAGGGATCGAAGCGTGGTAGCAATACAGGAATGGTTAGCTCGACTGCAAAATCATCAGGCGCCCGTCACGCAATGGGCGGCTCAGCGTCGTGACGAAGCTGCGCATTTGCTCGGCAATGCAGAGGAGAGTGGAAACTGGATAGCACTGACTACCCACTACAACGGCTTCATTCGCGAAGTCGCCGTCAGGGCGCTACGGGACCAACCTTCTCCCGAAGCATTAGCAGCATTGATCGAGCGGTTGAACGATTGGGTGCCACAAATTCGCGATCTGGCAAAGGAAAGTCTGAATCATTACTTATCGCCCTCCCATGCTCAGGCCTTGTTGTTCGCGCTCGAACCCCTCATGGCGCTGGCTTCGCGTCACCGTGCAGACCACGGCCCTACGCTGAGCGCAGTGCGCAACACCCTTCAGGCGGCCGAGGTTCACTCTGATGTCTACGCAAACTTCCTGGCGCGACAAGGCAGCGCAGCTCGCTACCTGTTTGAATTGTTGGTGGAAAAAGATATCGATAAACAGACGCTTCTGCGAGACGCGCTGGCACATCGAGAATTAACTGTACGCCTCGCAGGCGTGGCTGCTTGCCAGGGCCTGCCGGATGCGCAAGCACTGAAATTGTTACGAGAAGCCCTTCCACGTCCAGGGGCGATGGTGCGTGTCTGCGTAATGCGTGCCCTGCTGCCGTTGCTGGAAAATCCCCAACCGTTGTTGTGCGCGGCCTTGCTGGATGACTCACGGTCCATTCGCAGCCTGGCGCGCTGGGAAGCAACGAAGCGCGATATTGATGCGCGGACCATATTGGCAGGACGACTGACGGAAGCCTTTCCCAAAGCAAAGCGCGGTTGGCTGGGTATCCTCGGGCTGGCAGCAGAGCTTGATGTCGAACTCGAACAACGCTGGTTGATGGCAGCTGCACGATCCAATTATCCCACCGTTCGACAAGCCGCTATGGGACACCTGAGCGAAGGACAATCGATTGAGCTGCTCGCGGCACTCGACGATCCATCGGATACCGTATTTCTTGCCGCTGTCGCCCAACTGAACAAACAACCGTGGGCTTCATTGCATACTGGGCTGGACGCCAAACTGGACCGGGATTGGCATGAGCTATCCGATATGCGCCGTCATACCCTCATGCGACTGCGTCCGAAATGGCAACAAGTAGCTTACCTGCTGGCACGGTTGACTACAGAGCCCACTGCACAAGTGTTTTGGGCAAAAAAGGTCGACCTGTGGTGCGAAGAGCAATATCAAGTTGTCGATCCGGTAACGTCTAGGTCCGAGCGGGGGGAACTGATTGAGCAACTCCGAGGCCTGGTCTCGGAAGGACTTATCAGCAGCACCAATTTCGCACGAATCTCGAAATGATGGGCGTGTATGGCATAGAGCATGGCGGCACCTCCCGGCCAGTAGCTGCCCTTCGCGAGGGGCAGCGTTCGACCCAAAGCTGCCGTTCGCATGAGGCAGAAAACGGTCAATAGCAGCCGACAAAACGATAGCAGGCACTTGCTCTAAATCACTGTAGCGGTCCTCTCGACAGGAAATACCGGTGTAGCCGCAATCCAGCGGGTGATCAGCTGAATTTCTAATGAGGCTGATATTTGACTCAACCGAGCCATCAAGGCAAAGTGCCATCCTTCAAGCGCTGGAAAATCGACATGGACCGCACAACCTATCTTCAGCAGGACGACATCAGGGATTTTGTGACTTGGTTGGTGACTAACCTACCTACGATGCCGATACACCTAAAGTTTTCTAAAAGCAAAAATTACGTCCCAGGTGGATTGGATAAGACCGTTACAGGGATTCAAGGCGCCCAGGCTTGCTATCAATGGGCAGGCGATTGGGAAACGGTGAGCACAAGAATTAAAGGCTTTAGGGAAGCAATACGACTTTCTGCACTAGCTGGCGATGAGGCCGCCACCTATAAGGTTTGCCGGGACATCCTAAAATGGGGAGGCGTCGACAACGCAGGTAGCATTAGTTTTCTCGATGCGCGCAAATCTAAGAAAGACCTAACCGCTTACCTGTTACGCGTCGAACCACTACTTGCACTCGACACGTCCAACCGGCTTTCCGATATTACAAAAGAGAAAGTCCTAGCCTACAACTCAGGGTTAACCAAAATTCATGCGCTGTTCGATACCACCGGTTCTCCTATCTATGACGGTCGTGTAGGTGCAGCAATCGCCGCCCTTTACCATCTATATCGGGAAACCCTAACAGAACCGACTGCGCCTATCGCAGACTACAGACGGTTTGCTATGGATGCAGGTCAGGGGTGTCAAATCCGGGACCCGCGCCAACTTTGGATCGGATTCGCAGGTACTCCAATGCTAAACCGCCAGAGACCTGCGGAGTGGGCTAGGCGGCAGGTTCAGCTTGGCTGGATTATGCGAGACGTGCTTGATAAATCGCCGAACCTTTTTTCCCACGTTTCAGAAATGAATCATCGATGCCATTGTTTTGAAGCAGGGCTATTCATGATGGGGTACGACTTGCGCGCACTCGTACCTGGAGGGTGGCAGATACCTGAGCCTCGGCAGTTGGTCGCAAAAAGAGAATCGATGAGAAAGTCTGCTGCGAAGCGTCGGGCTCGGAAAAAATAAAGAATGCTTTCCTAACAAAGGGCCGTCTTAGGACGACACGTTAAGAGTGTCTTGTCATTTGAAATGAAGTCTGCCCACTCCACAATCACTGGTTGAGTAAGAAAATGAACAACGAGAAATCTCTGAACGACTACGTAGTAAGTGGGTCTGAAAATGATCTAGCCAACGCCATAAAAGAAATTCAAAAAAAATTCACTACAGCGGAAGCGTGGGTTACAAAAAACATTCCGCGTACGAATGATAGTTTGGCCATGCATAACCTTTTAAAATGCAGCGCTCAATATCTAGATGTGTTGGTCGTGTCTATAAATAAGCATATTTCAATACTGGCACTCGCAACGCGCAGTCTCTACGAACTTAATCTACAGGTGCGTCTAATTTGTAGTGACCCTAAAAACATCCAAACTTGGTGCTCGGAAGTTATCACCGACAAAATACAGGTTATTGAAGGTGTTTTGGGCATACAAACGATTTCGGAGATGTCACCTCAGAGGGTCATCTTACGCAACGAGATACAAAGGCTGACTGACGTACGCAACAAGCATAACTTGCAGGTTATCAAATCGCCGGCGTCCGCGGGCGAGATAGCCAAGCAGCTAGGACTTTCAGAAAGCCATAAAAATCTCTACAAATTATTCTCTAAAATTGTCCACCCAAGTTCATATCTCGTGAATGACTACAGCAATGCCGCTTCGCCGCAAAATACAAGTATTTTGCAAATTCACGCTCAACTATACGCATGGGATACGCTCAATCGAATCGTCAGTCATTTTACAATCCCTGATAGCATTATCGATCACACAGTTACTTCATAACAAACCGCAATCACTTAGCCTCTATAAGGGTACGCCCGCCCTACACTGTAACGCGCACTTACAGTAAGCTGATTCAATCACCAAGGCTGCTCCATGATACGTTCGAAAAGATCAAAAAAAATCGACGAAGCCACAGATTTAATTTCCTATCTGGATTTGATTTATGGCTTCCCAAACAGCAACTCCGCTTTAAGCTGCTATCGTGGACAAGATGACAAATCTTGGACTGTGAAACCTTCGGTGATGCGTAGTCTAAAGGCGGACGCAGAAAATAACATCTTGAGCGAACTTTTGGTTGAAGCACCGAGCGAGTTTGGCTCTGATAGAAATATGTTCGACAAGCTTGTACGCGCGCAACACTACAGCCTACCTACACGGCTGCTAGATGTGACTTTAAATCCGCTCGTAGGTTTATATTTTGCCTGTAGCGATGAGAAAATGTTTGCTGTCGACGGTGTAGTGCACGTTTTCAACTTCCCTAAGGATAATGTGAAGTTTGCCGATAGTGATACTATAAGTATTATCTGCAACCTAGCCAGATTATCCGACGAAGAGCGGGCAGAGATATCAAACAACTATCGGAAGGTCGGATCAAAAGCCTCTGACTGGACAAAGGAAAAGAAAGGCGCTTTTCAATCTACCCCGGAAGTTAAGCGCCTTATGCAATTCGTCAGAGTCGAAAAGCCTTATTTTCTGGACGCCGTTAGGCCATCTGACTTATTCAGGTACTATTTCGTATATCCATTGAAAAACAATAAGCGCGTAATTGCGCAATCGGGAGCCTTCATTGCTGGAGGGCTTTTGCAGTATCGAGCAATACAGCGCGCCTTGGGTCTGACGCATAACAAAATTATTATTCCAGCCGCAAACAAACCCAAGGTTATCAAGCAGTTAGATGTGTTAAATATTAACTCGCGATCCTTGTTCCCGGAAATAGAATTTGCATCTACTTACATTAAGCGCAAATGGTCAGAAAAAATATAGCCACTTGCCGGAGGCCTGGTGGACTTCGACCTGACTATAGAGGACGTGCGTCATTCTTTACCCATCCAACAAAATGAAGGCAGTTGACGGGCCCCAACCGGATTGTAATCGCGCAAACGTTTAGCGACCAGGCTGGTACGATGTGATGCCGTAGATTCGGATTGGTACCGGGAATATGCCAACCCACTATTTAATTCAAGGAGGTATTGTGAGCAAACTCAATCAGGCATGGGCACTAGCTCTCGCATGGGCTTCTAAGAGAATTCGAAGCCCATTTTCAAATTTTGCCACAAAATTTGTGCTATTTTTAGGATCTGGAATAGTTGCCACCCCACTTTTAGAGCACCTGATCTTCAATGCTGTGTTAAAAAATTTCTTCGGAATAGATCTGGGAATTGAAGTTCCTGACACTCAGGCCTACATCGCGGGAGTAGTGCTGATAGCACTTTCTTTAACGCATAACTTGCTTTTCAATAAGCTGGATCACAGCTATCAAGTCAATATCAAAAATGTTGATACTTCAGTATATAAGTCCTTGTGGGATAAGCTAGATGCGGTCTTGGATGACACTGCTAGACTCAGTAATTTATACTCTACCTACTACTCCGTCCAAGACGATGAGTTAGCGCTTAAGGCGGAAGAGTCTATTATTTCCTGCGCGGATCACCTGAGAAAAAACAGACCATTTTATTTTTCGGATGATTTCTACGAAAAGTGCATATCAATATGTAATGATTCATATGTTGAGGCACGGTCATTTCGAGCTTGTATACAAGCTAAAAAAGAAGAGGAGTTGGCTATCGGTAGGGATGCTTCGTTATCAGAGAAAATTGAATATTACGAGAGGCACTATAACTACGACAGCGCTCGCAAAGAGGCGAAAAAGAACTTGGCTGACATTAAATCTCAATCGGAGAAAGTTTGCGTAGATATCAGGTCGCATATCGGGTTTATTTAACCACTGGAAGAAGCTCAATGGGTGCCTAAAGATGCTCCAATCACACTCCATACCTGCCAGCACTTCGTTAGAGGCGCATTAATGGGTTGGTGGGATCATATGGCCGAATCTCAGAGTAAGAGAATAGCCCATCTATACTGGCCGAAAGCTGTTGGACGTGAACGGCAGCAATTGGCCGATAGCTGCCTGTCGTGAACGACCTCTTCCCACAGCGGGCATTG
This sequence comes from Pseudomonas sp. GYB4201, assembly GCF_056312595.1. Lineage (NCBI taxonomy): Bacteria > Pseudomonadati > Pseudomonadota > Gammaproteobacteria > Pseudomonadales > Pseudomonadaceae > Pseudomonas > Pseudomonas sp. GYB4201. The sequence goes on along the minus strand of NZ_JBWGIG010000003.1, from coordinate 205,868 downwards.
CCTGTAGCTGAAGTAGACCGACCATGAATCTGTATCGCAGTCATGGAATAGACTTGGGCAGCGCTGTAAGCGCCGCCTTGGTACTCAACCGGAAGAACTCATGATCATGGTCGTTTTGGGCGGTGGGGTAGCTCTTGCACTAGCATTTTGTCTATCGTTAGCCTTCAACCTCGCCAGGACCACCATCTTGGTACTGACGACGATGCCAGCAATTATTCGGCTGGCCGATCCATAAGTATTCCCAGCAGCTTTGGATGAACTGGTGGTGGGCAGGTACGTTCGCATAGCGAGACAGCGGGGCACCGCCTGCGGCAGCGACGACTAGATGCCATCTGGTCATCGCTACCGCACCTCATATACACGATACGACGTGCCAGGCAATTACCACGCCGCAATATGCGAGTCGGCCCGCGGCTCGGTCCCTCCACATAGCACCCCGGTGCGAGGGTCTCGCAGGATGATCTGCCCGCGGCCGAACTCGATCGAGTCGCACGCCACGCTTACCTCATGCCCGCGCCTGGCCAGGCCTGCGGCCAAGGCGCGGGGGGCGGCCTGTTCGATGCCCACCTTGAGGCCGCCCAGCCACTGCCACCGCGGTGCGTCGAGGGCAGCCTGGGGGTTGAGACCGAAGTCCACCAGGTTCATCACCACCTGCACATGACCTTGGGGCTGCATGTAGCCGCCCATCACACCGAAGGGCCCCAGGGGCTCGCCGTTTTGGCTGAGGAAGCCGGGGATGATGGTGTGGAAGGTCTGCTTGCCCGGTGCCAGGCAGTTGGCGTGGGCCGGGTCGAGGCTGAACTCCGAACCCCGGTTCTGCAAGGCGATGCCGCTCTCGGGCAACACTACGCCCGAGCCGAAACCGTGGTAGTTGCTTTGGATGAACGAAACCATGTTGCCTTCGCCATCGGCGGTGGCCAGGTACACTGTGCCACTGGCGTGCGGGTCGCCGGGCAGAGGCGGCTGGGCGTGCTCGCCGATCTGCGCGCGACGCTGGGCGGCGTAGCGTTCGTCGAGCAGCGCGGCGGCGGATACGCGCATGTGCTCGGCGTCGGTGATGTAGTGCAGGCCATCGCTGTAGGCCAGTTTCATGGCTTCCAGTTGCTGGTGCCAGGTGCGCTGGCTGTCGCGCTGGTCGAAATCCATGCCCTTGAGGATGTTCAGAGTCATGAGCGCAATCAGGCCCTGGCCGCTGGGGGGCATTTCCCAGACATCCACGCCGCGGTAATTGAGGCTGATGGGCTGAACCCATTTGGGGCGGTAGTCGCGCAAATCAGCCATGCTCAGGTAGCCGCCTGTGGCCTGGGCGTGGGCAGCCAGGCGTTCGGCCAAGGGGCCGCGGTAGAAACTTTCGCAGCGGGTGCTGGCCAGTTCTTCGAGGGTGCGGGCCTGGGCCGGGTTGCGGAACAGTTCGCCAGGGCGTGGCGCGCACCCGTCGATCAGGTAGGTGTCGAACCAGGCTTGCAGCACCGGGTCGCGGTGTGGGCTGAACTCATTGAGGGCCAAGGCCCATTGCCGTGCTACCACGGGCGACACTGGAAAGCCGTCTTGGGCCAGCTCAATGGCCGGTTGCAGCAGCGCGTCGAACGGCAGCCGGCCGAAGCGCGCCGACAGCTCGGCCCAGGCCGCCGGCACTCCGGGCACGGTCACGGGTGTCCAGCCATACAGCGGCATCTGGCTGTGGCCGGCAGCCTTCACCGTCTCGATGTCCAGCGCCGCCGGGGCATGGCCGCTGGCGTCCAGCCCGTGCAGGGCGCCGCGGGTCCAGACCAGGGCGAAGGCGTCGCCGCCGATGCCGTTGCCCGTGGGCTCGACCACGGTCAGGGCGGCGGCGGTGGCGATGGCGGCGTCGATGGCGTTGCCGCCCTGGCGCAAAATTGCCAGGCCGGCTTCAGCGGCCAGCGGCTGCGAGGCGGCGACCATGCCCTTGCGCGCGTACACGCATTGCCGTTGGGAGCCGTAGGGGTAGTCATGGGCAGAGAAGTCGAACATAGGCAGTGCTCTCGAAAAGTCTGGGGGTTACAGCACGCGGCTGAGAAAGGCCTGGGTACGGGGATGTACAGGGCGGGTGAAGATCTGCTCCGGCGGACCTTCCTCTATCAGTTCGCCCTGGTCGAGCACCACCACACGGTCGGCGACCTCGCGGGCGAAGCCCATCTCGTGGGTGACCACGACCATGGTCATGCCGTCTTCGGCCAGCTCCTTCATCACCTGCAGTACCTCGCCCACGGTTTCCGGGTCCAGGGCACTGGTGGGCTCGTCGAACAGCATGGCCTGGGGTTTCATGGCCAGGGCACGGGCGATGGCCACGCGCTGCTGTTGGCCGCCAGACAGCATCGATGGATAGTGGTCGGCCTTGTCGGCCAGGCCCACCCGGGCGAGCAGGGCGCGCGCTTGCTCGATGGCGCTGGCGCGGGGCACACCCAGTACCTGAATCGGCGCCTCGATAATGTTTTCCAGCGCGCTCATGTGCGGGAACAGGTTGAAGCGCTGGAACACCATGCCGATGTCACGCCGCTGGCGGGCGATGTTGCGCTCCGAGTCGCGGGCCAGGCTGCCGTCGGCCCGCAGCTTGTAGCCCATGGGGTGGCCGTTGACGCGGATGCGCCCGCCCTGGATGTCTTCCAGCAGGTTGATGCAGCGGATGAAGGTGGTCTTGCCGGAGCCGGACGCGCCGATCAATACCACCACTTCGCCCCGGCGTACCTGCAGCGAAATGCCTTTGAGTATCTGCAGTTCGCCGAACGACTTGTGCACGTCCAGTGCTTCTATCACCAGTTCCGGATGGGGTTGGGTCATGTCAGCGGCCCCTCAGCAGTTTGCCCGCGCTGCGCCCGAAAAAGCGGCTGGCGGCGGGGGTGGGCCGGTCGGAGCGGCCGAAGCGCGCTTCCAGCCAGCGTTGGAAAAAGCCCCACAGGGTGGTCAGCAACAGGAAGTAGAGGGCCACCACCAAATACAGCTCGAACACACGGAAGGTCGCCGAGGTGACCATCTGTGTGCTGAGCAGCAGCTCCTGCACGCCGATCACGCTCACCAGCGTGGTGTTCTTGAGCATTACGTTGAACTCGTTGCCCAGTGGCGGCACGATCACCCGGAACGCCTGGGGCAGCACGATGCGGCGCATCAGCTTGCCGAAGGTCATGCCCAGGCAACGCCCGGCCTCGTACTGGCCCTTGTCCACGGCATTGATACCGGCGCGGATGATCTCGGCCATGTACGCGCCTTCGTTGAGCCCCAGGGCGATGATCGCCGCCTGCAGGTTGCCGGGCAGGATGAAGCCGCCCAGGCTCAGGTCTTCAAAACGAAAAACGCCGCCGGCCGCGAGCGCCGTGTACAGAAACACGATCTGCACCAGCAGCGGCGTGCCACGCATCAGCCACACGTAGAGGCGCACCGGGTATTGCAGGAACGGGCTGGCGGACAGGCGCATCAGCGCCGCCACCAGCCCCAGCACGCAGCCCAGCAGCATGGCCAGCACGGCAATCACGCAGGTCAGCCACAGCCCGTTCAGGTACACGCCGCTGGGTTGCAGCAGGTAGTGCCAGAACACATCCCAATTGAAATTCATGGCCGCCGACCTCAGTCCAGGGTGTCGCTGGAAACGTTCCACTTCTTCAGCAACTGGCTGTAGCTGCCGTCGCTGCGCATGTCCTTGATGACCTGGTCGACGGCCGCGCTCAGTTGCCCGTCATCCTTGCGCATGCCCAGGCCCGTCAGAATGCGGCTGAAGGCGGGCACGGCTTCCTGGAACAGGTCCGGGGCCATGCCGGCGTAATAGCCGGCGGTTTCCACCGTGGTGCCGTAGGCGTCCACCTGGCCGATGCGCAGGGCCTGGAAGGCGTCGGTGTCGGTGTTGTACACCACCAGCTTCATGGCCGGCTTGCCGGCCTTGGCCAGGCTGTCATTCTCGCCGTCCAGCAGGGTCTTGATGGTGGAGCCGTTAAGCACCGCCACTTTGTGCCCGCTCAGGTCATCCAGGCTGGCGATGGCTTTGGGGTTGCCCTTGGGCACCACCACCGACTGGCTGGAATACATGTAGTTGACAATATCGATGACCTGGCGCCGTTCGGGCTTGTCGAACAGCTGGTCGACGATCATGTCGCACTGCTTGGCCAGCAGTGCGGGCACCAGCCCGGAGAACGGAATCACCCGCCATTCGATTTTCGGACCTCCCAGGCGCGCGGCGATCTCGGTGCCCAGGTCCACGGTCAGGCCGCGCGGTTTCTGCGCCTCGTCGAAGGACACCAGCGGTGGCGAATCCATGCCTGAGCAGTAAGTAATCTTGCCGCTTTCCGCCAGCCGCGGCGGCGCGGTGACAGCGGCGAAGGTGGGCGGCGCCAGCAGCCCCAGGGCAGCGCAGGCGAGGAGGGCGGTGGGTTTCAGCATGACGAGACTCCGGTTCGAATGGGAAACAAGGCAGTACTCAATCTCACGGGTGAAACAGGCGGCTCTGATGGCCGCTTCAGGCGTTGCGTTGCAGGAATTCGATGATGGCCGGGGTGGTACCTTCGATGTGCTCGCGCAGCACCTGTTCGGCTAACAGCGCATCACCGGCGTGCAGCGCATCAAGAATGGCGGCGTGTTCCTGGCGAGCGCTTAGGGGTTTGTCGACGTGCTGCAGCCACAGGCGCATGTGCGGCTCGATCACTGCGTACAGCGATGAAATCTGGCGCATCAGCCGCGGGCGCTCGGCCACACTGCACAAAAACTCATGAAAGGCGCGGTGGCGGCTAACCCACTGGGCACTGTCTTCACGGCACTCGTCCATGTCTTCCAGCAATCGTTCGAGCTGCACCTTGTGCCGCTCGGTGAGCTTGGGTACCGCCAGCCGAATGGCCAGGCCTTCCAGGGCGCTGCGCATCTCGAACACCTCGCACATTTCCTCGATGTTCAAGCCGCTGACCACTGCGCCACGGTTTGGCCGCAGGGTGACCAGGCCCTCGGCATCCAGACGCCGAAACGCTTCGCGCACCGGCATGCGGCTGGTGCCGATTTCGCTGGCAATGTCCTCGGCCACCAGGCGCACCCCGGGCAGGTACCTGCCGGTGCAAATGGCGTTGAGCAGGAAGCGATAGGCCTCTTCTTCGGCTGTTGCCGAACGGGGGCTTGCGAGTGCGTGATCAAATGACATGCGGGGCACCTTTTGCATTTCTGTATCCAATTATCCATTTATGCAAAAGCAGGATGCATGCCAGCCGAGCCAATAGAGCGCCAAGCGCTTGATCAGAAAAGAGAACCGCCATGGTCGGGCGCAAGGGCCCGTGTCACGCTCGGTAGCAGGGTGCACGATGACGGGGCGGGGAGTGCGTACTTTGGTGGCACGCTGCGCAGACCTAGGCTGAACATTGCCGGGGCAGCACGCCCCGGCAATCTCTCTTAACGGGTCAATGCCCGGCCCAGGGTTGTGCATTGAGCTGCTTGCGCGCCGCCGCCACCTGTTGCGCGGTCACCTTGCCCGCACTATTGCCCCAGCTGTTGCGGATATAGGTCTGCACGGCCGCAACGTCCTCATCGGCCAATTTCCAGTCAAAGCGCGGCATGCCTGCACCCGTCGGATTGCCCGCGGTGAGCGGGGCATCAGCCCCCTTGAGCACCACGTTGATCAACGACGAAGCATCAGCGGCATTGACCTGGGCGTTACCGCCCAGTTGCGGGATCATTCGGCGCACGCCGTCACCGCTGACGGTGTGACAGGCTTCGCACTGGCTTTCGTACACCAACTTGCCTTGGACCATTTGCGCATCGTTGGCGCCTATCGCCACGGTTGGCGTTGCCTGGCTGGCCGGCAGTTGCTGCAGGTAGGCGGTGATGGCGTGCAGGTCGTCGCCCGTCAGGTACTGCGTGGAGTTCTCCACCGCTTCCATCATCGGCCCTGCGGCTACGGCTTGGCGGCTGGTGCCGGTTTTCAGGTAGCTGACCACCTCGTCGGCCTTCCACTTGCCCAGCCCGGTGTGCGGGTTGGGCGTCAGGTCAGGGGCGTGCCAGCCTTGCAGCGTACCGCCTGCGAAGGCCGCCGCGACGTCACCGCCCAAGGCGTTCTTGGCCGTGTGGCAGGCGGCGCAGTGGCCAGGGCCGTTGACCAGGTAGTCGCCGCGGTTCACCGCTGCGCTCACACCCGGGAGCGGGGTGAACACCTGGTCCTTGAAGAACAGCAGGTTCCAGCCAGCCAGCAACAAGCGCTGGTTGTAGGGGAACGGCAGTTCGTTCTCCACCACCTTTTGACGCACGGCCGGCAGGGTCTTGATGTAGGCCCACAGGTCGGCCATGTCCTGGTCGGTCATCTTGCTGTACGCGGTGTACGGCATGGCCGGGTACAGGTAGCCGTGGCTGCCGATGCCATGACGCACGGCCTTGTCGAACTGTGCAAGGTTCCAGCCGCCGATGCCAGTTTCCACGTCTTGGGTGATGTTGGACGACTTGATCACGCCGAAGGGCGTTTGCAAGGCGTAGCCGCCGGCATAGGGCTGGGCGCCCGGCACCGAGTGGCAGGCAGCGCAGTCGCCCATGGCGGCCACGTATTGGCCACGCGTTACCTGGTCGGCCGCGCCGGTCACGGCTTTCGCGTCGATGGCGGTGAAGCTTTTGTGCTGACCGTACTCGGCCAGGCCAACAAAACCCAGGCCACCGATGACGGCACAGCCGGCCAGCGCCGCGAATAGTGTGGTTTTCTTCACGTTGCTCTCCTTAGCGCGTCAGCAGGCCGGGTTGGCGAATGTAGTCGTTGATGATGGCTTTGGCCGTCCACAGCGTCAGCGCGCTGAGGGTGCCCGTGGGGTTGTAGCCGCCGTTGTTGGGGTAGGACGAGGCGCCGCAGACGAACAGGTTGTGCACGTCCCAGCATTGCTGGTAACGGTTGAGCACCGAGGTGGCCGGGTCCAGGCCGATCACGGCGCCGCCGATGGTGTGCGAGCTGTCGTAACCGCGCATGGGTGAGTTGGGCTGGTCGGGGAAGGACACGGTTTCCCAGGTCTTGGCGCCGCTGTTGCGGCAGATCTCGTCAATGTGGCCCTTGACGAAGGTCGACATGCGGCGGTCGTTGTCGTTGTAGTCGAAGGTCATGCGCAGCAACGGCTGGCCGTTGGCGTCCTTGTAGGTGGGGTCCAGCGACAGGTAAGAGTCGACGTGGGAGTACGAGGTGCCCTGGCCCTGGATCTTGGCGTAGTTCTGGTAGCTCTGCTGGAAGGCTTTCTTCCATTGCGAGCCCCACATCTTCGTGCCCGTGGGCACCCGGTCAGTCATGCCGATGGGCGTGCCCTGGTCCGACAGCGCCTGGATGCCTGCACCGCCGATGAAACCCAGCCCAGTGTGGTCGAAGTTGTCGCCGTTGTAGTCGTCGATCTGGGTGGAGAGCGCGCCGGTGGAGATGAACGGGTTCATCTGCTCGTTCTCGTAGTACAGGAAACCGTACGACATGGTCTGGTAGTTGTAGGCGCGGCCCACGGTGCCGGTGCGGGTGGCCGGATCGTAAGGCGTACCCACTTGCGAGAGCAGCAGCAGGCGCACGTTGTCCAGCTGGTAGGCGGCGAACACCACGATGTCGGCAGGCTGGAAGCCCAGGTTGCCGTCCGAGTCCTTGAAGGTCACGCCGGTGACAGTCTTGCCGTCCGGGGCTTTCTCGGCCTTGAGCACGGTGCATTCGGTGAGCAGGGTGAAGTTGCGGCGCAACACCAGGGCCGGGATCACGCAGGCATTGGGTGAGGATTTTGACCAGTTGCCGCAGCCGTAGAAACCGCAGAAGCCGCAGTAGGTGCACGGTGCCAGATTGACGCCCAGGGGGTTGGTGTACGGTGCGCCGATGGTGCCGGCCGGGATGGGGAAGGGGTGCAGGCCCATCTTCTCGGTCACTTCACGAAATTTCTCGTTCCAGTGCGAGCGGGCCATGGACGGCGTGGGGTACTGGCTGGTGCGCGAGCCTTCGAAGGGATTGCCGCCAGGCTGCACCTTGCCATCGAGCACGCCGGCCGTACCGGCAACGCCGGCGATCTTTTCCCAGCGATCGTAGTGCGGTTCCAGGTCATCGTAGGTCACGCCCCAGTCCTGCACGATCAGGCCGTCGGCCAGCTTCATGTTGTGGTAACGGTCCTTGACCCGGGTGGCCATGGTGAAGTCCGAGGGGTTGAAGCGCCAGGCGTTGGCGGCCCAGTGCTTGCCGGCGCCGCCGACGCTGAAGCCCATCTGCCAGATGTTGAAATCGCGGCCGGGCAGGGCGGTCTGCCGCGGGTTGTTGCGGAAGGTCAGGGTTTCCACGCTCGGTGGCTTGAGCGCTTCGCGACGGGCGCCGTAGCGCAGTTCATCGGCGGCAATGCTGGGCGGGTAGTTCTTGTTGGCTTCTTCCCAGACACCGCGCTCAATGGCGACGACGTCCAGGCCTGCGCGGGTGAGTTCCTCGGCCATCAGCGAGCCGGCCCACCCCAGGCCGACGATGACGACGTCGGCTTTCGGTCTTGTGTAGGTCATGTGTAATTCCAGAATCAGGCTGCGCCTGGGTGGCGCTTATGGTTTGGCAAGGCTGCAACGCAAGATCAGACGCGGCCGATGATGCTCACCGGGATGATGTTCAACTTCTGCCCGCGCTGTTCCACGTAGTCGCGGTAGTCGTAGCGCGAGCCGGGGAAGCCGATCATTTTCCAGCCCACCATGTCCTTGTTGCCGCCGTACACCGGGTCGGCGAAGTAGCCTTCCTGGACGTTGGCCAGCAATTGCTTGAACAGCAGGTCCGAGGGCACGTTGTCCAGGGGCACCTGGCCCTGTTCCATGCGTTCGAGCAGTTCGTCCTGCTGCTCCACCGATAGCGCTTCGAAGGGCGCATCCAGGGTCTTGCGGCAGTAGACGTCCAGTTCGGCCAGGCCTGCGCGGTACAGCTCGGCGGGGCTCTTTAGCGATTGATCGCCTTGGGCGGGCGTGCCTTGCTGTTCGGGACCTGCGCGATAACGCCATGAGCCCTGGCCGTAATCGCCGGACAACTGATGGTCGATAAACACCACGCAACCAGCATCGGAGGCGCTGACGCTGATCTCGTCCGCCGGAATCAGGCGGTCGAAGATCGCCTTGATCTGAGCGAACTCCTTGTCGCTGAGGAACATGCGTTTGCTGGGGTCGGCCGGCACGGGCGGCAGGGTTGCCTTGGCGTGCCAGCGTGCGCCGCCGTTGAACACCCGCAGCGCAGCACCGGCCGGGCGGTAGATGGTGGCCGCGGCGCTGGTGGTGATAAGCACCAGCCCGGCCTTGAGGACACTCCGTCGTTTCATGTCGACTCCTGTTGATCGATAGCGGGGAAATCAGTCGCTGGAAACGATGATCCGTCCATGAGAGCGCTCTCATTTGCACTCAAAAAAATCCCCGCTCAACGCTGCAATGCACGTGCTAGACACGTGCGTGCGGGGAGGCGGGGTGCGCGCATAGTAGGTGCGGCGTATTGCCACGTCAAATGAACGCGTTGTCAGCAATCCATATGGGTGGGCTCAGACGGGCTTCGGCGGGGCGCTGGAGCGGCGCACCATCAAGGTGACCGGCATGCTGCGTCGGCGCGCCGGTTTGTCCTTGCCGGCGATGATGATTTGCAACGCCTGCACCGCTTCCAGCGCCTGCTGATCGGTGTCCTGACGCAGTGTGGTCAAGGAAAACACTTCGTTGGAAGCGGTGGGCACATCGTCGAAACCCACCACCGACACGTCTTCCGGTACCGACAGGCCCATGCCCTTGAGCCGGTCCATCACGCCCAGGGCGATAAAGTCGTTGGAGGCGAAAATGGCGGTAGGCCGCGGCGTTTGGGCAAACAGTTGGTCCACCCCACGTCGGCCCGACGCCGCATCGTGGGTGCCGCGCAGAAAGTGCGGCTGCAAACCGGCTTCCTGCATGACCCGGCAGTAGGTGCGCGTGCGCTGGCGCGCCGACACTTCGCTGCCGCCCCCCAGGTGCGCGATGCGCTGATGACCCAGGTCCAGCAGATGCTGCAGCGCCATGCGCACGCCGGATTCGTCATCCACGGCAATGGCCGTGACGCGGGGGTGGGCGATGTTCTTGCTGCCGATGTACACGCACGGCAGCTTGTCGGCGATGTCGGCAATGGTCTGCGAAGTGTGTGGCGTGCCGATCAAAATCACGCCTGCGGCGCGCAGCGTGAGCAGGCGATCGGACTCGCGCAGGGCAGAGGCATCTTCCACCGCGCGCAGGGACGTCACGGGGTCGAACCCGGCGGCGGTCAGCTCGCGGTCCACGGCCTGGGCCAGTTGGATATGAAAGGGGTTGTTGGGGTCGCCGATCACCAGGCCGACGATGGATGAGCGCGCCGACACCAGGCTGCGCGCCGCAAGGTTGGGGCGGTAGTCCAGTTGGGCGGCGATGGCGTCGATGTGTTTGCGGGTTTCGGGACGCACGCCGGGGTCGCCGCGCAGGGCCCGGGACACCTGGGCGCGGGACATGCCGGCGGCCTTGGCGACGTCGTCGAGGGTGCTAAATGGCTTGCTCATCAGAGCGGGCCTTTGCATGCGTGCATCGGTGTAGATTCCTGCCAGCTTAAAACGGCAGGTATTGTGGCGTTGCTGAGCTAAAAGGCAACCTTTGAGGGCCTGAACCTTGATACGTCTGAGCTGTGTGGAACGCGTCACGGCATGAATTTATACCCGGCACCATACACCGACTGGATGATCTCCACCTCCTCGACAATCCCCTCGAACTTGCGGCGGATTTTCTTCACGTGGCTGTCGATGGTGCGGTCTTCGACGATGCGATGGTCGGTGTACAGGTGGTCCATCAGCGCATCGCGCGACATTACCCGGCCGGGGCGCGCCACCAGTGCCTGCAGCAGGCGGAATTCCAGCGGGGTCAGCTCCACGGTGACGCCGTGCCACACGGCCTGGAAGCGGTCGGCGTGCATCTGCAACGGGCCGCTTTCCGGGGCCGGGCCGTGGCCCATGCGGCGCAGGATGACTTTTACCCGCGCCACCAGTTCCAGCAGGCTGAACGGCTTGCAGATGTAGTCGTCGGCGCCGATTTCCAGGCCCAGCAGGCGGTCCTTTTCCTCGACGCGGGCGGTGACCATGATGATCGGGGTGTCCCAGTGCTTGCGCAGCGCACGGCAGATGTCGCGGCCGTCACGGCCGGGCAGCATCAGGTCGAGAATGATCAGTTGCGGGGTGAACTGGCTGACCGCCGCTTCCACGCCCAGGCCGTCGGCCAAGCGGTGGCTGGTATAGCCGGCGGCCAGTAGGAAATCGCTCATCAGTTGCGCCAGCTTGGGCTCGTCCTCGACGATCAGGATGTCCACGGCGCTCATGCCTGCAGCCTCGCGCGCGGCAGTTGCACGGCGATCCACAGGCCGCCCTGGGGCGCTCGGGCGGCGTTGATGCGGCCGCCGTGTGCCAGCACGATGCTGCGGCAGATCGACAGGCCCAGGCCTGAGCCACCCGTGGAGCGGCTGCGCGAGGCTTCGACGCGGTAGAAACGGTCGAACAGCGCACTCAGTGCCGGCTCCGGCACGCCCTGGCCGCTGTCCTGGATGTCGACCCGCACGTGGCTGGCGTCCTGGCGGGCGCGCAGCAGCACGCTGTTGCCGGCCTCCACGTAGTGCAGGGCGTTTTCGAAGACGTTGGCGAACACCTGCTGCAAGCGGCGGCGGTCGCCTTCCACCCACAGCGGCGTGTCGGGCACGTCGGCGTGCAGGGCGATGCCGGCGTCGGCCAGGCGCCGCAGCACCGGGCCCAGGCTGTCGCGCAGCATGCGCGCCAGGTCCAGCTCCACGTGCTGGTAGCTGAGGGTGCCGACGTCGGCCAGCGACAGGTCGTGCAGGTCGTCCACCAGTCGCGACAGGCGCTGGGCCTCGCCGCCGATGGAGTGCACGGCCTCCAAGGTCAGGGGCCGCACACCCACCTCCAGCGCCTCGATTTCGCCGCGCATCACCGCCAGCGGCGTGCGCAGTTCGTGGGAAATGTCGGCGACCATGGCCGAGCGCACACGCTCGTTGTCTTCCAGGGTGGCGGCCAGGTGATTGAAATCGCGCTCCAGCTGGCCGATGTCGCTGCCCGACAGGGTGGGCACGCGCACGCTGTAGTCGCCCTCGGCGAGGTGGTGGGTGGCGCCGGTGATGCGCCGCAGCGGCGCGGCCAGGGCGCGGGCCAACCACCAGGTGATGGCCGCCACTAGCAGCGCGGCCAGCACGGCGATGGTCCAGCTGGCGTCGATCTGGCCTTTCTGGAAACGCAGGTCCCCGGCCTCGGTGGCCTTCTCGAAGGGCAGCATCAGCAGCCAGCCGACAGTCTTGCCGTCCACGGTGATCGGCAGGCGCGGCGAGTCTTTCAGGCAGCCGGGGTTGCCGAACACGTACTGGCCGTCAGCGTCCAGCAGGGTGAAGCGCGTATGGGCGCCGATCATGTCGGCCACCGGCGGGCGCGGCAGCGGCAGCTTGCTGTCGGGCGGGTACACCGAGGCATCGTAGGGGCGCATCAGGTGGTGCCACAGGTCGCGGTTGTGCTGCAAAAATTCCCAGCTGCCATGGCTCTTGTAGGCCGCCGCCAGCGGTGCCACGCCAGACTGCAGTCGCAACTCGTCCTGCTCGGCCAGGTAGCCGATGAAGCCGTGCTCGAAACTGACCCGGGTGGCGGCCACCATCGCCACGATCACCAGGATATTGACCAGCACCATGGCCACGAACAGTTTCGCGGTCAGGCCCAGGCGGCGGGTGGGGGCGGCGTTGCGCAGGAGTGCTTTCATGCCCGGCATTCTACGGGCTGCCCGGTCGGCCCGCAGCGCCCACCCGGCAACTTCCCTATTTTTTGCGCAATTGCTTCGCATACTCGTGGCCATACAGACCGTCATCGAGACCTAGATACATGCACACTTTTCATCCGCTGTGTGTGCTGGCGGCCATGCTGCTGGTCACCGGTTGTTCCCAGGGCAAACAGGAGGCGCCGAAAAAAGCTCAGGCAGTCACCGTGGTAACCCTCAAGCGTCAGCCGTTTACCCGCAGCGTGTCGTTGCCCGGGCGCACCACGGCGTTCCTCACCTCGCCGGTGACCCCGCAGGTGACGGGCATCATCCAGAAGCGCCTGTTTGACGAGGGCAGCGAGGTCAAGGCCGGGCAGTTGCTGTACCAGGTCGACCCGGCGCCGTACCAGGCTACCTATGACGCCGACCAGGCCGAACTGGCCAAGGCGCGCGCCGCCTTGCTGTCGGCCCAGCCCATTGCCAAGCGTGACGAGGCCCTGGCGCACATCGACGCCATCAGCCAGCAAACCCTGGAAACCTCCCGGGCCACGTTGCGTGAGGACGAGGCCGCCGTGCAGTCGGCCCAGGCGGCGCTGGAAAGCGCGCGCATCAACCTCAATTACACCCGCGTCACCGCACCCATCGCGGGCACCATCGGCGCCTCCAGCTACACCCCCGGCGCGCTGGTGACCGCCAACCAGACCAGCCCGTTGACCACCATCTACGCCTATGACCCGATTTACGTGGACGTGACCCAATCCAGCGCCGACGTGCTGCAACTGCGCAAGGCCCTGGCCGACGGCCGCCTGCAGAAAGATGACAAGGGCCGCGCACGCATCAGCCTGACCCTGGAGGACGGCAGCACCTACAGCCACACCGGCAGCCTGCAATTCGCCGGCGTGGGCGTGGACCAGGCCACCGGCACCATCACCCTGCGCGCCATCGTTCCCAACCCGGAAAAGCTGCTGCTGCCGGGCATGTACGTGCACGCCAACATCAACGAAGGCGTGGATGACAACGCCTTGCTGGTGCCGCAACAAGCCATCACCCACGACCCGCGCGGCAACGCCACGGCGCTGGTGGTCAATGGGCAGGACAAGGTGGAATTGCGCACCGTCACCGAGGAGGGCACCAGCAGCACCAACTGGGTGATCAGCGACGGCGTCAGGGCCGGCGAACGGGTGATCCTCGAAGGCTCGCAGTACGTGAAGCCCGGTGACACCGTACAGGCCACCGAGGCTGCGCCCGCCGTGGCTGCGGCAGGGGGCAACTGAGCATGCGCCTTCCGCATTTTTTCATCGACCGGCCGATCTTCGCCTGGGTGATCGCCATCGTCATCACCCTGGCCGGGGCCTTCTGCGTCACGCAACTGCCCCTTGAGCAGTACCCCAGCGTGGCGCCACCGACCATCCAGATCAGCACCACTTATTCCGGCGCCTCGGCGCGCACCAACCAGGACTCGGTGGTGCAGGTGATCGAGCAGCAAATGGTGGGCCTGGACAACCTGATGTACATGTCCTCCAGCGCCAGTTCCTCGGGCACGGTCAGCATCAAGCTGACCTTCAAGAACGGCATGGACCCCGACGCCGCCCAGGTGCAGGTGCAGAACAAGCTGCAGGCCGCCAACGCCTTGCTGCCCACCGAGGTGCAGGACAACGGCGTGCTGGTGCGCAAGGCCGCGCCCGATCAGTTCCTGGTGTTCTCGCTGGTGTCCACCGACGGTAAGATGAGCGCCGACGCCGTGGCCGACTACCTGTACAGCAACCTGGAAGAACCCATCGAGCGCCTGTCCGGGGTGGGCCAGGTGCAGGAGTATGGCGCCCAGTACGCCATGCACATCTGGCTGGACCCGGCCAGGTTGCAGAAGTACGCGCTGATGCCGTCGGACGTGACCACCGCCATCGCCGCCCAGAACGACGACGTCGCGGCGGGCGAGCTGGGCGGCCTGCCCGCCGCCGGTGGCCAGGAGCTGGACGCCACGGTGACCGCGCGTAGCCGCCTGACCACCGCCCAGCAGTTCCGCGACATTGTGCTCAAAAGCAGCGACAACGGCGCCCAGGTGCTGCTCAGCGACGTGGCCCGGGTGGAGCTGGGGCCGCAGACCTACACGGTCACCACCCACTACGACGACAAACCGGCCTCGGGCCTGGGTATCGCCCTGGCGCCCGGCGCCAACGAGATGCAGGTGGCCCAGGAGGTGCACGACTTCCTCGACCAGCGCGCCGCTTCGTTTCCCCAAGGGCTGAAGGTGCAGTACCCCTATGACATGGTGCCGTTCATCAAGGTGTCCATCGAAGAGGTGGTCAAGACCCTGGCCGAGGCCATCGGCCTGGTGGTACTGATCATGTTCGTGTTCCTGCAGAACGTGCGTGCCACGCTGATTCCCAGCATCGCCGTGCCGGTGGTGCTGATGGGCACCTTCGGCGTGCTGTACACGCTGGGCTACACCATCAACATGCTGACCATGTTCGGCCTGGTGCTGGCCATCGGGTTGCTGGTGGACGACGCCATCGTGGTGGTGGAAAACGTCGAACGGGTGATGGCCGAGCAGGGCCTGTCGCCCCGCGACGCCACCCGCGAATCGATGAACGAGATCAGCGGCGCGCTGGTCGGCATCGCCATGGTGCTGTGCGCGGTGTTGCTGCCCATGGCGTTCTTTGGCGGCGCCACGGGGATCATCTACCGGCAGTTCTCGGTGTCGGTGATCACCGCCATGGGCCTGTCAGTGTTCGTCGCCCTGACCTTGACCCCGGCGCTGTGCGCCACCTTGCTCAAGCCCAGCCATGGGGTGACGCAGCACGGTTTCTTCGGTGCCTTCAACCGCGGTTTCGAGCGTGGCGCGGCCGGCTACCAGGGCGCCGTCGGTGGCTTGCTGAAGCGCCGCAAACGCGCGCTGCTGGCCTACGGACTGATCGTTGCCGGTGCCGTATTCATGGCCCTGCACTTGCCCACCGCGTTCCTGCCCATGGAAGACCAGGGCGAGCTGATGGTCACCGTCAAGGGCCCGGTGGGCGCGCCGCGCGAGCGGGTGCTCAAGGCCATGGCCACCGTGCAGCAGTACTTGCTCAAGCAGCCTTCGGTGGCGGCGGCCTTCGAGATTTCCGGCTACGCCACCGGCACCAGCGGCCAGAACGTGGGCATGATGTGGGTGCAGCTCAAGGACTGGAGCGAGCGCAGCGAAAGCGCCACTGACTTTGTCCATCGTGCCATGGCCGACCTCAAGCGCGTGCGCGACGCCCAGGTATTCGTGCTGCAACCGCCTACCGTACACGGCATGGGCGTGAGTTCCGGCTTCGACATGGAACTGGTGGACCAGGGCGGCCTGGGCCACGACGCGCTGGTCAAGGCCCGCGACGAACTGATCGAACGCGCCAACAAAGACCCCGACCTGCGCCAGGTGCGCTTCAACGGCCTCAACGACACGCCCGAGTTCTCCCTGGACATCGACGACCGCAAGGCCAGTGCCATGGGCCTGACCCTGGACGACATCAACGCCACGCTCAAGGACGCCTTGGGCAGCAGCTTCGTCAACAACTTCCTCGACAACGACCGGGTGAAGAAGGTGTACGTGCAGGCTGACGCGCGCTTTCGCATGGTGCCCGAGGACTTGAAGAACTGGTACGTGCGCAATAGCAGCGGGGCCATGGTGCCGTTCTCTTCCTTCAGCAGTTCGCACTGGACCTATGGCCCGCCGGAGCTGGACCGCTACAACGGCAACAACTCGTTCGAGATCGTCGGTGACCCGGCGCCGGGTGTCAGCTCGGGCCAGGCCATGGCGGCCATCACCCGCCTGGTGGGTGAGCTGAAGCCGGGCGTGGGCTATGCCTGGACCGGGCTGTCCTACCAGGAAATGCTTTCGGGCGGGCAGGCGCCGTTCCTGTATGCGGTGTCGGTGCTGTTCGTGTTCCTGTGCCTGGCGGCGTTGTATGAGAGCTGGTCGATCCCGCTGGCGGTGATGCTGGTGGTGCCCATCGGCATCCTTGGCGCGGCGATGGCCACTACCTTTCGCGGGCTGTCCAGCGATGTGTACTTCCAGGTCGGCCTGCTGATTACCGTGGGCCTGTCGGCGAAGAACGCCATCCTGATCGTCGAGTTCGCCAAACAGCTGGAAGAGCAGGGCAGGTCGCTGCTGGACGCCACGCTTGAGGCGGTGCACCTGCGTATCCGGCCCATCGTGATGACCTCGCTGGCGTTCCTGCTGGGGGTGTTCCCGCTGCTGATCAGCGACGGGCCGGGCGCTGCTGCGCGGCATTCGATTGGTACCGGGGTGTTCGGCGGCACGCTGCTGGGCACGGCCCTGGGGATCTTCTTTACACCGCTGTTCTACGTATTGGTTCGTTCGCTGGTCACGCGTCGCGCACCGCAGGAGGCAACATGAGAGCCTGGCTCGCCCTGATCGGCGCGGCTGCCTTGCTTGGCGGCTGTATCAACCTGGCCCCGGCCTACCAGCGCCCGGCGGCGCCGGTGCCGGCACAATGGACCGATGCGTCTAAAACCCCAGGCCCGCAGGCCTCGCAGCTGGCCTGGCGCCAGTTCCTGCGTGACCCGCGCCTGCAACGCACAGTGGCCCAGGCCCTGGCCAATAACCGCGACCTGCGCGTGGCCGTGCTGGACATCGAAAAGGCCCGCGCTACCTACCGCATCCAGGACGCGGCCCTGCTGCCCAGCATCGGCCTGACCGCCGGGCAGGATGCCGAGCGCACCCCGACGGCGGTGAAAAGCTCATCGGCCGGGGTGTCGCGGGTCAGCAGCGTGGAACTGGGCTTCAGCGCCTATGAGCTGGATCTGTTCGGCCGTGTGCACAGCCTCAGCCAGGAAGCCCTGGAAACCTACCTGTCCACCGTTGACAGCCAGCGCAGCACGCAGATCACCCTGGTGTCGGAGGTGGCCAACGACTGGCTGACCCTAGCCGCCGACCGACGCCTGCTGGCGCTGGCCCGGCAGACCCAGGACAGCCAACAGCGCACCTACACCCTGGTGCAGCAGGAGCATGCCTTGGGCGCCACCGACGGCCTGGAACTGGCCGAGGCGCAAAGTAGCCTGCAATCGGCACGCAACGATGTGGCGGTGTACATCGCCCAGGCCACCCAGGCGCGCGATGCGCTGGAGCTGGTGGTGGGCGCGCAGGTGGCGCCGGGCGACTTGCCCGATGCCCAGGTGGACGCGGTGTCGAGCCTGGCCGACCTGCCGGCCGGGGTGCCGTCCACGTTGCTGCAGCAGCGGCCGGACGTGCTGTCGGCCGAGCATGCGCTGAAGGCGGCGAACGCCGACATTGGCGTGGCGCGGGCCAACTTCTTCCCGCGCATCAGCCTGACGGCGGCACTGGGCACTGAGAGCTCGGCGTTGTCGGGGCTGTTTGGCGGTGGTAGCCGTGCCTGGTCCTTTGCGCCCAGCGTGACCTTGCCGATCTTCGACGCCGGCGCCAACCGCGCCACGTTGGCGGCGTCCAAGGCCAGTCGCGAGATTGCCGTGGCCACCTACGAGAAGACCCTGCAGACCGCTTTCGCCGAAGTGGCCGACAGCCTCGCTACGCGGGCCACCATTGCCGAGCGCCTGGATGCCCAGGAGCAGACCGTGGCCGCCGACCAGCGTGCCTACGACCTGTCCATGGCGTTGTACCGGCAGGGCAGCTACAGCCTGCTCGACACCCTGACCCAACAGCGCCTGCTGTACACCGCGCAGCAGGCGCAAGTGCAGACCCAGCTGGCCGCGCAAACCAGCCTGGTCAGCCTGTACAAAGCGCTGGGTGGCGGCTTTGAGCAAACCGACGTGCCGCAGGTCGCAGGGTTGAAGTAGTCTCGGGGCCAAATGCGTGGGGAGGTTTGTGAAGAGGTCGCAGACATCCCTCAGCCAATCTCGACGATCGTCTTGCCCGTGTGGCTCCCTTCGCGCATCGCCACCAACCCCTCGGGGACCTGGTCCAGGCAGATACGGCGTTCAATCATCGGGTCCAGGCGACCCGCAGCCACCAGTTCCAGCAGCGCCGTCAACATCACGGCAAAATCTTCCTGTGTCGGTCGATGCCCCGCCGCATAGGCGCCGCCCAGGGCGACCTCGTGAATCGACGCCGCGTAGGTATAAGGCGGCACGTGAGCCAGGTTGGGCATCGGGTCGATGCAGAGCAACTGGCCGTTGTAGCGAATCAGGTCGAGAGATTTGCGTGCATCCCCCGGGTTGGCCACCTCCAGCATCACGTCCACGCCATAGCCGCCGGTAAGGGCACGGATAGTGTCCGCCAGGGCTGGGTCACGACGGTCCAGTACATGGTCAGCGCCCAGGGCGCGGGTGCGGCCCGCCTGGGCGGCGTTGGCCAGGGCGATGGTGGTGGCACCCAACGATTTGGCGATCTGCAGCGCAAAACCACCCACCGCACCACTGGCGCCTTGCACCAGCAAGGTCTGGCCGGCCTGCAACCGCGCCTTGCGCACAAGGGCCTGATAGGCCGTCATGCCGGCGCAGGGCAGGGCGGCGGCAGCTGCAAAACTGACCTGATCCGGGATACGTGCCAACACGTGTGCCGGGGCAATGCCGTAGTCAGCGAATACACCCGGTGAGCTCAGGTTGCCGTGCCACACCACGCGATCACCGACTTGCCAGTTGCCGGCGTCGTCGCCCACCTGGTCGATCACCCCGGCGCCGTCAAGGCCCATGGTCAATGGCGCGTCGAGCCAAGGCACGGTGCCGTCGGCCAGCTTCCAGTCCACCGGGTTCAGGGACGCCGCGTACAGGCGCACGCGCACCTCGCCAGGGCCGGCAGCAGGTACCGGTAGTTGACGCAGGTGGAGGGTGGACAGGCTTTTGTCCGCGCCGTCGCAAATAACGGCGCGCATCAGGGCAGGGGGCTGGGGGCTCTTGTCGGGCATGGGAACTCCGTAGGCAGTGAAGGCCCCAGTCTAGAGTTGCAGCGCCATAGGATGAATGCCGTGCGCGTTATGGTCTTGATAAGAAATTGTTATGCCGATGAGTGCGCGGCCAACGCACTGCGCACATGGTCGATGGCCCGTTGTGCCCGCAGCGACAAGGGCCATTCCGCCCGATGGATCAGCCACAGGGTGTCACGCACCGTCGCCCCGCAGGCCACCACGCTGATCTGCTCCTGCCGCCCAAACGCCTGGCGGGCATAGCGCGGCAGCACGGTGAAGCCAAGCCCGAGGGCTACCGGCTCCAGGATCAGGCTGATCTGGTTGCTGAAACCGTGCTGCGGCAGGCTGCGCACGCCAGGGTTGCCGGGGAAAGCGCGGCTGAGCAGGCGGCTGGCCATGGCCTGGCCGTCGGGGTGGTCGATGAAGCCCAACTGCTGCAGGTCCTGCCAGTGTTCGGCCTGGGCACCGGCGGGCACGATCAACTCCAAAGGCTCCTCGGCGAAATGCTCGGCCACCAGGCGCGGGTCATCAGGCTTGAGGGTGACCAGGCCCAGCTCGAAGCGGTTCTCCAGCACGGCGGCCAGCACTTCGGTGTCGGGGGCGAAGCGGTGGCGCAAGGTCAGGCCGGGGTGGCGTTGTTGCCACTCCAGCAGCAACGGGTACAGGCACAGGCCGATGCTGCCCGGGCTGATCAGGCTCAGGTCGCCCTGGTCGGCATCGGTTTCGCACAGGCGCAGTTTCAGGCGGCGATCGGCCTGGGACAGTTCGGCGCAGTAATCCAGCAGCGCAAGGCCCGCCGGCGTCAGTTCCAGCTGGCGGGTACGGCGGATGATCAGCGGCCCCAGCGCCTCTTCCAGGTGGCGTACGTGTTGGCTCACCGCTGCCTGGGTCAGGCCCAGGCGCTCGCCGGTGCGGGTGAAGTTGCGCTCCTCCGCCAGGGCGCTGAAGGTGCGCAGCCATTGCAGGTTAAGCATAAGGATCTCTTATCAAAGCGATAACGGGGTAGTGGTTCTAATTATGGGAGGGTCACTCTACGCTAGTCCCATCGTTTCGTGCAGAGAGCCTTGTCATGTCCCACACCTACCCACGCAGTTTTTCCCACATCGGCCTGTCGGTCACCGACCTGGACGCTGCGGTCAAGTTCTACACCGAAGTCCTGGGCTGGTACCTGATCATGCCGCCCACCACCATCAGCGAAGATGACAGCGCCATTGGCGTGATGTGCACCGACGTGTTCGGCGCCCAGTGGGGCTCGTTCCGCATTGCCCACCTGTCCACCGGCGACCGCATTGGCGTGGAAATCTTCGAATTCCGCAACGCCCAGCGTCCGGAAAACAACTTCGAATACTGGAAGACCGGCGTGTTTCATTTCTGCGTGCAGGACCCGGACGTGGAAGGCCTGGCCGCCAGGATCGTCGCTGCCGGTGGCAAGCAGCGCATGCCGGTGCGTGAGTACTTCCCGGGCGAAAAGCCTTACCGCATGGTGTACATGGAAGACCCGTTCGGCAACATCCTGGAAATCTACAGCCACAGCTATGAGCTGACTTATGGGGCTGGCGCGTACCAGTAACGCTTTTTCCAACGGATTGAGGTTTTCATTCCTGGCCTGTTTTCTCCGTTCACGCTCAAGAACGTCGTGCTGCGCAACTGCATCGCCGTGGCCAGTACAGCGCCGTCGATGGCTTCACCAATGACTGGCACCTGGCCCATTACACCAGCCTGGGCCGTGGTGGCGTTGGCCGGGTGATTGTCGAAGCCACGGCGGTGGCCCCCGAGGGGCGCATTACCCCCGCCTGCATCGGTTTGTGGAATGACCAGCAAACCACCGGCATGGCCGCCCTCGCCGCAGCCATCAAGGCCGGCGGCGCGACGGGCATTCCCGACGAGCATATTTCCTATGCTCCGCGCCTCTCTACTGGGCGAGTGGCGATGTCGCGATCATGGGCCTCGACACATCAACCTACCGAGGAAACACTCATGACCCTTCAAGCCAAGCTGGATGCGTTCAAGGCCGACTTCGTTGCCGGCAAGCCTCCTTACAATGCTCCCGCCCCCGTGCACGCTGTGATGCACCGTGCCACCGCCGAGCTGATCGCCAGCGGCCAGGCCGAGCGTGCACTCAAGGCCGGCGATATTGCACCGGTTTTCGAACTGCCCGACGCTGAGGGCAACCGGGTGTCTTCGACTGAGCTGCTGGCGCGCGGGCCGCTGGTCATCAGCTTCTATCGTGGCGTCTGGTGCCCGTACTGCAACATGGAGTTGCAGGCATTGGAGCAGGCGCTGCCGGCCTTCAAGGAACGCGGTGCCAGCCTGGTGGCAATCTCGCCGCAGAGCCAGGCCAACAGTCGCAAGTCGCAACGTCAAAATGGCCTGGGGTTTCCCATCCTCAGCGACAGCGGCAATGAAGTCGCGGCGGCCTTCGGCCTGCGCTTCAGGTTGCCGGACTACCTGGCTGAACTCTATCTGAGCCTGGGCAACAACCTGCCGGTCATCAACGGTGATCAGAGCTGGACTTTGCCGATGCCCGGCCGTTTCGTGATCGGCCAGGACGGCATCATTCTGTACGCCGAGGTCAATCCAGACTACACGCTGCGCCCAGAGCCCACTGAGTTGCTGCCCGCATTACGCGGATGATTTTAACCCCTCCAAGGCCGCCTTCGGGCGGCCTTGCTTATTGCCGGTTCATCAAGCCCTCGACGAAATCAACGAACGCCCTGGCCTTGGCGCTGGCAAGGCGTCCGGTGGGGAACACCGCCCAGAGATCCAGTGGCGGTAACTGCCAATCCTCCAGCAGGGGCACCACTTCACCCCTGGCTAGCTCCTCGGCGAACATCCACTGGGACGTCAACGCCACGCCCAGCCCAGCCAGCACCGCCGCACGCACACCCTCTGCCGCACTGACCCGCACCCGCCCGCTGACTGTCACCGACTGCACGGTACTGCCTTGCTTGAAGGCCCAGTGCTCACCGCCGCCTGCCTGGGCGAAAATCACCGCTCGGTGCTGGGCCAGATCAGTCGGGTTGCACGGCTTGCCATGGGCCTGGACATAGGCAGGCGTGGCCAGCACCAGCCGCCGGCATTCACCGATCTTGCGGGCGATCAGATTGGAGTCGGCCAGCGCCCCCATGCGCAGGGCGATGTCGATGCCTTCTTCGACGAGATTGACGGTACGGTCATCCAGGACGATATCGATGTTCAGCTCGGGGTGGGTATCGAGGAATGTCGCCAGGTGTGGCAGTACATGCAGACGGGCGAAGGTCACCGCCGCACAGACACGCAGGGTGCCGTGCAGCTCACTGCCTGCACCGCGTGCGGCGAGGTCGGCTTCATGGGCCTCTTCAATGGCTCGCTTGGCGCGTTCGTAGTAGGCCGTGCCGGCTTCTGTCGGTGTAAGCCCCCGGGTGGAGCGCAGCACTAGCCGCACGCCGAGGCGCTCCTCCAGCTGGGCGATGGTTTTGGAGATGGCGGGCTGGCCGAGGTTGAGACGCCGTGCGGCTGCCGAAAACGACCCCGCTTCGAGCACGCTGACGAAGGTTTCCATTGCCGCCAATCGATCCATCGTTGTTCCACCCGAAGCAGTTAAAAAAAGCATGGCAAAAAAGCGAGCGAAGCAGGGCTTCGCTCGCAGCGCGACGGTTTATCTCAACAAGCGGTGTGTAAAGCAACCTTGTCTAGAAGGCGGCCTTGCCAATGGATGCACCACCGTCGACGAACAAGGTCTGGCCGGTGATGAAACCACTCGCTTCGGACAGCAGGAAGGCGGTGGCGGCTGCTATCTCTTCAGGCTGGCCAACGCGCCCCATCGGCACACCCGACAGGTAGCGGGCTTCGCCCTCGCTGCCCGGTGGATTGTTTACGCGAAACAGTTCGGTCTCGGTCGGCCCGGGGGCAACGGCGTTGACGGTAATGCCCGTTCTCGCCAGTTCCAGTGCCCACGATCGGGTAAAGCGGATGAGCGCCGCCTTGGCGGCGGCATAGGCGGTGCGCTGAGTGATGCCCAGGACCGTCAGGCTGGAAATGTTGACGATCCGCCCCCAGTGACGCGCGCGCATTCCGGGCAAGAGCGCTTGGGTGGCCAGAAGCGCCGAGTGCAAATTCACGCGCATTACCGCGTCGAAATCGTCCAGGTCCACTTCGCCGAGCGGTTGCGGACGAACCAGGCCGACATTATTGACCACCCCGTCGAAAGTGTACTGCTGGGCCAGCGCCGCCAAGGCGTGTTCGGTCGCCTTGCGATCGCCCAGATCAACCGGTACCAATATGCCGGGGAAATCGACACCCTCGGTGTGCCTGGCGATGCCCACAACGCGGTGACCCGTATTTGACAGCGCTTGCGCCAATGACAGGCCGATGCCCTTGCTGGCGCCGGTTATCAAGAAGGTCCGTGTGCTCATGGTTGCTCCTGGTGCCAGCCCGTTTACGGGCTGGTTGAGTGAAGGTCTAGGCAGGGTTCAGACGGGCTTGGTCCATTCGTTGCCTTTCATGAAGGGGTCCAACTGGGTATGTACCAGGTGGTTGGTGTAGTTGCTCATGACCTTGGTGGCAACACCCAACACGACCTCCAGAACGTTGCGACGAGTGAAGCCGGCAGCCAGGAAGGCTTCGATACCGGCATCGTCGACAAAGCCGCGATCCCGAACAACGTTGGTGGTGAACACATGCAACGCCTCCAGGCGGGCATTGGGAATGGCGCTGCCGGCGCGCAAGGCGGCAATGACGTCGGGCTGCATTTCAATCATCTTGGCCAGGGTGGTATGCCCGGCCATGCAGTAATGGCAGTTATTCTCGAAGTTGGCGGTCAGGTACACCACCTGCTGTTCGTGCGGGGTCAGTGTGCTCTTGCCGAACAGGTCCCAGAGCTGGCTGTATCCGGCCAGCAGCTCCGGCGATTCAGCCATGTTGCCTTGCAGGTTAGGGACGAAACTGAAGGCCTTCTGCACTGCTTCCAGGACGGGCTTGGAGGCAGCAGGGGCGGTTTCGACGGTGTAACGAGTGAAAGTGGTCATCGCAGTTTTCCTTGAGTGGGGCAGCAAGAGTGCTGGGGCTATCTTGCTGTTCCAGGCAGGGCTGCGGAACGTAGGGGGCGGGCATATGATTCATGCCTGTTAGGAATAAAGCGAAATACGGACACACCTGGAGATTGCTGTAGCGCCTCTAACAGAGTTTGGACAACACGCTGGAACCTAACCTGCTGCTTCTGGTATCTAGCTACCACTCGATGGATCGTAGGCTTGCGGTTCGAATCCCTACGCTTCCGCCACAAATTCTTATTAAAGCCCTGAAAATTCAGGGCTTTTTTGTGTCCGGGGTTTACCAGCCCATACTCCAGCCCATATTTTGGCAGGTGGCTTCCCTTGGTTCTCCGTGGGGTTTTCTGCCAAACGGGCGAGCCATGGAGTTCACTTTATGCGCGGGGCCGCTTTTGGCCTGCAACCGAAATGCGGGACCATCGTCGGTAGGCTTGGGAGATTTACGATTCAATCCTGCTGATGATTCCGCGGGATTTAGAGGATGAGGCCGGCTTCCTAGGACAAGAAGCTACGCCGGTGAGGGCGTATGACGTAGGTCACGATAGCTATCGGGGGGAGGGGCCCTTAAGCTGATCACTGAACCGTACAGAAATTGGCCAAGGTGGGTCGCAAAAGTCATTTTTCTACGAGAAGCTGGCTGCCGAGGCAGCGCCTAGGTGGCGATTGTCCATACGGACAACTCACCGCTGTTTCCTGGCGCAATCGCCAACGGTCTTCGTCACTCATTTCCCTGGTATGTCGCTCGACTTCGCACAACCCGCCAATCGAGTGAAACGCCTGCTGCTCCAATGGGCTTTATTGGCGACATGCCGGTCGAAGAACTTGCGGCGCGCAGGCGCCATGCAGCCCATTTCGGTGATGCCCAATTCGAAGCTGACCTTGTAACTTGCGAAATCGTCACAGACCAGTTTTCCGTTCCAGGATGGTAGGAAGCTAGAGGCATGTTCGCTAGCGTGGCGGGGCTGAAGTCGTAAACCACCGCCTTGAGGGCCGAGAACGTCGTGATGCTCTTAAGGTCTGGTAGGGCGCCCGGCCGACCACCGTAGAGCGCAATCGTGGCAAGCAGTATTGATTCACAGCCAACAAACGTGACTACCCGTTGCCTCCTTCGCTGAACATAAGCTGAATGTAATCGATTCTCGTCCCTAATAAGTCATCCACAAAATGAACCATTTTGAGTTCGAACCGTACGAATGCGTTTAAGTAAGCGCTGCATCTCGTATGTAATTGTGTCAATTGAGATACTAGGCAGCCAAGGAAACATCGCCTGGCAGCCAATATTCAGTGGGTTTACCGTTATTTATTGATTTTTAAAGTTAATTTCATGTATCTGTAATGATACATGCAGGCGTATGGAGGTGCGGCTCTAGGGGTTGCAAAACCACTTAATACCCCTAGGAGATCAGGCTTTTTTGCTAGCTACGATGGGTGCTAGCCTTCGGATCCAGTTTGATGTGCTCTGCAGTAATGACCTTGAACCTTCAAAGGTCGGTGTCTACATGACGCACCTTTTTATCGGATTGCAGCGCTTTCGAAGCGCGCAATATGATTCCATTCTCCGTCAAGCTCTGAGTCGATATGCAAGCCCCTAACGCAAGGAATAGCGTTTCCGCCGAAGCGCAGCAACACGAAGGGAATGAGGATAGCGGTATCGCTTCGCTCGTTGTTATTGCCCAAATCGCCGGAGTACCACTGAGCGTTGACCGTCTCAGGCATTTGTCGGGACTTCAGGGGCATGTCGATACGTTGACGCCGGTTCGACTGGCGCGACAGGCCCTCGCTGAGGCACGGTCAACGAACAGCAGCGTTGCTCGTTTGGCTCAAACACCACTACCTGCCATCGCTGAAATGCTGGATGGCCGGTTTCTGGTGGTAGCCAAATGTTCAGATGAAAACGTCTTGCTGCACGACGAGGCAAGCCAGCGCACGTTCCAGGTCTCTTTGATTGAGTTCGAACAACACTGGTCGGGCCGATTAATCTTGGTGACCTCCCGCGCTGTGCTTGCAAAAGCCGGATCACGGTTTGGCTTAGTGTGTTTTTAGATGCATCACGTGATTGGTCGCTTGAAAACTTTTCCAGAGGAAAAGTAATTTCCCCCTGGTCTATTGCTCGCAAGCTGATGAGATCGGTGTTGTGCTAAGCCCTCGGCCGGCCTTGGGCTTACATGTTTAAGATTTGCTGATGGAAGGTGGAGTGTTGGCGTACTGGTTATCCTAATTGAGCTTGGTACGGTATTTCGCATCAGGTGATATAAGAAGCGTCTGTTCTTATGGAGAAGTGGAGATGAAGGTAGGTTTGGTTGCTTGTGTGCTTTCAATGCTTGGCGTGGGTGGCATAGTTGGTCACGCCGATGCATCTTCCGTAAGCGGGGAAAATAGTCCGACGCTTTCCGTGCTCCACCCAAAGCTGGAGAAGACCATCTACTACAACGGAATGTTAGGCGGCCTGCTGGGTAAAGCGCCCCTGATTAAAGCTATTCAATATAGCCCTGATGGAAGATATCTGGCGGTAGAGTACAGTCCGATTGTCTCTACGGTTGATATAGTTGTCTGGGATCTGGTGCGTAATAAGCAACAGTCTCGAATAGAGTGCGCAACTACTTATGCTCAGGCCTCGCACGCAAATATGATGTGGGGGCATGATGGCAGGACAATATACTTTGGGGTGCGCAGACGATGGGATGCAATGACAGGAGCCGTCGAGCCGGACACGACTGCAGTTGGCGGGGATGCACTACCTAATAAGGATGGTAGTAAGGTGTTGGCGGTAATGGGGTCATTTAACAAGCCCAATTTTATTTATATATATGATGCGAAAAGTTGGCAGTTGCAGTCAAAGCTCGATATGGACGGGTTGCGCATAATATCCGCAGCTTGGACTGCTGATAATAAGGTTATGGTCTCTGTTTCAGCCGCTCCCAACGCTAGGAATAAGGTGGTGGATGGGCGAACTCTTCAGTGGTATGACGTGGGCGTCAGGCTGCTCGACCCATCAGGGAAAGAGTCTCCCAAAGCTATCTGGTACCCCCAGGTAGCAAGCCATCGAGTCAAAGCTATTCCTTGGGAGCAGTCTGCAGATGTTCATCTGTATGGAACTAACTTTGCTGGAAATCAAGTTGTCTTGGGGGTTGGGCGTTTGATTGATGGGAGATCAATGAGAATTACTACCTATTATTCTGATGAGGAGATTGCTAAGAAGCAGGATTTGCCGGGTATTGGTGGGCGGGCTTTCACAGTTGATGGTCGATACATGCTGAGTAAAGGGCTCGCATGGTTCGATAATAGAGCGCCGGTAGTGAATGCTATTATTGATACGCTTTCTGGAACACAAGTGGCAACATTTGGTGGGGGGGATAGCGGGATAGCAGTGAGCCCTGACGGCCGCCAAATTGCTATCGGTAATGTACGTTCGGTTCAATTATTAAGTCTCCAATAACTCATTGAGCGCTAGGGGATAGGCCATGACTCAATCAGCTTCAACCGCTACCGTAATTACGCTTATTACTGCCGCAGTAGCCGCTTATGGTGATGCTGACGGGCCCCAGTTGGGCAGCCAATGGACTGCTGTAGACGCGACTAAAGACAACCCAGACCTTGTGACAGTCATGGCAGACGCAGGGTATTCAGGCCAGGCCTACGTGAATCTTCAGACTGGCGAAGTAGTCATCGCTGATCGGGGAACAATTGATATCGAGCAGAATGCGGTTTCTGATGCCGAGATTGCTTTGACGCTGCCTCTTGGAACGCAGGCGGTAGCTAATACTTTTGCCGCTGCGGCAGTCACAGTTGCACAATCACAGTTAGAACAAGTATGAGATTTTTGTCAGCACCTCAATTGATGTTTGCGAACAAAGAGATCCGAAAGACCTGTATGCAAGAGGCAGGCGAGGCGAGCTTTTTAATTTGACAGGTGTACAGCAGTGTTATGAGAAGCCAATTTGCCCGGCATTTGCATTTGATACATCGTCGATTTCCTTGGAGTGCACGGTTGAAATAATGAAAAAGCATCTCGAAGCGGAGGTGCGCAGTCTGAATGGCCGTGCATGAACCTACATAGGGAGTCAGCTTGGTGATGAGGGGGGCGTATTTTCATGGAGATTTTTCAAATTAAGGCGGGGGAGACATTTGGTGACTCAATGTAAGAGGTTTTCGGTGGATTTGGTGTCGGGTAGCGGTATTTAATCTGGTAGGTATTGCATGTTTGATTGTAAGTCCGGTCGGTGGCTGAATGTATGGATATTCATCGCGAATGCGCTGTGGGTTGTTGTTCCGATAGCGATAGGGTATGAGTACATCGTAACGTCTCATTCGACGTTAGGCGAATATGGGATTATATATTGGTTTGTGCTTGTCACCTTGATGATTGTTTCGCTGGCTGGTTTTTGTAAGGCGACTGCGAAGTGGGGCCCATACCGCCGGTTTTTCTTGGGTAGTGGCTGGGTTGCGGTTTTGTTTGTTCTATTTTTGTTGATTAGTTTTCTCGACGATTTTTCCAGATCTGGACTTCACGGGATGCCGTGAAATAATCCGAGCTGGGAGTGTTCTCATTGCTATCGAAAAACTGCCTTATTAGGAATGGATGAGGTTTTTATGTACAAACCGCGCTCCTGTGTTGAGTTGATTGTTTTCCGGTTAGTGGTGGCGTTGAGCTTCTCGTTTACTGCATCAGCTCATGCGTCCCTGCGTAGTGTCCTACCCATTCATGAGGTTGCCGTTGGGCCAGAGGCGATACCTCGTTATGCTGTTACGGTAATCGTTAACGGTAAAACGCTTGAGGCTGGATTGGACACCGGTTCTCTCGGACTCCGTCTGCTACCGCGGGCTGTTCAGCAAGCAGGTATCTCGGGCTCGGGGCCCGATGATGCTTATGGATATGGCAGCGGTGTTGTCCTTCATGGGCCTGATACGCTTGCATCAGTTGAGATGGGTGACCTGAAACACTCGATCTCCCTTCAGGCGGTTCAAGTAGTCGGGTGTCGTGGTGGCGGCGATAATTGTCCAGCTGGCGAACTGTCACCTGCTCAATATGGGCTGATGGGATCTGGATTTGCCGGACAAGGTTTTCCCGCAATCTTGGGTACCCGGCTTGACGCAGGTCACCTCGCAAATCCTCTAGTGGCCCTAGGGGCAGAAAGGTGGATTATTCACATCCCCCAGCGAGGTGCTGGAGACGGTTCATTGATTCTCAATCCAGATGCGCGCGATACCGAAGGCTTCGTCCCACTGCAATCGCAGGGGGCTCCAGCAGGGGCTGTTAATGGATGTGTGAGGGTGGCACGGTTGGGCGCAAGGGAGCTATGCAGTGCAATGTTGTTGGACACGGGTGCACCAGGCATCTCTGTGCGTAACGCCCCACGTCCCCCCGCCTGGCAGCCTGGAGCACCCATTGAAATGCATTTTATCGCGCAGGTTGGACATACCCTGCCGGCCATTGATTTTCGAGCGGGAGATGCAGACCACGGAGGCCGAACAGCGTTTTTATCAGCCCCTAGTCGTCCTGGAATACACATCTCAGCCGGTGTGCTGCCTTTTTATGCGTTTGACGTGCTTTACGATGCCAAGACAGGGGGAATTGCGGTAAGGCTTAACTCTGTTGGTCATGCCATAGCGTCGTCGACTCATTAAACCGCAAGCGTTTCGTGTATGCCCTGGCCCCACTTGAGGCTGGGGCGTTTGGATACACCGGTGAGTCGAAGACCCAGCCGTTGCCCTCATCATCCACCACGCGGGTCTTGCGCAGCTCGCGCAGCAGCACCAGGGCCTGCTCGGGCAAGGGGACGATGTGCTTGCTGCGGTCCAGGTGCTTGGTTTTGCTGACCACATAACGCCAGTCGGCGCCGACCAGGTCGACGTCCTCCCAGCGCATCTTCACCAGCTCGCCGGGACGCACCGGCAGCATCACCAGCAGGCGCATGGCCGCTGCCACTGCGCCGGTGCTGCGCTCGTCGAGGCGCAGCAAAAAGCGGCCGAGGTCCGCCGGCCGCTCGATCGCCGGGTTGCTGGTCACCACATGGCGAATCTTCAGTTCCTCGATGTTGCTCAGCGCCACGTTGCGCTCGACCCAGCCGCGCCCTTCGGCAAACCCTAGCACCGCGCGGATGATGGTGCGGACTCGGCGTGCCATGGCCATGATGCGCTGGCGGCGCAATTCGGTGAGGATGGCGGTGATGTGCTCCAGCTTGATCTCGTTGACCGGCTTGTCGCCAATGGCTGGCAGGACATGATTATTGAGCGCCCCGGTAAACCCCGAGACGGATTTGGTCACCAGCTCCGCGGACTTGAATTTGAGCCACTGCTCGGCCACGTACCTGAAGGTGCGTTCCACGCTGAGCAGCTGCGCTTCGATTTTTGCCGTCTGGGTCTTCAGCGGAGCGATATTGCTCGCTATCTCGCGGCGCGCACCCCGTGCCAGTTCTCGCGCTTCCTTGAGGCCGATGTCGGGATAACTGCGGATGGCAAACACGTTCTCCTTGCCCCGCAACCGATTTATGGACGTCAGTGGACCTTGGTCACAGGCTATCGGGGTCTCCAAAAAACATTTTGACTGGGCTCTAGCGCGCTGGTTTCCGCTGAAAAAATCGAAGTTGTACCCCCACTTGTACCCCCGGTCGCACCGCGTGGATCCGGGATCGAGAATGGCGATTTCTGACAGAATGCCTGCGTGGCAGTGGGTGGTATCCAGTGTACTCCTGACGCGGCGTTGATGGAGAGGAGCGCATGATTGCGGGAGCGCTCGTGACCTTGTTTATCTAAAGTCCCCGCCTATCGACTGCCACTCAAGTGGAGGGGCGACGGTAATCGGTGAAAGGCAATGTTTGCCTCTATGGGGGGGCGGCCAGCCACGCGCATGATCTCGGACGTCACTCGGCAAGTCGAACGTCCTCCGGCGACTAAAGAAATCAGCGCGATCTGCATCTGCCAGCCACCTTGATCCAGCCAAACCGCTCCCTCGTCCCTGGCCCTAGCGCTGGAAGTAAGCAAGAATTTCACACCCATCGCCCACCGGCACATGCCCAACCGTTCTGCGCTTGCCAATGTCCACCACACTCACAGTGGCGTCGTTTTCATTGGCAACCAGCAGGTAATCCTGTGCCGGGCTGAAGCACCCGTCCAATGGCTTGTCACCCAACTCGGCATTGAACAACCATTGCAGATGCTCATCGAAAAAACTCACCACCGGCTCAAAGTCACCCATTACCGCCAGTATTCGGCCATCGGCACTGAAGCGCACCACCTGCCCGGGGCGCTGGTGCCCAGGCAGTTCGAGGGTGCGCAGCAGGCGGTGCTGCTCGGTGTCGACGACGTACAGCACCGGCCGATCCTGTGCGGTGGCCACTACCCACGGATGGCGTGGTGATGCGTCGATGCCGTTCAAGGGACCTGGCATAGCCAGGGCTGCAGGCGCCTGGCCAGGTTCGCGCAAGTCGACGGCATAGAGTTGGCCATCCTCTTCGCTTTCGGCCCATAGCTGGTCGGCGTGCGGTAGCGGCGTGAGGCGGTGCACATTTTTCGAGGGGACGTGGATGTGGCCCACGATCTGGTCCTGGGCAAGGTCTATGACGAGGATCGTCGCGCTGTTTTCACAGCACAGGTACACCCGGCCATCACGGCCCAGGCGTCCGGTGTGGGGTGACACATAGGGCAGGGTGTCGATGAACCCGCTCAGGCGGCGGCTATCAAGGTCGATCACGGCGACCTGGTGGTTGGGGTGGGGGTTGTCGCCGTGGATGCCGTCACCGTAGATGGGCACGTAGGCCTTGCGCAGGTGCTCGATGACGAGCAATTCGTGGGGCCGTGATGGCAGGTCGGTGATGGCGGCGCGGACTGAGAGGTCCCCGGGGTTCAGGAACAGGACCTGCTGGCCCTGTTTGTCGACGGCGATTATTTCCTGTCCGGCACTGTGTTTGAGGTTCATCAGATTCATCCTGTGCTGACGGCAGCAAACGTTGAATGTAGTGATGGAGAGCCTCGCGACGGCTTTAGTTCAAGTGGATTGCCTGGGGCTGCCAAGGGTTCGCTGCTGCCGCAACACGTCCAGCAACAGCCGGAAGGCGGGTTTGTGCTGGCGACGGTTTGGGTAGTACAGGTGATAGTGCAGAGGCGTGTCGCACCAGTCGGCCATTACCCGCAGCAGCCGGCCCTGGGCCAGGTCCTGCTCGACCGCATGCTCCGGCACGTACGCCAGCCCGCAACCGGCGCGGGCGAAATCCAGCATCAGCCCCAGGGTGTTGCACACCAGGTGCCCGTCACCGCGCACCTTGATGTCGCGCCCCTTGTTGGCGAACGGCCAGGCCCACAGGCCGCCTGAGGTGGGCAGGCGCAGGTTGAGGCAGGTGTGGTGGGTGAGGTCTTCGGGCGCCACGGGGTGCGCGCGTTTTTCGAAGTACGCCGGGGCGCCCACCAGCGCCAGGCGGAACGCCGGGCCGATGCGCACGCTGATCATGTCCTTGGCCAGTTGTTCGCCCATGCGGATACCGGCGTCGAAGCGTTCGGCCACGATGTCCACCAGCGCATAGCTGTCACTGATCTCGACCGTGATGCCCGGGTGCTCGGCCATCAGCTGGCTGACGGCCGGGGCCAGGGCCCAGGGGCTGGCGTGCTCCAGGGAAGTGATACGCAGATGGCCCGTAAGCCGGCCGCTCATCTCGCTCAGCTCTCCGAGACCAGCTTCGATACCATCGAAGTGCGGGCCGATGGTGTCCATCAGGCGGACTCCGGCTTCGGTGGGGGCGACGCTGCGGGTGCTGCGGGTGAGCAGCTGTACGCCCAAGCGCTCTTCAAGCTTTCTGATGGTGCGGCTCAGGGCGGGTTGCGAGACACCCAGCTGGGCGGCGGCCTTGGTGAAGCTGCCCTCGCGGGCCACCCGCAGGAAGGCCATCAGGTCGGTCACGGTATCGCGCATGATTAATGTCTTTAGGGTATAGGTCCATTCCTATCATACCCGCTAATCATCATTGTCCGGCGTTGCTAGAGTGGCTCCTTCGTTTTCAATCATCCACGGAGTACCCCGCCCCATGAGCAATCGGCCCTTTGATGTGATCATTTTCGGCGCGAGCGGTTATACCGGACGCCTGGTCGCCGAATACTTCTACGCCACCCACGGGGTCGATGGGCCGGTGAAGTGGGCGCTGGCCGGCCGCAACCTCGGGAAGCTGCAAGCCATTCGTGACAGCTGGACAAACGCTGCCGGGTTGCCGCTGATCCTGGCCGATGCCGCGCAGCCGGCCACGGTGCGTGACATGGCGGCCGCCACCCGGGTGATGATCAGCACGGCGGGGCCGTTCTCGCTGTATGGCTCTGACTTGGTGGCGGCCTGCGCCGAGCTGGGCACCGATTATGTCGACCTGTGCGGGGAGATCCCCTGGATTGCCCAGATGATCGCCCAGCATCAGGCCACGGCACACGCATCGGGCGCGCGGCTGGTGTTTTCCTGCGGCTTCGATTCGGTGCCCTTCGACCTGGGCGTGTGGTTCACCCAGCAACAGGCCATGCGCGAACATGGCCGTTACGCCCCCCGCGTGCGGGCGCGCATGCGCAGGATGCAGGGCGTGCTGTCGGGCGGCACCTTCGCCAGCGTCGGCGCCGTGGAGGCGGCTGCAGCCAAGGATCCGTCGCTGGCCGCTGTGGTGAACGATCCCTTTGCCTACACCCCCGGCT
Organism: Pseudomonas sp. GYB4201; assembly: GCF_056312595.1. NCBI lineage: Bacteria > Pseudomonadati > Pseudomonadota > Gammaproteobacteria > Pseudomonadales > Pseudomonadaceae > Pseudomonas > Pseudomonas sp. GYB4201. The sequence goes on along the minus strand of NZ_JBWGIG010000003.1, from coordinate 171,616 downwards.
TCAAGGGCGTCGAACAACCGGACGGGCAGACCCCTTACGTGGATGCGCTGGCCGGCAGTTGGGTAGGGCCGTTCATTATGTCGCCGATCAACACCAAGGCCGTGCACCGCACCAACTACCTGCAAGGGCATGCCTGGGGCGAGCACTTCCAGTATGACGAAATGCTGATGCTGGCCGCCGCGCCGTCCGCCGATGATGCGCCCAGCCTGGCCGGTTTCTCGTTCAACGAAGGCGGGCAGCCGCAGCCAGGGCAGGGGCCTACGCAAGCGGAGATGGAGGCAGGGTTCTACGACGTGATGTTCATTGCCGAACTGGGCGACGGCCACGTGGTTAAAACCTCGGTCAGCTGTGATGAAGACCCCGGCTACCTGTCCACATCGAAAATGCTCTGCGAAGCAGCGTTGGCCCTGGCGTATGACGTTGACCGCGACCAGACGCCCGGTGGCTGCTGGACGCCGGCAGCTGCCCTGAACACGGCATTGATGGCGCGGTTGAGCGCACACGCGGGCCTGCGATTCGTGATCGAGGGCTAACGGCAACGGCGCTACACGGCACCCACTTCGCGGATCTGCGCGTACTTGGCCTGCAACTCTTGCCGCTGTTGCTTGCGCAACTGCCCCTGGGCATAGCGCCGGCGCTCGGTGAGGGTGTCAGGCTGCAGCGGGCGCACGGGGCAGGGGCGGCCGTCGGTGTCCACCGCCACCATGGTGAAGTAACAGCTGTTGGTGTGGCGCACGGTGCGCTCGTGGATGTTTTCGGTCATGACCTTCACGCCTACTTCCAGCGAGGTGCGCCCGGTGTAGTTGACCGAGGCCAGGAAGGTGACCAGTTCGCCCACGTGGATGGGCTCCTTGAAGATCACCTGGTCAACCGACAGGGTGACCACGTAGCGGCCGGCGTAGCGCTTGGCGCAGGCGAAGGCCACTTCATCGAGCATTTTCAGCAGGGCGCCGCCATGCACGTTGCCGGAGAAGTTGGCTTTGTCGGGGGTCATGAGCACGCTCATGCTCAGTTGGTAGCTGCCAGGTTCCATATCCACCTCATCACGTCAGGCGCCCTGTAGACCGGGCGTTTCGGGCCGGCTAAGCAACGGCTCAGGTGCGGCAAACGGTAGCAGGTGTGGCGGATAGTTAGCTAGCTAACATAATGAAAGGGTGTTTTCCAGGTCCGGTAACAAACCCGCCTGTAGCCGCTGCCGCCAGGCTGCGCTGGCCGTCAGGTTCGCTGGAAATCTTCAGCGTACTTCCGGGCCGGCGCAGCCTTCGGCAGCGGCTACAGGGAGTGCGTCTGGTGGCGGTGGTCAGAACTGCGACTGCACCTGCAAGCCCAGTACCAAGGCATTGTCCACTTGCCGTACGCCATCCGGGTGCTTGATGTACTGAATGTTGGGCATGATGTTCAGCCATTTGGTCGCCTGGATGCCGTAGTTCAGCTCCGATGCGTACTCGGTGTGCTGCTCGGGCACGTAGCCGGCGTCGTCATAGCTCAAACCGCTTTGTTCGTTGGCGGTCTTGGCGTTGCGCAGGAACAGCGAGCTGGCGTGAATGCGCGCCACGCCAAAGCCCAGGGTGTCGGTGGGGCGGGCGTCGAACATGCCTTTGTAGACGAAGCTGACCTTCTGGTAGCTGTCCACCGGCGTGGTGGCGCGGTCCTGGAACGTGGCGCTGGCGGTCATGGTCAGGCCGCGCGAGGTGTCGCCGTTCACCGAAGTCAGCTGCTGCTTGCCCACCACCCAGAAGCCGTGGCGGCTGCTGTCGCTGCGGTAGGGGTTGCCGGTCAGGGCCGCGGGTTGGCCGTTGGCGTCCCGGTAGACATCCGTGCCGTTGGCGCTGCTGTGGTAGTAACCCACGCGGTATTCGCCCGGCAGCGTGTTCACGGTCGGTGCCCACACCAACTCTACCGGGACGAAGGTGCCGGTGGTGCCCGCGCCGTTGAGCTTGAAGCCGTTGTCGTTTTCCAGGTCCGAGGGGTTGATGTTGAACGCGCCGATCTGCGCGTACACGTCGCTGGTCACGCGGTAGCGCACGCGGGCTGCCCATTGGCTGATGGGGCCGTTGTAGATGGTGTCCACGTAGTTGCCCGGCTGCGAGCCGCAGAACGCCAGGCCCTGGAACGAGCAGTCTTCCACGGCGAAGTCATCGCTGACGGCGAAACGGCCGGCCTTGATGTTGAGCTTATCGTCGAACCAGCCTTTGCTCAGCCATAGCTCGCTGAGGCGGCTGACGCTGCCACGACCCTGGATTTCCTGGGTGGAGCCCAGGCCAGTAGCGCGCGGGTCGTCGATTTTTTCGTTGATGTTGCTGCCGTTGCGGTTGGTGATGGACAGGCTGAAGGCCGCGTCATTCCAGCCCAGCAGCTTCTGCAGGTCGATATTGGCGCCCAGGTTGAACTGGTCGGCGTAGCGGGTGACATGGTGGTTGCTGTGGCCGCCGCGCACGTTGGAGGCCGACTCGCCGGTGTAGCCCATCTGGATGTCGACGCCCTTGTTCAGCAACTCGGTGCGCAGGCCGCCCCAGTCGCCGGTCATCCAGGGGGAGTCGACGGCGAAGGCGTCGGCGGCCTGGGCGCTGATGCCCCAGCTGGAGGCCGCACAGGCGGAGACGAGCAGGGTGAGGGCCTGGCGCTTGCGGGCCCGGCCGTGTGTGGAGTGCGGCATGGTGTTCAGTCCTTTGTGTGTCATTGGAAAGCGGCGGGAGGGCCCCGCCGCCTGACTTTTTTTAGTTGGCTGCGCTGCTTGAGCCCAGTTGCGCCGGCAGGTTGAGGTCCTTGCGCACCTGTGCCACCTGATCGGCGTTCACCGCGGGTGCCGCATTGCCCCAGGTGTTGCGGATGTAGGTGGCCAGGGAGGCGACCTGCGAGTCCGACAGCTTCCAGGCAAAGCTGGGCATGGCGCCGCTGGTGGGGTTGCTTTGCGTGACCGCGCCGCGGCCGCCCTGCAGCACGGTGGTGAGCAAGGTCTGGGCGTTGGCCGACTGCAGCGCCGGGTTGTTGGCCAGGCTGGCGGCGATGCCGCTGATGCCCTTGCCGTCGCTGTTGTGGCAGGCCGAGCAGTTGGCCGCGTACACATTGGCGCCCTGTTTCATGGCGCTTTGCGTGGCGGTCAACGGCTGTGGCTTGGTGGCCGAGGAGCCGGGGATGCTTTGCAGGTAGGCCGCAATGGCCACCAGGTCGTCATCGCTCATGTGCTGGGTGGAGTTGGTCACCGCTTCGGCCATGGGGCCCGAGGCGACGGCCACGTCATTGCTGCCGGTCTTCAGGTATTGCACGATTTGCGCCTGGGTCCAGCCACCGATGCCCACGTAGGGGTTGCTGGTGATCTCCGGTGCATGCCAGCCGGCCAGGTCGCCGCCCTGCAGGAAGGCGCCACCCTTGTCGCCGCCCAGGAAGTTTTTGGCGGTGTGGCAGGCGGCGCAGTGGCCCAGGCCCTGCACCAGGTAGGCGCCACGGTTGACCTGCGTGGTGGCGCTGGCCACCGGCACGAACGGCGTCTTGTCGAAGAACAGCAGGTTCCAGCCCATCATCATCAAGCGGATGTTGAACGGGAAGGGCAGTTGGTTGGAGACCACCTTGTTGTCCACCGCCGGCACCGTCTGCATGTAGGCCCAGAGGTCGTGCATGTCCTGGTCGCTGACCTTCACGTAGGCGTTGTAGGGCATGGCCGGGTACAGGTTTTCACCCTCGCGGCCCTTGCCTTCGCGCACGGCGCGGGTGAACTGGGCCTCGGTCCAGGCGCCAATGCCGGTGGCCTTGTCCGAGGTGATGTTGCTGGCCAGCAGTTTGCCGAACGGCGTTTGCAGGGCGTAGCCACCGGCGAAGGGCTTGCCGCCGTGCGGGTCGGTATGGCACGCGGCGCAGTCGCCGGCGATGGCCACGTAGCGGCCGCGGGTCACGGCCGGGTCTTCCTGGGTGGTGACCGGGGCCTTGACGCCTTGGGCGCTGTCGGTCTGCTGGCCGGGCGCGACCAGGGTCTGGGCCGCGAACACCAGGCCCACGACGCCGCCCAGGGCTACGCCGCCCAAGGCCATGCTGGCTAATCCATGACGGCGCTTCATGCGGGTACCTCCACCAGGGGGCCACGTTTGCCCAGGTACTGTTCAATGATTGCCTTGGCCGTCCACAGGCTCAGGGCGCCGATGGTGGACGTGGGGTTGTAGCCGGCGTTGTTGGGGAACGACGAGGCGCCCAGCACGAACACGTTGTGCACGTCCCAGCTCTGCTGGTAGCGGTTGAGCACGCTGGTTTTCGGGTCCTTGCCCATCACCGCGCCACCGATGGTGTGGTCGCTGCCGGGCAGGTACGGGCCGTAGTTGACGGCCGCGGAGTCGAAGCCGTTGACGATTTCCGCGCCCATGGCCTTGCCGATTTCCACCGCCTTGTCTTCGGTGAAACGCGCCATGCGCCGGTCGTTTTCGTTGTAGTCGAAGGTCACCCGGATCAGCGGGTCGCCGTGGGCGTCCTTGTATTCCGGGTCCAGGTCCAGGTAGCACTCGTCGTGGGAGAAGCTGGTGCCCTGGTTGAAGATGAAGGTGCCGTTCTGGAAGGCGTGGGTGTAGGCCTTCTTCCAGTCGCTGCCCCAGCGCGGGGTGCCCGGTGGCACGGCATCGGCGTTGCCGATCGGGCGGGCGCCGCGGGCCACCACCAGGATGCCGGCACCGCCGATGAAGCCCAGGCCCTTGTGGTCGAAGTTGTCGCCGTTGTAGTCATCGACCTGGGCGGAAAGGGCGCCGGCGCCGATGTACTGGTTGAGCTGTTCGTCCTTGAAGAAGATGTTGGCGCCCGACACGGTCTGGAAGCTGTAGGCGCGACCCACCACGCCTTGGCGGGTCTCGGGGTTGTACGGCGTGCCGATCTTCGACAGCAACAGCAAGCGCACGTTCTGCATCTGGAAGGCGGAGAAAATCACCAGGTCGGCCGGCTGTTCCCACTCCTGCTTGTTGCGGTCCAGGTAGGTCACGCCGGTGGCGGTCTTGCCGTCTTCGGCGAGGTTGGCGCGCAGTACCGCCGATTCGGTCAGCACGGTGAAGTTGCTGCGCTGCATCAGCGCCGGGATCACGCAGGCGTTGGGGCTGGACTTGGAGAAGTTGCCACAGCCGTAGTACAGGCAGTAGCCGCAGTAGGTGCAGGGGCCCATGCGCACGCCCAGCGGGTTGGTGTAGGCCTGGGAGGCTTGCCCGGCAGGTACCATGAACGGGTGCAGGCCCAGCTTCTTGCTGCCCTCGGTGAACAGGTCGGTGAGGCGGGTGGTGGCCAGTGGCGGCAGGGGGAATTCGCTCTTGCGGTTGCCTTCGAAGATGTTGGCGCCGTCGATCTTCTCGCCGTTGAGCACGCCGGCCTTGCCCGATACACCGGCGATCTTTTCAAAGCGCTCGTAGAAGGGTTCCAGGTCCTCGTAGCTCACGCCCCAGTCCTGCACGATCAGGCCTTCGGTGAGCTGCTGTTGGCCATAGCGCTTCATCGTGAAGCTGTAGGGCTCGAAGTCGAACGGCAGGAAACGCCAGGCCATGCCGGCCCAGTGGGTGCCCGAACCGCCGACGTTGTAGCCCAGCTCGTTCAGGCTCCAGTCACGGGTGGGCAGGGCGGTCTGGCTGCGGTTGTTGCGAAAGGTGGTGGTCTCGATGGCCGGTGGCAGCAGCAGGCTGCGGCGGGTGTCCCAGCGCAATTCGTCGGTGTCCACCGACGGTGGGAAGTCGGTGGCGGTCTCGACCCACGGACCGCGTTCGATCGCTACCACGTTGAGGCCGGCGCGCGTCAGCTCTTCAGCCATCAGGGAGCCGCACCAACCGAGGCCGACGATCACTGCGTCGACTTTGGGGCGTACATTGGCCATGAATCAGGTCCTCTTCAATACAGCGTAATCACGCAAACAAGGCAGGTATCAGGCGGGCTGTACTGCTCGATTTTTCTGGTTTAAAGGGTGTTGTCGATCAGGCTGGTGGGGATGATGTGCAGCTTCTGGCCCTTTTTCGCGATCAGGTCGCGGAAGTCGTAGCGGGCGCCGGGGAAGCCGATCATTTTCCAGCTGGCCATGTTCTTGTTGCCGCCGTAGAGCGGGTCGGCGAAGAAGCCCTCGCGTACGTTGGCCAGGATCTGCTCGAACAGCTCCTTGGTTTCCACGTCGTGCCCAAGGTCCAGCTGGCCGGCTTCCATGCTGCGCAGCAGGCTGTCCTGCTGGGTGCCGTCCAGTTGCACGAAGGGTTTGGAAAACGCGTGCTGGCAATGACCGTCGATGGCCGCCAGGCCCTTGCGCCAGCGCTCGGCCGGGGTCAGGGGCGATTGCGTGCCTTGCTCGAAGGTGCCTTTGACGAAGCGGCCCAGGCGGTAGAGCGTGGCGCCCTTGCCGTAGTCACCGGCCAGCTGGCGGTCGATAAACACCGCGCAACCGGCTTCCTTGCCGCCAATGCTCAGCTCGTCCGCCGGGATCAGGCGGTCGGCCAGGGCGCCGGCGGTGTCGAATTCGGCCTGGGTGAAGAACGCCAGGCCACCCTGGCGCGGGGCGGGCAACGCCGGCAGGCTGGCCTTGCCGGGCTCCCAGGGCTGGCCGCCGCTGACGACTTCGGCGCGCGCAGCGGGCAACGTGGACGCGGCCGCCAGGGCCAGGGCCGATGAAAGAAAATCTCTGCGCTGCATGGATGAGTCCTGTGGGCGATGAGGAAGGTCGGACCCCTGGGCAGGCGCGCCGGAACGCGCGCGACCAGGCGGTCACGGCGGGCGAGTCTAGGGGTGCGACATGTCACCACGCCACTAACTATTTGACGTTTTCACGTCAAAAACCACTCAATCGGGCAGGGTCTCGTCAATCACGATACGCAGCTGGGGGGCCGCCTGCGCGGGGCTTTGCAGGTCACCGTTGGCGTACAGCAGGTGCTGGATGGCGGCCTCGGCCTGGCACTCCGGGTCCTGGTCCAGCACCAGGGACAGCAGGCCCTCGCGCAGGAAGTCGGCGTGCTGCTGGCTGGCCTCATGGGTGATCCATACCGGGCGCAGGTCCAGTTCCAGCAGGGCCTTGCGAATGCCCGCCGAACCGCTGCCGGTGTTGTAGATGGCCGCCAGTGGTTGCCCGTCATCAACGGCGTCGCGCACGGCCTGGGCGGTCATGTAGTCGTTGTCGTGGCATTCCACCGGGTGGCTGATGGCGAGGTGCGGGGCGCGCTCGCGCAGCACTTGCAGGAAACCGCCCACCCGCGCCTGGTGGGCGTGGTAGAGCAGGGAGTTGGTGATCAGCAGCACCCTGCCGTGCTCGGGCAGCACCCACTGGGCCAGCAGGCGCCCGGCACTGCGCCCGGCCATGTGATTGTCGATGCCGATGAAGGTGGCGCCCGTCAGCCCGGACAAGCTGCTGGTGAGCAGAACCACGGGCACGCCCTGGTCGATCTGCGCCTGCAACGCTGCGCGGATTACCGGCAAGTCATGGGCTACCACGATCAGGCCCTGGCGCGCGGTGCGGGGCTTGGCGATGAAATCCAGCAGTTGCTGCGGGTCGGCTTCGTCCCAGGTCTGGCGCTGCAGCACCAGGCGCGAGCGCAGCAGTTGCGCCTGGCGAGTGAAGGCGGCGGCGACCCGGCGATAGTGGTCGGTGCTGCTTTCCACCATCAGCAGGTCGAAGCGCAGCAGGCCATGCACCGGCGAGGGCAGCACACGACGCAGGTCCAGGGCCCGGGCGGCGTTGAGCACCTTGCGGCGCTTGGCGTCAGAGACGCTGCCGCGTTCGTTGAGCACCCGGTCGACGGTGCTGAGGCTGACGCCGGCCAGTTCGGCGACATGGACCAGGCGTTTTTTTTGAGTGAGGCTGTCCAACGAAAACGTTTCCGTGAAGGATATGCAGGGGAATTTAGCACGTCGTGACCTGTAGCCGCTGCCGTCAGGCTGCGCGGGCCCTGCGCGTCGCTGGAGATTTCCAGTGTACTCTGGGCCCGCGCAGCCTGGCGGCAGCGGCTACAGGTTACTTGGCGGCCAGGGGTTGCGCTGTGCGGGCCTTGGCGACTTGTGCGGCGCTGATGCCTGGCGCGGCGTTGCCCCAGCTGTTGCGTACGTAGGTGAGCACGGCGGCGATGTCGTCGTCGTTGAGCTTCCAGTCAAAGGACGGCATGCCTGCCGCCGTGATGTTGCCCTCGGTGGCCACCGCGCGCCCGCCCTTGAGCACTGCACTGATCAGGTTGGCACCGCCGGTGGCGCGCATGCCCGAGTTGTCGGCAAACGCCGGCACCATGCCGTTGATGCCTTCGCCGTGGACGTTGTGGCAGGCCATGCAGTTGTTTTCGTACACCTGGGCGCCGCGTTGCATCAACGGATCGCTGGCCGACAGCGCCGCCGGCGCCTGGGTGCCCGAGCCGGGGAGGGATTTGAGGTACAGGGCGATGTCGGCCAGGTCGGCGTCATCGAGGTGCTGGGTGGAGTGCTCCACCGCTTCACCCATGGCACCGGCGGCCACAGCCTTGTCGTTGCTGCCGACCTTGAGGTAGCCCTGGATCTGCTCTGCGCTCCAGCTACCCAGGCCCAGGTGGTGGTCATTGGTGATTTCCGGGGCATGCCCCCCCAGCAGGTCGGCCCCTTGCAGATAGGCGCCGGTGTCGCCGCCCAGGGCGTTTTTCGGCGTGTGGCAGGCAGCGCAGTGGCCGGCGCCGTCCACCAGGTAGCGGCCCCGGTTCCATTGCGCCGATTGCGCTACCACCGGCACGTAGCCCTGATTCTTGAAGAACAGCAGGTTCCAGCCCAGCATGGCCAGACGAATGTTGTAGGGGAAACCCAGGGTATTGGCCTGCGCCGGCTGGTGCACGGGCGCCAGCGAGCGCATGTACGCCCATAGGTCGTGCACGTCGCTGTCGCTCATCTGCACGTAGGCGTTGTAGGGCATGGCCGGGTACAGCAGGGCGCCGTCCTGGCGTTTGCCGTGGCGCACGGCGCGGAAGAAGTCGCGCTCGGTCCAGTTGCCGATGCCGGTCTCGCGGTCGGGGGTGATGTTGGTGGAGTTGATGGTGCCGAACGGGGTCTGCAGGCCGTAGCCGCCGGCAAACGCCTGGCCGCCGGGGGCGGTATGACAAGCCGCGCAGTCGCCCTGCACGGCAATGTAGGCGCCGTGCTTGACCTGGGCAGGTTCGGGCCTGGCGCTGTCTGCCGCTTGCAACTGGTTGTCGGCGACATCGTCGGCACGGGTGCTGCCGTTCAGGTACAGCGCCGTGCCCACACCGGCCACGGCAACTATCACCAGCCCTGCAATGATTTTGGTTTTCATCGGTGAGCGTCCTTATGCCTGAACCAGGGGGCCGGGGTTTTGCAGGTACTGTTCCTTGATCGCCTTGGCCGTCCACAGCGCCAGGGCGCCGATGGTCACGGTGGGGTTGAAGCCGCCGTTGTTGGGGAACGACGAGGCGCCCAGCACGAACACGTTGTGCACGTCCCAGCTCTGCTGGTAGCGGTTCAGGGCGCTGGTTTTCGGGTCGGTGCCCATCACCACGCCGCCGATGGTGTGCGACGAGTCGTTGGCGCGGAACGGTGTGTAGTGGTCGGCGGCAAAGTTGTAGGACTCGATGTGGGTGCCCCCCACCGCCTTGGCGATGGCCTCGCACTTTTGCCGCACGAACTCGCCGGAACGCTTGTCGTTGAGGTTGTAGTCGAAGGTCATGCGCATCAACGGCCGGCCGAAGTTGTCCTTGTACACCGGGTCGAGGTCGAAATACGCGTCTTCGTGGGAATAGCTGGTGCCCTGGCCCTGCACCATGGCCCAGTTCTGGTAGCTGTGCTGGAAGGCCTTTTTCCAGCCCTTGCCCCAGCCGGGCGCGCCCTTGGGCAGCACCCCGGCCATGCCGATGGGCAGGCCGTTGTTGGACAGCGACTGAATGCCCGCACCGCCGATGAAGCCCAGCCCTGAATGGTCAAAGTTGTCGGCGTTGAAGTCGTCGACCTGGATGGCCAGGCAACCGGTGTTGATGAACGGGTTCAGGTGCTCGTTCTCGAACCACAGGTAGGCGTAGGACAGGGTCTGGAAACTGTAATTGCGGCCGATCACGCCTTGTTTGGTGCGCGGGTCGTAGGGCCTGCCGATGCCCGACAGCAGCATCAGCCGCACGTTGTCCAGCTGGTAGGCGGCGACAATGACGATATCGGCCGGCTGTTCGCCGACCACGCCGTCCTTGCCCACGAAGCTGACGCCGGTGGCGGTCTTGCCGTCGGCGGCCTTGTTGATGTGCAGCACTTCGGTGTCGGTCATCACCTCGAAGGTGGGCTGGCGCATCAGCGCTGGCACCACGCAGGCGTTGGGGCTGCTCTTGGACCAGTTGCCGCAACCGAACAGCTGGCAGTACCCGCAGTAGGTGCACGGCCCCATGTGCACGCCCAGGGCGTTGACGTAGGCGCGCGAAATAGTGCCGGCCGGCACGGGGAAGGGGTGCAGGCCCATCTCGGTGGTCTTCTGGGTGAAAATGTCGTTCCAGCGGCTGGGCACCAGGGGTGGGGTGGGGAAGTCGCGGCTGCGCGAACCTTCAAAGGGGTTGCCGCCGGGGATCACCTTGCCATTGATCACGCCGGCCTGGCCGCTGGTGCCGGCAATGCGCTCGAAGCGGTCGTAGAAGGGCTCCAGTTCGTCATAGGTGATGCCCCAGTCCTGCACCTGCAGGCCGGGCACCAGCTGTTGCTTGCCGTAACGCTCCACGGTCTTGCTGTAGGGCTGGAAGTCGAACGGGTTGAAGCGCCAGGACGCCGCCGCCCAGTGGGTGCCCGCGCCGCCCACGTTGTAGCCCAGGGTCAGGTTGCTCCACTCGCGCACCGGCAGCGCCTGCTGCGAGGCGTTGTTGCGGAAGGTGTAGGTCTCCAGCTTAGGCGGCTGGAGGATTTCCTTGCGGGTGGACCAGCGCAGTTCGTCGGTGTCCACCGACGGCGGGAAGTCGGTGGCGGTGTCGCGCCAGGCGCCGCGCTCGATGGCGACGACCTTGAGGCCTGCGCGGGCAAGCTCTTCGGCGATGACCGAGCCGGACCAGCCCAGGCCGATCACTACCACGTCTGCTTTGGGTCTTGCGTTTGCCATGGGTCAATCCTTTGTCGCGCGCAGCCGGGCGCCGTGCCCGGCTGGCAGAAATGAGAGGGTTGTCGCCACTGCCGCCCGGCTGCGCTGGCCCTGAACCTCGCTGAAGATCCTCAGGGTGCACACTGGCCAGCGCTGCCTTCGGCAGCGGCTACAGGTCAGGCGCGGTCGAGCAGGCTCACCGGTTCCAGGTTCAGCGCTACGCCTTTTTTCTGGATGTAGGGGCGATAGTCATAGCGTGCGCCGGGGAAGCCGATCAGCTTCCAGCCCACCATGCCGCGGTTGCCGCCGTACATCGGGTCGGCGAGGTAGCCTTCGCGCACGTTCTGCAGCAGCAGGGCAAAAAATTCGGCGGTGCCGGTATTGGGCAGCTTCAGCGCGCCGCTTTCCATGTCGCGCAGCAGGCTGTCCTGGCTGTCGCCGTCCAGGCCGCTGAAGGGCTTGCCGTAGCGGGCCTGGCAATACGCGCCCAGGTCCTTGAGCCCGCTGCGGTAGCGCTCGGCCGGTGTCTGCTTGAACTGCGGGCCTTGTTCGGGGGTGCCGGGCACGATCGGCCCCAGGCGGTAGACGCTGGCCGCCTGGCCAAAGGCGCCGGCCAGTTCGCGGTCGATAAATTCCACGCAGCCCGCCTGACTGGCGCCAATGCCAAGCTCGTCCTCGGGGATCAGGCGGTCGAAGATCGCCGCCACCTCCTTGGCTTCCTCAGGTGTCAGGTAGGCCAGGCCGCCTTTGCGTGGCAACCTGGGCAAGGCATCGGCCTGGGTGCCTACCGGCATCGGTGTGCGGGAACTGATGACGCTGGCGCCTGCGCTGCTGGCCACGCCCAGGGCAGTCAACTGCACGAGCGATATCAAGGCCTCTCTTCGTTTCATGTGCTCTATCCTCAGGTCTCACGGTGCAGTACGCCGCTGCAGGTGGGGCTGCACGCAAGGCCCGTCCTAGACGGGTTGGCACAGCCACGGCGGGCGAGTCTAGGGGTGCGGCATATCACCACGCCACTAACTCTTTGACGCTTTCCCCTCAAGGCCTGCGCGCGCCATCGGCCTCGCCCTGGGCCAGGCGCACTGGTAGCATCGGGCCCACCACCCTTGCTGCGAGCACACCATGGCCGGCCTGCCACCCGACAATAACGACGCCCCTCGCGGTGCGGTGACGCTCAGCGACGTGGCGCGGCTGGCGGGGGTGGCGCCCATGACCGTGTCGCGCTGCCTCAACCAGCCCGACACCGTGCGCAGCACCACGCGCCTCAAGGTCCAGCGCGCCATCGAACAGACCGGTTATGTGCAGAACCGCCTGGCCGGCGCACTGCGCTCCAGCCGCAGCCGGCTGGTGGCGGTGGTGATGCCGATGGTCACCAACCCGATCTTTTCCGACACCTTCCAGGCCATCAACGACCGCCTCGCCCAGGCCGGTTACCAGGTGCTGCTGGGGGTGTCGGGCTATGAGCGCGAGCACGAACAGGAGCTGCTGGAGGTGATTCTCAGCCGCCGGCCCGACGGGATTATCCTGACCGGCACGCTGCACACGCCGGCCAGCCGCACCCGCCTGCGTGCCGCGGGGGTGCCGGTGGTGGAGACCTGGGACCTGACGCCCGAGCCCATCGACATGCTGGTGGGCTTTTCCCATGAACAGGCGGGCAGGGCCGTGGCGTTGCAGTTGTTCGCCCAGGGCTACCGGCAGTTCGCCCTGCTGGCGGTGGACGACCCGCGCGGGCTGCGCCGCGCCGAAAGTTTCACCCGCGCGCTGGCCGAGCAGGGCGTGAGTGCGGTAAGGCGGCAGATCTACCCCGGCACGCCGACCCTGGCCATGGGGCGGATGGGCCTGGATGCGTTGTGGCAGCAGCCACCGACGCCCGCCGAGCCGTTGGCGGTGGTCTGCACCTCGGACACCATTGCCCACGGCGTGCTTACCGAAGCAGCGGCGCGCGGCGTCCGGGTGCCGGAGCAACTGGCGGTGATGGGGTTTGGCGACATGAGCTTTGCTGCCCACACCTTTCCGGCGCTGTCGACGGTGCGCATCGATGGCGCGCTGATGGGCGAGACGGCGGCGCAGATGCTGCTGGATCGCTTGCAGGGGCAGGGCGGCGGTGGTCAGGTAACCGACATCGGTTTCACCCTGATACAGCGCGACAGCACCACCGCCTGACCCACCGCGCTGTATTCGGACGCGGCCTGGCGGCCGCTCTACGGCGCGCGAACCACCTGTAGCAGCTGCCGCCAGGCGGCGTCCGGGCGCGCCACGGTGCCTCCGGGAAACCGCATCGGCGATCTCATCATTTTGACGTTTTCCCGTCACTTTCGAATTCTGCGCTTGTATTTGAAATCCGCGCGCCCTAGCGTTTAAAGCACAAATGGTAACGATACCATTACCCCTGAAGCAGTCTTGGGATAACAACAAATGTCGACCATCACCTGTGTAAGAACGCTGCGCCTGCCCCAACGCCCCAAGCTGATCTGGCTTGAGATCGAAACCGACGAAGGCCTGATCGGCCTCGGCGAAACCTTTCGTGGCGCCGCCACTGTGGAGGCGGCAGTGCATGAACTGATCGCCCCTGGACTGATCGGTCGTAATTCACGGCAGATCGAAGCCATCTCCCTGGAGCTGACCACCCCTTATGTCGGCTACCACAGCGCCAGCGCCGAGATCCGTGCGGCCAGCGCCGTGGATATTGCCCTATGGGATCTCAAAGGCCAACGCCATGGCATCCCCATCCATGAAGCCCTGGGCGGTGCCTGCCGCGACAGCATCCGTGTCTACAACACCTGCGCCGGCTATGAGTTCAACACCCAACAAGGCGCCCGCCGCGAGATTACGGCCGCCGATGCGGCTCAGGGCCCTTATGACGATCAGTTGGCCTTCAGCCGCGACGCCGGTGCCCTGGCGGCGAGCCTGGTGGAAGAGGGCTACACGGCCATGAAAATCTGGCCGTTCGACCGCTTCGCGCGCCAGGCCGGCGCCAACAGCATTAGCCTGGCTGAGGTACGCCAGGGCTGCGAAGCCTTCCGCCAGATCCGCGCGGCGGTGGGTGATCGCATCGAGATCATGTGCGAGCTGCACAGTCTGTGGGATAGCGCGGCGGCCTTGCGCATCTGCCAGGCGCTGGACGCATTCGACGTGTATTGGGTCGAAGACCCGTTGTGCAAGATGGACGACGCCCAGGCCCTGGCCGACCTGCGCCGTCGAACGCGGGTGCCGATCTGCGCCAGCGAAACCCTGGGCGGCAGCGTGGCCTACCGCGACCTGCTCAACGCCGGCAGCCTGGATTACCTGATGCTGGACCTGGTGTGGTGCGGCGGCTTCACCGAAGCACGCAAGATAGCCGCCCTGGCCCAGGCCTACAACAAGCCGTTGGCACCCCACGACTGCACCGGCCCGGTCGCGCTGTTCGCCGGCCTGCAACTGGGCCTGCATGCGCCCACGGCGGTGCTGCAGGAAGTGGTGCGGGCGTCGCTGTCCACCTGGTACGGCGAGTTGGTCACCCATTTGCCGCAGATCACCGCCGGTTTCGCCGCCGCGCCTACCCGGCCGGGGTTGGGCACTGCGCTGCGCCCCGAGGTCAAGCAGCGTCCCGACGCCATCATCCGGGAAACCCGCCGCTGACCTGACCTCTACTTTCCGGGATCGAGAACACAATGAAAAAAATAGATTCTCTTCGCCGTTTCATCGCCCAGCACCGCCGCTACGAAGTGATCGCGCTGCTGTTCATCATGATGCTGGTCAACCAGGGCGACCGCGCCACGCTGTCGGTGGCCGGGGCCAGCGTGTCCCAGGAACTGGGCCTGAGGCACGGCGAGATGGGCTGGCTGTTCTCGGCCTTCGCCTGGGCCTACATGCTGCTGCAGTTGCCGGGCGGCCTGGCCATCGACCGCTTTGGCAGCATCAAGGTGCTGGGCGTGGCGATCATCGCCTGGTCCGTGCTGACGGCCGCGATTGGCAGTGTCGCGGTGATGCCCGTGGGCATAGCGTTCTTCGCGGTGTTTGCCCTGCGTTTCCTGGTCGGGGTGGCCGAGGCGCCGTGCTTTCCGGCCAACAGTAAAATTGTCTCGATGTGGTTCCCCACCGCCGAGCGCGGCACGGCGACGTCGATCTTCAACGCCTCGCAGTACTTCGCCGCCGTGGTGTTCACGCCGCTGCTGGCGTGGATCTCTACCCGTTGGGGCTGGCCGTGGATTTTCTATGTGATGGGCGTGGCCGGGGTGGCCATTGGCATCGTGTTCATTGCCCGCATCAAGGCGCCCGTTGAGCACCCGGCCTTGAGCGCGGTGGAGCTGGACACCTTGCGTAATGGCGGCGCCAGCCTGCGGGAAAAGCCTGCGCAGGCCGACAAGGCGGACGGTTGGCGCCAGACCTGGGCCAGCGCCCGGGCCTTGTTGGGCCAGCGCATGTTCCTGGGCATTTACCTGGCGCAGTTCTGCATCAGCACCCTGACGTTTTTCTTCCTGACCTGGTTTCCGGTGTACCTGGTGCAGCAGCGTGGCCTGTCGATCCTCAACGCCGGCCTGCTGGCGGCGGTGCCGGCGATCTTCGGCTTCATCGGTGGCATCAGCGGTGGGCTGGTCTCGGACTTGATGCTGCGCAAGGGCCTGTCGCTGACCCTGGCGCGCAAGCTGCCGATCTTCATCGGCATGGCCCTGTCCATGAGCATGATCCTCTGCAACTACGTGCAGACCGACCTGCTGGTGGTGCTGTTCATGACCCTGGCGTTCTTCGGCAAGGGCATGGGCGCCCTGGGCTGGGCAATTATCGCCGACGTGTCGCCCAAGCGCAGCGCGGGCATGAACGGCGCCATCTTCAACACCTTCGGCAGCCTCGCCGGCATCGTCACCCCGGTGGTGATCGGCTACATGGTGCAGGCCATGGGCTCGTTCAACGGCGCGTTGATCTACGTGGCGCTGAACGCGGCGGGGGCGTTCGTCAGTTACCTGTTTATCGTCGGCCCGTTGCAGCGGCCCGACGAGCCTGCGCCCACCGCGCCGCCCGAGGAGGGGCTGCAGCCAGCGCCGGCACGCTGATTTCACGTTTCATCCCACAAGGAAAATAAAAAAGATGCTGAATCGACGACATTTCTGCCGCGCCTCGCTGCTCGCCGGCGGCGCCTTTGCCCTGGCCGATGGCCCCTTGGCCCAGGCCGCTGCGTTGCTGCGCGCTGGCCAGCCGCTGACCGAGGTGGCCAGCCTGGACTGGTTGTGCAACGCCGTGGCATTGACCACCGACGGGCGCCTGTTCGTGGGCCTGCCGCGCTGGCCCGGCTTCGAGCGCACCCCGTCCATTGCCGAGGTGCTGAAGGATGGCAGCCTGAAGCCATTTCCCGGTGGCGACTGGAACGCCTGGGCGCCGGGCAAGCCCAGTGCCCAGGCGCTGGTGAAGATCAACACCATTCATATCTTCGACGACGACACCTTGTGGGCCATCGACCAGGGCGAGGACGCCGGCCCCAAGGGCATCAACACGGCGCAAAAGATCCTGCAGTTCGACACCCGCACCGGCAAGCTGTTGCGCAGCATTACGCTGCCCGAACATGTGCTGCCGGCCGGGGCCAACCTCAATGACCTGCGGCTGGACAGCGAGCATGCCTACGTGACCGATTCGGGGTTGGGGGCGATCATTGTCATCAACCTGCGCACGGGCGCTTCGTTGCGCCGCCTGGCCGATCACCCCTCCACCAAGATGCTGCCCGAGCGCCGACCTTTCGGCGAGGACGGCCAGCCGCTGCTGATGCCCGATGGCAGCGACCACCAGGTGCATTCAGACCCCATCGAGATCAGCCCCGACGGCCAGTGGTTGTACTACCAGGCCCTGAGCGGCCCGTTGTGGCGGGTGCCCACTGCTGGGCTGCGTGACGCCCGGCTGAGCGAGCAAGCCCTTGGCACGCAGGTACAGTTCGTCTACGACACTGGCCCCCTGACGGGTACGGGGATGGACAGCGCCGGCAACCTGTACCTAGCCGAATACGACAAGCCGCGGGTGACCGTGCTGGCACCTGACGGCGCCCTGCGCGTGGTGGTCGAGGATCCGCGGCTGTGGAACCCGGATGCGCTGTTCATCTCCCACCAGCGCGAGCTGTACATCCCCGTGCCGCAAAGCGCGCGCATGGCCGCCAACCGCGGGCCGGGCGGCAAGAGTGCGCTGCAACTGCCGTTCAAGATTTTCAAGGTGCAGTTGCCGCCGGCGCTGGGCTCCCGCGAGAAAGTCCCTGCTGCGGCCTCGTAGTTTCGGTCTCGATTGTCCTGTAATTCACCGCGCCTGGAACGCGGCCTTGGCTGGTATTCCAGGCGATAGACGCGGCTTTACCAAACCAAAAGAGATGCTTGACCATGAAAACAATAATACCTGGCACCGCCTTGACCCTTGCCATGCTGTTGTCAACGTTGGCCCACGCAGCAACCGCCGATTCGGTGGTCTCCCAACCCAACGTCTCGACTGCTGCTGCCCTGCAACTGGCGGAAAAAACGACTCAACTGGCTCTTGAACGGCACATGAAAATCTGTATCGCAGTCACTGACGCCGATGGGCACTTGCTGGCGTTCACGCGCATGCAGGGAGCCTACGCAGGGTGTGTGGAGGCCTCGATTGCCAAGGCGACCTCGGCGGCCCGTTTCGCCATCAACACCATCACCTTTTACGACCTGGCCCGCAAGGAAAACCTGGCCATAGGCACCATTCCTGGCATCTTGCCGGCAGTGGGCGGGGTGGTGCTCAAGCACGGGGGCGCGGTGGTGGGCAGTGTCGGTATCAGTGGTGACACCGACCTGACCGAGCAGAAGCTCGCCGAAGACGTCTCCGCTACTTTCAACTGAGCCAACGGTCGTCTGACAGCACTGTCGGGCGACCATCGTCGGCTGATATTTAAACAGGTGCAGTCATGAACAAACCTCTTCTGGTCGCTGGCATTGTCGACGGCATCAGCGCCGGCGACTATTGCGTGCTAGCACCGTCTCACGTGCCGTCTACCCTGGCCCGCCTTGTCTTGGCGGCCACTTGGCTTGCAGCGCTTTACTGTGGTTGGGGCAACGGCTCGTTGCCCGATTTTGCCGCCTGGTCGGCCGCCCTGTGGTCAGGCCTGGCGCTGGTGTCGGCGGTGTGGCTGACCCCACGGGTGTTCACCCTGGGCTACCTGATTTCCATGCTGGGCTTTCTCATCACCTGGCGTGTGGCGGCCATGAATGGCGCGCTGGTGTTGATGTGGGTGGCAAGCCTGGCCACCGTGGTGCTAGTGCTGCAGTTCATGGACTGCTTGGCCAGTGACTGGCGTCGCAATCAAGCCCGGCAAGGCGCCTGGCTGGGGACGCTGCTGTGGCAGATGACCCTGGTGCGCCTGTATTTCGGCTTGAACGAGCTGGGCCATGCCACGGAAAAACTGTTTGCCGGGCTGGGCTCGTTCCACACCCTGGAGCACGGTTTCCAAGGGTTTGGCATCACCCACGGCGCCGGGTTGTTCGTGGTGCTGGGCGGGCTGATCGAACTGGCCTCGGCCATCAGCGTTGGCCTGGGTCTGTTCGCCCGGGCGGGTGCACTGCTCAGCGTGGTTTATTTCCTGGTCGCCACCCTGGGCTTTGGCGGCGAGTGGACGCGTGGGTACGCCTGGGCATCGCCGGGCGGCGGTGGCTGGGAATACGTGATGATGCTGCTGGTGGTGTTTGGCTCCGTGATGATGACGGGGGCGGGGAAGTTTTCCATCGATGGTTGGCTGCTTTCCAAAGGCGTGCTGCCTGGATGGCTGGTGCGCTGCTGCACCAACCGCGCCGCACTGACGTAAACCCGTCAATTATTTAAATGCAGCCAGATGTGACTGCTTTACGATCCTGCGCGTTGCACCCGGTGACACGTTACCGTATCGATTAGAAAGAGATGACCATGAAAACACTGTGTAAAAAAACCGCCGCAGCCCTGGCCGCTGCGCTCCTGCTCACCGGCTTCGCCACCCAGGCCAGCGCCATCACCAACGTACCGGTGCTGCAGGACAGCGACGTGCAGAAGATCGTCGACGCGGCGAAGAAGTCCATGGCGCTGAACCACACTAAGGGCTGCATTGCCGTGGCCGATGCTGACGGCCAATTGCTGTTCATGCAGCGTCAGGAAGGCTCGGCCCCCGATTGCCTGGAGTCGGCCGAAGCCAAAGTGAGGACAGCGGCGCGGTTCCAGGAAACCACCAACACCTTCTACAAGATGCTCAACCAGAACAAGCTGGTGACCGTGGCAGTACCCGGCATGGCGCCACTGCCGGGGGGCGAGCCTATTCGTCACAACGGCGTGGTGATTGGTTCGGTGGCCGTCAGCACTCCCGACGGGGAGCTTGATTTGAAGGTGGTGGCGGACGCGCTGGCGGCCATTGAGTAAGCCATTCACGCGTGTGCCTTGAACAATTTCACCATCGCCGTTTGCGTCTACCTTGTTCATCCTGTTCCCCAGCTGGGCATGGCGCTGGGGATGGTGGCTTCGGCATTGCTGTTGCAGTTGGCGATGAAAGTGCAGGGTAACGGCGATGCCTTCAGGTCAGCAATTTTCGCTGGGCGTTCGTGGGGATTGCGGTGATCGGGCTGTTGGCGTTGATTGACGTAGCGAGGCTGCGGCGTGACGTCGGGAAGCAGGTGTTGTCGTGGTAGGTTTTTGGAAGAACCGTCCGGGGCTCAAGCATTACACCTGCCAAGGCGGTGTGCCCGCGGACGTGGCCTGGCGGCTGCAGCCGCTGCCGGCGGGCTGCGCAGGCCCTGACGCTGAATATCTTCAGTGAGGATACGGGACCGCGCAGCCTTCGGCAGGGCTACGAGTGATCAACGCAGAAAATCGCCCACCAGCTTTTCCCAGCACTGGGTGCCCAGGCTGATCAACTCGTCATTGAAGTCGTAATGCGGGTTGTGTACCGAACAGCCGTGGAATTCGCCCTCGCCATTGCCCAGCATGAAATAGCAGCCCGGCACCTGGGTCAGCATCCAGGCGAAGTCTTCGGTGCCCATGACCTTGCGCCCACGGGTATTGATCTTGCCGTCTGCGAACAGCGGCGCCAGGCTCTTTTGCACGAACGCGGTTTCGGCCTCGCTGTTGATCAGTGCCGGGGCCAGCGGAGTGAATTCCATATCAATGCTGACATTGAACAGGGCTTCGTGGCCCTGCACTATTTCTTCTAGCCGCTGGTTGATCTTGGCCTGGGTGTCCAGGGTATCGGTGCGCACGCTGATCAGCATCGAGGCTTCGTTGGGGATGATGTTGTACACGCTGCCGGCCTGGATCATGCCGATGCTGATTACCGCGAATTCCTCAGGCGCCAGGTTGCGCGACTTAATGGTCTGAATCGCGTTGATCAGGCTGGCCACCACCGGCACCGGGTCGATGGACAGCTCCGGCATGGCGCCGTGGCCGCCTTTGCCGGTGACGGTAATGCTTACGCGCTCCGAGGAGGCCATGTTCGGGCCGGGTTGAATCACCGCGGTGCCCACCGGGTAGCCAGGCATGTTGTGCAGGGCGAAAATGGCGTCGCACGGGAA
The DNA here is from genome assembly GCF_056312595.1 of Pseudomonas sp. GYB4201. Classification (NCBI taxonomy): domain Bacteria; kingdom Pseudomonadati; phylum Pseudomonadota; class Gammaproteobacteria; order Pseudomonadales; family Pseudomonadaceae; genus Pseudomonas; species Pseudomonas sp. GYB4201. The sequence goes on along the minus strand of NZ_JBWGIG010000003.1, from coordinate 151,120 downwards.
GCGGGTGAACAGGCCGTCATCCATCATCGCCTTGGCGCCGCACAGGCCTTCTTCGTCTGGCTGGAAAATCAGGTTTAGGGTGCCGTCGAAGTCGGTACTGGTGGCGAGTCGGTGGGCGGCAGCCAGCAGAATCGCGGTATGACCGTCATGGCCGCAGGCGTGCATGCGGTTGGGGATCTTGCTGGCGTGGGCAAAGGGGTTTTTCTCTTGCATGGGCAGGGCGTCCATGTCAGCGCGCAGGCCGATGCGGCGTTGGCCGTCGCCTTTCTTCAGCACGCCCACCACGCCATGGCCGCCGATGCCACGGTGTACATTGTACCCCCACTGTTCCAGCAGCGAGCTGACCAGTTCGGCAGTGGCCGGGGTATCGAGCCCCAGCTCCGGCGCAGCATGGATCTGGTGGCGAATGGCAATGAAACTGTCAACGTCGTATTCAGCAGCGGTGTGTTTGGCTTGAATATTCATCGGTCAGGCTCTTCCAGTGTTTTCAGGGAACAATTTCAGGCAAACAAGGCTCACGGCGCCACCGGCCAGCAAATAGAACGCTGGGGCCAGTGGGTCATTGAGGGTTGAGGTCAGCCAGGCGGCAATCAGGGGCGAGAAACCACCGAACAGGGTCACGCCGATGCTGTAGCTCACCGACATGCCCAACCCACGCTGATGCTTGGCGAAGGCTTCCATGATGATGGCCAGGAACGCGCCGCAGCCCACGCAGCCGGGCAGTACCAGCAGCGCGACGATCAGCATGGCGGCGTAGAGGTTAGTGGTGTGCGACAACAGGTACAGCGCAGGCCAGGCGGCCAGCACCGGCAGGGTAATGGTCCAGGCCAGGAGTTTCTTGCGCATCTGGTGACGATCGGCATAACGCGCGGCGATAGGGGAAATCACCGCCAGGCAGGCGCTGGCCACGCAGGCAATGGCTAGCGCGCTGCGTTGTGGGTAGTGCAGGGTGGTGATGAGGTAGGAGGGCATGTAGAAGATGAACAGGTACATGCCGATGGTGCCGCTGGCCAGCAGGCCGGAGGACAGGACGATGTTGCGCACATCAATGGCCTGGCGCCAGTGCTGTTTGACCTGTGGCGTGGGCTCGAAGGTCTCGGGCACGCAGCGGCGAATGTACCAGCCCACCGGGCCAATCAGCAGGCCCAGGGTGAACGGCAACCGCCAGCCCCAGTTATCCAGCTGTTCGGGGCTGAGTACGCTGGTCAACAGCAAACCGACGCTGGCACCGACGAGGGCGGCATACCCCTGGCTGGCGGACTGCCAGCTGACGTTGCGGCAGCGGTTGGCGGTGGAGGTCGACTCCATCAGCATCACCGAGGACGTGCCTATTTCGCCGCCCGCGGAAAAGCCCTGAGTCAAGCGCCCGGCCACCAGCATCAAGGTGCCGAACACGCCCATCTGTTGGTAGCTTGGGGCGAAGGCGATCAAGGCGGTGCCCAGGGTCATGAGGAAGATGGTCAGGCTCAAGGCTGCCTTGCGGCCCTTGCGGTCGGCCAGCCGGCCTATAACCAGGGCGCCTACCGGCCGCATCAGGAAGCCTGCGCCGAAGGCAGTCAGCGACATCAGCAACGAGGCGATCGGCGATTGGGCGGGGAAAAAGTTTTTGGCGATGATGACGGCGAAGAAGCTGTAGATGGTGAAGTCATACATCTCCAGGGCATTGCCCAGCGCGCAGGCCAGGGTCGCTTTGCGCGCCCCCCGTGTGATGCGATCAGGCTGACGCACGGCGGCTGTCAGTGGGGTGTCCGAATGCAGGGTGCTCATGACTGTCTCCCAAGGGGTATGCGTGATGATGAGCACTATCGAATAACAGGGACAACGAATCACTTAGCGGTTTTGCAGTAAGTTAACTATTCGGCATAGCTGGCAGGCGACGGGTAGGTGTAATTGCCTCATGGCAGTGCAGGGTACTTCCCTAGCAGGGGTTGCTGCACCGAAAGGTAGCCGTTCACGTTGTGATATGGAGCCGTTGGCACAGCAGGGCGGGTGAAAGTGCCGCTCACGGCTGCTCCATGGCCGCTGAAGCCCGGCTGATTGCGGGAAACGTTTTAACCAAACGGCATAGCGTTATCACAAGGGTAATTTCCGCTGGCTTTTAATTTAAGGAACGCTGGTGCCACCTCTTCCTTTGGTATCAGGAGCGTTGGCATGAGCAGGTCCCCCGTGTGTGCAACATCCATGGCGTCACTTGTGTTGGGCATCGGTTTGCCGCTGGCAGCCCAGGCCGACGGCTTTCCAGCCATCGCCCGCATTGCGCCCGGTTTCGGCTACTACAACGTCGACAAGGGCTACGACGACAAGCTAAAGGTCTACGGCACCCTGGACGCCTTCGTCAGCTACCAGGATTCGGGCCACTTCTCGGGCTACCGCCTGGCGGGCGGTGGCGCCTGGACCAACAAGCTTGGCCTGTACATGCGCAAGGCCATCAACCCCGACACGGTGTTCGAGGCGGACGTGGAGGAAGGCTTCAACCTTAACGGCGACTCCCTGGACCAGCACTGGAAAGAGGTAGGCACCTTGCGGCTGGCCACCGTGGCCCTGCGCTCGCGGCAATACGGGAAGCTGGAGTTCGGCAAGACCTACGGCATGGGGCCGCCCACGTTCGCCGACCCCTTCCTGGCGGTGTACGGCTCGCCCTATACCTACCTGACGGCGCCGCCGTCAGGCAAAGGCTCGTACTACCTGGACCTGCGCCCCAAGCATACCCTGGCTTACACCACGCCCAAGTTCGGCGGATTCAGCGTCGGCACCGCGGTCAGCTTTGGCTTCAATGACGCTGCCAGCACCGGCAGTACCGTGCGCGGCAAAGGCATGAGCGTGCAGTACAGCGATGCCAAGTGGATTCTGTTGGCGTCCTACAACGATTACCTCAGCGACCCCTGGAATGACGACGGCACCGAGCGCCAGACCCACAACTACATCAAGGCGGCGTCGGCCTTCTATGACTTCGGGCCGGTGGCTGCCAGCCTCAGCTGGCAACGCCAGGACGTGGACTACAGCGGCACACCCAGCATGACCGCCTGGTCGGCAGGCTTCTCTGCCCCGGTCGGCAAGGCCGACGTGGCGCGGCTGTCAGTGGTCAAGCGCGAGATCGAGTTCGGTGACAAGGATGCCTTTGGCGTGATGTTGGGCTACGACCACTTCCTCAAGCCCAACTGGGCCGTCTATGGCCGGATCGGTTTCATCAGCAACCAGCCCAACTCATCGGTTACCTACGCCGGTATCCGAATGAACGAGGCAGGCGATGACCCCCAGAACCTGGCCATCGGCACGTATTACCATTTCTAAAATCCAACCGCGCCCCTGTAGCAGCTGCCGAAGGCTGCGTCGTGGTGCCCACGATGTCCAGCGATCGCGCAGCGTTACTCCGGGCTGGCCTCCGCCGCCAGCCTGGTTTTCAGGCTCAGAAAGAAATCCTTCGCGGGCGAAGTCAGCGAGTGCCGATCCACGCATACCAGGTAAATCGGATAGTCGGGGACCAGTTCATCAACATCCACCCATACCAGGTCGTGGATACTTTGCGCCGAGGTAGCGGCAGTGGCCACCCGGCTGAGGGTCATGAAGGCGTCGGCGCTCTTCACCAGGTTCAGCGCCAGCAGCACCGCCGTGCACTCGGTCACCCGCTGTGGGGTGTGGATGTCGTTCACCTCGAACATCTGATAGAACTGCGAAGAGCGGTCATCCACTTCATCCAGGCTGATCCAGTGCGCGTGCTGCAGCTGCCGCAGGGACCGTGCATGGCGCAAGGGGTTGTCGGCGCTGCACACCACCGAGCCCTTGATGCGCTGCACCGCTTCCCAATCCAGGTTCAGGCGCTGGGTGTTCTGCTGCGACGTCAGGGCGAAGTCCAGGGTCCCGTCGCGCACGCGCTGCACGATGACGCTGGGGCGCTGTTCGACGATCTTGAGCCGCACCCTGGGGTTGCGGGTGCGGAACGCGTTCAGGCAGGCCTCGAACCCCGGCAGCATGGCCGTCAGCGAGGTCACGCCGACTGACACTTCGCCCACGGCCACGTCGTGGATGTTATCGACCTCCACCTGCAGCCGCCGCATGCTCTCCACCATCATCTGTGCATGGCGGATCACACGTCTTCCTTCCTCGGTCAGCGACATGCCCTTGTAGGAACGTTGCAGCAGGGTCAGTCCCAGCTCCTGTTCCAGTTCCTTGATGGCGCGGCTCAGGGCTGGTTGGGTGACGTGCAGCACTTGCGACGCTTCATTGATACTGCCGCATTGATTGATGGCGACCAGGGCTTTGATTTGGTGGAGTTTCACGATATCCGGCTCGTTGAGGCTGAGGTGCTACTTTAGCAAAAGCCCTGCCACTTCAAGGGCTAACGAGGCTCGGGGCAGAATGCCTGCGAATAGCCAACGGATTTAGATAAGAGTGCTGAAAAATTGGAGGGAAAAGATGGTGGAGGTTGAGCAGTTGAAGGTCAAGTTTCGGGCGATGACCTGGTCGGGGCGTTTTTACAGTTTTTCCGTCATTGTCACAGTGCTTGGAGCGTTCTTGTCAGCGTTCATGGGGTTTTCAGTACTAAATAACGCTATTTTAATTGCGTCCATAGGGTTTGTCGCGGGCTTTGTGTTTGTGTGCTTGCGTCTATACCGCTGGTTTATTTCTGTATGGGATAAGCCGTTTGCCAAAATGCCCGTTATTCTGCTGCATCTATTGGTGCTGTTGATATCCACCGTCATTTCCAGATGGGTTGTAGCGGGCGCACTGGGGTTGCCACCACAATCGTTTGATATCACGGTCGGATTTCTCGTGCTTGCCTTCTATATTCCTGCCTGGATTCTCTTGGGGGCCTTCCTGTTTTGCCTGTTTGGCTTGGTGCTGTTGATCGGTGTAGGGCTAGGATCATTGTTATTGATTCCGCTGTCTGTCATTGCGAGCCTGTTGAACATTTTCAACCTGCTGCCGTACCTGCGCAAAGCGTGGGACACTGTAGCGCCAGCCAAGCTCAGCTTCACCGATGTGCAGGGGCATTCGGTGGGCGCGCTGTTAAGCGGCATTATTTTGATTAACCTGTATGGGCTGCTCGTTCCGGATGCTCGGCCGTGGATTGACGCCTCGGTCAGGCTGATAGCGGTCTGGGGTGATTTTCAGCCTGCCGTTAACTATCCGGGGGTGCAGGCGGGTGAATACGTCCATCCACTGGATAACGGTTTTATTGCCGTGGCCACGACGAAGGCTGATAACAGTATTGAAATTGAAGTGAAGAAGCAGGTCGAAGACTTTGAGGATCTACACCAACATCCGGTTATTCCTCCCATCCCTTCTGTCAAGCAGGTGACTGACCCTCTTATCCAGCGTATGGTGGACTGTCTAACCACATTACTTCCGCGCGAACCCCCTGGCTGACTTCCAGAGCAGCCGGTATGCGCGGCTCAGGCCACGACGACCTATCGAGCAGATAAGCCCTTTTTCTTCGTAATACCGCAGGGTTGAAGACGGCAGACCGGAACGTCGTGCCATTTCACCGATATCCATCTCTTTCATGCTTGACTTCAAGTCGACTTTAGCTTGCAGACTGCCAGGATCAAACCGCCAAAACAGGCTGAAGGCAAGGGGAAATATCATGGGAGTAGGTGAGACGGCACTGGGCATTCTGTTCGTTGGAACGGAACCCACGCTGATTATGGACGTATCGGCCTTTATTCAAACGCGGGTATTTGGCTTGGCGTCGATTGACTATAGGCTCGTCGGTCGTTGGTTGGGCCATATGGTACATGGGCGGTTTCGTCATGCCTCGATCGTGACTGCGCAACGTGTCCGGAATGAGCGCCTGGTTGGCTGGGTGTTCTATTTCATTATTGGCAGCGTCTTGCGATGGTGCTCATCGGTGCCCAAGGGCTTGCCTGGATCTGTAACCCCTCCCTTATGCCCGCGTTGGTGACCGGCTTGATCAGTGTGATGGCACCTTTCTTCATCATGCAGCCTATGTTCGGTTTTGGCATCGCCGCGTCGAAGACAGCGGCACCGAATGTGGCAAGGCGCAGAGGTGTCATAGCTCATCTAACGTTCGGAATCGGGCTTTTTGGGGCAGGGTGGCTGTTGATGCTGCTCTTTCCTGGGCCGGTATGCCTTGGGTGGGCGCCTGTGGGATAGAAGTGGCACTCAGGCCCTGAATGTCTGCTGTTGGCCAAGCCAGGTACTGCACAGATGGAAGCGTCCATTTTTGTACGCTTCTGGCTGATGTTGGTTTGTCGGTCGGTTGGATTAAAGAGGTTGGTTGATACAACCAGTCTCTAACGGGAGCCGGGCTGAGTGAACGCTTCGGGTTTTGCATCTAGTCTTTCTTTAAGCTTGATTGCGTAGGCTTCGGCACTTTTGACGTCCGAAAATGAGACACCGTGGTCGTCAAGCCACACTTTGCACTGACGGCCATTCTCGCTCACTTCAATCTTTATGTTCATTCAATACTCCATTATGTCCTAACCGAGGCCGGCCTTGACAGGCGCTCCAGCGCATCAGATAGATGGTCGCCAGTGGGTGTTGTTAACGACCGCGTGTGCTTTGGCTTCCAGCACTTGATACTGAATCGTCTCCAGGTACTGGCGCTTCAGGTCCATGGCCGGCGGGCCAAGGATCGGATTACTTCTGAACGGCGCCAACAACTCATCGATAGCCTGAACGACCTCAGCAGATGCGGCATCCACACTGGATGCCAAAAGCGGGTCGAATTCAACCGCCTCGAGCCTTGCGTCCAACGCTTTCAAAATGGGCTCGGCATTTTGAATTTCGGTGCGCATCAGGTCTGAAGATGAGTTCGCCTGTACCTCCGTGTGGCCGATGCCGGGCAACTCAATCTCGGGTTGAAAATCGTGAGGCGCGTTGAATAACGGACACAGCGAGTGAGCTACTCTGGTGCGCATTGTACGCGTCACGCGCATGGGACCCAGTTTATGAATAGAATTTAATTAGCAGGCTACTGAGTTATCGCCCGTAGCAGAATTCCAGAGGTGCCAGGCGATCAACTGCAAGTCGGTTGTCCACAAATGCCAGGAAATTCATCTGGTGCATTTCTGCTGGGGACACTCCCTCACGGTGTGTTGAATTCTGTGTAGGACTCAGGGGAGGTCGGTTGAGGCATGGGAGCTGGCGTGCGAGCTCCTAGGGATCATTGCGCGTTTCCTGTACTCGGGAGAAGCCTCTGGAGGTGCTTGTTGCAGTTAACCCTTCTACGCGGCCTCCCTTTTATGCTCCAAGGGTTTCAGATCAGGCTCGAATGCCACGTCAGACACCACCGGAAGTGGTCATGCCATGCGCCCAGGGCCGAGCAGGCTGATCAGCATTTCGCGGCTTCGTTCAAGAGCCTCGGCTTTTTGATCAAGTACTGCAACTTGCTGCCAGATTCGGTCCCTCAATATGTCGCACAGAGGAGCTGAAGCAGCTGTCACTGCCGGGGCGCATTCGAGCACGTCTTTGATTGTAGACAGCGTGAGACCGGCGTCATTCAGCAACATGATCGCTTCAATGAGTTTTACCTCCGCAGCCCCGTAAAGGCGATATCCGGACGCTGCCCGCTGGGGCTTGAGCAGTCCTTCCTGTTCGTAATAGCGCAGCATGCGAATACTGACACCGGTGAGCGAGGCGAGCGCTCCGATCTTCATGGCAGTCCTTGACTCTGACAGTACTGTCACACTACAAAATCAGGGCCTTCCAGACAAGTGAGGGTAAATCGGTGCTAAAGCTGATCATGTGTGTGAAACGTCAATCCAACCTGACGCGAGAGGCGTTCGATGAGCACTGGCGAAATCGACACGCGCCGCTGGTGCGCAGGCATGCGGCGCTATTGGGAATCCGAAAGTACGTCCAGACCAGCCCACTACCTGACTCGGTGGCCCAGACTGCTTTGCAGCGAAGCAGAGGCACCGAGAGGGCTGACTTTGATGGGTGCGCTGAACTGTGGTGGGATGACCTGGACGCGCACCTGGCCGCACGGGCTACACCCGAAGGGCGGTTAGCCCTCAAGGAACTCATCGAGGACGAGCAGCGCTTCGTTGATTTAACCAGGTCGCAGCTTTGGTACGGCTTGGAAAATGAAGTCATTTAGGCCGTCCTGAAAACCTAGGGGCATGACAGGTATTGCGTCCTCAGCCTGCTTCGGGACAGCATTGGCCATCTGTACTGATAGGGGCAGGCGCGCCCGCGGTGCTTGGAGTGGCCGAGCTCCTGCCATCTCTGGCAAGGCGTGAGGCACCGTCCGGACTCAATAGACACCTGGGGTGCCACCGCCGTCGACAGCGATCGCAGTGCCTTGAATATGGCGTGACTGTTCACCGCAAAGAACCACCGCCAACTGCGCCACGTCCTCGGGTTTACCCAGGCGCACCAGGCCTTCCCGTTCGACCTGTGCCGCGCGCTCCAGATCGACCGTTTTTGCCGCTGGCGGCGGCTCGTTGCTGGAACAGCTGTTCAATCCGGTCGGTTTCGGTCAAACCAGGAAGAATGGCGTTCACGTTCACTCCTTCCAGCTTCCCTTGACCGGACAGCCCCTTGGTGAAATTGTGCATGGCGCCATTGGCCAAGTCTCCGATCAGGAACCCCGGATCGGGGGTACGTGCCGCACCGCCGATGATGTTGACCACATGGCCACCCGCAGCACGCAGCAGCGGCCAGAACAGCCGGCACAGATTCACGCAGCCGCAAAACTTCAACGCAAAGCCATCTTGCCAGGCGTCTGCGGGTCATTCGAGAAAGGCCCCGGCACGCGTAGCACCCGCCGAATTCACCAGGATGTCGCAGCGCCCGAAGCGTGCGGCCACCCCTTCATACACCTTTTGGCAACCGGTCTCGGTGCGCAAGTCCACCGCGCAGGCCGCCGGGCTGGCGGAGTCGTTTGAGCCCAGCTTCTACGCCGTTCGGGGCTACATTCAGGCCGAGTCGTTGGCGTGACTGGATACTGGGCTTGCTTGCCGGGTCAGTTGGCGACATTGGCCCAGGCACGGGTTTGCTCAAGCGTCAGGATGAAGCGCTCCAGCAGCAAGTTGATTTCTGCCTCGTTGATGATCAGCGGCGGGCACAGCGCCACGGTGTCGCCGATACCTCGCACGATCAGGCCATTGGCTTGGGCCTGCGCGGTGAAGTATTTGCCCAGGCGCCCCACGGATTCGAACGGGGCCTTGCTGATGGGGTTGGCCACTAGTTCAACACCCGCGATCAGCCCACAGCCGCGCACTTCGCCTACCAGCGGGTGCGCGCGCAGGGCTGCCAGGCCTTCATGCAGCAGGGCACCGATCCGCTCGGCATGCGCCACCAGTTGGTCTGCTTCGATGATGCGCAGGTTCTCCAACGCCACCGCGGCTGCCACCGGGTGGCCGCTGGCGGTGAACCCAGTGCCCAACGCGCCCAGCTCGTGGCTCTGGTCGGCAATGCCGTGGTACAGCGCTTCGTTGATCAGCACCGCGGCGATGGGTTGGTAGGACGACGACAGCTGCTTGGACAGCACCATCGCGTCCGGCACGATGCCAAAGGTTTCGCAGCCGAACAGCTTGCCGGTACGGCCGAAGCCGCATATCACCTCGTCGGCGATGATCAGCACGTCATGACGGCGACACACTCGCTGGATTTTTTCCCAGTAGGTGCGCGGCGGCACGATGACGCCGCCGGCGCCCATCAACGGTTCCGCGACGAAGGCGGCGATGGTGTGGGCCCCTTCGTGGTTGATCAGCGCCTCAAGCTCGGCGGCCAGGCGGTCGGCGAACCGCTCCTCGGTTTCCCCGGGCAGGCCGTGGCGGTAAAAGTGCGGGGTGCTGACATGCAGGAAGCCGGGGAGGGGCAGGTCGAAACCCTGGTGAACCGAGGCCAGGCCTGTAAGGCTGGCGCTCAGGCCCGTGACGCCGTGGTAAGCGCCCAGGCGGCTGATGAATTTCTTGCGCAGCGGCTGGCCGATGGCGTTGTTTCGGTACCACACCAGTTTGACCAGCACATCGTTGGCTTCCGAGCCGGAGTTGGTGAAGTAAACCTTGCTCATCGGTACTGGCGCCAGGGTAATCAGCTTCTCGGCCAGGGCGATGCTAGCCGGGTGCGATTTATGGCTGAAGGTGTGGTAGAAGGGCAGGGTTTGCAACTGCCGGTGGGCGGCGTCCACCAGGCGCTGTTCGTTGAAACCCAGGGCGGTGCTCCACAGCCCGGCCATTGCTTCCAGGTAGCGATTGCCGTGGTCGTCGATGACGAACACGCCCTCGCCACGTTCGATGATTAGCGGGCCTTTTTCCTGATGGGCGCGGGCGTCGGTGTAGGAGTGCAGGTGGTAATTGATGTCTTTCTGGGCCAGCGGATTGAGCGGCATGACAGGGCATCCCTACGTCAGGTACGACGTTGTAGCCGCTGCCGCAGGCTGCGCAGGCCCTGTGCCTCGCTGAAAATTTCCAGTGTGCTCAGGGGCCCGCGCAGCCTGGTGGCAGCGGCTATAGGTTAGTTGTCCAGTTCCAGGACTTTGGCCAGCTCTACGTAGTCCAGGCTCCACAGGGTGCCGCCGCCCAATTTCTGGTTATGCATGGAACGGAAGCCGGTCAGTTGCTGGCCGCGCTTACTCAAGGTACGTGCCATTTCCAGCGGCACGGCGAACGGGTAGGCCTCCTCTGGCACTAGCCAACCCGGACAGAAAGCCAGGGCAAGCGCACGGCGAGGACGGTTGGAGACATTGGCGCCGCCACCATGCACCAGTTTGCCGGAGTAGAGAATGGCGTCGCCTTTTTCCATTACGGCAGGGATGGTCGGGGTTTGCTCGATGCGGTCGCGGTCATTGAAGTCCGGCCAGGCATGGCTGCCGGGGATGATGCGGGTGGCGCCCATTTCCTCGGTGTATTCTGACAATGCCACCAGGCAGTTGCACATTACTTCTGGCCCAGCAGGCCCCAGGTTGCGGAACACTGGATAGTTTTCCAAATCGCGGTGCAGGAACTGCTGCTTCTCGCCCGGCTGGATCTCGATGATCTGCGCAGCGTTCATCCAATAGGCGTCGCTGGTGTCGAGCATCAGGGTGTCGACATACGACAGCATGATCTCGTGGTCCAGCATTTCCTCGCGGAAGGTCTTGCTACGGCGAATCAGTTGGGTAATGCGCTTGGTCTTCTTGCCCGCGAACTCCTTCATCCACTCAGGTCCATCGTAGCCTGCGGCCCAACCAGCGACGATGTCGTCCATGTCAGCGTTGAAGCGATCGACCTGGGCCTTGAACAGGCCCTTGATGATAACGCCACCTTCCTCGTCGATGATGCGCTTGACTATCTCGGGTGCCGTGCCGGCTGGGACTTCGGTGATTTTGGCAGAGGCATTGATTGCAGTGGCGAGCATGGTGTTCTCCAGTGTATCGGGACTGTTGGCGCTCCGGGGAAGTGCCTGGAGCATGGCCGGATCATAGGCAGCACGGGCATCCCCAAACAGGTGGGCGGGGGCCAAATATGCGCGCTTTCGTGGCCATGCCAGCGCGTGGCTTCCAACCACAGGAGTTTGGCCACTGTGCACCTGTGCCTGCCCTCGATCCCCAGCCACTATTGGCCCAAGCGCTGCATATGCGGCAGCAAAATCTGGCTTGGCAGGAGACGTCATGCGTACCGATATCAGCTTCAAGACCACCGATGGCCTGACTTTGAAGGGCTGGCTGTTCACCCCGCAAAATGCCGCCGATCGCCATCCGGCAATCGTCATGGCCCATGGCTTCACAGCCGTGAAAGAACAGTACCTGGACCGCTACGCCGAGCTGTTTGCCGCTCAGGGGTTTGCCGTGATGGTGTACGACAACCGTAACTTTGGCGCCAGCGACGGCCAGCCCCGCCAGGAGGCCGACCCGCTGTTGCAGGTGCGTGACTACCGCGACGCGATCACCTACGTCAGCAGTCTGGACAATGTCGATGCCTCGCGGATCGGTATCTGGGGCTCCAGCTACAGTGGCGGCCACGTGCTGCAAGTGGCGGCCTTCGACCGCCGGGTCAAATGCGTGTCGTCGCAGGTGCCCGCCATCAGCGGCTCGGCTGACGTGCGCATGGCGGTGCGCCCAGACCTGATGCCTGGCTTGATCGAGGCCTTCGAGGCCGATCGCGCCGCGCGCTATGCCGGCAACCAGGCGCTGGTGATGGAAGTAGTCAACGAAGACCCGAAATCCGACTGTGCGCTGCCCGGCCAGGACTGCTTCGACTTCTTCACCGGCAGCCAGCGCAATGTGGCCCCGGCCTGGCGCAACGAGGTCACTCTCAAGAGCATTGAGATGCTCAACGAGTACGAACCTGGCTACGCAGTGGACCGCATCAGCCCCACGCCGTTGCAGATGATCGTGGCGCTTAAAGATACCGTCACTGTGCCGGACGCGGCCCTCAAAGCCTATGAGGCTGCATTGCAACCGAAAAATCTGGTGCTGCTGAACTGCGGCCACTTCGACCCTTACCTGAGCGAGTTCGAGGCCTCCAGCACTGCCGCCGTCGAATGGTTCAAGCGTCACCTCTGATTTCAGCCTACTGCCTTTTCAAGGAACCCCCATGTCTGCCAAATGGCCCGAAAACCACAGTCAATCCAAAGCCCTGTACGACCGCGCCAGCAAGGTCATGCCCGGCGGCATCACGCGTATCCTGCCGTGGCAGGAACCGTTCCCTGTCTATGCCGGCAGCGGCTCGGGTGCCTACGTGACTGACGTAGATGGCACTCGTCGGCTGGACCTGCTGAACAACTTTGCGTCGCTGATTCACGGCCACGCGCACCCGGCCATCGTTGCCGCCATTCAGGAGCAGGTCACCAAGGGTACGGCTTTCACCCTGCCCACCGAGCCTGAAGTAGTGTTGGCCGAGACCATCTGCGCCCGCGCCGAAAGCTTTGAATGGATTCGCTTTTCCAACTCCGGTACCGAAGCGGTGATGTGCGCCATCAAGGCAGCGCGTGCACTCACCGGGCGTTCGAAGATCGTCAAGTGCGAAGGTGTTTACCACGGCTCCTACGACTACGCCGAAGTGAGCCTGGACTCCTCGCCCGAGAACTGGGGCGTTGACCCTACCTCCACGGGTTATTCCAAGGGCGTGCCTGAGGGCGTCAAGAACGATGTGGTGGTGATTCCCTACAACGACGTCGAGGCGGCCGAACGCATCATCCTCGCCAACCGCGATGCCATTGCGGCCATCCTGATTGACCCGGCACCTAGCTACTTCGGCTTCGTGCCGGTCACCGAGGAATTCATCGGCATGATCCGCCGGGTTGCCACCGAAATCGGCGCCGTGTTCATCCTCGACGAAGTGATCACCTTCCGCGTGCACAGCGGCGGCGCGCAGACGCGCTTCAACATCAAGCCGGACCTGACTGTGCTGGCGAAGATCATCGGCGGCGGCTTCCCGGTGGGCGCGGTGGCGGGTTCACGCAAGTTCATGCAAGTGTTCGACCACCGCGAGGGCAAGCCGCTGTTGCCGTGGAGCGGCACGTTCACCGCCAATCCGATCACCATGACCGCTGGCAAGGTTGCCCTGGACCTGTACACCCAGGCCGAATCCGACCGCATGGACGTGCTGGGTGACCGTCTGCGTGCTGGCGTGACCCAGGCCTTTGCCAGCACAGGGTTCCCAGGGCAGGTGACCGGTTTCTCGTCGATGTTCATGGTATTTGGGCACCAGCGCGAGATCCATGATTACCGCTCCGGTTATTCCAGCAAGGAAGAGGCCAAGTGGGTAACCCGACTGCAGCGCCACCTGGTGCTGGAGGGGTACCACATTGCCAAGACCGGCAAGGCGTTCTTGTCCACCGTGATGACTGACGCGGATGTGGACGGCTTCATCGCCGCCACCGAACGCGCCGCGGAGGCGGCCGTAGCCGAGGCGTAACGCTAGCGGGAATAATAAGGGGGGAATGCCTTGCGGGCACTCCCCCCTTTTTACTACCGTTGTTTACTGTGCGGTGTAAGCACCATCCACCGTCAGCAGCGATCCGGTCATCCACTGCGCATCTTCCGAGGCCAGGAAGGTCACTGCCTTGGCCACGTCGTCAACGTTGCCAATGCGCGGCCATGGGGTCAGGTCTTCGAGCAGGGTCTTGATTTCCGGGTTATCCAGTTCCTGGCGCACCATGGCAGTGGCCAGAAAGCCTGGGCACACGGCGTTGACGTTGATCTTGTGCTGGGCGAAATCAACGGCCAATTGGCGGGTCAGGTTGTTGACCGCACCCTTGGAGGCGCAGTACGACGCTTCCTGGGCCAGGCCCACCAAGCCGCCGATGGAGGAGATGTTGACAATTTTGCCACGGGTGCCAGTGGCGCTGACCTCCTGCTTCATCATCTGGGTAATGGCAAACTTGCAGCCCAGCCAGGTGCCCTTGGTGTTGACATTCATGGTCAGGTCGTAGTCGGCCTCCGTTTCCTCGACGATGGTTTTGAGCTCCACTGCCACGCCGGCGTTGTTGATCATGATGTCCAGGCGGCCGAAGCGCCTCACGGCTTCCTGCACCAGGTTGTCCATGTCGGCGTAGCGCGACACGTCGGCCTTGACGAAGATGGCCTCGCCGCCGTTCTGGCAGATCAAGTCGTCGGTGTCGATGTGCAGGTCTTTTTCGAAGCCTTCGGGGCGGGCGCTCTTGGATAGGTCCGAACACACCAGGTAGGCGCCTTCGGCGGCCAGGGCCAGGGCAATCGCGCGGCCGTTGCCTGAGCTCGAACCCGTGACAATGGCTATTTTGTTGTGGAATCGCATTGAGTCGCCTCCATCGGCGTTGACGGTCGTGAATAAGGGGGTAAGCCCCGGTTTAACGGTGTTGAAGCCAGTCTATGAACCCGACGCAGGCGAAAACAGGTTCGAAAGGGACAGCGGTCAGCCAGGGTGGTGGAGATTGGCCACTGGCAACCTGCCACGCTCCAAAAACTGGCACAGGCCCTGTAGCCGCTGCCGAAGGCTGCGCGGGCCCTGTGTCTCGCTGCAGATTTCCAGTGTACGCAAGGGCCAGCGCAGCCTGGCGGCAGCGTCTACAGGCCGTCAGGACAGTATTCGGGCAGCGAAGCGGGCGGCTTGGGTCAGCACGCGCTGGCCCGTAACGATCTTTCCTGCGCTGGTCAGCAGTCCGTGGGCATGGGCAGGCAGGTGCACATGCTCCACGAGCGTGCCTGCCCGGGCGGCCGCCGCCGCGTAGGCGATGCCTTCATCCGCCAACGGGTCATGCCCCACGGTGAGGATGAATAGCGGCGGCTGCCGAAGGCCTTCGGCATGCAGCAGCGGCGACAGGCGGGCATCATTCAAATCAGCCACCGGCCCGGTGTACTGCTCCCGAAACCAGTGCATGGAGTTGGCCGTCAAGGGAAAGCCGCGGGTGATGCGCCGGTACGAGGGTTGACTTGCGCTGAGGTCGGTGACTGGGTAGAACAGCACTTGGCCCTTGATATTCAGGCCCAGCGTCTGGCTGTCCGGGTCGTTGGCCAGCACCGTGGCCATGTTGCCGCCCGCGCTGTCACCGGCCAGCAGCGTGCGGCCTGGGTCCACCTTAAGCTGTTCGGCATGAGTGGATATATAGCGTAGCGCTCCGGCACAGTCCTGCAGCGGTACCGGGAAACGGTGCTCCGGCGCCAGCCGGTACTCCACGGCCACCACCGTGGCCGCGCTCTGGTTGGCCAGTGTACGGCACAGCCCGTCGTGGCTGTCCAGATCGCCAATCACCCAGCCACCACCGTGGATGAACACCACCAGGGGAGTCATTGCCTGCGCCGGTGTGCCGGCGGGGCGGTAGACGCGCAGGGCAGCGGTGCCACCGGCCACTGGGTAGTCCAGGGTATAGACCTCGGCCACGGCCTGCGCCGGAAAGCCATTGGCGGCGCAGGCCTTGATGTAGTTGGCGCGCGCCGCTGCCAGGGGCACGTCCTGGAAAGAAATTTCGCCATTGTCGCGAAACGCCCGGACCAGGTCGACCGCGTCGGCGGCGACCTCGTTCAGTGGCACGGCGTACGCGGTGGCGTCGCCGCTCACTCTGCCTCCTCCGTGACCTGCAGCAGGCGGTAGTCGTTGACCTTCCAGTCAGCGGCCAGGGCCTTGTACTCGTCCACGGTGCCCGACCAGTTGTTGATCACCTTGCCAGCGGCGTTCTTGTACCAGCTGGAGCAGTCTGACGAAAATGCCGAGGACTGCATATTGGTTTGCAGGCTGTCGTTGTAGGCGTTGAAGGTGTCGAGCTTAACGTCCACGGCGGCGCGCGGGTGCTTGCCCAGGCCCTGAATGGCCTGGATGATATAGCGCTGCTGAATCTCCAGCATGGTGATGATCGAGTTGTGGTTCAGGTTGGTGTTGGGCCCGTAGATCATGAACAGGTTGGGGAAGCCCGGCACGCTCATGCCCAGGTAGGCCTCGGCGCCTTGCGCCCATCGCTGGCTCAGGGTTTGGCCGTTGATACCGGTCACCTGAAGGTCGCCATGGAACGCCTGGCTTTCAAAGCCGGTGCCGAAAATCACGGCGTCCAATTCATGCAGGGTACCGTGCTTGTCGACGATACCCTGGGGCACGAAATGGTCGACTGCAGAGGTTTCCAGACTGACATTGTCACGCATCAGCGCCGGGTAGTAGTCGTCGGAGCGCAGGATGCGTTTGCACGCGAACTCATAATCTGGAGTCAGCTTGGCACGCAGCGCTGCATCTGGTACTTGGGCGGCCAGGTGACCGGTGGCCATGGCGACGCCTTCCAGTTGCGCCTCGGTGCCGTGGCGGGTCCGCGCAAAGCCGTTCTCGCGGAACGTGTGCAGGTTGCGGCGGCTTTCCTCGAACAGCGCGGGGTCTGCGGCGTAGGCGTCCAGTTGCTCCGCAGTGAACACGATCTGGTTGCGTGGCATGATCCAGTTGGCGCTGCGCTGGAACACCGTGAGGTGCTGTGCCTGGCGGGCCACTTCGGGCACGTATTGCACGGCGCTGGCGGCGGCGCCGATGCTGGCCACCTTCTTGCCGTTCAGGTCCACGTCCGCAGGCCATTGGGCCGAATGGAACGAGCGTCCGGCGAAGCTCTCCAGCCCCTTGAACGCCGGGATGGCGGGGTTATTCAGTTGCCCCCAGGCGGGTACGAAGAAACGGCCGCTCAAGCGGCGGCCGTTGGCCAGCTCGAAGCCCCAGGTATTGGCCCGTTCATTCCAGCGTGCCTGGGTCAATTCGCTGTTGAGCAGAATGTGCGGCATCAGCTCATAGCGCTCGGCCATGGAGTCCATGTAGCGCAGCAGCTCGTCGCGGTCGGCATACATTTTGCTCACCCGCAGGTGCGGGTGGAAACTGTAGCAGTACAGGTGCGACTCGGTATCGCACGCCGCGCCGGGGTAGGCGTTGTCACGCCACACGCCGCCGATGCGCGGGCCACGCTCCAGGATGATGAAGTTGTCGATGCCCTGGCGCTTGAGCTGGGCACCCATGCCCAGGCCGCCAAAACCGGCGCCCAGGATGACGATATCGTAGGTGTTCTGTGCAGTGGACATACGCGTGTTCCTTGATAGAAGGCCGGGTTAGAAGGCTTTTTTGTATAGGGCCAGGGCGTCTGCTGCACGCACCTCGACCGGGTTGTTCTGCAGCAGGCGTTCCTGCTTCATGGCATCGCTGGCCAGCAGCGCCAGGCTGCCCTCGGTCACCTGCACGTCGCGCAGGCGGCGAGGTGCGCCGGAGGCGTTCATCAGGTCTTCCATGTATTCCACAAACCGTGTGGCGCGGCTGGTGATGGTGGCGCTGCTGGCACCCAGCAGCACATCAGCCAATTCGGCATACAGCGGGGCAGCAGCGCTGAGATTGAAGCGCAGCACCGGGCCCAGCATCAGGGCATTGGAGAGACCATGGGGGATGTGATAGTGGCCACCCAGCGGGTAGGCCAGGGCGTGCACCGCCGCCACCGGGGCGTTGGCGAAGGCCTGGCCGGCCAGTGTTGCCCCCAGCAGCATGGCCTCGCGGGCCAGGCGGTTCTTGCCATCTTCACAGGCTGAGATCAGGTTGCCGGCCAACAGCCGCAGGGCTTCACGGGCCAAGGCGTCGGACACCGGGTTCTTGCGGTGGCGGCTGGTGTAGGCCTCGATGGCGTGCACCATGGCGTCGATGCCGGTAGCGGCGGTGGTCAGCGGCGGCAGGCCGATGGTCAGCTCGGCGTCGAGGATGACTTTGTCGGCGTAGAGCTGGTTGGCCACCACACCCATCTTGGTGGTCTCGCCGGTGGTCAGGATGGTGATGTTGGTCACCTCCGAGCCGGTGCCCGCAGTGGTCGGTATCTGCACCAGCGGCAAGCGGCTGCCCTTGACCTTGCCGATGCCATACAGCTCGGACAACGCTTGGCTGGACGGGATCAGCACGGCGGCTAGCTTGGCGATGTCCATGGACGAACCACCGCCCAGGCCCAGCACCAGGTTCACTCCCGCTGCGCGGGCTTGGCCCACGCAGTCGTGCAGCACCGCCTCGGGCGGATCGGCCACCACGTCGTCGAACACGCTGATGCTGAAGCCTGCCGCTTGCAGCGAGGCCTTGGCCGCATCGAGCAGGCCGGCGGTGTGCAGGAACTTGTCGGTGACGATCAGCAGGTTGCGTTGCTCGGTCCAGGCGCCCAGCAGCTCGCCCAGACGACGCGCGGCGCCCCATTCGGCGACGATCGAGCCGACGGTATCAAAGGTGAAGGGCTTGAAGATGCTCATGGGTACGGCTCCTGAGGTGTGTAGCCGCTGCCGCCAGGCTGCTCGGGCCCTGTGCTTCACTGAAAATGTGCAGGGCCGCCTTGCTGCAGCGGCTACAAGGGGTGTGGGGCTATTAGAGGGGAGAGGCGGTGGCGGGGCTTCAACCTACGGGTGGAATTTGCAGGGGGGCGGGGTGGAGAACGCGGGTTGGGCAAAATGTTGCAGCGGCAAAATGTCCACCCGGCACCTGTTGCATGTCCACCCGCAGGTTGAAGATGGCCCCCACGGCAACGCGCTATACACATGGCCAATAACTACAAGACCCGATGCCACCGGAGGACCGATGAACCTGCCTCATCAACCCAAGTTTCTGCCCGCCACCGCGAGCTGCAAACCGTCACCGCTGCTGATTGGCGGGCTGCTGGAGACCGGCCTGCGCGCCGCCGGCGACAACCAGATCGTGTACCGCAATCAGATGCGCCACGACTACACCACGTTCAATCGCCGGGTGCATCAGCTGGCCCATGCCCTCAGCGCGCTGGGCGTTGTGGCCGGCGACACGGTGGCGGTGCTGGACTGGGACAGCCATCGCTACCTGGAATGCTTCTTCGCCGTCCCCATGCTGGGCGCGGTGCTGCATACCGTGAACGTGCGCCTGGCGCCCGAGCAGGTGCAGTTCACCATGGCCCACGCCGAAGACACGCTGGTGCTGGCCCACCGCGATTTCCTGCCACTGCTGGAGACCATCGCCGGTCAGTTGCCCATGGTTCGTGGATACCTGCTGTGCGAGGACGATGGCGGCGCCGTGCCCACCTCGCTACCTGTGCTGGGTGAATATGAAACGCTGCTGGCGGCACAGCCCGGCCACTATTCATTCCCTGAGTTCGACGAGAACGCCGTGGCCACGCTGTTCTACACCACCGGCACCACGGGCAACCCCAAGGGCGTCTATTTCACCCACCGGCAACTGGTGCTGCACACCCTGGCGGGGGCCAATGCCCATGGCAGTGCCGGGGCGGCGTTGCTCAATCGCGACAAGGTCTACATGCCTATCACGCCAATGTTCCATGTTCACGCCTGGGGTGTGCCCTACATTGCGACTATGATGGGCTGCCAGCAGGTGTACCCCGGCCGTTACGAGGCTGGGCTGCTGGCGTCCATGATTGTCGATGAACGGGTCGACTACTCCCACTGCGTGCCGACCTTGCTCGCCATGGTGCTGGATGCCGCCCTGGCCAGTGGCGCCGACCTGTCCGGCTGGCACGTGCTGATCGGTGGTTCAGCGCTGTCCACAGGCTTGGCCCACCGGGCGCAGGGCATGAACGTGGACGTGCGTGGCGCGTACGGCATGTCCGAGACTTGCCCCATCGTTTCCCTCACCTGCCTGCCGGCCGAGTTTTCCGAGTTGGAGGCCGAGCAACAACTGCACTGGCGTTGCAGTGCTGGAGTGATCGCGCCGCTGGTGCAGATGAAGCTGGTAGACGAACACCAGCAGCCGGTGGCCCAGGACGGTCAGCAGGTGGGCCAGTTGCTGATCCGCAGCCCCTGGCTGACCCCCGGCTACTTCAAAGACGCGGTCAACAGCGAAACCCTCTGGGAAGGCGGTTGGTTGCACACCGGCGATGTGGCCAGCATCGACGCCCACGGCCTGGTGCACATCCATGATCGCCTCAAGGACCTGATCAAGACCGGTGGCGAATGGATTTCGTCCCTGGACATCGAAAGCCTGATCAGCCGTCACCCCAATGTCAGTGAATGCGCCGTGGTGGGCGTGCCTGATCCGCGCTGGGGCGAACGACCGGTAGCATTGTTGGTGCAGGCCGCCGCGTCACCGCTCCTGGATGCCGAGGCGCTCAAACTGCACCTGACCGGCTTCGTCGCCCAGGGGGCTTTGTCCAAATGGGCCATTCCCACGGAGGTGCGGGTGGTGGCGGCGATCCCGCGCACCAGCGTCGGCAAACTGGACAAGAAACTGATTCGCGCGCAGTTCTGACCCTTCGGGGTAAGATCGTTTCAACACCACCCGTGGTACAAGGCAGTCGCTGTGAAGTTACCCATCGATACCAGCAAGTTCCGCCCTGCGCCCATGCCGCGCACGCTAATCCCAAGGCCCCGGGCCATGGCCCAGATTGCTGCGGCGTTGCAGGGCGACGCCACCTTGGTACTGCTGCGCGCGCCCCTGGGCTATGGCAAGTCGCTGCTGCTCAGCCAACTGGCCGAGCAACGCGGCACCACCCTGGGGTTCCTGCGCATCGACCGCGCAGACAATGACCCCGTGCATTTCATCGGCCACCTGTACCACCTGCTGCTCAAGCGCGCGGTGCCCGTGGACATGGACAAAGACCAGGCATGGTCCGCCATTCGCAGCCACCTCGACGGCCTGGTCGCGCCCTTCACCCTGTGCCTGGATGACCTGCACCTGCTGCGCTCGGCGCGGGTGCTGGGCTACCTGGAGGCGTTGCTGCACCAGCCGCCCCGGCACCTGCACCTGGTTGTCGCCAGCGAGGGCGCACCGGCGCTGGGCCTCAGCCACCTGCGGCGCGACAACCGTGTGCGGCTGCTGGGCCCGCGGGAACTGGCCCTGGACGCTGAAGAAACCCAGCAGGTGCTGCTGGCCCAGGGCGTAATACTGGAACCCGCCTTCGTCTATCGCTTGCAGGCGGGCAGTGAAGGCTGGATCAGCGGCGTGCTGTTCTGGTGTTCGGCGTATCGGGAATTGTCCTTTCTCGATCCGTCGCCCGAGCATTTGGAGCAGGCGGTGCTCGGCTCCTATCAGCACATCGGCGAGTTCATCGAGGAAGACGTGCTGCGCTGTTTGCCCCAGGCACTGGTGCGTTTCATCGAGCACACCTCGGTGGTCAGCGCGTTCGACCTGGAGCTGGCCACGGTGCTGACCGACGATGCCCAGGTCGAGGCGCCGCTGCGCAAGCTGTTGCAACTTGACCTATTCATCGAGGATCGGATCGGCGAGCGCCTGCGCTACCAATACCACCCGGCCTTGCGTCTGACGGCGCTGCAACGGTTGCGCAGGCGGCGTCCCGACCGGCTGCTGCAGCTGCATCAGCGTGCAGCCGACTGGCTGCTGGCCAATGCCTTTTATGCCCAGGCGGTGTCCCAGTATGGCCGGGCAAAAAACACCGAGGCGGTGATGCGCACGGTGGAGCAGCACACCTTCGACCTGCTGCGCGAGGGCGAGATCAACGCCATCGTCGACTTCCTCGGCCACGCGCTGCGCGACAGTGAAACTGACCACCTCAACCTGGCCATGACCGAGGCCTCGGCGCTGATCGTCACCAATGACATCCAGCGCACCCGCGCCTGTATCGGCGCGTTGAAGCGGTTGGGCGGCCCGTCGGCCGAGCGGGTCATGCAAACCATCGCTTTCCTGCGCAGCCACCTGGCTTGGCTGGGCGGCAACCTGCGCCATGGCGTGGACGTGGCGCGCATGGCCTTGGAGCGGTACCCGCAGGCCAACGCGGCCACCGCCATCCTGAATGCCAACAGCGCCGCTTGCCTGGCCGCCCTGGGGCGCCTGGAGGATGCCCGGCTGCAGAATGACCAGGCCCTGCTGCAGCTGTCGGCGCTGGGTTTCAAAGGCTATACCCACCGGCTGCATCTGCAGGCAGGGCTGATCGAACTAGCCCAGGGCAAGACCGAGCAGGCACGCCAGCGGTTCTTTGAAGGCGACCTGGCGTCGGGCGCAGGCAAGGTCGCAGGGAACTTCTACGATGCCTTCCTGCACTTGGGGCAAGGCCTCGTGCTGATGCAGCGCAACGCCTTGAGCGCCGCCTCCCTGAGCCTGGCCCGGGCCGAAAAGATTGCCATGGACTTCCCCCACGGCGCGGCGCTGGCACTTATTTTCCATCACCAAGCCTGCTTGTTCGATGCGCTGGGCGACGCACTGCGTGCCGTGGCCAAGTGGGACCAGGCGCGACGCCTTGCACAGGACTTTGGCCAATGGCGGGTGTACCGCCTGGCCGGGGCATGGCGGGTACGCCACGCGGTGCGTCATGGCGATCAGGCCTTCCTGCTGAGCTGGCTGCACGAGTGGCACTGGTGCAACCGGCAGTACGGTGAAGACCTGCAACCCGATGAGTTGCTGGCCTACGCCTGGGTGCAGCGCCACCTGGGTCAGCGGGCCGTGGTGAACCAGTACGTGCAGGCGCTCGGTGAGCTGGCGCAGGAGCATCAACACCACCGGCTGCGCCTGGACATTGTGCTGTTGCAGGCCAGTGTGGCACTGGACCAGCACGACCAGCCACAGGCCATGCACCTGCTGGACGAGGCCGTTGCGCTGGCCTGCGAGCATCAGTTCGGCCAGCTGTTGCACTACGAAGGCGTGGCCCTGAGCGACCTGTTTCAGCAACTGCTGGCCCCGGACGCTCGCAAGCAGTATGAACTGCAACGCCCGTTACCCGATGCCCAGCTATTGCAACAATGGTTGCCTGGCCTGGTGAAGCCATTGCGGGCCGCCCAACGCCTGATCGAGCCGGTCACCCGTCGCGAGCGCGAGGTGCTGCAACGCATGGCCCGTGGCCAGGGCAACGCGCAAATCGCCGAGTCGCTGTTCGTCAGCCTGAGTACGGTCAAGACCCACATCAACAACCTGTTCCGCAAGCTTGAGGTCAACGACCGCGATGAAGCCCTGCGCAAGGCCCGCAGTGTCGGGCTGTTGAGCTGACGGGGCAGGGCACTCCACCCTCCCTGCAGGCAGAATCCATCCCAAACTCCACCCCCGGTTCGACGCAACCGGGGGCGGGCGCTGTTACAACATGATGTCGTTTTCGCTCATGACTTTTCTCGGTGGGACTTACCTTTATGTTGCTCAACGAACGCGATCTGAGCTTTCTGCTGTACGAATTCCTCGATACCCTGGCCTTGCTTGAGCGTGAGCGGTACGCCGAGCACGACCGGTCGGTGTTCGACGCCACCCTGGCCACGGCCCGTCAGGTAGCGGCGGAATTTTTCGCCCCGCACAACCACAAGGCCGATCAGCACGAACCCACTTTCGATGGCGAGCGGGTGACTCTGATTCCCGAAACCCGGCACGCCTGGGATGCCTTCGCCGATGCCGGGTTCCTGGCGGCACACCATGACTTTGCCGACGGTGGACTGCAACTGCCCGAAGTGCTGCTGCGCGCCTGCATGGCATATTTCAACGCGGCCAACATCGCCACCACCGGTTACCCGTTCCTGAGCATTGGCGCGGCCAATCTGATCAAAAGCTTTGCTGCGCCGCAGGTGCAGCAGCGCTTCCTGCCGGCGATGTTCGCCGGGCGCTTCAGCGGCACCATGGCGTTGACTGAACCTGGCCAAGGCTCGGCGCTGGGCGACCTGCGCACCCGCGCGGTGCCGACTGAAGACGGCACCTACCGGGTGTTCGGGCAGAAAATGTTCATTTCCGGCGGGGACCATGAACTCACTGAGAACATCGTGCACCTGGTGCTGGCCCGCATCGAGGGCGCCCCGGCGGGGGTGAAAGGCATTTCGCTGTTCGTGGTGCCCAAGTTCAACGTCGACGCCGATGGCGCGCTGGGCACCCGCAACGACGTGGCCCTGGCCGGCCTGCTGCACAAGATGGGTTACCGCAATACCACCTCCACTGTGTTGAGTTTCGGCGAGGGCGCGGGCGCCGTGGGCTATCTGGTGGGCGAGGCCAACAAGGGCCTGGGCTACATGTTCCAGATGATGAACGAGGCGCGCATCGGCGTGGGCTTGGGCGCGGCCAGCTTGGCCTACCAGAGTTACCTGCATGCCCTGGACTACGCCCGCGAACGGCCCCAGGGCCGCCTGGCCAGCTGCAAGGACCCGGCCATCCGCCAGGTGCCGATCATTGAGCACGCCGATGTGCGGCGCATGCTGCTGACGCAGAAAGCCTATGCCGAGGGCTCCCTGGCGCTGTGCCTGTATGCCAGCAGCCTGGTGGAGGATGTCCACACCGGCACCACGCCCCAGGCCCGCGACGACGCGGCGCAGTTGCTGGACTTGCTGACGCCTATGGTCAAGACCTGGCCGTCGCGCTACGGCCTGGTGGCATCGGACCTGGGCATTCAGATTCTTGGCGGCGCCGGGTATACCCGTGAGTACCCCCTGGAGCAGCTGTACCGGGACAACCGCCTCAACCCCATTCATGAAGGCACTGAAGGCATTCAGGCCCTCGACCTGCTGGGGCGCAAACTGAGGCTCAAGGGCGGCCGGGGCTACACGCTGTTCCTGACGCAGGTGCAGGACAGCCTGCACCAAGCCGCCCGGCTGGAACACTGCCAGCCCCTGGCGCGGCACCTGGCCTCGGGCCTGGCGGTGCTGCGCGAGGTGACCGCCGCACTGCAGCAGCAGGTGGCCGAGGACGTCGACCGCGGCCTGGCTAACGCCACCGCCTACCTGGACCTATTCGGTCGGGTGCTGGTGGGCTGGGTGTGGCTGCGCCAGGCCATGCTCGCCGAAGCCGCGCTGAGCCAAGGCGCGCAAGGCGCGGAGGCAGATTTTTACCGCGGCAAGCTGCACACGGCGCGTTACTACCTGGAGTGGGAACTGGCCGTACTGCCGGGCATCGCCCAGCTGCTATGCGCGGGCAACCGTAGTTGCCATGACATGCAGAACCACTGGTTCTGACCTTTGACCTTTTTGTTGGAGCCTTCCCATGACTGCATTGATTGACTACCGCTGCGAGGGCTCGGTAGTACTGATCGGACTGGCCCGGCCGCCCGTGAATGCGTTGGACCAAGCGCTGCGCCAGGCCTTGGCTGAGGCCTTAGAACGCGCTATTGATGACCCACAGGTTCGGGCCCTGGTCATCCATGGCCAAGGACGGGCGTTCAGCGCTGGCGCCGACATCAGCGAGTTCGGCACCCCGGCGGCCTTTGCCACGCCTGGATTGGCCGGGCTGCTGGAACGGCTGGCGCAGTCGCCCAAACCGGTGATCGCCGCGATCTCAGGCATAGCCCTGGGGGGCGGCCTGGAAACGGCCTTGGCCTGCGGGTATCGCCTGGCCACGGCCAGTGCTGCCCTGGGCTTGCCGGAAACCCGCATCGGCCTGTTGCCCGGTGCCGGCGGCACCCAGCGCCTGCCACGCCTGATCGGTGCTCAGGCAGCGCTGGAGATGATTCTCTCAGCCGAACCGGTGAGCGGGACTAAGGCCCTGGCGCTGGGGCTTATAGACTTTGTCGTCGATAATGATGATGAGCTGCTTGGCGCAGCGGTGAACTTTGCCACCGATGTGCTGCAAACCTCCGCCCCCGCGCAGCGGCCTTGGCCCTATGCCAACCCTGCTCAGGGCCTGTCAGCAGATTTCTTCAGCGCACACGCCGCTAACAATGCCCATCGCTGGCGCGGGCAATTGGCACCCCTTTTGGCGCTGGAGGCGGTGCGCGGCGCCTGCGAGGGCAGCCTGGCCCAGGGCCTGGCCAAGGAACAGGCGCTGTTCGCCCAGCTGGAGTCGTCGCCCCAGTCGGCAGCGCTGCGCCATCAATTCTTTGCCCAGCGCGAGGCCCTAAAGGTGCCGGGTGTCGACAAACACACGCCGCGTCGCACAGTGGCGAGCGTGGCGGTGATCGGCGCCGGTACCATGGGTGCCGGCATTGCCATGAATTTCGCCAATGCCGGCATCCCCGTGACCTTGCTGGAACTCAAGGGCGAAGCCCTGGACCGTGGGCTGGCCCATGTCCGCCAGCAGTACGATGGCGCGGTCAAGCGCGGCAAGCTCAACGCCAGGCAACTGGATGAGCGCATGGCGCTGATCACTGGGACCCTGGAATACGCCGATATCGCCCAGGCTGACCTGGTGATCGAGGCGGTGTTCGAAAGCCTGTCGATCAAGCAGAACGTTTTCCGCATTCTGGACGAGGTGTGCAAGCCGGGGGCGATCCTGGCCACCAACACATCAACCCTGGACGTGGACCTGATTGCGGGAGTTACTCGCCGGCCTCAGGACGTGATTGGCCTGCATTTTTTCAGTCCGGCCAACATCATGCGCCTGCTGGAAGTGGTGCGCGGCCGTGACACCTCGGCCCAGGTCCTCGCCACGACGCTGGACCTGGCGCGGCGCCTCGACAAGATTGCCGTGGTGTCGGGGGTGTGTTTCGGTTTTATCGGCAACCGCATGCTCGAACCCTACGCGCGGGAAGCCCATCGGCTGGTGCTGGAAGGTGCCACCCCGGCCCAGGTCGACGGTGTGCTCACCGATCTGGGGTTGGCCATGGGCGTGCTGTCGATGTACGACCTGGCCGGCATTGATGTCGGCTACCGCGTGCGCGAGTCACGGCGCGAGGCCATTGCCCATGATCCCAGCTACTGCAAGCTGGCGGACGAGCTGTTTGCCCAGGGGCATTACGGGCAGAAGACCGGTCGCGGCTTTTACCGCTACAACGGCCGCGAGCGCATCGAGGACTATGAAGTGGTGGCGTGCGCCGAGGTGTTGGCCAGCGAACTGGGCATTGCCCGTCGGGTGATCTCCAACCAGGAGATCCATGACCGCTGCCTGTTCATGTTGATCAACGAGGGCGTGCAGTTGCTCGATGAAGGCATCGCCCAGCGCAGCGGTGATATCGACCTGGTGTGGATCAACGGTTACGGCTTCCCCGCCTGGCTGGGCGGGCCGCTGCACTATGCCGAGCAACTGGGTCTTGAGCGGGTATTGGCCGGTATCGAGCGCTATCGCGAGCAGTTGGGCGATCACGGCCAGATGTGGTTCCAGCCTGCTGCCTTGCTGCAGCGTCTGGTGGCTGAACATCGCACTCATATTCAGCGTCTTTGAACGTTCTAGTCAGGAGATCCATTTATGTCGGACGCTGTCATTCTTTCAACCGCCCGCACGCCGATCGCCAAGGCGTACCGGGGTGCTTTCAACACCCTCAAGTCACCCAGCATGGCGGCGCTGGCCATTTCGGCCGCCGTGGAGCGGGCTGGTATCGAGCCGGGCGAAGTCCAGGACCTGGTCATGGGCACCGCCATGCCTGGCGGCACGGCGGGTTGGAACCTGGGACGCATGAGTGCGCTGGCAGCGGGCTTACCGCTAAGCGTGGCCGGGCAGACCATTGATCGTCAGTGCGCTTCGGGGCTGATGGCGATTGCCACAGCGGCCAAGCAGATCGTACATGACGGCATGCGCGTGGCCATCGGCGCCGGGCAAGAGAACATCAGCGCGGTCCAGGCGCGCAACATGGAGTGGGCATTCGCCGAGCGTGACCCGCGGGTGGAACAGCATGCCGCTCATGCCTACATGCCGATGCTGCAGACGGCTGAGTGGGTGGCCAAACGCTACCGCATCAGTCGGGAGCAGCAGGACGCCTATGCGCTGCAATCCCAGCAGCGTACTGCAGCCGCTCAGCAGGAGGGGCTGTTTGCCGACGAGATCATTTCAGTCAGCAACCTGAAGTCAGTGCAGGACAAGGCCAGCGGGCTGGTTACCCTGCAACCGGTGACTCTCAACCTGGACGAGGGCAACCGTCCGAGTACGGTGTTGCCGGACTTGGCCCAGCTCAAGTCGGTGGTGGAGGGAGGCAGCATTACCGCGGGCAACGCCAGCCAGTTGTCCGACGGTGCCAGTGCTTGTGTGTTGATGGACGGGCGCCTGGCGCAGCGGCGCAATCTAGAACCTATTGGGCTATACCGTGGGATTGCAGTGGTCGGCCTGGCTCCGGAGGAAATGGGCATCGGGCCCGTGCTGGCGGTGCCCAGGTTGCTCAAGCAGCATGGCTTGCGGGTGGAAGACATCGGCTTGTGGGAGCTTAACGAGGCGTTTGCCTGCCAAGTGATCTACTGCCGGGACAAGCTCGGCATCCCCAATGAAAGACTCAACGTCAACGGCGGTGCTATCGCCATTGGCCACCCTTACGGCATGAGCGGCGCGCGGATGGTCGGGCACGCCCTGCTGGAAGGGCAACGGCGCGGCGTGAAGTACGTCGTCATTACCATGTGTGTGGGCGGTGGCATGGGTGCCGCCGGCCTGTTCGAGGTGTTGTGATGAATACTCTGTTTTCGTTGCAGGGCAAGGTGGTGCTGGTCACAGGGGCTTCCAGCGGTTTGGGCGAGCACTTTGCCCAGGTGATCAGCGCCGCCGGCGCGCGGGTAGTTATCGCCGCGCGTCGCCAGGAGCGCTTGCAGGCACTGGCCGCACGCTTGCGTGAGCAAGGCGGCGAGGTGCTGGCGGTGGCGCTGGACGTGACCTCACGCGGCAGCGTTGAGGCGGCGTTCGATGCGGCGCAGCGCGCCTTTGGCGTGGTCGATGTGGTGGTCAACAATGCGGGTGTTGGCGGTGCGGTGAAAGCGCTGGAGGTCAGCGAGGCGGAGTGGAGCACCATGCTGTCCACCAACCTCGACGGTGTCTGGCGCGTGGCCCAGTGCGCGGCCCAGCGTCTGGCGAAGGCCGGGCAGGGGGGAAGTATCATCAACATCGCTTCCATACTGGGCGAGCGCGTGGGCACTGGCCTGAGCCACTACTGCGCGGCCAAGGCCGGTGTGTTGCAGTTGAGCAAGGCTTTGGCATTGGAGTTGGCGCGATACGACATCCGCGTCAACGCCATCGCCCCCGGATATTTCCAGACCGAGATGAACGACAGCTACTTCAACTCGGAGAAGGGCCAGGCCTACATCAAATCGGCAGTGCCCATGCGCAAACTGGGGCAGCTACCGCAGCTTGATGGGCCCTTGCTGCTGCTGGCCAGCGAGGCCGGCAACTTCATGACCGGTGCCACCCTGGCAGTAGACGGCGGCCACCTGGTCTCAACCCTGTAGCCGCTGCCGAAGGCTGCGCAGGCCCTATGGCTCACTGAAAATCCCCAGTGTTCACCCCGGCCCGCGCAGCCTGGCGGCAGCTGCTGCAGGGTGCTTGTCTTGAGCTACTGGGTCATACGGAGTAGCGCGACAGGGTTTCGCCGCCATCGATGCGCACCAACGCGCCGTGGATGTAGCTGGAACGGTCGGAGGCGAGGAACACGGCCAGGTCGGCGACGTCGCTGATTTCGCCCCAGCGCTTGAGAGGGATACTTTCGCTGAAGTCGTCCACGTAGCCTGGCTGTTCCAGCAGGGCGCGGGTCAGTGCAGTCTTCGCGTAAGTGGGGCAGATGCCGTTGACGCGGATGCCTTCATGGCCGTATTCAATGGCCAGGCAACGGGTCATGTTGGCCTGCGCGGCCTTGGAAATGTTGTACACCGACTGCCACGGGTGGCCGCCAAGCCCTGCGGTTGAAACCAGGTTGATGATGTTGCCGCCACCGCCCTGTTGCAGGAATGCTCGAACCGCAGCCTGGGCGCCGAAGAAAGTGCCCTTGACGTTAACGTTCAGGCACAGGTCCAGTTCCTCTTCGCTGAAATCATGGATCAGCTTGCCATCGCGATAAACCCCGGCGTTATTGATCATGACGTCGATACGACCGAATTCGCGGGTGGCAGCCTCTACCAAGGCAGTCAGGTCGCCACTGCGGGTGACATCGCAATGCTGGAACAGAGCCCGGCCGCCACGCTCGGCAATCAGCGCGGCCGTGGTGAGGTCGGGGTGCTCATCGTACCCGCCAGGGTGGCTGGCTTCGTTGATGTCGCCGATTACCAGGCTGGCGCCCTCTTCGGCAAGACGCAGGGCGATACCACGGCCTAGACCGGTGCTGGCACCGGTGATGACAACCACTTTTCCGGCCAGATTCATGTCCATCTAATGGCTCCACGTCAGGTTGAATGGGCGCTTCAGAATAAGACCGGCATCCAACCCCCTGTTCGTGGAAGGGGTCGATGCCGGGGGTGGTGCTCGGGTGTTCAGGCCATGCCATAGGCGGCAGGCTGAGCAAAGCGCGAAGCGTATTTGCCGCCGTTGTTCAGTACGCGGTATTCACGTGGTGAACGGCCGGTCCAGCGCTTGAAGGCATGGCGAAAATTGGCGGCATCGCTGTAGTTCAATTGTTCGGAGATGGCTTCGGTGGTCATGGGCGTGTTCAGCAGGTAGCGGATTGCGAGCTTCTTGCGCACTTCCACCAGCAGGGCGTTGTACGAGGTTCCCAAGGCGTCGAGACGACGGCGCAGGGTGCGCGGCGACAGGTGCAGGTGGTCGGCAATGTCGGACAGCGAGGCAATGCAGTCACCGGAATTGAGCAGCAGGTTCTGCACTTGATAGCTGATGTCGTACTTCTGCACGATCTCGCGCAGTTGCGCCTGGCAGTTGGCCCTGCAACTGCTGTGGGTGATGCTGTTGGACTGTGGCAGCTTACTGTCCAGCCAGTGAGCGGCCAGTCGAATGGCCGTGCGCTCGCGGTTGAAACTGACCGGAACGCCGAAGCTGGCTTGAATATCGGCTTGCTCCTGAGCGTTGGCTTGCACCACCAGTTCGATGCCTTCGCAGGCAAACTCGCGGCCAAGGATGTCTTGCAGCAGGGTCAGCAACTTGGACACCTCCAGGTGGTACCAGAAGGCGTTCTCCGGGCTGATCAGTCCGTATTGGTCACTGAGCTGCAGCAGCGCAACATCATTCTCCACCTGCAGGTGCAGGCTCATCTTCAGGTTGATCAACAGGCCGAAGTGGCTGGCGGTTTCCAGTGCTTCGCGCAAGGTGGCGCTGCTGAGCATGGCAAAACCGACAATGCCGTAGGACGTGAGGTGCAAGCGCTTGCCTACCTGCAGGCTCAGCAGCGGGTTGGCGGCGGCGCGATTGAAGGCAGCATGGATCGAGGACTGCTGATTGAGCGAGATTTTGCTATGCGGATTGGCCAGGTCAGCCAGGGATATGCCCCCTGCGGCCAGGCATTCGCCCAATTGTGTTTCACTCTCCAGCAGGCCGGCTGCCGCGAGGATTTCCGCAGTGGAAAAGACCTTGTCATCCAAGGTTATAGGTGTGGTTTCGATCTGTCCCATCGTACTGCCCTCACGGTGTAGCAAAGCCAATGTGACTGCGAACGATCGCCGTGGCTACGGATCATCCGCGTCGGTTCATTCAAATCTTCAGGGGTGGCGTGGGCAGGCCGGGGGTGATCTTGACGGGTAGCAGGCAAGGGCAATGCACAGCAGGTTCGGGCGTGGCAACACCACGGATCCGGGACGGGTCTTTGACCTCATTTTTATCTCCTGACCTTTTTCAGGGCTGCGATTGAGCGCCCTCTCTTGTTGTTGGTCTATCAGGTAGGCAATGCATTAAAACGAGCCGAAACAAATATTGTTATACTAGCTAGGTCGTATGACCGATTAAATACGGTCGTACGACCTAGGTCAAGTGACAGATATTCGATCGCCTGTTTTATTTCGATGAACGGCTGTAGCCGCTGCCGATAGGCTGCGCGGGCCCCGGCGCGCGCTGAAGATCTTCAGGTGGGGAGGGCCCGCGCAGCCTGCCGGCAGCGGCTACAGGGTTACGGCGGGCGGGAGAGTCAAGCGCCCAGGGTGGCGCCGCAGTCGCTGCCCAGGTAGGTCAGGGCAGGGCTCAGGCTGCGGCACAGTGGCAAAGCGCTGGTAGGCCTTCAACGGCCCGGAGCACAGCAGCTCGCAGGCGCCACCTAGTTGATCCGCAGCGGGTCCAGGCCGGCCACTTCGAAACCCTGGTTGGCCAGGGTGCGGGCGATGGTGCGGCCCACGTTATCCAGGCCGATGATGGCGACGCGTGTAGGGGCGGTGGGGATGGGGCGCTCCGGGCGCAGGGTGGGTCAGGGGTGCATGGCTTTGAACAGGGCGGCGATGTCCCAGTCACCCATGCCGGCGGCCTGAGCCTGGCGGCAATAGGTCAGATAGGCGTCAGTGCTGGCATGCGGCGCCTTAGCGCGCACCAGTGCATCCAGCACCACTTCCTGTCCGGCCACGTGGACATCCACCGATGCCTGCTCACCGCTGTAGTTGCCGGCGGTGATGCGGTCGGCAGCGGTGTTGATGCCCTCCACCAGCATGTCGGTCATGATCGGCGACAGGGTCTTGAACGCTTCAGCCGACACGCCAGCGGTGGAGGCCAGCACTGCGCCTTCGATCCAGGCGGCGAAGGCACCGAAGTAGAACGCGTAGAGCGCCAGGTAGGCGGGCGTGCAGGCCGTAGGGTCGGCGCCGAGGAATTTCGGGTTGCCGGCCAGCAGTTTCAGGGTCTGGCCGTGGGTGTGGTAGGCGTCGATGTTGCCTGAATAAAGGATGGTGGTGGCCGCGCCGCCAATATCCTTGGGGTAGCACATGATGCCGCCGTCAATGTAGTGGCCGTCGTGGCGGTCCACCCAGGCAGCGCTCAGGGTCACGTCGTCGACCGTGCCGGTGCTCATGTTGACTAGGGTCTTGCCACTCAAGCTCAGGCCTGGTTCGAGGGCTTGCAGTACACTCAATGCCGCCGCTTTGTCGATCATGCAGACAATGGTCAGGGGGCTGGCCTGGATCGCTTCACTGGCACTGGCCGCCTGGCGGGCCCCTTCGTGCACTAGGCCACTGGCGCGTTCCGGGCTGCGGTTCCACACGGTGACGTCCAGCCCGGCGTTCAGCAGGTTGCGGGCCAGCACGCTGCCCATGGCGCCTAGGCCCAGGACGCTGACGGATGGTATATTTGATGCGGGCATGGTTAACCTCGGCGAAGGATAAAGGGAAAGCCCCAGCTGTTCTGGGGCAGGGCATCAGTTGGGGGTATTGAGGCCGATGTAGTCGGCGATTTCCTCGTAATTTACCTGCCACAGGCCCGGCAGGCCATACAGGTCGGCGGTGAACGAGCGGAACCCCAGAATCTGTTGTACACGCGGGGACAGGGTGCGCACCAGCGCCATGTCCACCACGAACGGGTAGGCCTCTTCAGGCACCAGCCAGCCCAGATTGAAGGTGAAGGCTACGGCCCGGCGGTACTGGTCGGTGGTCACATTCGCGCCGCCGCCGTGGGCGATCTTGCCGGTGAAAAACAGCGCGTCGCCCGGCTCAAGCTCTGCCGGCACGGTCATGTCCGGGGTGCCACGGTCATCGTAGTCGGGCCAGTACTGGCTGCCAGGGATGATGCGAGTGGCACCGTTCTCTTCGGTGCAGGGGCTCAGGGCGATCAGGAAGTTGCAGATCACGTCCGGGGCCTTGATGCCCATTTCCTTGAAGGCCATGTAGTTTTCGAAATCGCGGTGCAGCGGCTGGGCCTTGTTGCCTGGACCGATCTCGATGACCTGCGCGGTGCCCATCCAGTAGGTGTCGCACCAGGGGCTGAGAATGGCATGGGCCAGTTGGTGGACCTTGTCGTGGTCGATGATTTCTTCGCGGAAGGTCTTGCTGTGGGTCACAAGGTTAGTCAGGCGCTTGGTGTTGGCACCGTGGAAATCCTGGGCACCCTCGTTGGTCTTCGACGAGCCTGCGGGAATCTTGTCCAGCTCTGGCTGAATGTCGGCATTGAAGCGCGCCACCTGGTCGGCGCTCAGCATGCCCTTGATGATGACGCCTGCGTCTTCACGCAGGATTTTCAGTACTTCTTCCTTGGGCGTATCGAGGGTGATTTTCTTGAATGCGCTGGCCATAAACTACCTGTCGGGGCAAGAGATGCAGGAAGAGGGCGGCGTGGCCACCCTCCGGTGATGAACTCAAACGGCAGCCGGTTCGCTGTAGTCCACAGGGGTGCCCAGCCAGCCGTTCCAGCGTTTGGTCCAGTAAAGGTTGTGCAGCTGGGTGGTCAGCTCACCCGGGCCGACCTTGCCGCCCAATACGCGGTCGTTGACGCTGTTGATCGGCATGACGCCGCCGGCGGTGGAGGTCAGGAACGCCTCGTCGGCGTTGAGCAACTGCTCCACGTGCACGCGCTCCACGTGCAGCGGCAGGCCCAGTTGCGCCGCCAGCTCCAGGGTGGTCTTGCGGGTGATGCCTTCCAGGCAGCCGGAATCGGGGGTGTACAGCGCGCCATCCTTGAACAGGAAGATGTTGGAGCCCGGCGCTTCGGTGAGATAACCATCGGCATCGCACAGCACGGACCATTCCTTGTTGGCGGCGTTGGCTTCGAACAGAGCCAGCTTGAGGTCCATCCAGTGGAAGTTCTTGGCGGTAGGGTCCACCGCTTTTGGTGGGATGCGAATGAATTGCTTGCTGACCATCAGGTCGATGCCGCGGGTGCGCTGTTGGTCATCGGCGATGAACACGTACGGCACCACGAAGGCGTAGAAGCGGTTTTCATAGGCCTTGGGGTTGAGACGGCTGCCGTTACCGGGCTTGAAGCCGCGGGTCACCGCCCACCACACGTAGGCTTCCTTGGCACCGGCCTGCTTGATCAGGTTCATGAGGATTTCGGTGGTCTGGGCCTGGGTGTACGGGTTGGTCAGCTGAAACTTGGCGCAGGCGCTTTCAAAGCGTTCCAGGTGGTCTTCCAGGCGGAACAGGTAGCCCTTGCTGACGCTGACCACATCGTAGCAGGCGTCAGCCTGAGTGAAGCCCAGGTCGGCCATGGGGATGGCGGCGTTATCCAGGTCCACGTAGGTGCCGTTGACGAACGCCGAGCCATGGCCGTACTTGGGATCGAAGGGCACCCGCAGGTGTGCGGGGTCGTTACGCATGATGTGTTCAGCCTGGATGATGCTCATCGTTCGCGCTCTCTTTCAAGGGGAGATGCAGCGGTGTGACCCGCCTGAGTAGTGCTTGTGGGCTCATGGTAGGGCGCCTGGGATGTGGCCCAACAGGTGAGCAGGGGCCAAGTTTCGACGTCGATGCGGCCATGCTGCAGTGTGCCGACGCCTGTCCTGTGCGGAACCCTTTGTTGGCCGCCTGTCACCTTTATTGCCCGACGCCGGGTGCCTACAGTCTTCGTGCCGTGCGGTGGACGCCGCGCATCTTTTTCCAGCACAGAGGAATGGGCATGAAGGGTTCAAAGGTAACGTTCATTGGTCTGGGCCAAATGGGGGCGGCCCTGGTGCCGCCGTTTATCAACGCAGGCCATGACGTAACGGTATGGAACCGCTCAGCGGCCAAGGCAGAACCGCTGGTATCCTTGGGTGCGAGTGCCGCCGCCAGCTTCGAGGCGGCGGTGGTCGCAGCAGATCTGATCATTGTGTGCCTGGCCGACTACGCCACCAGCAATGCGTTATTTCACCAGGGCAGCGTCACGGGGTTGCTCAAGGGCAAGACCGTGGTGCAGTTGACCACCGGTGACGGCAAGGAAGCCGAGTCCGGTGCGCAATGGGCGGTCGAGATCGGTGTGGACTACCTGGATGGCGCCATCATGGATTACCCCACCAAGGTCGGTGGTCCGGAGTGCTTGCTGCTGGTTTCCGGCCCCCAGGCCGTGTGGGCACGTCACAAAGTGGCGCTGAACCTTCTGGGCGGGCGCATGACTTACGTCGGCGCCAATCCGTCGGCGGCCAACCTGCTGGACGGCAGTCTGCTGACGATGTATTACGGCAACACCTTCGCGCTGATGCAGAGCGCGGCGATGCTGCAGGCCGAGCAGGTCGACATCAAGGACTTCAAGACCGCCCTGGCCGCGTTCAAGCCGGTGATCGAGAGCACCTGGAAGCGCAGCATCGACGCCATCGACACGCAGGATTATTCGGGCAACGAAGCCTCGATTCACGTGCACTCGCTGGGCGTGCAGTCGCTGCTCAAGCGTGCTCGCAATGCCGGTGTCGACTATCGGTTGCTGCAGTTTTTCGCCGTTTGCGTGGACACCACGGCCGCCCGCGGCCATCAGGCCGATGAATTGCCGGCCGTCTACGAAGTGTTCCGTCGCCCGGACTGATTGGCCACTGGGCGGCAGGATGGCAGAGGGGCCGCAACATCCCGCAAAATGTCCCCTCTGCACCTGTTTGCCGAATGTGGCCGGCGCATAATCGAAGCGTCCAAGGGAAATGGATGACAGGACCCGGAAGGGTCCACCCCGCCAGGACGCCGCTGCGTTAAATAAGAACAACGACTTTCCAGAATTCCTGCCCTCTACCGTGTTTCAGGAGCAGCTTATGCGTGACGCATCCAGCCTTCATATTGCCGGCGACCATTCCTTCCTGATCGATGAATCGATCGGTGATCTTGACCTTGATCTGGTTAAAAGCCTGGTCGCCTTGAACTCGCCCGAAAACCTCAGCGATGAAACCAGCCTGCCCACGGGCTCGATCATTTTCAGCGCCGCCGCCTGGTTTATCGCCGGTATTGTCCTTTGGGCCCTGGTGGGCTTCTACATCTGATCGAGGGTTGACCATGAGCACTTCAGGTGAAGATGTAGGCGGGCTGATTTCCCGGGAAACCCTGGCAGGCCGTCTGCCCGTGGCGGGCAGCGGGCGCCTTTACACCAGTTTCGGGCCGTTGCTCAACGCTGCCATTGCGTTGGGTGCTGCCAGTTACAGCTATCTGTTCGGCGCCTCCCTGGCGTACATCGGTAATACCGCCATCGGTATTATCGGTTACATGATCGGCCTGATGATGACCCTGGGGCCGATGTACCTGGCCTCTGGCATGATCAGTTTCCGGCATGGCGTGGATCCGGTGGATGCCGCCAAGAGTGCCTTGGGCACCCGTGGATCGGCGCTGCTGCTGTTCATGATTCTGATCACCACACTGGGTTGGGGCTTCGTGCTGGTGGCCATGACCGGCCAGGCCGCTGGCCGGCTGTACCAGGTGCTGTTCCATCCCGGTGGCAGCATCGATCCGCAGGTGGTGACCGTAGTGGCGGTGGTGATGCTGGCGCTGGTCTGGCTGCTGCTCAGGAAGGGGCCGGCCATGGTGGCGATGTTGACGCGCTACACGTCTCCAGCCGTATTGATCATAGCTGCCGTGTTGTTGTACCTGATCACCCGGGACACCAGCTTCTCGGCGCTGTGGCACACCAACGTTGACGCCAAGCTTGCGTACACCACCGACCCGCTGCTGCAATTGGCCTACGGGGTGGAATTTGGTGCCTCCAACGCCTTGACCATCGTGCCGTTCTTCGGCGGCATGGCGCGGTTGATTCACAAGCGTAAACATCTGGTCACGCCGTGCCTGCTGGGCGCAGGCCTGGTGGGCGCAGGTTTCACTACCGCCGTGGGAGCGCTTGCGGCCGTGGCCACCGGCTCTACCGAACCTGCCGAGTGGGTGGTGAAGACCGCTGGCAATGGCCTGGGCGCGGTGATCGTCTGCGTTCTGCTGTTGGCCAACCTGGGCACCCTGGTGAGCTTCTTCTACCTAGCGGGCGTGTCAGTGCAGCAGATCCGTGTATTTGCCCGCATGCGCTGGGACATGATCATCGGCATCCTGTTGCTGCCCGGGCTGGTGGTGGCGTTCCAGACCGATTGGTTGATTGCCCACGTGATGAACTGGCTGGCGTATAACGGCGCCATGTTCGTCGGCATCGCCGGCATCCTGCTGACCGACTACCTGCTGTTGCGTCGCCAGCAGGTGCTGCCGGCCCACCTGTTCGTCAAGACGCGCGACAGTGCCTACTGGTACTGGGGCGGCGTGAACTGGGTGGCGATGGGCGTGATTGTACTGGGGGTGTGTTCTTACCTGTCGTTGTTCAACCCCATGACCCTGGCGGTAGGGCCCTCGTTCCGCTACCTGGGCGCGGCGATGCCATCCTTTGCCCTGTGCATCGTGGCGTACTACGCGGCCATGCGGTTGGTGATTGCTTCGAGTGAGAAGGGTGGTTACCGCAACCTTGCGCAATGGAAAGCGAAGAAGGTTACCGTCGGCCTGTAAAGCGCCTTACTTAACCGCTTCAACATCTGCAATGGCCCGCGCAGCCTGCGGCAGCGGCCAAGGGCTTTTCGTTTGTGGGAGAGCACCGGTAATTTGGCCGCGCCGCACCTGTTGAGTACGTGGGCTTGGGTACAGTGATCGTGTCGCTGTTGCTGCTGGCCAATCTGGGCATGCTGATCAGCTTCTTCTATTTTGCCGGTGTCTCGGTGCACCAGGTGCGCCTCTTCGCCCGTATGCGCTGGGACATGAGCATCCTGGTATTGCTGTTGCCGGGGCCGGTGGTGGCTTTCAACACGCAATGGTTGATCAGCCATGTGATGAACTGGCTGGCCTACAACAGTGCGATCTTCGCCGGCATGGCCGTAGTGATGCTCACCGATTACCTGGTATTGCGCGGCCAGCGCGTGATGCTTGCACATTTGTTCGTGAAAAATGCCCAAGGCGCCGATTGGTAGTGGGGCGGTGTCAAATGGGTCGCCATGGCCACCATCGTCTTCGGTGCCGTGGTGTACCTGACGCTGTTTGACCCGCTGACCCTGGCCGTGGGGCCGTCGTTCCGCTACGTGGGAACGACGATGCCGACCATGGCGGTGTGCGTGCTGGCCTATTACCTGGCGATGCTCCTGGTCATGACGGTAAGCCAGAAGAGCGGCTACCGCGATGTGGCCCGGCTGGCCCGAAATGGGTGTCGGTAGGTTTGTGATGTAACCGTTATAGGCTCAACAAAAAAGGCGTCCCATGCGGGACGCCTTTTTTGTTGAAGGGCGGTCAGGCTGGGGCGTAGCGGGCATTGCCCATGGCCCCTGGCAAAGTATGCGGCGCGGGCATTGTCCAATCATTGTCACGGTATTGCGCCCGGAACGCCCGCGGCGCGGTGCCGGTCCAGCGTTTGAAGGCGTGGCGGAAGTTGGCTGCATCGCTGTAGCTGAGCTTCTCGGAGATGGCCTCGGTGGTCAGCGGCGTGTCGAGCAGGTAGCGGATGGCCAGTTTTTTGCGCACATCTTCCAGGATCTGGTTGTAGGAGCTCTGCGTAGTTTCCAGTTTGCGACGCAGGGTGCGGGGCGACAGGTGCAGGCGCGCGGCGACCTCGGTCAGCGAGGGAATGTGCTCCGGGGTCGCCAGCAGCAACTTCTGCACCTGGTAGCACAGGTCGTAGCGTTGGCTGAGTTCGCGCATCTGGTCCCTGCAAACCGCCTCGCAGGACTGATAGGTCATTGCTTGGGATTGCGGCAATGGCTGTTCGACAAACTGGCGCGAAAAGCTGATGCGGTTCTCGGTACTGTTGAGATAGGTGGGTGCCCCCAAGGTGCGGGAGATGGCTTGCGCGTCGCTGGTATCGCCAGCCACATTCAGGCTGACCTGCTGGGCGGTGAAACCGTGGCCGAGGATATCGCCCAGCAGGGTCAGTAGCTTGGCAGACTCCAGCAAGGTGTTGTAGTGCCTGGCGGCGCCCAGCAACGGGAAGGACTCCTGCAACAGGATGTGCGCCCAATTGCCGTCCACGCTCAGCAGCAGGCGATGCTTGAGGATCATCAGCAGGGCGAACTGGTTAGCCACCTCCAGGGCTTCACGCAGGTTGGCGCTGCTGAGCAGGGCAAAGCCCACCATGCCGTAGGCGGTCAGGTGCATGTCCTGGCCCACGCGCAAAGCCAGCAAGGGATCGGCATCGGCCTGGCAGTGGCGGGTCAACGTGGTGAGCCACTGGTCCAGCGACAGTCGGGTGTGAGGCGTGTCCGATGTGACGTCGTGCGCCGCGCAGTGATTGTTTAGCGCCTGCCATTCGGCCGTCGAAAACACTTTGTCTTGCGGGGTAATGGGAGATGCTTCTACAAATACCATCGGACTGCCCTCGTCGACTTGCCATGTGCAACTCCAGCACAGGGCTGGAGCAGGATGGTTTCACTCGGTTATGGCAGGCCGGGGAGGGCGAAAGTAGGGGTGTTGCGCAAGCGTGGCGATCGGTCGCTCTCGTGGCTCGGCGACTTGATTTGATAAAAGGTCGAACGACCTATAAGATACGGTCATTCGACCTACGTCAAGATCCGTCGTGACGATTTTGTTGCAGTCATGGCCAAGCGGCCAAGGTTGCGCCGTAGCGCCGCCCGCAGGCATGCTGTAGTCAGGAAACAAACGCTTTGGAGCATTGTCGATGTTTAGTGAAACCTCGCGGGCCGAGTCGCTGTTCGAGCGCACCGCCAGCCCCCGCGAAAAGAAACGTGTGCAACGCATCGAAGAAATCATCGAGACTGCCGCGACGCTGTTTGTCCGCGACGGCTATGCGCAGTTTTCGGCGCGCCGGGTGGCCAGCGAGATGGGCATCAGCCTGAGCAACCTGCAGCATTACTGCGGCACCACAGAGAACCTGCTGCTGGCAATGATTCGCGCGAAAATCGAGGTGTTCGTCACCCAGTTCGTGGAAATTGCCCAGAACACGGCGATGACCCCCGAGCAGCGCCTGATCCAAGTCATCGAACAGGACATGACCGCGGCGCTGGACCCCTGGATTGCATCGTTCTCGTTCCAGAGCTGGGCCCTGGCCGAACACGACAAGGCCATCGGCGATCACCTCAAGGCCATCTACGGTGAGTTCTGCCGGGTGCTGTCTACCCTGATACGGGAGGTCAACCCGAAACTCACGGTGCCGCGCTCGGAAATTTTCGCCACGCTCATTGCCTCGCAGATTGAAGGCCTGCTGTTCTACAACAAGCAGATCGGCGCGCTGGAGCAGCATTGGAAAGAAACCCTGGCCACCACCCTGCACATGTGGCTGCTGATGATTCGCGCCGGCTGACCGGCCACCGCTACCCGTTTTTTAGGTCACTGCTCACCTGTTGGGGGTTGCCCGCGCAGCTTTATGCTCAGCGCTGACCGCCCACCGAAGATGAGGGACCTATGCCGACGCTTTGTGATGACATCGATCGACTGGCGACCTTGCATTTCATTGGCCTGGTGAACGCGTATGTCACCGGGTTGGGCCACCCCACCGAGCGCCTGCTGGCGGGTACCCAGGTACGTGCCGCAGACCTGGACGATGCCGACAAGCTGATTACCCCGGCAGAGGAACTGTTGATTCTGCGCAATGCCCTGCGCCTGACCGGTGCCGCGCACCTGGGGTTGGAGCTGGGTACCCGCTGCCGCTTGGCGGCTTACGGTCTGTTCGGATTTACCCTGTTGTCCAGCAGTGACTTGCGTGCGGCATTGGCATTGTTTTTCCAATATCCCTTGCCGTTGGGGACAGGTTTCAGTCTGGGCCTGGTGCAGGAACACGGCGTGGCTTCGTTGACCGTGAGCGCCAATTTCGACGTGGACGACCAATTGCACCGACTGGCGATCGAGTTCAGCCTGACGGCGCTGCAAAGTATCATCGCCGACCTGCTGTACCAACCCTTGCCTGTGCTGGCCGTGAACCTCAATGGCACCGAACAGGCGGAAGCCGCGCCGTACCAGGCGTATTTCAGTTGCCCGGTGAACTTTGATACGTCCAAGGCCAACTGCCTGTCATTCGATGCCCGTTGGCTGGACTTCCCGTTGCCCTGCGCCCATGCCGTTTCCCACCTGGAGATGAAGGCCCGCTGCTCCACTTTGCAATCGCGCCTGGAAAGCCCGCGGGACTTTCTGGCCAATGTGCGTTCGGCCATCTGCGAGCGCTTTGATACGTCCCCCTCGCTGACGAACATTGCCGCATCCATGGCTTGCTCCAGCAAAACCCTGCAGCGCCACCTGCGCGCGGCAGGGACCAGTTTTCATGAGGTGCTGGGGGAGGCGCGGTACCAGCGTGCCCAGGAATTACTGGTGCGCCAGGTACCGATTGCGCGCGTGGCGCAGGACCTGGGCTTCAGTGAGCCGGCCGCGTTCAGGCGCGCGTTTCAGCGCTGGAGCGGCTGCACCCCCTCGCAATACCGCTCCCAGGTCCGTCACTGAGCATCCTGTAGCCTCTGCCGCCAGGCTGCCCTGTGCCTCACTGAATATCTCTAGGGTACACAAGGGCCCGCACAGCCTGGCGGCAGCGGCTACAAGTGCGCGTGCTTGTGTCGTGTTTGATCCCTTTTTTTGACCCGATTGCGCCTTTAGCGCGCCGGGCTTAACCCAGACAATCTGCCGCAACTAGCCAGTTTGTATCATCGACTAATGGGGAAGGGCAGCTATGAAAGGATTGGTTCGCAGTTTGGCGGCGGGTGCCGGAGTGATGTACGCAAGCGCAAGCTTCGCACTCGACAGCTTCCAGATCGGCGATGTGCTGGTTGAGCCGAGCATGACCGTGGGCGCGGCGTATCTCTATGACAGGAATCAGGCCTTTGGTGGCCGCATCAGCAGTTCCGGGCTGACAGTGGATCGCACCTCCAGCCGCTTCGAAGGCTTCGTGCTGCCGGGGTTCAAACTCACCGGACCACAAACCAGCATCGGCACCTTCTTTGGCGGCGTGTCGGCGGTAGGGGCGATGACCCGCGGCGGCAGCGACGCCGCCGGGCTGACCCATGACGACCCGGAACGCATCAGCCTGGAGCAGGCCTATGTAGGCTGGAAAAGTGCTGACCTGTTCCCGTCCTTGGGTAAAGACGCGATCACGCTGAGTG
The DNA here is from genome assembly GCF_056312595.1 of Pseudomonas sp. GYB4201. Classification (NCBI taxonomy): domain Bacteria; kingdom Pseudomonadati; phylum Pseudomonadota; class Gammaproteobacteria; order Pseudomonadales; family Pseudomonadaceae; genus Pseudomonas; species Pseudomonas sp. GYB4201. Next base: position 108,412 of record NZ_JBWGIG010000003.1, on the reverse strand, counting down.
CCGGTCGCCAGAATTTCATGATCGACAATGGGTTCCTGATTGGCGACGGTCATCTAGACCAGGGCAAGGATGGCGCTGCCTGGATCGGCCCGCGCACCGCGTTCAGCAACACCCTGATCGCCCAGTTGAACACTGGCAAGGTGCACGCAGATCTGTTTGACCTGCGCGCCAACGAAAACATCGACTATCTGGATTACAAGGAACACCTGCGCCTGCGCGGCGCCAACTTTGAGTGGCGCGACACGTGGGGCACCCTGGGTGCCACTTACTACCATACCCTGGATGTCGACAACGCCGCGCGTAACGGCGTTGATGTGTATGACCTGCGCGCCAAAGGTACGCCATTCAGCGCGGTGCCGCAATTCACGGTGGCGGGCGAATACGTCTGGGAACGCGGTGGCGATGACCACAAGACGGCCCACGGCTGGTACGCCCAGGGTAACTACGCCTTCACTGACCTGCCGTGGACACCGATCATCAGCTATCGCCGCACCCAGTATTCCGACGACTACGACCCAATGACGTACGGGTACGGCGGCGAGTACGGCACCTGGTACCAGGGTGAGATCGTGGGTGAATACATGCTGTTCAATACCAACCTGGACATCGACATGCTCAAGTTGGCGTTGCAACCGCAAAAAGAGGTGGGGTTGGGCTTGATCGGCTATCACTACCGCCTTGAGAACGCCAACACCAATGGTGTCACCAGCCGCGACTTCGGCAATGAGGTGGACCTGTACGCCAACTGGACGGTCACCCCGACCGTCACCGTCAGCGCACTGTACGGCATGGCCTTGCCGGGCGATGCAGCGAAGCAGATGTACGGCGACAACAACCGTTCCAGCCTGTTTGAAACCAGTGTCACCTGGAGCTTCTGACATGGCCGCTGTTCCCCGGCTTTTTGGCTGACAGGCACCTGCAAGCCGCCGGGGGCAGCCCTATATCTCCCCCCAGACGTTCTTCACAAGGAACATGACCATGTCCAAGCCTTCACTCGTTACGTTGCAACGTAGCGCTTCCGTCGACCAGGTGGTGGAGATCATCGAGCGCGACGGTGGCGTCATCATCGCCGACTTCCTGGACGCCGATACGTTCAAGGAGCTCAAGCAGCAAATCGATGCGGTGCTGGACACTTCTATATTCGGCCACGAGAACCTCTTCGTCGGCACCTCCACCCGCCGTGCCAACCGCTTGTTCGCCCGTTGCCGGCAGGTGGTGGATGTGGTCATGCACCCGCTGTACCTGGGCGCTGCTCGCAAGATCCTGCAGAAAGCGATTCAGGTCTGGTTTGGCCAGGAACGCACCATGGTGACGCCGCAGATCCAGATCGGCATGATCCAGGCTATCCAGATTCACCAAGGCAGGGCGAGCGGCCATTGCACCGCGACGACACCCGCTTCCTGTGGCGCCATCCCAACTATGGCCGTGAGGCACGCCTGCAGATCATGGTGGCGATGACCGAGGTTGCCGAGGCTAACGGCGCCACCAAGGTCACCCCCGGTGGCCATAAATGGGATAACGAGTGTTGCCCGGAGGAGACCGAGGACGCCGAAATGGCCCAGGGGGCGGCGCTGTTGTGGAAGAGAACCAGTACCTGTCCGTGCCATTCGACACGCTCAGGGAACAGCCGAGGACGTACAACGCCTGCCTGGCTGGGAGGCGGGCGAGAATTTCATGGGCTGGGGAGAGCACGGCGGCAATATGGTCAGCCCGCAGGTGCACCTGCAGCCCGATGATGCGCCAAACGCTGCCCTTTTTTATGGCCCGCAATAACCTGTAGCCGCAACGTCGTTCGGTGGGGCGCCGGCGTTGTAGCCGCAGCCGAAGGCTGCGCTGGATAGTTTCGGTGGGGCACAGGGCCCGCGCAACCCGGCGGCAGCGGCTACAGGCGCACAAAAAAAGGCGCCCGGAGGCGCCTGAATATCAAGGGTATTGACCAAGGACCGGACGGGCCCGTGAAGCGGTGGTAAGGCGCAAAGCCTGCCCGGCGTCGCACTGAAGCGAACGGTCCCATTTTAGCGTGGGGCGGGGGGCGCAACAGGTGAGCGATGGCCAAGTTGGGATGACGCGGTGGCCAACCACGGCGTCGTCGGCCTGCGCCCGCAGATGGGCTGGACAACCGGGGGCAAGCATCTGCGGTGGCATGGAGGCGTTCACGCGCGCGTTGGCCTTAGAGCCGGCACCGATTCGGGGCAATCTGGTGAGCCCTGGCCTGGTTCGCACGGCGTTATGGGCGCCCATGCCCCAGGCTGAGCGCGACAACCCGTGTACCACCAACACCGCCGCGCTGCCCGTGGGGCGTGTGGGGGAAGCTGACGATATCGCCCAAGTCTATTTATTTTTTATCGTCAATTGCTATTCCACTGGGCAAACCGTGGTAGTCGATGGGGGAGGGGTGTTGGTTTGACGAGGGCTGCTTGGCGTCAGCGCGATTGCCAGGAAATTCGCCAGTGTTGCCGTGCGGTCCTCGCGCCGGTACACCAACCCGGTTTCAAGCTGCGGGGCGTTGCCGTCCAGGTCCAGGTACCGCACCCCGGAACGCGCCATGTGCCGCAGCGAAGCGGGCACCAGCGCAATGCCCATACCGGCCGACACCAGGCTGATGATGGTCTGCATCTGGATGGCGTGCTGGGCGACCTGCAGGCTGCCGCCGCAAGCTGTGTAGTAACCGGTGACTAGGTCATGGAACGCCGGTGCGGCGCGCCGGGGGAAGACCACCAGCGGGTAGGTGATCATGGCCGATGCGGGCAGTCGACCTTCGATATCGCTTAGCCGTCCATCGTCGATCCATGCCTGTGGCACGGCGGCCACCAGGCTTTCGCTCACCAGGGGGCGATAAACGAGGGGCTCGGGGACGCTGGCGCCGGGGTCGGCGATGACGATGCCAACGTGGCCTTTACCCTCCAGCAGCGCGGCTAGCTGCACGTCACTGGTAGCCTCCATCAGGCTGAGTTCCACCTGGGGGTACAGGCTGCGAAAGCGCTGCACCAGCAGCGGCAGGATGCTGTAGTCCGCCGTGCTGACAAACGACAACGCCAGCGTGCCAGCGTCGCCGTTCAGAATGGCCTGGGCCGCAGGGCCAAGGGCATCGATGCCCTCCAGCGCCGCCAGTACCTTGGGCAGCCACTGCGCGCCCAGCGGTGTCAACGCCACGCTGCGCTTGGTGCGGGTGAACAGCGGCGCGCCGATCTCGCGCTCCAGCGCCATGATCGACTGGCTCAGCGGCGGCTGGGTCATGCACAACCGTTGCGCGGCCAGGCTGAAATGCAGGGTCTGGGCCACGGCGACGAAATGCCGAAGCTGGCGAATGTCCATTGCTTATATCTCCAGCGACCTAATAGCACTTGAATAATAGATTTCATAATCATCGGGCAAGTCATCAGCCTGAGTCCAGACCGTTAGCCCAAGAGGACTCAAAATGCCCACCTACCGCTCCCGAACCACCACCCACGGCCGCAATATGGCCGGTGCGCGCAGCCTGTGGCGCGCCACGGGCATGACCGATGCCGATTTCGGCAAGCCCATTATTGCCATCGCCAACAGCTTCACGCAGTTCGTGCCTGGCCATGTACACCTCAAGGATTTGGGCCAACTGGTGGCCCAGGAGATCGTTGAGGCAGGCGGCGTGGCCAAGGAATTCAACACCATTGCCGTGGATGACGGCATCGCCATGGGGCATGACGGCATGCTCTATTCCTTGCCATCGCGGGAACTGATCGCCGACGCCGTGGAATACATGGTCAACGCGCACTGTGCCGATGCGTTGGTGTGCATCTCCAATTGCGACAAGATCACCCCCGGCATGCTGATGGCGGCCATGCGCCTGAATATCCCCACGGTGTTCGTCTCCGGTGGGGCGATGGAAGCGGGCAAGGCCGTGGTCAAGGGCAAACATCAGTCCCTGGACTTGATCGACGCAATGGTCATCGCGGCCGACGACGCCTACAGCGATGAGGAAGTGGCAGCGGTGGAGCGGGCCGCGTGCCCCACCTGTGGGTCCTGCTCGGGCATGTTCACGGCCAACTCGATGAATTGCCTGACCGAGGCCCTGGGGCTGGCGTTGCCGGGTAACGGCACGGTGCTGGCCACTCACGTTGATCGCGAAGGCCTGTTTCGGCAAAGCGGCCGCCTGATCGTCGAGTTGGCCAAGCGTTGGTATGAACAGGACGATGTCGGCGCACTGCCGCGCAACATCGCCAGCCGGGCGGCTTTTTTCAACGCCATGAGCCTGGACATCGCCATGGGCGGTTCGACCAATACCGTATTGCACTTGCTGGCGGCCGCGCGCGAGGGCGGTGTGGATTTCAGCATGGCCGACATCGACCGGCTATCTCGAAAGGTACCCTGGCTGTGCAAGGTGGCGCCGGCCAGCAATGAAGTGCACATCGAAAACGTGCACCGGGCTGGGGGCATCATGGCCATCCTGGGCGAACTGGACCGCGCCGGCTTAATCGACACCGGTGTCCCTGTGGTGTACGCCGCCACGCTGGGGGACGCGCTGGAGCGCTGGGACATCGCGCGTAACCCCGTGGCAGAGGTCAGTACCTTTTACCGCGCCGCGCCAGGCAATGTCCGCACCCAGCGGGCGTTCAGCCAGGCGCAACGTTGGCAAAGTCTCGACACCGACCGGTCAGCGGGTGCAATTCGCTGCGCCGCGCAGGCATTCAGCAAGGACGGTGGCCTGGCAGTGCTGTTTGGCAACTTGGCGCCAGAAGGTTGTATCGTGAAAACCGCCAGTGTGGACCCCTCGATGCTGGTGTTCGAGGGCCTGGCAATAGTGTTCGAAAGTCAGGAAGCCGCCGTGGCCGGGATCCTGGGTGACCAGGTTGCACCGGGCGATGTGGTGGTCGTCCGCTATGAGGGACCCAAAGGCGGGCCGGGCATGCAAGAGATGCTGTATCCCACCAGCTACCTCAAATCGAAGGCGCTGGCCAAGCACTGCGCCTTGTTGACCGATGGCAGGTTCTCCGGCGGCAGCTCCGGGCTGTCCATAGGCCACGTCTCGCCTGAAGCCGCGGAGGGTGGGCTGATCGGGTTGGTAGCATCGGGGGATTTGATCAGGATCGACATTCCTGGTCGCTGCATTGAACTTTTGGTAGATGAGCTGACGTTAAGGGCGCGTTATCAGGCAATGGTCAGAAAGGGGGAACGTGCCTGGCTGCCGGAGGCGCGCGAACGAACGGTGTCGCCAGCGCTTCAGGCATATGCGGCGCTTACGTCGAATGCAGCGCGCGGCGCGGTGCGTGACGTGGCGCAACTGCAGCGGCGTCCTCTGTAACCGCTGTCGCCAGGCTGCGCGGGCCTGAGGGTGTGCTGAGGGCTGCAGCGTGAACACGGGCCAGCACAGGTTGCGGTATCGGCTTGCGTGATGTGTGTGGCGGTGGGGCCGTCCAGCGGTGTGGAATCAGCACTGTGGGTGTGCTCTCAACACACTCAACATGGCTTTTTCCAGCACCGTGCATGTCACCCGATAGGCGACTGGAGCGGGATTCCCCTGTGGGCAAGGAGAGGACATGAGCATCAATCAACTGCCCAGACATACCACCTACCAACCCCGGCTGGAGCTGTTCAACATGCCCACGGCGCACATACCGGCGCGCAACTGGCGCAATCGCGCGAAGAGATCTGCCTCGACATGGCGACGATGACCATGAGTTGGGCATTCGCCGGCGTGCTGGACCGTCCGGGGCTTGATCTGGCAACCCGCTAGCTGACCATCATCGCCAGCTGTGTCATGACAGATCCAGGGCTTCGAGGCCCAGGCGGCGCATGCTGGCGTCGAACGCTCGCAAAGGTTTTGACCATGTCGGAGGGCATTACTCCTAAACTCGCAACTAAGGCTAGGGGCATGGGGCGCAGTGGAAGCTCAACTGCGCTTGCTTTGGCCCGCTTTCTGAATGCCTGCGGTTTGAGGCCTGCTAAGCGCGATTTTCATACAGTCCAACCAAGGGGTGGCATCAGTGACTATAGTTATGCCTTATTAGTCTTATGTCGCCCTGAGCTATCCATGTAACTTCTCTGCCTAGCGTTGTTGGGTTAAATCTGAGCTTAAAAGCTTTGTCTTAAATGTCTGCCAGGAAGGAAGTTGGGAGAGTATGGCAAGGAATCTGATTAATGAAGCTTCATCGCTTCCACATGCTTGGCGATCGCGTATTCTAGGCACTACGGGAGGGGCCAATCTTAAAATAATCCGGATGGATGTGAATGGTATTCCCTATGAAACCCATAATGGATTTGATGAGGCCCTGCTCCTCATCGACGGGCAGATGATTCTTGAAATCGAAGGCGAGACGATAGCCATGCGCGCGGGGGATTTTCAGGTGGTTCCTGCCGGTAAACGGCACAGGGTACTCAAAGGAAGCTACGGGACGCTTTTCTTGGTCGATGCACAATGATCTTTAACAATGATGCCGGGATTCTGAAGGTGCGCTCGCTGGCCGAGTTCGTCGACAAAGATGTCTACTACGCGCACCGGATTGATATCCGTGACGTAATCGTCGAGGCTTTCGGGAAGCAAGGTGCTTTTGGCCTCGATGTTCACCTTGAATAAAGCGCTTCATGGGGGATCCCTGCGATAAAATCATCGGAAATCATAGCAAGGGTTCGCGGAGGTGTTTTTATACACCCTGGGCCGATAGCTGACACTCTAGCTGTCTCAGGTGCTGTTCCGGAATTAGGCCAGCTGTCGTAGGCCCAAACCCAGAATCAGGCCGCCGCACAGGCGGTCAATCATTTTCCGCGCTTTCTGATACGCCGAAGCGATCCTTGACTGCGATAATGCTAGCGCAACCAGCCCATACCAAGTAACTGAAACGATCACTACGACGGTTAACATTGAAGTAAAGGTGATGGCCGAGACGTGAGCGGGAGCGGCTGCTGAAAAGACGGCTGCGTAAAAGGCTATGGATTTCGGATTACCGATGTTAGTGACGACCCCCTGCCAGAAGGCATTTCGCAGGCTGCGAACCGAGTTCTCGTCTGCCTGTAAGTCGCGATGCTTGCCTGCGTTCAGGATAAGGCGTACGCCAAACCACATCAGATACGCTGCACCCAGTATCTTCACGATCAGCACCGCCCAAGGGAAGGCTGCAAATATAAGCCCCAAGCCCGTAATCGCGCAGCCCGACCAGAGCAGGTTCACGACCACTATGCCTGCGACTAATGCCAGCGCCTCAGACCGTGTCGCGGCAACTGCCTTGTGAACAACGGCGATGAAGTTAGGCCCCGGAATGACCACCCCCGCCAGGTAAACCCAGAAAACGGTGAGTACCGCAGTACTGTCGAGCATTTCGATCCCTCGTCGCACCTATCGTGCCTCGATGGCTGGTTGAAGATTTGCTTACGCCGGTTGTCGTGAAAGCAATGATGCTATCGGGTAGAGGCGAGGGCAGCCAGGCACAGATTCTCTCTTTAATTCCCATACAGTGGCCACTGTGCCCAGTAGCACCCAGCCTGTTTGGGTCGTCAGGCTCGCTACAGCAGCCAGGAACGCCTCCCTGGTATCAGTCCGCGTTCGAGCCATTGCGGATGGCCAGCCGCAGCACTGTAGCCGCTGACCCAGGCTGCGCTGGCCCTCGACCACACTGCAGATGTTTTTTTGGCGTACTCAGGGGCCAGCGCAGCCTCGCGGCAGCGGCTACAGTGCGTGGCCGAGTCCTAGCCGTCGGGGGGGAACGGCAGCTTCGATTGGATCACCGCAAGGGTCCGCCAACCTGGCGAATCGTGAATTACCGTCTCGATGCAAGCTGGGAGGGGCTGAGCCCTGTCCAGTGCTTGAAGGCTCGACTGAACGAACGCGCTTCGGAAAATCCCAGGCGCTGCGCCGCTGCTTCGACACTGAGGTGCTGGCGCTCAAGCAATTCGATGGCATGGTCTTTTCGCGACTCATCGAGCAGCTGCTGGAAGCTGCTGCCTTCCTGTTGTAGATAGCGATGCAAAGTCTGCGGTGAGACGCACAGATGCGCGGCTACGTCGCCTAGCCTGGGTACCCCTGCCTGGCGCTCGAACGTCTGATTGAATAATCCACGAACTCTGTACGTCCATGAGTCGTGGCCATCAGGCCAACCCAGTATGCCCTGACCGATGATTCGCTCGACATTCGCGTGCCATTCGCCACGTGTTCTCACAATGGAGGCCGTCCAGTAATGGGCACTCAGCACCAGCGCATTATGACTGTGGCCGTAGCTCCAGCTGGGGCGGATGTAGCTGAGTAGGCGGTCACAGGTGGGGGCTTCCGAGCACGTGGAATATAACTCCTTGAGTGCGATCCTTCGGCCGATGACCCAGCTGAATAGATTATGCAAATACAACAACCAGTAGTCGCCAAGAAAACCCAGCGGATCTCGGTGGCCGTCGGTGACCTCTAACGCAATTTCCAGTGTATCGCCGTGTAGCGTGTAACTCAGGCGCAAGTCGTCAGTGACGATCCTCATGAAGTTGCAGGCCTGCTCCAGCGCGGCCCCCAGCGTGGCACACCCCAAGATCAAATCAACCATCATGGCGCAGGTGCCGTGGCGAGCAGGGCGCGAGGTGAGCCCGAAAAATTCATCGTCCAGCGTTTGGGACGTGGCTCTCAGCAGGCGTGCGAACTGATGGGCATCCATGGGGGCGCCAGCCCCTCCCACCTGCGCCAGGGTGCGCACCTTGGCATCATCCCCCAGGTCGCGACGTACCCCGGCCAGCAATTGATGGGCTGCATGGCGGTAGTCCCTGAGTGGGGCTAAGCACAGCTTCTTACCGTCAGGCATGGTCGGCGCCGAAAATTAGTGAGCTAAAAAGTGGTTTTATGTCCTTCATGCCCTGTTCCCACTTGGGGATAGTCGATATCGACGCTGGCGAAGCAAAGCATCGCCAGCAGCCGTACTTAAACAACAAGAGAATAACGCATGAACACCGAGCTCAGTAGTCAGCACCTTGAGTTTCGCGATCGGGTGCGCGCATACATGACCGAGCAGATGATGACGGCCGACTTCGAGGCCGAGCTCCAACAGCCCAGCCTCGCCCACGGCGGTGGGCCCGTGTACTGGCGCAAGCTCAGGCAGCTGGGCGACGATGGCTGGATAAAACTGTCGTGGCCCAGAGACCTGGGCGGTGAGGGGGCCGACCCTGTCGAGCAGTACTTGCTGGTCGAAGAAGCCAAGCGCGCGGGGTTTCCCTGGCCAGCACTTTCGGCCAACTCGATTGGACCCATGGTCGCCCGCCACGCCCGGGGCGCGTTCAGGGACAAGGTGGTGACCGAGATTCTGGAGGGCTCGGCCTATCTGGCCATCGGTTATTCGGAGCCTCAAGCCGGGAGTGATTTGGCAAGTCTGCGTACTCGCGCTGTACGTGATGGCGATGACTGGGTGATCAACGGCCAGAAAATCTGGACCAGTTGTGCTCAGTTCAGTCAGTACATCTGGCTGGCGGCGCGCACCGACCCGGATTTGTCCAAGCGTCACAAGGGCATAACCCTCTTCCTTGTTCCCACTGACACCCCCGGCTTTTCCTGTACCGTCATCCACACCATGGGTGTGGACACCAGCGCGACGTATTACCAGGACGTGCGGATACCTGACGCTTATCGCGTTGGCGAGATAAACGGTGGCTGGCCGTTGATGACCGCGCAGTTGAATCTGGAACGCCTCTCCCTGGTCAACTATGGCTACGTGACCTTGCTTTATGATCAGACTCTCACCCTTCTGCGCAGCCACCCCGACTTCATGCACTTGCTTGAACAACCCTGGGTGCAACGCAATCTCGCGTTGGCCAGGGCCAGGCTCGAGGGGCTGAAGATGCTTTGCCGCAAAGCCTTGTGGGTCATGAGCAATGGCGGCAGCGGAATGGTCGAAGCCTCTGTGACCAAAGTATATGGCTCGCAACTTTACGTGGAACTGGGCCGGCTCATGATCGAGATTCTCGGGCCCCAGGCCTTGTTGCGCGAAGGCGCGGATGTGCTTGCCAATGGCTTGATCGAAAAGTGGTACCGCAAAGGAAGCGTGCAGACCTTTGGCGGCGGTGCCAACGAAATTCAACGTAACATCATTGCGCATGCCGCACTGGAACTACCTCGTTAGGAGCTGGCCATGGATTTTTCCCTTACAAGTACCCAGCAGGAACTGGCTGAGCTGGCGTCGAAGATATTTACCCACGAGTCTGATCAGACTCGTCTGCGGGGCCTTGACAACAGCGGCTACCACGACTTCCCACTGTGGCAGACCCTGGCGCAGGCAGGGTTGTTGGGCATCGGCCTGGAGGAGCGGTATCAAGGTCTCGGCGAAGGGTTTGAGACAGTGTGCGTATTGCTCGAACATGCGGCGCGAGCGGCAGCTCCGGTGCCGTTGCTGGAAGCCTTGATAGGCGGGGCGATGCCAATCCAGACGCTGGGCACGGCTGACTGCCTGATGGCGCCATTGACAGCATTGGCGCGAGGGGAGGGCATAGTTACCCAGGCGCTTGCCGAACCTAGCCAACCCGACCCCCTCGCAGCAAAGGCAACTGCCACCCGGTCAGGTGAGCACTGGAGCGTGACGGGGCAAAAGTCGCGGGTGGCATTGGCCGACCAGCCCGGTATCTGTTGGACCTTGGCGCGTTACCAGGAGGGAGTGGGTGTGTTCGCCTTTGACCTCAAGGCGCCTGGCATTGATCTGCAGCGCCACACCGGCACTTCAGGTGAATACGTATTCAATCTCGCGCTTGACGGCGTGTCGGCCACTTTGCTGGTTACGGCAGCGCAGACAGCCGAGTTTGTCCGCCAGGCCCAGTTGTACCAGCGGGCGGCCGCAGTCGCCATGGCGTGTGGCGTCTGTGCAGAAATGACCCGCATGGGCGCCATGTACAGCCGGGAGCGGCAGCAGTTTGGCAAGCCAATCGGCAGTTTTCAGGCCGTGGCGCACGCTTTGGCCGATTGTCACATCGATACCGAATGCTTGCGCAGCCTCAAGGAACAGGCCGTGAGCCTGGTCGATACCGAGCCGCAAGGCAGCCAGACTGAAGAGGCCGTCCTGTGCGCGGCTATATTTGCCTGCGAGGCGCTCCATCGGGTCAGCCATGCCGTGCAGCAGGTTCACGGAGGTACAGGAGTAGATCGTGACTATCCGCTTTTCCGCTATTGCCTGCTGGCGAAAAAGTTGGAAATGTTGTTGGGAGGCCAGGCAGCGCTACTCGCCCGATTAGGTTCAACGTTGGCGGCATAGCCTGCTCGCTGCGGCGCCACCGGCGTCATGCCTTGTGAATCCAGCTGCGGTCAAGCTCGGCGATCGACGCGCAGCCGATCTGGGCCAATGTGCGACGGATGTCCCGGGTAAACAGCGCCATGACCTTTTCGCCGCCCGAAGGGCCAGCGGCCGCGCAGCCATACAAGAAACTGCGGCCGCTGAAGACGAAGTCGGCACCCAGTGCCAGAGCCTTTATTACATCTTCTCCGCTGCGTACGCCACTATCAAACAGTACTTTGGCGCATCCACCCATTTCGCTCACAATGTCTTCCAGGCAGTCCAAGGCCGCCGGCGCAGATTCAAGCTGACGTCCCCCGTGATTGGATACCCAGATGCCATCGGCACCACATTCGACACACTGCCGAGCATCTTCAGGGGTCAAAATACCCTTGACTACCAGATAGCCGGGCCACACGCGACGCAGATCCTGCAGGTCGTTCCAGCAAAGATCCTGTTTGGTTTGCCGCGCCAGGGCCTGCAGCACGGGATTGCCACTGCCGCTGCCGATCAACGGGCTCAGGTTTTCAAAGCTTGGCGCAGCATGTCTCAGCCACTGCCATAACCAGCGAGGCCGGCTAAGCGCCGATCCGGCCGCCCCCAGGCTCAGGCGAAAGGTTGCAACGCCAAAACCGTTGCGGGCATCGCGGTTGCGGTTAGGGGCACTCGACAGATCTGCCGTGACAACCAGCACCTTTACCCCGGCATCCCAGGCTCTCTTCAACAATGACTGGTTCAGCACGCTGTCATTGCGCGCGTAGAGTTGGAACCAGGTCATCGAAGGGGCGAGATCAGCCAGTTTGTCGACGCTCAGGTTCGCCAATGTACTGTTCACCACGGGGATTGCGTAGCGATCGGCCAGCTGCCCCAAGACCTGATCGGTCCCCGGCCAGATGAGATGGTTCATCCCGGTGGGTGCGATCCCGATGGGCCAAGCGTACGTTTGATCAAACAACGTGGTCTGCGTGTTGACCTTGCCTGCATCCAGGCCCCTGAGGTAGCGGGGCTTGAGCAGTACTCGATCAAAGGCGTGGATGTTGCGCTGTACGCCTGCATCTTCTCCGGCACCGCTGTCCAGGTAATCAAAGGCAAACCCGGGGATCCTGCGGTGAGCCAAGTGCGCAAGGTCAGCGATGGTGCAGGCTCGGGCCAGGGTCATTCGGCTCATTTCACACCACCGGGCTCATACCGCCATCCACATTGATAGCGCTACCGGTAATAAACGACCCTGCCTCGCTCGCCAGAAAGCACGCCAGGTCAGCAAACTCTTGAGCCGACCCTGCACGTTGCAGTGGAATACCCAGGCTGATGGCTTTTTCCCGCAGATAGTCTTCGTAGCTCTGGTGACCGCCGTTGGCCGCATAGCCCCGCCGGAACTGATCGCTTTCAATGATACCGATGGCCAGTGCGTTGACTAGTACGTTGAAGGGGGCACATTCACTTGCAAGCGCCTTGGTCAAGGCCATGACTGCCGCCCGACTGACACTGGTGGGCGCGGTGTTGGCTCGCGGCGCTTTGGCAAACACGTTGACACTGTTGAGGATGCGCCCCCAACGTCGTTGCTTCATGCCAGGGAGCGCCAGCCTGGAGAAGCGGACAACCGAAAAAAGCTTCAGGTCAAGGTCATGCTGCCATTGTGCATCGGACAAGGACTCGAACGCTCCGTGGGCGTGTTCCCCAGCGTTGTTGATCAGGATGTCGATTTTCTTGAAGTGGTCCTGGACCTGGGCGAAGGCTTGATCGATTTGCGTCGCCTGGGTGACATCGCAGGTCACGCCAAAGGCCGCACCCTGGGCGTGGCTGTTGAGTTGTTCAACTGCACTGGCCAGTTGTATCGGATCGCGAGCCACTATCGCTACCTGCGCGCCACTGCGCACCAGGCGTTCCGCTGTAGCGAAGCCCAGGCCTTTGCTGCCACCGGTGATCAGCGCAATACGGCCATTCATATCAATGTGCATGGTTAAGCTCTCCAGGGCCAGACGCGATGTTCAACACTCGACCGGGATTGAGGATGTTCAGGGGATCCAGGCTGTGCTTGAGCAGGTGCATCAGCGACAATTCCTGCGGAGTACGTGAATAATGCAGGTGCTCAACTTTGTTTTGGCCTACCCCATGTTCGGCAGCCATGGAACCGCCTACAACGCAGAGCGGTGGGTACAGCACGGCGCATAGCTGTTCGTAGGTCTGGGGTGGTATGGCCTTATCAAACCGCACGAACACATGCAGGTTGCCATCGGCGATGTGGCCAAATACCACCAACTCGGCATTCGCCCAGTGCTGATCGAGGGATTGCTGGATCGTTGCCAGGTAATCCGCCATGGCCGAAGGTGCAAGGCTGATGTCAAACACGTGCCAACTGGGTGCTTTCATGATCCACAAGACGCGTTCACGCACTTGCCACAGTGCCTCCCGCTGGGCTTGAGAGCTGGCGATGACTGCGTCATGAATCCATTCGTGGGTCAACGCCTGCTGCAGCACCGCCTCAAACAGCTCGCTATCCTGGCCCACCGAAAAGCCTTGGGTCTCCACGAGGACATACAGCGGGTAGTCCGCAGACAGCGGCGCCGTATCCAGCGCTACCGCCCCTCGGTAGAAGGATTGCCACATGACTTCAAAAGCGCTGAGGTGCTCGGCGAAGTGCTTTTGGCAGTGCATCAGCAACGCGATCACTTGGTCGAAATCTGTTAACGCCAGCAGCGCCGTGTTGTGGCTGCTGGGTAGCGGACGCAGGCGCACGACGGCCCGGGTGACGATGCCCAGGGTTCCCTCGCTGCCAATGAACAGTTGCTTGAGATCATAGCCCGCGTTGTTCTTGAGCATGCGGTTGAGGGAAGACACGACCGTGCCGTCAGCGAGCACTGCCTCCAGCCCCAGGACCTGGTCACGGGTCATGCCGTAGCGCAGCACCTGGCTTCCCCCGGCATTGGTGGCGATATTGCCCCCCAGGGTTGCCGAGCCACGACCGCCATAATCGACGCCGTATCCCAGGCCGTAGGGCGCCAGCGTTTCGTGGAGCGCTTGCAGTATGCAGCCAGCCTGCACTACCGCGAGGCTGGCGTGGGGATCAATTTGCTCCACAGCATTCATGCGTTCAGTGGAAATCGCGACTTCATTGGGATGGCTGAAGCCACCGCCGCCGCTTAGCCCGCCCAGCACCGTGACCGGTTGGCCAGCAGCGTGACAGCGCTTGAGAATGGCGCTGACCTGCTCGGTACTGGACGGGCGGAGCAGGCAGCGCACCTGTAGGGCCTGGCCTGGTCGGCTGGGCGCGACGCTGCGTTGTGCTGCCTGCTCGGCATCGAGGATGGCCGACGGTTCCAGTAGGTCCGCGAAATCACTGGCAGTGAGCACCTTCATCAGACTTCCTCCGGGAGGGTCAGCAACGGTGAGTCTGCAGCGTGCAGGTGACCCTTGCGTAGGCAGAAACGCGGGTGTAGCAGACGCTCGGTGATGACCTGGTCGTTGGCGGTGTCGGTCAGGCGCCAACGCCCCCGCCAGTCATGCAGCACGGTGACATCGGCTGTGGCGCCGATGGCCAATGTTCCAACACCGTCGGTTTCTCGCAGAAAAATCCGTGCGGGGTTGCAGGTGGCCATGGGGACGATTTGCTCCAACGGCACGCCAAAGGCCATCAGCAGGTTCATGCCGGCCACTACGCCTGGAAAACCATTGAACCGCCCACGCCCGCCGGTGTTGATGTACGGGGCGGTCACCCGGGTGTTGTAGGCATGAATATCAGCGCCCAAGGTGTGTGGCAGGAACTGCTGCTCCACTCCATGGCGGAGCAGTTGAAAGTTGGTGGCCGCGCCATAGCCCAGGTCGATGTGGATCCCGCTGGCAATTGCATCGCGTACTAGCGACCGTACCGTGCCGTCAGCCTCGAAAAAACCGCCCAAGCGGTCGGTGTAGGCGTGGGCAAAGACGTCGCCTGCGCGCATGAAGGGCAAAATGGTTTCCAATACTCGGTGCGGCGCAAACTGGGCGTGGATCTCCGGAGGCAAGCGCCAAAGCTCGCCCATGTGCACGTACAAAGGCACGTTCGCCTGGTCGGCGATACTTCGCACTTTGCAGATCGATGCGTCGCCGAACTTCAACAGGCTGGCCTGTTCGGCCCAGAATTTCATACCCTTGACAGTTTGTGGATGGCTTTCAAAGGCCACCAGGCTGGCCTCCTCGTCAATGGTGCCCGGGGTAAACTGGTCAGGGTAGGAAAAACCACCGACGCCACCTGCTGCATAGGGCGCCAGAAAGGCGTGCACCCGGTTGGCCTTGGGCTTCACTACATACTCCAGGAAACCTGGCAAGGTCGCGGCACTCACCCCCCCTTGCTCGACCAGTGTAGTCACCCCCGACTGCACGCCGACCCAATCGGCATCCATACCTAGAACGCCGGTAATGTAGCGAAAAACATGGGCATGGGGATCAATGAGACCAGGCAGCACCAACTGGTCACGCACGTCCAGCACCGTCGCTTTGCCAGGCTCTATTTCAGCAGCGATGGCGGCAATGCGCCCGTTCTTGATGGCGAGGTCGAAAGGGCCATCAAGTTGGCTGGCAGGATCAATCACTCTGCCGCCTTTGAGTACCAGGTCGTATCCGGCATGCATGGGCGTACCTCATCAGTTGTAGTTGTTGTCTGTTTCGGCTATTCATATTATTCATCTAACGGATTCTTACCTATCCGAGATTCCGTAAACGCGCAGCTTCATACAACGTTGATTTCCAATGTATTTTCCTGGGCGTTTGCGGACTGCTCCGGATTCGCTCAGGCATTGACGCAATGGAAGGGCACGGACATGCGGTACGTATTAACCCGCTTCACCCCTTCGGGCGATCCCGTCCCGGAAGGTATCCCCTTAGCCGATGCCGGGCAGGCGCTCGAACAATTTGGGCAATTGCGCAAACTGCCGCGGCAGGCGCGCTCCGAAGCACTGGTCGATGCCCTCAAACAGGCCGCACGCAACTTGCTTGAATGGGAAGGCCGCTCGGCCTTGACGTTGACGCGCTTGTCGGAATACGCGGGGGTTGGCGCCAGTTCGATCTATGAGTACTTCCCGAGCATGGACAGCCTGGTGGACGTGCTTTTCATCGATTATTGCGTTGAAGCTGGCAAGCGCATGCAGGCGGACATGCAAGCGTTACCCGTGGAAGCCGGGCTGTTCGAGGGAATTCGCTTGATCACCCGCCAGGCGCTGGCACTGCGCCGGCGCCTGCATGCCATCGACCCGGACACCAATGGCCGGCAGGTACGCTATTACGAGGCCTTGCGCCTACTGCCCGCCGACATCCCCTACCAGCCGCCGGTCGATGGCGCAGCGCGCTTGTTGTTCAAGAGGTTCTGCGGGCCTATCGAAGGCGGTGCTGCGCAGAAGCGCCTGTACCTGTTCTGTCGCACCCTGCACTTGGTGGTGCGCACAATCGCCATTGAGCGTCCGCAGTACCTGGCCGACGACGACACCTCGATGACCATCGCGTCCATGCTGCACAACCTCTTTCTCCAGGGTGACAAGCCTGATGAGGCTATTGAGGGCCCAGTAAAACCGTGGTAATAATGGTAAAGGTATAAATCATACATACAATAATTATAGCGATATGATCGCGACACCCAGGAGATTGGGCCATGACTGATGCAGGACTGCCTGGAGCCAACACGGCTCACGGCCATTTCGATGTCATCGTGGTAGGGGCCGGTTTCGCCGGGCTTTACCTGATTCACCGTTTGCGCGAGCAGGGCCTGAGCGTTCGAGCCTTTGAGGCTGGCCACGACGTGGGAGGGACGTGGTTCTGGAACCGCTACCCTGGTGCCCGGTGTGACGTGGAAAGCGTGATTTATTCCTACTCTTTCTCCAAGGAATTGCAGGAGGAATGGCGATGGTCCGAACGCTACGCTACCCAAGGCGAAATTCTGGCTTACATCCAGCACGTGGCCGACCGTTTCGATCTGCGCCGTGATATTCAGTTCAACACTCGGGTGACTGAGGCGCATTTCCAGGAGGCCCAGGAGCGTTGGAGCGTGACGACCCAGGCAGGTCAACAGTTCAGCGCACGGTTCGTGATCATGGCCACTGGTTCGCTGACGGTGCCCAAACCCGTGGACATTCTCGGCCTGGATAACTTCAAGGGCACCTGGTACCACAGCACCCAATGGCCTGTCGACGGCGTGGACTTCACCGGCAAGCGCGTAGGGCTGGTGGGCACGGCCTCCACGGGGGTGCAGATGGCGCCCTTGATTGCCCAACAAGCCGCGCACCTCACGGTTTTCCAACGCACCGCCAACTTTGTCCTGCCTGCTGGCAACCGTCCGCTGACGGATGAAGAGCACGAGCGCTACCAGGCCATCTACCCGCAGATTCGTGAACGTACTCGGTATTCAAACGGTGGATCTCATTACCAGTTCAACGACAAGTCCGCCCTGGTTGCCACGCCCGAGGAGCGGCAGGCTATCTATGAGGAGAACTACCGCATCAATGGCCTGGCCTTCCTGGGCTCGTTCAACGATCTGCTGGTCAATGAAGAGGCCAATGCGACGGCCGCGGACTTCGTGCGCAGCAAGATTCGCAGCATCGTCAAAGACCCGCAGGTGGCCGAAGCACTATGCCCCAACGACCACCCGCTGGGCGCCAAGCGCCTTTGCATTGGCAGCCAGTATCTGGAGACCTTCAACCGCGACAACGTCAGCCTGGTGAACCTCAAGCACACGCCTATCGAGCGCATCACGGAAGGCGGCGTGCAGACCTCCGATCAGGAAATTCCGCTGGACGTACTGGTGTTCGCCACTGGCTTCGATGCAATTACCGGTGCGCTCTCGCGCATTCATGTGACCGGCCGCGGCGGCCGGGCGCTTAAAGAAAAATGGCGTGATGGGCCGCGTTGCTACCTTGGCCTTGCCACCGCCGGTTACCCCAACCTGTTCGTTATGACCGGCCCCCAGAGCCCCGGCGCCCTGGCCAACGTGGTGGTGGGGATCGAACAGCATGTTGACTGGATCATGGACTGCCTGGGGTATCTGCAAGCTCAGGGCAAGACGCTGATTGAAGCGACGGTGGCTGCCGAAGACGCCTGGGTAGAAAAAGTCGCGGCGCTGGCGCAGTTGACCCTGCACCGCAAGGCCACCTCGTGGTACTCGGGTGCCAACGTGCCCGGCAAACCGCGGGTATTCATGCCGTTCGTGGGGGGCTTCGGTAATTACCGGCGCTTCTGTGACGCGGTGGCGGCCAATGGGTATGAGGGGTTCACCTTGACGGGGGCATTGATCCCAACGGCCGCTGCTCAGGAGGTGGGAGCATGAGCGGGACCATTCTAATCACTGGTGCCGCCAATGGTATCGGCAAAGCCACGGCCGCTATGGCTCAGGCTCGCGGCTGGCGGGTGTTACGTGCCGACCTGCATGAAGGCGACGTCGTGGCCGACCTGTCGACTGCGCAGGGGCGAGCATCCCTGGTCGATCAGGTAAACGCCTTGGCTTGCGAAGGCCTGGATGCAGTTATTACCTGCGCCGGCATGCTGCTTTCCAATACCACCAGCGCCGGCCTCAATTATTTTGGTTCAGTGGACATCCTTGAGGGATTGCAGCCGCTACTGCTCAAGTCAAAGGCACCAAGGGTAGTGCTGGTGTCTTCACGCATGGCGTATTCGGGTGGTGATGACCGCGCTTTGGTCGACTTCTACCTGGCAGGCAATGAAGTCGCGGCGCTGCAACGGGCGGAGGACCTGATGGCCAGGGCCGCAGCGCAGAGCGAAAGTCGCCTGGTCAACCAGCGCACGCCTGTGGGCATTTATGCCAGTAGCAAAGTTGCCCTGATCCGCTGGGCGCGCCGCGCCGTCGTCAGTCCGCGTTGGGGTGGCAGCGGCATCATCGTCAATGTGGTGGCGCCTGGCTATATCGAAACCGAGGCAGGACTAGCACTCAAGGACCACCCCGTGCGTGCCCAAGTGGTGCGTGATATGCATCCGCAGGTGCTTGGGCGCTACGGCAAGCCTGAGGAAGTGTCCGAACTGATGTTATGGCTCTCCAGCCCAGCCAATAGCCTGATGGTCGGGCAGTTTCTGAGCATTGATGGTGGCACCGAAGTATTGGAACGGGGAGAAGAGCATTGGTAGACCATCAATGTGGCGAGACCTGTAGGTCATCGCAGTGTAAAGGCACGACCGCTCGTAGCATGCACGCCGCAATCTTGCACGGGCGCCATCACATTACAGTCCAGAAGATTGATGTCCCCACGCCCGGACCGGGCGAAATACTCCTCAAGGTGGAGCGTGCAGGTATCTGCGGCAGCGATTTGCACGTCGTTCAGACGGATAAGGCCCAGGCTGCGGTTTTAGGCCATGAGTTCGCCGGAACTGTCGCCGAGCTAGGGGCCGGCGTTGAGCGCTTCAGTTTGCATGACGGTGTCTGCAGTTTGCCCCTGATGGGCTGCGGGCGCTGCCTGCAGTGCTTGGGGGGCGATCCAGCGCATTGCCCTGGCACCCGAATGATTGGCTTGAACATGCCGGCCAATGGCGCATTCGCCGAGTATGTGCTGGTTGGCGAGAAAGAAACCTTCCTCCTGCCAGCCGGAGTTGATTCAGCCCTAGGCGCTTTGGTCGAACCGTTGGCCGTGGGGCTGAAAATGGTCGAGGTCGCGGCCTGGAAACCAGGCGAAAGCTTGGTGGTACTGGGTGCAGGACCGGTTGGCTTGGCCGTGGTGGTGTGGGCGCGCGCGTTGGGCATCGGTGACATTGTGGTCAGTGATCCAGTGCAGGAGCGTCGTGACCTAGCTCTCACATTGGGCGCCACGGCCGTGTGTGACCCATTGACGGACGATCTGGCATCGTTTTGTTCGCGCGAACTGGGCGGGGCGCCCGAGTTGGTGATTGAATGCATCGGTCGCCCTGGTAGCCTAGATCTGGCCACCGCATTGACCCGGCGCGGCGGGCGGGTGGTGATTGGCGGCTTGCACATGCATGAGGAGTCCACTCGACGGATCATTCCGTTTCTCAAGGAATTGCGTATCCTCTATTGCATGATGTACGAAGCCCGGCACTTTAGTTACACCCTGAAGATGCTCGCCCAGGGGCGCATCAATCCTCGGCCCATGATTACCCATGAAATCAGTCTGGGTGAGTTGCCCGCGACTATGGCCGCGCTGGCCCAGCCCAATGCTTTCGGCAAGATTCTAGTGTCGCCAGGGCGCGTGCGAGGATAGAGAGGCCTTTACGGTAGTTCTGCCCTCCAATTGGCCGGTAGGGCTGACAGCGTGGATATAGGATAGGTTGCTGAGCATGGCTGACATCGGCCAGTCATCATGTGATGACTGGCCGGCCGCGAGATGACTGTTGGGTTCAAAACCTACTTAGCGGTTTTTCCACACGGGTTTGCGCTTTTGTGCGAATGCAATGGCGCCTTCGAACCTGTCTTCGCTGTTGACCACCCGGTCGATTGCCTTGAACGGCACACGCACCGAGTCCAGCTCACTGGCGTAGCGGGACTGCTCATTGAGCAGCTGTTTGGACAGGCGGATCGAGTTGGGGGAGCATTCCAACAGCTCCTCGGCAAGTGCTCGCGCACCCTCCAGTGCCTTGCCCGCGGCGGTCAGACGGTTCACGAAACCCAGCTGGCGAGCTTCTTCAGCCCCCACACGACGGCCCGTGAGGATCATCTCCATGGCTTGTTTGTAGGGAATCTGTCGGGTCAGCCGCTGCAAGCCTCCGGCACCTGCCAGCAACCCCACGCGCACTTCGCTCAAGGCAAACTGCGCCTGGCTGTCGGCTACCACCAGGTCACTGGCCAGGGCTATCTCGAAGCCGCCGCCCATGGCATAGCCATTGACCGCGCAAATTACCGGCTTTTCGCGGTTAAGGCGGGCGGTCAAGCCACCAAAACCATTGCGTGGCATCCACATTCGGCGCCCGGTAGAGGCGGCCTTGAGGTCATTGCCGGTGCAGAAGGCTTTGTCACCAGAACCGCTGATGATCGCTACCCAGAGCGTGCTGTCGGCCTCGAAGGCGCTGAAGATCTGGTCCAACTCGTCATTGGCTTCAGGAATCAACGCATTGTTGACCTCCGGCCGATTGATCTGAATTTCCAGGACGGCACCGCGACGTTCGACCTTCACGTAGGTGTAGTGCGGTTGTAGGGTCAAAGGCGTCTTGGGGACGTGCTCATCGAGGGCCAGTTGGCTGATCGCAAAGCGGTTGACACCCTGCCAATGGCGCAGGGTCACGGGAAGGTCGAAACCGTCCTGCTCAACAAAGGCGCGAACCGTCAATTCATCCCCTGGGGCACTGTTGGCCACGAAGCGCTCGCCGGTAGTGTCGAGGCGGCCGATCACTATCACCTCTCGGGGCCCGGACTTGTCGTGGAGCACGGTGTAGCTTTCCACGTGGCCCCAGCCGTGTGGATCGAGGGTGAAGGCGGGCGCGGGCAGTGCATTGACCCGCGCCTGGAGGGTGCTGCTGTCGCAGGCATGCCAGGCTTTAGGCTTCGTGGAGTAGACGCCCACGGCATGGGTGGACAGAAAACCGCCGTTGGCCCCCAGCAGTCCAAACGAACCCGGGTCGGCGCGTAACCGATGCACCAGCTCCACAAGCGCGTGGCTGGAGTAGTTGTTGCCGGGCCCGCCAAAGTACGGCAGGCCTCCAGTAACGGTCAGTCCACGCGGATCATCAGCTTCGATGCCCAATGCATCGAGGGCACTGAACACCGCGATAGGGAAGCAGCTATAAATATCTAAGTAGCAAATCTGTTCAATGCTGACGTTGGCTTCCTGCAGCGCCTGCTCATAGGCCAGTGCCATTGCGGTAGAGGCGCCCAGGTCCTGGCGTTCCAGTACCTGACGTTCGTCCAGCGCGCTGTAGCCATGTAGGTACACCCACTTATTCTCGCTCACGCCGAGCGCCCGAGCCTGGCCCACCGTGGTCAGCACCAAGGCGGCGCCTAGGTTGACCTGGTCGCGTGCTACCACCGCAATGGGGTGCGGGTCGGCGATCATGCGGTTATCCGGGCCCGGGGTAGCAATGCTTGTGGCGGTCCAGTCCTTCTTGCTCGAAGCATGGGGATTGGCCTTGGCCACCTTGGCAAACGGCGCCATCAGATCTCCCATCTGCTCGGCATATGCCTGGCGATCAAGCCCCAGGCGCCGGCGACGGGCCTGCTCCAGCAAGGGGTAGACGGTGGTGGGCATGATCAAGTTCTGGTCGTTCATGTGCTTGGTGCGCATGGCGCCCACGTTCCAGTGACGGTCTTCCAGCGCCTGTTCATGGTGTTCGGACCAGTTCAGTTGCTGGCCTGCGGCTTGTGCGGCCCGTTGTGTTGAAGCGGCTTCGCCGCCGCACAGCAGCGCCATGCGCAGCTCGCCTTGGGCCAGGCGTTCGCAGATTTCCCCTATCAGCTTTTGCGGTTCATCACCGCAGGCGGGCGAGTACACGTGCAGGGTCGGCTCAAGGCCAAGGCGCGCGGCAACGGCGGCCGGGACGTTATCAGGTGAGCCAAAAGGAGCGCGCTGAGGTCGTAACGGCGCCGGTGCCGAGTCGGCCACGGTACGGATGGCGTAGACAGCATCCACATGGGGCGCCAAAGCGGCTAGCGATAGGGCATCATCGCAGGCGGCCCTGGCGGCTTCGGCCGCCAGCGCCGTGGGTGACCACTGGTGGTAGCCTGGGTCTTCGAGGCGTTCACTGATCTGGCCAACGCCAATGATGATCGGGGTCTGGTCGTCAGGAAGGTTCACGCTCACGGGGCAATCCTTATGAGTTTTCATGATGTCAGGCCTTGGCTGCCAGCTGTGTTTGGTCTTCCAGGTGGCCATCGGCAATCAGGCTGTCGATTTCAGCGCGCGATAACCCCAGCAGCCGTGCAGCCAGCTCACGGGTGTGTTCGCCCTGGTAAGGTGCGGGGCGCAAGGGCGGTGATGGTATGTGCAGCGAGTGAGCAAGCTGGCTTTCGGTCGGCAGGGGGGCGGGTAGCCCGGGGTGCTCCAGAGTGGCGATAAATTGCCGGTGGGTCAGCTGCGGATCGTCGCGATATTCGCTCAGTCGGAGCATGAAACCCGCGCTGATCCCCTGCGCTTGGGCCTGTTGCATCACCTCTCGTGAACTCAAGGCTGCCGTCCACGCGCCAACGGCCTGGTCCAGGCGCTCGCGTTGCTGTACTCGGCCTTGGGCTGTGCTCAGGGTTGGATCGTCGAGCAGATCCTGGCGGCCCATCAAATTCGCCAGCGACTGCCATTGACCATTGTCCTGCACGCTGACCGCACACCATTGATCCTCGCCGGCGCAGCGGTACACGCCATGAGGCCCGCAGTGCGCAGAGCCATTGCCGTGCAGCGCGAATGCACCCGGTTGCAGAGATTCGTGCAGAAACGGCTCGGCATTGGCATTGAGGAATATCTCGGCCTGGGACACGCTAACAGTACCGCCCAGGCCAGTGCGCTCGCGGCGGATCAACAAGGCGAGCACTCCGCACACCCCGACTCGGGCCGCCAGGTGGTCGGGGTAGATCGTGACCCCATCGGCGAAATAATCAGGTATCTGCGGGTCGCGCCATAGCCAGGCCAAGCCAGTGCTGGCGCGTACGAGCGGGCCATAGCCAAGCGTACGGCTCTGCGGCCCGGTATTGCCCATGGCACTGCTGTCGAGCATCACCAGCCGTGGGTTGATGGCTTTGAGCACGTCATAACCCAGTCCCAGTGATTCCAGCGTGCCAGGCTTGAAGTTGGACAGCAGTACGTCAGACTTGGCCACCAGTTGCTTGAAAAGCCGCCTGCCGGTGTCACTGCGCAGGTTGATGCCCATGCTTTGCTTGTTGCGGTGGCCTTGGGCGATGGAGGGGGTGATAGGCTCACCGGTCAAGGATTGCCGTCCGCCGTCCGGGAAGGCGCGGTTCTCTACCTTGATGACTTCCGCGCCCTGGTCAGCCATCAATCGGCCGGCTTCGGCCCCAGCGACGATGACACCCAGGTCAAGCACACGAATGCCTTCCAGCGGGCGACGCTTGAAGGTGGGAGAAAAGCTTTGGCTGGCTGGCGCGCGCGGTGCCGCGACATGGGCAGCGAAAAGGTCTGTGGCGTGAGCGTTGAGCGCTGGCGCGGCTTGACGCGGCCCGGCCCGTTGGCCGTCGATTTCCAGATAGCCGGAAGCGATTTGGCCGACCTTGCCATCAGCCAGGTGGAAGGGCTGGAAGCTGCCTCGGGCAGTAAAATGTTCATCAGCCAGCACTTGGCTTGGCGTCGCCACCACCGCGATGGGCACGCCGCGCCGTTGTCCTTCGGCAAGCAATTCTTGCGTCGTGGCATCTCGAAACAGTGTTGCGCAAAGCGCGTTGATCTGCGGGGCCACCGCCATGCGCTTGGCGATATTGGAATATTGTGGGTCGCAGAATGGGTGGTCATCGCCGAGCCAGTCGCGCAATGCTTCCCATTGCCTTGGGTTCAGTGCGCACAGGCGCATGTGCCCGTCCTTGCAGGCAATGATGGGGTACAGTGGCACTGCTGGCGGACGGCCGTGGGGCGTGGAGTCGAGCGCCGACTTGCCAGCTGCGGCGCTGCCGGTTACGCCCAGCCCTGGGTCCAGAACCTGGGCAATGGCTTCCTGAATGGAAAAGTCCAGGTGGTCGCCAACGCCGGTCTGCAACCGTTGCCAATGACCCAACAGCGCCACCCAGGCGGCCTGAATCGCCGCCGATTCCCAGCAAAGCTTTCCGGGCGGCAATACCGGCGTCTCGCCCGGTTTCCCGGAACGGCAGAGGACGCCGGAAAGGGCCGCGTGCACGGCGTGGCTAGCCTGGTAGTCGCCATACGGACCGCTGGCGCCAAAGTCGCTGATGGACAACAGCAGCAAGTCCGGCTTGCGTGTGCGTAGCACGTCAAATCCGAGCCCCAGTTGGTCCAGGGTCTGGGGGCCGCTACCATCGACCAGCAGGTCGGCGCTATCGAGCAACTGCTGGAAGCGCGCTTTTCCCTCGGGGGTGTGCAGGTCCAGCACCAGGCTTTGCTTATTGGCGTGGTGGGTCATGAAGTCCAGACTGGCCGAGCCGACCAGTGGCGCAGCCCGGCGTTGAGGCAAGCCCTGCGGTGGTTCAATCAGAATCACCTGGGCGCCAAGGTCGGCGAGCAGACGTGCTGCCGTGTCGGTCTTGCCATTGGCCAGCTCGATGACACGCATGCCCTCCAAGGGCATGGCGGAAAGGGGCGGTGTAGCATCTTGGCGCATAGTGTGTCCCATCCTCGAATGGTGGAATGTTATTGTTTTCGCGCGACCTTAATCAGATATATCATTGTGACTGTTTTGCGGCAATGCTTTCATTGCCGCGTGGCAGTCAAGCGCTCAGGACGCGTTGGGTTTCCGTAGCTACCTCCTGGGGGTCGATGTTAAACATGCGCGCCGCATTCAGGCCCAGCACTGCGGCGCGGTCGTGCTCGGTGAGCTCGGGCACCTGGTCGAACATGCCGGCTACCAGTTCCCGGGAGTAGGGGAAGGTACCTTCGCTGTGCGGGTAGTCAGTGGCGAAGAGGAAGTTCTCGATGGTCAGGCCTTTGAGTGTCAGCAGACAGCCCAGATCGTTCTGGAACGAGCAATGCACCTGGTCGCGCACGATCTGGCTAGGTTTGCGCGACAGCTTGGGTTGAATTGAAGGGGCATGGCCTTCGTACACTTCATCCATGCGCTCGGCCAGGCCCAGCAACCAGCCTGCGCCGGCTTCCACGAAGAGGATATGGGCATCAGGATTGCGGTCCAGGATGCCGCCCCCAACCAAAGCCGAGATCACATCGATGGCATCGTTCATTTGTCGTGCGTAATTGAACAGTGCCGCGCCGGGGCCGCGAATGGCGCGCAGGTTAACGTTGCCGGTGCCGGTATGAAAAACCATGGGCACCTTGGCAGCGGCGCACAGGGCGAAGAATTCGTCCCAGGCCGGATCGTTGTAACGCGGAGCCGACTCCAGTCCCGCCGGCGGCATCATCACGGCCTTGTAGCCCATGCCTATCACGCGCTTGAGCTCGGCGATGCCGTCTTCCAGTGTCACCAGGGGAATGATGGCTGCGGGAATGAGGGTAGAGCGGATACCATCCAGATACTCCCATGCCCAATCGTTGTACAACTTGCACGCTTCCCGGGCGGCGTCGCGATCGGGGATGCGTGACACCAGCAGGCCCAGGCTTGGAAAAACCAGCTCGGCGTCGACGCCGTCGCGCTGCATGTCGGCAAAACGCAGCTTGAGGTCACGCGCGCCCAGGCGACGCACGTCCAGATCGTTGGAGTCGCCGACCTTGTGCGCATGGAAGTCCAAGGGAATCTTGAAGATCACGTTTTCCCCCAGTCGGTTCAGGCGCATGCGCTTGGCTTCGTCCAGGGCAACGTTGGGGGCCCAGTGTTGCAAGTGCTCTGGCAGGCCCTTGGTGAACAAGTCCGGGGGTTCGACGATATGAGCATCGCAGCTGAAGATGAATGGCCGCATCATGAATATCCTTGTTGTTGAAGTTGTAAGGGGGCAGGCGTCTCGACGGTCAGGACAATTGGCGCCTCAGTTGCACGGCGCTGCCGAGCCAGGCGGAACCGAACATGGCGCGCTTGAGGTAAAGGTGCAGGTCGGCCTCCCAGGTGTAGCCAAATCCGCCGTGCAGTTCGATGGTCCGGCGCGCTGTGCGCAGGTAGGCATCACTCAGGTGGGCTTTGGCCAAGGCGGCCAGGCGCGGCACCAGAGGCTCCTGTGTGTCCACGGCCTGGGCCGCGTGCCAGCACAGCGGACGGTTAGGCTCGCCTTCCAGGGCAATGTCGGCGATCTGGTGCTTCACGGCTTGAAACTGGCCGATCGGCACGCCGAACTGCTCGCGGATCCGGGCGTAGTCCACCGCCAGGCCCACGCAGCGGATTGTGCCGCCGCACGCGTCGGCAGCCAGCAGGGCATGGCCGGCAGCAATCACCGTGCGTGCGTGGGCTTCACCGGCGGGAAGTGGCTGGATCTGCGTCTGCTCCACGCTTAAGGTGGCCAAGAACGCGGTGGGATCGATGCACGCTTGCGGCTGCCACTTCAGGCCCGGGGCATCGGGCTCTATCAATCCCAGGCCACCCCCGGCGATGCCGACAATCGCCAGCACCGGTACCGCATGCCCAGGAACAGGGACGAACTCAAAAACAGCCTGGCCGGCCGCGCCAGGCTGTGCCTGCCAGCCGGCCGGCTGCCAGGCCGGGGCGGCGGCGTGCAGTGCCACTGTGCCGACCACGGTGCCGCTTGCCAACGCCGGCAGCCAGCGTGCCTGTTGTTCCGGGCTGCCCGCGCGTACAAGCGCCAAGCACGCCAATTGGTGAGGGCTGAAGGGCAGAGGCGCGACTGCGCCACCGAGGGTCTCGGCAACCAATGCGGCATCGGCCACCTGCAGGCCGATACCCCCCCATTGTTCGGGCACCAGCAGCCCCGTGAAGCCCAGGTCGGCAAATCCCTGCCACAGTTCGGCCAGCGTTTGCTGCCAACCTGCGCCCCGATCGGCGATGTGATGCAACACCGCCGAATCGGCATGGTCGGCAAGAAAGTCTTGAGCGGTTTGCTGGAACGCCAACTGGTCGTCGTTGAGCAGATAGTTCATGGCAAGTGCCTCCTCATTGAGCCGCGACGCTGTCGCGGGGCAGGCCCAAACCGCGTTCGGCGATGACGTTGCGCTGAATGTTCGAGGTACCACCGGCAATGGCAATGCCCAACGAACCTAAGTACTGGTTCAGCCATTTTTCCGGGCCTGCTTCGGCCTCGCGACCGAATGGCGAGAGCATGAAGGCATCGCCGAGGATGTCGCGGCCGATGTCAGCCACTTCTGCCGCGATGCGCGTCACGATCAACTTGTTCATCAAGGCCACGTTGCCCGGTTCCTGGCCAGCCAGGCGCAAGGCGAATTGGCGCTGCACATTGTGGTAATGGGCACTCACCATGCCCTCGAGAACGATCAGTCGGTCCTGGATCCGTGGATCGCGGATCGCCGGTTGGCCATCGAGCAGATGCCGACTGGCCAGCTCCTGCAACTTGCGGTGCAGCGTGACAGAGCTTTCGGCGGCGCCAATGAAGCCCGAGCGTTCGGCCGACAGGGTGGTCTTGGAGACCTTCCAGCCCTCGCCGCGTTCACCCACAATCCAATCGGCGGGAGTCCGGGCACCATCGAAAAATACTTCACTGAATTCGTCGCTGCCATTGATCTGTCGCAGCGGGCGAATAGTAATGCCTGGTTGGCGCAGGTCTATCAGCAGGTAGGAAATGCCGCCATGCTTGGACGCCTCGGGTTCGGTACGCACCAGCATGAACATGAAGTGCGCCTTGTCGGCGCCAGAGCTCCAGATCTTCTGCCCGTCGATGACCCAGTGATCGCCTTCCAGGCGAGCCTTGGTGCGAATGGATGCCAGGTCGGAGCCAGAGTTGGGTTCACTGTACCCTTGGGCCCAACGAATCTCCCCCTTGAGCGTAGGAGCGATGAAGCGCCCCTTCTGCCAGGGCGTGGCACAAGCCAGCAGGGTGGGCACCAGCATGCCCGTGCCCACGCCGGGAACCTCCATGGGGGCACGTACACGGGCGAACTCCTCCTGGATCACTTGTGCACGGGCCAAATCGGCAGGTTGTTCGGAGCCGCCGTAAGCTTTGGGGACGGTGCGGTACAAGTATCCCTGTTCAATGGCCAAGCCCCGGAACACGCCCTTGTCGGTGGTTTTCGGGTGCCACTCCCGGGCGAGGAAGTCAGCGACTTCCCGGCGATAGTCGGCCAGCGCCTGCAAATGATCATGGACGGTGTTCATGGCGCAGGCTTCCCGGCGCTCAGTTCCCAGTGCCTGGCCATCATGCGCGCCGCACGCACCTTGAGGTCGGTTGGCGGTTCGGGCAGTACCAGTGCGCCCTGAGCACGGGAGGGTAACGCTACCACCGCGTCACACAGCACGGTGTCCTCGCCCCGCTGGTTGGTCATTTTCAACTTGACGTCGACCAGGTTCAGGCCATCTTCCTCGCGCTTGCCTACGACCTCGCCGCTGATGAACTGGGTATCGCCCATGTAGTTGAATTTGCGAATCTCGTCATACTGCTTGTATACCCAGCCAGCGTCGCCTACCCAGTCGGTGAGGTAGCGGAACAGGTAGTTTTCCCGCATTACGCCATAGTCATAGGCCATGGGGTTACCGATCGCCTGGGCCCATTCGCTGTCCCAGTGCAGGCGCTGGGCTACATCGGGAATGCCTTGGGCGTTCTTCACATAGAAGGGGGCGATGCGTTTGCGATTCAGGTTCCACAGGCGGCCGGTACGCAGGCCATAGGGCACCCAGCCATAACCACCGCCATGGAAGTTGACCACGTCGGTCACCGTCAACGGACCACTTGCGCCGGCAGGCAGTACATCGCCGACGCTGACATCGTCGAAATACAGGACTGCCGCGCCACGGGAAGTCTCGGCACTGTAGATCTCGTCGATACGCGCCAGATCTTCATCGCTGTACTCGGCCGGGCGAATGTCCTTGTACTTGCCGGTTTCTCGGGCCTTCTTACGTTCAGTCATGATTGCCCGGTAGCGGTACACCGACACCACTTCGCCGCGCTGATTGACCTTGATCTGGCTGTTGAATCGGGTCAGTGATCGGCCGGCAAATTCCGACTGTTTGACTTCCAGGCCGTCCTCACCACCGAAGCTGTACAGCGTATCGCCAGGAAAGATAGGCTTGAAAAAGGTCCACTCGCCGCCGGAGATAAACATGTGGATACCACGGAAAAGGCTCTTGGTCTGGGCCTTGAGTTCCGGGTCCATGGGGTCGCCGCGCATGGGGCGGTTGATTACCCCGGCCATCATTGACGGTGCGATCACCGAACCCCAGCGGGTACCGGCGGCATACTCGGGGTTGGTGAACAGCGGGTTGTCACTGCCGCACGCGTACGCAAACGAACGGATGTTGTCCTGCGTCGCGGTGCCAATCTGTTCCTGGTCGCGGCTGGCCACGTCCACGCCCAACAACAAACGGGCACGCTCGATGTCGTGGTCGGTCAGCTCGTAAGCAGTGGCTTTCTTGAAATCTTCAGTCAGGGTTTGGTCAGACATAAGCGCTCCAGATCAGGCAGGTAAGGGAGGTTTCAGCTGCCGCTGAATACCGGCTCGCGACGCTCCATGAACGCGCGCACCGCTTCTTTATGGTCATTGGTCTGGGCCGACAGGACATTGAGGGTCGCTTCCAGATCCAGGGATGCCGGCAAAGGCATCTCCAGTGCCGCGTTGAGGTTCTGCTTGATATAGCGCTGGATGATCGGCGAGCCGCCGGCCAGGCGCCTGGCCAGCTCGGCAGTGTTGGACAACAGTTCGTCGTCCCGGCACACCTGGCTGGCCAGGCCAATGCGCAGGGCTTCTTCGGCCTTGATCTTGTCACCCAGGAACATCAGCTCCCGGGTCTTGGCGGTGCCCAGCAGTCGGGTCAGAAAGTAACTGACGCCGTAGTCGCCGGAGAGCCCAGCCTTGGCGAACCCGGTGATGAAGCTGGCGTTGTCGGAGACCACGCGAAAATCGCAGGCTGCAGCGATAGCCATACCCACCGATACCGTGGCGCCCCGGATCATGGCGATAGTCGGTTTGGGCATTTCAAATAGCAGGCGCGTGGCGTCCATGTTGCGGCGCAGCCAGTCAATGCGCGTTGCCAGGCTGTCGGGCGCTCGCGGGCGGGACGGCTCGCGCCCTTTGTCCTGAGGTTTGTCGCCGCTCAGGTCGCCTCCTGCACAGAACGCTCGCCCGGCACCGGTGATCACCACCACACGGGCCTCGGGATTGGCCCCCGCCTCGCGAACGGCCACCGAGAATGCGCGCATCAGAGCTGGATTGAACGCATTGAGACGCTCAGGCCGGTTGAAGGTCAGGGTCAGCACGCCCTGGTCCAGGTGCGTCAGCAGGGCTTCCTGGTCGCTCATTGCGCCACCGCCGCGTTCTGCAGGTCTTGGGTCGCGGTGAACAACAGCCGCACTTCGTGCTGGCTGATCTTCAACGAAGGTGTGCGAGGCAACTTTTCCACCACCTGCCAGCGCACCGGAACCTGGTAGGCCACCAGTTTGTTGCGTGCGTAAGCCACCAGTTCTTGTTCGTCCAGAGTTGCCCCAGGGCGCAATTCAAGGGCTGCGACCGGTACCGCGCCCAAGCGTTGATCAGCCAGCCCCACCACGCATATCTCATTGATGGCCGGGTGCTCGCGCAGCACCTGTTCAACATCGCGTGGCAGCACCTTAAACCCGCCGCGGATAATGGCCGCATCGCTGCGTCCGCGTATGAACAGGAAACCGTCGTCGTCGATCTCCGCCAAGTCTGTAGTCCGTACCCAACGCTGTGCGTCAACCTGGGGGGAGCGGACTTCGAGCAGGCCTACGGTGTTGGTACCTAGGGCGCTGCCGGTGTCAGGATCGATTACCCGCATTTCACAGCCCGGTTGCGCCCTGCCCACCGATCCGCGCTTGGTGGTTGAATAGCGTTGATGATCGCGCAGGCTCCAGCCGGCCACTGCTCCGGCAAATTCGGTAGCACCGTATGCATCAAGCAGCGGAACGCCATAGCGTTGCTCAAAGTCGATCTGCAGTTGCGGGTCCAGCGGCGCACTGCCGGTGCGGATTGCCAGCAGGCTGGCAATCTCGTGGGGGGCGACATTTGCGTCCAGGATCATGCGAATGGCGGTAGGCGGCAAAGAAACTACCTTCGGTTTGTACTGACTCACTGCTTGGGTCCATTCGTGCACCGAGAATTTTTCCAGAATGATGATCGAGCGCCCACCGATCACCGCGGCCACGGCGGCATACATGCCGCCGATATGCACCAGCGGGATTGCCAGCATGGCCGGTGATGTTTTCAGCGCCTGCTGCCCTTTGTTCTTGTTGTCTTCATAGTGCGCGGCATCGAGGAGCGAATGCTCCAGGTTGCTGTAGGGCAGGGCGATACGCTTGGCCGGCCCCGTGGTGCCACTGGACAGCATCAATATGGCAATGCCCTGCTGCAGTGGAGCTGGCAGGCGCTGAGGGTTCACGCAGTGGCCGGCCAATGGGCCGACCCGCAAGGTACCTGCGGAGCTGATACTCAACGCTTGGCAGCCTTTACTGGCGACCGCCTGACGCAGTGCTTGTGCGTGCCAGTCCTGTTCGTCGGCGATCACTGCATCCACGGCCAATGCCTCAAGGTCCTGGGCAATCTTGTCTGCAGATTGAAACGGATTGAGAGTGACCACGCAGCGGCGGCTGGCCAGTACCTGCAGCAACATGGCCACTGCGGCGGGCTGGTTGCGCAGCAAGATGCCCACCGGCGCTCCTGTCGGCAGGTCGGCCAACAACGTTTCGGCCTGTTGCATGATCAAGCCTACCTCGCCCCAGCTGTACCAGCGCTGCTGATATTCCAGGGCGGGGGCATCAGGTGCCAGCGTGAGCACGCTGCTTATGCTTGAAGCGAGGTCTAACGTCATGGTCAATGGCTCTCGTCACAGGTTCACAGGGCTCGCCGAACAACGGGCAAGGGGTGCGATGAAATTTATCGTATCAATGAGCTGTATGATTAAGCAAATAATTTGTCAGCGTCAGCGTTCCTGTCTTTGCCCCAGATGTCTTTGCAGTGCCCGAAAATAAAGGGCTACCGCATTTCAGAGGAGGGTGGGAGGCAAACAGCGGTTTCCCAAGCGGTCGATAAAAGCGTGGGGTACGCCTCGCCACTTATGGACAGCGGTAATCCGCCATGCAATGATAATCAGCACAATGATTAAGCGTTTTTTAGTGGTGGCCGGTACGTTGGGGTAACCATGCCGACTTTGCCCGCTGCCTCCCTGAGGCGATCATTCGCCCTGGTTCAACTCGACGGAGACTGTCCAACCATGGCTGGCCATTTCATCTTCAGTGCCGATTCCCATGTGCGTGAGCCCAATGACCTGTTCCGTGAAGGGTTGCCTGCTTCGCTACGCCGACATGCCATTCATGCCGTTCGCGAAGGCGAGACACTTATTACCCGTACCGACGAGGAGGTGATCTTCAAGATGCGCCTTAATGTGGTCGATATCGAAGGGGTTAAACGTGTCGGCTTGCATGACCTCAAAGGCCGCCTGCAGGACATGGACAAAGACGGCATCGACGCCGAAATCTGCTTCCCCAGCCTGGGCCTGTGGGCCTACGCCATCAAGGATGTCGAGGCCGAGTACGCCACCACGCAGATCTATAACAACTGGAACAATGGCTTTTTCTCGGCGCATCTCGACCGCTTCGTGCGCTGCGCCATTTTGCCGGTGCGCGACCTGCGCCATACCGTCGAAGAGATCAAACGAGTGGCGCGGCTGGGCTTCACGGCGGCAATGCTGCCGTCAGTTACGCCCAGCGGGGTGCCCAAGTACAACGACCCCGCCTGGGACCCGGTTTTCCATGAGGCTGGTGTGTTGGGCATCGTGCTGGTGATGCACACTGGCACTGGCCTTGAGACCGTGATCCACGAACGTGGGCCGGGTGCGGCAGTGGTCAACTACACGCGCCAGATGAATGATGGTATCGACACTGTTACGTATCTGGTGGCAGGTGGGGTACTGGACCGTAACCCACGGACCCAGGTGGCGATCATCGAGTGCGGTGCCAGCTGGCTTGGCGCCCTGGCTGAACGCATGGACGAGGTGTATCACGCCCACGCCGCCTTTGTGCAACCCAAGCTGTCGGTCAAGCCCAGCGAAATCATTCGCCGCCAGGTCAAGGCGTCATTCCAGCATGATCGGGCTTGCATCGCGGCCCGTGCGGTTACCGGCACCCAGGCCTTGATGTGGGCATCGGATTACCCCCACGCCGAGGGCACTTTCCCGCATTCCAAGGCCATCATCGCCGGGCTGTTCGATGGCATAGACATCAGTGAACAGGAAAAGGCCGATATTCTGGGTGGCAACGCGGCGCGGTTGTTCCGCTTGCCGTTGCCGCAATTCCAGTAACTCATCCAGCGATCGGTGACAGTCAAACAATAACAAGGACAAGCCATGAGCAGACTAGATGACGACAGGTTCTTCGACCCAGCGGTCGAAACCATGCCGCGCGAGGACATCGAACGGTTGCAGGAGGTCCGTATACTGCAGTTGTTGCCCTACGCCTACAACCAATCGCCATTGGTACGCGAGGTATGGGACAAAGCAGGTATCACCCCGGAGGATATTCGCTCCCTGGCCGATTTTCGCGAAAAGGTGCCTTTCATTGATAAGGACACCATCCGCGATTTTCGTGACCGCCACGGCGATCCCTATGGCGGCCTGACCTGTGTAGGGCCACCGCACTTGCGTGGCGTGGGTTTCACCTCCGGTACCACGGGTGACCCCACGCCGCTGCCACGCAGTGAATATCACGTGGCGATTGCAGGGCTCAAGCGCGAGTTGTGGCACATGGGTGTGCGGCCCACTGACTATTTCACCTATGCGCTGTTCACGTTTCGTGAAGGTTTGAACGCTGACAAGTGGCTGGACTGCGGTATGCGACCGCTGACCTTGCAACACCTTCCTGACCAGATGCCGCACTTGGTGAAGGCGTCTCGTGAGTTTCGACCCAAAGCGCTGTTCATGCTTTCAACGCCCCTGATCGTTGCCTTGCAGCGCTACCAGAAGGAAACCGGTGACGATCTGCGCGAGGCTTTTTCATCCTATGGCGGCGCGGTATTTGGCGGCGAACCCATGAGCCCGCATTTTCGGCACGTCGTCGAGTCGTGGGGGCTGGAAATCTTTGAACTCAGCTCCTTGGGCGATATCGCCACTACCATGGAGTGCCGTGCCCACGATGGCATGCATACCTGGGAAGACTTGGCGCTGATCGAGCATCTCGACCCAGCCGGCAACGAGGCCGTCGCCGACGGCGAGCGGGGCGAACTGGTGGTGACGGCGCTGCTTGACGATGTCGCTCCTTTGATTCGATACCGTACCGACGACCTGATCCAATTCACCCGCAAACCGTGTAGTTGCGGTCGCACCCACGGCCGCCTGAAGCCCATCGGCCGCAAGAGCGACGAAATGCGGGTCGCTGGCCGCTCCATTTTGCCGATGGATGTCTTCCCGTTGCTGGAGCAATTTCCTGAGGCGCGCAGCGGACTGTTCCAGATGGTGCGGCCGCAACGCGAAGTGGACCTGTTGATCCTGCGGGTGGGGTATGACGAGACCGCGTTGCAGGACAGTGTCGAAGCCCTGGAGGTGCGCATCGCCGACACGTTGGCCGGGATTCTGCAGATTCCGCTTAAGGTCCAGGCCGTGGCCAATGCCGATTTGCTCAAGAACGGCCCGCCAAACAAGATTCCAAGGGTGGTGAAATCATGAACAGTGCACAACCGACGTTTGCCATGCCTCCCATGGCCGTGGGGCGGTTCCACGATGCCAGCGGTGCTCGCCAGAGCCTGGCTTATTCAGCGCTTGAAGCCGAACGCTGGACCCGGGCGATGCTCAAGGTGCTGAGCACCTTTCATTTTCGCAGCGGCCAAAACCTGATGGTGACGGCATTGTTCGACGAAGGCGTGCAGGCCCTGGGGATGGAACGGGCGATCATGCAGTACAACATGGTGGCTGTGTCGGCCGACTCGTCGCTGTACGACGCCAAGCGTGTGGAGTCCATCGTCCGTCGCTTCAAGCTGGCGGGCGTCTATGGCATTACCCAGGCGACTCTCGATGGATTGCGCGGTATGGGCTTGCAGCCCGAGCAGTTGTTCCAGGGCATGATTCTGTGGGCGTGGCCCCAGGCATACGCGAGTTTGGTCGGCACGCCTGGTCTGAAACTGTACCGGTGCCTGGAGCTGGGACCAGCAGTGGCGGTGGAGTGCAGCGCGGGCGAAGGTGCCCACATTGATCGCTTCGAATGGCTGGTCGATGAGCAAGACGGCGAAGTGGTTATCAGCAGTCGTTTAGAGCGCTGCCAGCCGTTCCAGGCCTATAGGACCGGCGTCAAAGCGCGCGTCATTCACTCAGGGTGTCGCTGCGGCAACCCTGGCCCACGCATCCTGCCTGAATAGGGGAGAGCTCAATACATGCAGCCGACGTTGAAGACAGATGCCTATCGGCAGATCCGCCAGCATGGGCTGGCCGATGTGCTCAGTGAACACCGTCGTTCGCGACCCTTGCTCGATGCGCTGGTGGATGGGGACCGGCGCCTGACCTGGCCGCAACTCGATCGCAGGGTCAACCGCCTGGCCAATGCCCTGCAGGCTGCGGGCCTGGAGCAGGGCGACCATGTGCTGTGGCTGGGCCAGAACTCTTTTCGCGTAGTGGAATGCCTGTTGGCCGCCGCGCGCATAGGCGCGGTGTTCTGCCCTGCCAACTGGCGCCAGAGCGAACATGAAATGGCCTTCGTGATAGATGACTTCACCCCGCGGGTGGTGATCTGGCAAGAGGCGGAAATCGGTCAAACCGTACAAGCCGCCCGTGCACTGGCTCGACATCCGTGCACCTGGATACAGTCCGATCTGGACGGTGAAGGGGGTTATGAAGATTGGTTGACTGGCTTCGACGAGCAACGCCAGGAGCAGCAGGTGGATGCCGAGTGGCCACTGTTGGCGATCTATACCGCTGCCTTCGCAGGGCATCCCAATGCTGCCTTGCTGAGCCACTCGACCCTGCTTTACCAAGGCATCATGGTGGCATACGCGGAAAGCGTCAGCGAGTCCTCAGTATTTCTCAACTCTGGCCCACTGTTTCATTTGGGGACTCTGGTCACGACGCTGTCGACGTTCCTGTTTGGTGGAAAAAATGTCTTCCTGCCGCGGGTCGATGCCCAAGATATGCTCAGGTTGATTGAGGCCGAACGGGTCACGCATGCTTTTGTTGCTCATCCGACGCTGGAGCAGATCCGCCAGCTCAATGCCGATGGCAGCTACGACACCGCCAGCTTGTGGAGCTCGCCGCTGGCCCCCGAGTGGACCAATCCCCTGGTCATGCCTGCTTCGGCTCCCCTCAATCGCAAGCCTGTCCTGTATGGCCAGACCGAAATCATGGGCTTTGCGGTGATGGGGTGGTTGGGAGGCGAAGGGGCGGGGCGACCGTCGCCGCTGGTCCAGGTCCGCATTGTCGATGACCAGGGGAACGAGCTGGCTCCGGGCGAGGCGGGCGAGATCGAGGTGCGCGGGCTGCAAGTCATGAATGGTTACTTCAATCGTCTGGAGGAAAACCAGCAGCGCACTTGGGACGGCTGGTATCGCACGCGAGACTTGGGCAAGCGCTTGGCTGACGGCTCCATCGCTTTCGTGGGCCCCAAGACCACCATGATCAAGTCAGGGGTGGAAAACATCTACCCCGCGGAAGTCGAAGGCTGTCTGCGCCAGCTACCGCAGGTGCTCGACGTTTGCGTACTCGGCGTGCCCGACCCGGTGTGGTCACAGAATGTCAAGGCTGTGGTTGTCCTGCGGGCGGGGCAGTCGCTGGATGCGGCGCAGATA
This sequence comes from Pseudomonas sp. GYB4201, assembly GCF_056312595.1. Lineage (NCBI taxonomy): Bacteria > Pseudomonadati > Pseudomonadota > Gammaproteobacteria > Pseudomonadales > Pseudomonadaceae > Pseudomonas > Pseudomonas sp. GYB4201. The sequence continues at coordinate 70,857 of NZ_JBWGIG010000003.1, read as the reverse complement.
ATCGAGCACTGCCGTGAGCGTCTGGCCTCGTACAAAAAGCCCAAGCAGATCGAATTTGCCGAAGCCTTGCCTAAATGCCGTGATGGCCAGACCGATCGCCAGGCGGTCGATGCAATGTATGGGGGAGGAGGGTACCCAGGCGTTAACTGATCTGCTCCACGCGTTCAAACGCACTTGACCTGTTGGCCCCACAGCAGGGCAGGTGCGTTTTTTTTTGCCCGCCGCCAATCCCAGCACCTCTCCCAACCGCTCCCCAATGGCTTTCTTAATCAGTACAATCGTATTGACGATTAATCAGATATAGGATTAGTATGATTGTAAGGTTAATTGCTTCTCCGGCTTTCATGTCGGTTGGTTGCAGGCAAACCAGGGCTGTTGCCAGGCCCTAGCTGGACCCAAGCTCGAAACAACAAAAACACTCCGCACAACAATTTCAATAATGGTCTGGAGGTTCAAAATGAGTGATGGCAGGCTTTTGCGTGGGCAACGGGGTTGCCGCGCAGCAGTCAAGGCGGCTGGCATTTGCGTGGCTGCAGGCGTAGTACTTCCCGCCACCGCGATGCAGTTGGACACGGGTATCGACGGGCTGACCGCTCGTTTCGACAATACTTTGCGGTACAACCTGGGATGGCGGGTCGATGGAATCGACAGCCGCATCGGCAATAGCAGTACCTCCAATCAGAGTGACTACAAATTCAAGAAGGGTAGCGTCGTCACCGACCGCCTTGACTTGTTGTCCGAACTGGAATTGGACTGGCAGGAAAAGGTCGGTATGCGTCTTTCCGGCGCTGCCTGGTACGACAACGCCTACAGCGATACCTCGGTGGAAAAGAACCCATCGATTTCCGGGCCAACCAGTTACGACAACGATCGCTACTCCAGCTACACGAAGCGCTACTACCGCGGCCCATCCGGCGAGATTCTCGATGCTTTCGTCTATACCAACTTTTCGCTGGCCGACCGGCCGGTCAACTTGAAGGTGGGGCGGCACGTGGTGTACTGGGGTAACTCGATCTTCAGCCAAGGGGGCATTTCCTACAGCCAGAGCCCCATTGATGGCCAGAAGAGCGCGGCTACTCCGGGAACCGAAACCCGCGAAACCTTCCTTCCGCTGAACCAGGTCTCCATGACGAGCCAGGTGAGCGACAATGTGTCCATCGGCGCACAGTATTACCTTGATTGGGACTCCATTCGCATTCCCGAGGGCGGTACCTACCTGGGGACTGCTGACTTCCTGCTCAATGGTCCCGATAGCTTTGGTGGTTCAACGCCGCTGGCCGGGTTCCATATCGATGACCCCTTGGGACCGAAGCATCGTTATGGCAACTGGGGCATCAGCACTAAAATCACGATTCCGGAACTGAACTCGTCGACCATCGGCGTTTATTACCGTGAGTTTGATGAGAAGAACGGTTTTTGGGTCTTCCGTGACCCGGACAATGCCACGGATATTCGCGCGGTTTTCCCGCGCAGTACGCGGTTGATCGGTCTAAGCCTGGATACCACCATTGACCCCTTTGCCATTGGTGCCGAGATTTCGACACGGCGCAATGCAGGCCTCAACTCGGTCGCCTTGTCCAGTGCAGACGAAGGTGCGCGAGGCAACACCTGGCACGCACTGGCGAACGCCATCTACACCATGCCCAAGACCGCCCTCTGGGATACCGGCACGCTGATCGGTGAGGTGACTTATGACTACCTGGAGTCGGTGACCGACAACAAGGCTCTCTACAACGGTGAAGACAGCGCCGCCTGCCCTCTGGGTCGCGATTCTGGCTGCGCTACCCGCAACGCCTGGGGGTTCAACATGAGCTTCACCCCCCAATATCTGCAAGTGTTCCCCGGCATCGACCTGTCGCTTCCTGTGACCTTCGGTGGCGGGGTGCGCGGTAATACCGCCGACTTCGGTGGCACCAACCAGGGGCTCTACACCTACTCGGCGGGCGTCTCGGCCGACATATATCACCAGGTGACTGCGTCGTTGGTGTGGGCCGACTCCACTGCGGATATTCGTCGCGAGGGCACCACTTACTATGGCAGTGGCGCGTGGCAGACCACGGACCGCGGTCGCGTGACCTTGACCCTCAAGGCATCGTTCTGAACCAGGAGCACGACATGATCACTTCAGCAAGAATCATGGTTGCGGCGTTATCCCTTGCCGTTGCCTCAGCCACAATGGCGCAGCCATCGCCCGATGAACTCAAGCTACTGGGTACAACCCTTACTCCCTGGGGCGCGGAAATCGCCGGCAATAAGGACGGCAGCATTCCTGCGTATACGGGCGGCGTCAAACCTCCGGCCGGTGCCAGTCCGTCGGACAACAAACCGATTGATCCGTACCCGGGCGAGAAACCGCTGTTCAGCATTACCAGCAAGAATATGGACCGGTACGCTGACAAGCTGACCTTGGGCACAAAGGAGTTGCTCAAGCGCTGGCCCGACTTCCGCATAGACGTATACACCACTCACCGCAGTTACCCGGCGATGTCCGAGGCCCATGCCAACAGCACAGTGGCCAATGCCCATAACCCTGAGTGCAAGACCACGCCCGACGGCGTAGGGCTGCGAGGTTGCTGGTTCGGCACACCATTCCCGATTCCGAAGACCGGCTACGAGGCCATGTGGAATGCCGCGACCCACGAACAGCCCGACTACGAAATTCGGATGGAGAGCTGGTTCGTGGACTCCGCGGGTACCAAGACCATGACCAACGAGAGTATTTTCGATGCCGATTACCCTTATTGGGATCCCAACGCAACGCCTTACCAGGGGGCCGCGGAAAACTACTTCCGATTCCTGAACCGTACGATCGCGCCGGCACGCGATGCCGGGCAGAAATCGTTGGTCTGGTACCCGGCAAAATTTGACGAAACCCCTCAGAAGATCTGGTCGTACACCACGGGGCAGCGTCGGACGCGCCTCGCCCCCGAACTGACTTATGACACGCCCAGTGCTTCGCTGTCAGGGGCGTTGAACTATGACGAGTTGAACCTTTTCGCCGGCCGTATGGATCGCTTTGACTTCAAGCTGGTAGGGCGCAAGGAAATGTACGTGCCGTATAACCAGTTCAAGTACTTGACCATGAAAACCGATGACATTCTGGGCAAGAAATTTGCCAACCCGGACGCCATGCGTTGGGAGCTGCATCGGGTCTGGGTGGTCCAGGCCACACGCAAGCCAGATAAACGTCACATTGCTGCCGAGCGCAACTTCTATATTGACGAAGACTCCTGGACGCTGATGGCCGCCGACGCGACTGATGACTCCGGCAAAGTGTTCAGGGTCGGCCTGTCAGCCAGTTGGCCCCAATACAACCGTAACGCCCAGGGCAATGCCGGCATGACCGACACCACCTCGGTGACCTACGACCTGAGCAAGGGCCAGTACATCTTCAACAGTATGATCAGCTCGCCTAACGGCTACCTGAAGGTCATGCCGCGCAAACCTGACTACACCTACCGTGCCGAGTCCATGGCGGGCACCGGCGTGCGCTGATCGAAGTTCCCTTCACCGCGGTTCGGCCGTTCCGGGCCGCGGTTTTTTTGCCTTCAGTCCGCAGGTACCCCATCATGCCTTCACTTCAGGCCAAGACGCGAAGCTGGAAAATCATTATCCTCGCCCTGATGGCAGCTGACATGGCCTCGATTTTTGAGGTCAGCATGCTGTTCGCAGCGTTCCCAACGTTTTATCGTGAATTCAAGGACCCAGTCATGATTGGCTGGGTCATGACCGCCTATATGTTGGTGGCCGCAGCCGCGGCCGGCATATGCGGGCGCCTGGGCGACCTCTATGGGCGCAGGCGGGTAATGCTCATCGTCATGGTCATCTCGGTCATCGGCTCGCTGGTGGCTGCATTGTCCCAGACCCTTGAAGGCATTATCGTCGGTCGTGCCATCCACGGCGTATCCGCAGCCGTGCTGCCTTTGTGTTTCGGCCTGGTGTCGGAGAATCTGCCCAAGCCCAAGATCGCCCTGGGCAACGGTATTGTTGCCGGCACGGCCTCTACCATGGCGGGCGTGGCCTTCGTGTGCGGGGGGCTGGTAATCGACTACCTGCAATGGCATTGGATCTTCTACCTGAGCGCCGGTATCGCCGTCGTGGGTATCCTGGCCGTCTGGCAGCTGGTTCCGGTGTCCCCGCGGATCGTAGGCAAAGGCGCAGTGGACATCGTAGGAGGCGTGCTGTTCGCTCCTGCGGTGGCGGCGCTTCTGTTTGGCTTCAGCCGTGGTTCGATGTGGGGGTGGTCTGATCTGCGGGTGGTCGGCCTGGTTGTGGGGAGCTTGCTGCTCTTTGTCTTCTGGGTGCATTACGAGCGCCGCCACCCCAACCCGTTGATTGACGTGCGACTGTTCACCAACCGGCAAGTTCTGCTCACCAACGTGTGCCATGGCCTGATTGCCATCGGTGCCATGCAATTTGGCCAGGTGATGCTGATGCTGCTGCAACAGCCCGTGTGGACAGGCGTAGGGCTGGGACTGGCGGCCACGTTGGCGGCAACGATCAAGTTGCCTTCTTCGCTGGTGGCCATCCTGGCTTCACCCTGGGGGGGGAGTATCGCCGGGCATCGAGGGGGGCGGCTGGCGTTGGTGATTGGGTTGGTGTTGCTGACGTGCGGCTGGACAGCTCTGACACTGAGCCATGACCGGGTCTGGCTGATCGTCGGTTCAGTCATTATCAATGGTACTGGCACGGCGATTGCGTTCAGCGCTATTCCTACCTTGATCGCTGAAGTGGCGCCCCCAACCCGAATCAGTGAGCTCAACGGGGTGACGCAAGTGGTCCGAATGACCTGCATGGGCATTGGTGCGCAGATGATTGCGATTGTTTTCTCCCTGAGCACTGTCAGTGATCCAAGCGGGGGCTCGGGCATGTTCCCCTCGGCCAGCGCTTACCTGTGGGTGTTCGCGCTGATCAGCCTGTCCTGCCTGCTGTGTCTGCTGAGCGCGCTCGCCCTGCCACCGCCTGGCACCGCCAGTAAAGTGGCAAGCTCGGCGTTGCCTGATGCCATCTGATTGGGAGCTGCCCCCTGGTGCCAGGGGGCTTTGGTCAGGGGTGTAGCGTCTTGTGGATCAGTTGGGCGGTCTGACGTATGACCTGGCCGGGCAACTCGATGAGGCCTGTAAAGCTAATGAATCCATGAATCGCGCCGGGCAGGGCGATGTGTGTCACTGGCACCCCCGCGTCAGCCAGACGGCTGGCATATTGCTCCCCCTCGTCGCGCAGAGGATCGTAGCCGCAGGTCACCACCGTGGCAGGCGGTAGCCCGGACAAGTCAAATGCTCGCAAGGGGCAGCTGCGAGCGCTGGCTTGCGTGGGATCGGGCAGGTACTGCTGCCAAAACCACGCCATCATCCGTGTTTCCAGTAGGTAGCCGGTGGCGTTTTCCTGGTACGAGGGGCGCTCCAGGTCATTGTCGCACACCGGATAAAGCAACAGTTGATGCGCGATGACAGGGCCGCTTTCGGCCAAGGCCTGTTGGCAGACGACAGCAGCCAGGTTGCCTCCGGCGCTGTCGCCACCGACGATCAGTTTTGCAGGGGACGCGCCCAGCGCCCTGGCTTGTTTGGACGCCCAGCCAGTGGCTGCATAGGCGTCGCCGACGCCAGCGGGGAAGGGATGCTCTGGCGCCAAGCGGTAACCCACCGACACCACCACGGCCTGCAGCGTGTTGCAGTAGGCGCTGCATACGCCGTCGTAGCCGTCCAGGTCGCCCAGCACGAAACCGCCGCCGTGGAAATACACCAGCAACGGCAGGTCGGGCCCGGCATTGGCGGGTCGGTAGACCCGTACTGGGATCGAGCCGTTGGGCCCCGGCACTTCCCGGTCGATGATTTCGCCTACCGACTCGATGATGTCCCGTGGCAGCCGACGTTGGTTCGCCTGGTCGCGAAAATCCTGGGCGGTGATGGTGTCCACGTCCGGCAGGCCCATTTCATTGAGCCTGTGCAGTAGTGCAGCAATCTGTGGATCAAGTGACATGGTGAATTCCTTTTTGTTGTAATCATATATAGGATAATGACTGGCACTGGCCGGGTAAAGTGGTTCAGAACTGGCGTTCGGGGAGTCGAACCACTAGGCCATTCAGGGCGGGTGTAACAATGACCTGGCAGCACAGACGGCTGTGCTCGTTGACTGCCAAAGCGCCTTCGAGCATGCCCTGTTCCTCGTCGGCTATGGCGGGCAGGGCGGCAGCCCAGGCTGGGTCCATGTACGCGTGGCAAGTGGCGCAACTGCAATTGCCGCCGCAGTCGCCGAGAATACCGGGGATCATGTTCGCCACGGCGGCCTCCATCAGGCTCTGCCCGTCCAGGGCGTCGACCCGATGCTCGGTGCCGTTGAATTCAATGTAGGTGATGGTCGGCATGGTTATTCACTGATCAAATTGAAAGGGCATGGATGTCCTGGTGTACCAGGCCAAGCAGTTGATGAATCTCGGTCAGTCGGTTTTCCAGGTGTGCCAGTCGCTGCTCCATGGAGCGCGCCGGCAACCCGGCACCATGGGCGATTGGCGCGAGGTGAGCGTGCAGCACTGGGATGATGAAATTCCTGATGTAGCGCTGCAGGCGGTTTCGTTCCCAGCTCTGAGTCGACTTGATCATCAGCAATTCACGTATCAGCCAGTCGATTAATGCCTCGGCGTCCAGTAGCGTGGGCAGTTCACGGCTGATTTTCGCTGCATCGATTAACGGCATCAGGATGCGGCCGATCTTGCGTTTGAACACGCCACCAAATACCTGCATGCCGCTGTCCGAGAGACCCGACCAGGCGGCGTTCTGCAGCAGCCTGTTGGCCGGCACGTCGAGTACTGCCCAGAGGACAAACCGCTCTATGCGTTCAGGTAGCGTGCCCAGGCCGTTCAGTACGTCGCTGGCCTGCCGTTCGAAAGGCCGCGAGTGTCGGTCCAGGGCCGCCGCAAAGATGGCTTCCCGGCTGCCAAACCGGCGATAAAGGGTCGCCCGCGACACGCTGCTCAGTCGGGCGATATCCTCCATGGTGGCTTTGTCCAGGCCCAGTTGTTCCAGGCACAAGATGGCGGCATCGAGCACTTTGCAGGTCGATGGCGTATCCGACGTGGTGTCAATAGGGCCTGTCATGGTTCAGCTTGCCTCGTACAGGTCATAGACTAGGGCGCCGCTGGCATCGCGGCTGCCGCGGCCAATGGCCTGGACTTTGTTCAGCCAGGCATAGCGTTCGTCGCCGGTTTCGAACGTGGGCGCGATCATGATCGGATCGGCCCCGGTGGGGCTTGCGGTGGCGCGGCCTTGGTAGGCGACGAAGATGACCGCGCCGTCGTGGGTTTCAATAGCGCAACGCACGTCTACGTGAATGGTCCCGTCTGCCGTGAATTGCGCCCAGTCGGCAGCCGCGACCTGCTTGAGGGTGGCATTGAGCCGTTCGCCCTCCCAGGTCGCGGCTTCCAGGTTGACGATGGCACGGGTACCGCGAGGCGTATTGGGGATGAACACGGGGGCGCCGAGCTTGACGGTGACCGTCGCCAGGGGAGTCAGGGTAACAGGCATGGCATATTCCTCTCAGTGCCCGAATGGGCAGGTGGTGGGGGTGGAAGCGGGTTTGGCGCTGTGGCTGGCGTACAGACGCACAGCATGGGCGCTGTTGGCAGGCGTGCCTTTGCTGAACCGCACAGGCATGTGCTTGATGCCATTGGTGAAATTGGAGCGCAGGCGTGACACGGGGCCATCCAGTGCCAGGTCCGGCAGGCGCGTAACGATTTGCTTGAAAATCGCTTGCAACTCCATGCGCGCGAGCATGGCGCCGAGGCAGCGGTGAATACCTGTCCTGGAGCCAAATGCCATGTGATCGCGTGCATTGTGGCGATGGATGTCGAAATGCTCCGGATTGCTGAAGACTTGCTCGTCGCGGCTTCCTGAGCAATACCACATCACAATTCTGTCGCCGGCCTTGATGGTCTGGCCGGCAAGCTCAATGTCTTGGGTGGCTTTGCGGGCGAAGCACAGGGCGGGGGTGGTATAGCGCAACATTTCCTCGACTGCATTGGCGATCAGCGCCGGGTTTTGCCTCAGGGCCTGCATAGCTTCGGGGTGCTCGATCAAGGTCAGGGCACCCTGCAGAATCTGGGTACGCGTGGTCTCATTGCCCGCCGTGGCCAGGATCAGGAAAAAGCAGCCCAGGTCCATGTCGCTCAGGCGCTCACCGTTTTCCTGAGCGATGGCTACCTGGCTGAACACATCTTCCAACGGCGCCTCGCGCCGGCTGATGCCTAACGCCTTGGCGTAAGCGAACATCTGTTGCTGCGCCAGATTCATGTGCTGGGGGTTGGACAATTCGGGATCACTGCCGCCAAACATGGCGTTTGCCCAGTCAAACAATTGCTGGCGATCGACGTCGGGTACCCCCAGCAAGTCCGCCACCACTTCGATGGGCATGTGCGCGGCCAGATCGTGCAGGTCACAGCAGCCTTGCGCGATAAAAGCGTCGATCGAATCGCAGGCAAGCTGCTGGATGCGCGCCTCGAGGCGGGAGATCGCCTTGGGGGTGAAGCCACTCATGATCAGCTTGCGCAAAAAACTGTGCCGGGGTGGGTCGCTGAGGATAATCATGCGATCCACAGTGGCGGCCAGCGTCTGTTCCGGAATGGGCTGCGGTGTCACGTTGGTTTTGGATGTAAACACCTCGACGTTGTTTTCCACCGCTTGAATATCGTGATAGCGCGTGACATTCCAGAAGCCACCGCCCTGGCAGTCGGCTTGCCAGCTTACCGGCGCTTCGCGTCGCAGTAGCGCGAAGTAATCGTAGGGAACGCCCTGCACAAATACGTCCGGATTGGACAGATCGATTTCACCCAGTTTCATTGTCGGCCTCTGATGGGTTGGTGTGAGACTAATCAACTATATCGTATCAATGATTGAGTCGTAAATATTGATTTGTATGATATAGATGATTAAGGTGTGACGATCCTGCTTAGGCTGAGCAGGATGGTCTGGTTTCGGAGGTTAAGATGCGCAATGAGGACAAGATAGACGTAGTGATAGTGGGGGCCGGGCAGGCTGGCGCCGAAGTCGCTTTCGCCCTTCGCCAGCACGGCGTGTCGGGACGTATCGCCTTGGTAGGGGAAGAAAGCGCATTGCCCTACCATCGCCCACCGCTGTCCAAGGCGTGCCTGGCAGGGGAGGTACCGTTCGAATCGGTGCTGCTTAAGCCTGCGCTGGCCTACGAACGGGCCGGTATTGAACTGCACCTGTCGGTGGCAGTGCTGTCGGTTGATCGACAGGCTCGACAGGTGCTGTTGAGTGATGGTCGGCGGCTGGGCTATGGGCACCTGGTGCTGGCCACGGGGGGACGGGCCAGGCGCCTGACGGTACCCGGGGCGGACTTGCCCGGTATCGGTGTGCTGCGCACCTTTGCAGATGCCCGGGTATTGCAATCGGCTTGGCGGCCCGGGCAGCGGCTCGTCATCGTCGGTGGTGGTTATGTGGGCCTGGAGGTGGCGGCAGCCGCCGTGGGCGCCGGCTTGCGGGTACAGGTACTGGAAGCCGAAGCTCGGGTGCTGGCCAGGGTGACGGCAGCCCCCCTCTCCGCATTTTATGAGCGCTTGCACCGCGAGGCGGGGGTGTTGATCGATACCCAGGTGCAAGTCAACGCCTTTATGCCTGCCAGCACGGGCGTGCAGGTGGGCGCGGTCAGCTGTCTGGGCGGTCGCGTGTTTGCCGCCGATCAGGTGCTTGTAGGCGTGGGTCAGTTCCCCAATACCGAGCTGGCCGAAGCCGCCGGGTTGGAAGTGGATGGAGGCATCGTCGTCGATGCCGACGGCCGCACCCTGGATCCGTGTATATACGCCGCAGGCGATTGCGCCAGTCATGTATGCGGGTTTTATGGTCGGCGCGTGCGCCTTGAGTCAGTGCCCAATGCGTTGGAGCATGCGCGTCGCGTTGCTGCCAGCCTGGCGGGCAAGCCGCGACCGCCAGCCTCGCTGCCTTGGTTCTGGTCGGACCAGTATGGGCTCAAGCTGCAGATGGCGGGGTTATCCCGGGGCTATGAGCAGTTGGTGATTCGAGGCGATGATCGGACCAACAGTTTCAGTGCCTTTTACTTGCAAGACGGCCGCATGATTGCCGCTGACGTTGTAGCGCGCCCGGCCGAGTTCCTGGCAGCCAAACGGCTGATTCAAGAGCGAAGGAACGTGGATGCCGAGCGTCTCAAGGATGAGACACTGGCGCTCGGCGCATGAAAAAAACGGTGTGGCAGGGCGACCGAGTCGGTGCGCGCTTGCCCCTTAAGCAGTAGGTGCGGGCCCCTGGATGAAGATAGAGCGGGCATTGGACAGTTCGCGAAAACCTGCCAGGCCATGGTAACGGCCCATGCCGCTGCCGTTGACGCCGCCGAAAGGCAGGTTTTTCTCCACCCAATGCATCATGACGTGATTGATCGTCGCGCCACCGGACGAGGTCCCCTGCAACGCCTGGTCGATGAACGCCTTGTCGTGGCTGAACACATACACGCCCAGTGGCTTGCCGTGCTGATCGATCTGCTCCACGACCTGTTCCAGGTCGTCGTAGGCGAGCAGGGGAAGTATCGGGCCGAAGATTTCTTCCTGCATGATGCGCGCGTCCCACGGCACATTCGTCAGCACGGTCGGGTGGATGGTCAGTGTCGCCCGGTCCGACGTCCCGCCGCACACTTGTTTCGCGCCGCGAGCCAGTGCGTCTTCGATATAACCCAATAACCGATCGAAATTGCGTTCGTTGACGATGCGCGGTTGCTTGTCCAGCAGCAGCTGACCGTCGGCGTAAAACATCTTGGCGACCAGGGCCTTGACGGTTTCACTGAATGCATCGATCTGTTGGCGGGGTACCCAGGCGTGATCGACCGACAGGCACAGCTGGCCAGCATTGTTAAAGCGCCCGCCTACTACTTTGGCGGCGGTGGACATCAGCTCGGCATCCGGACCAATGACGGCCGGGCATTTGCCGCCCAACTCCAGTGTCACGCTACTAAGATGTCGAGCCGCCGCCGCCATCACACGCTTGCCCACCGCCGGGCTACCGGTGAAGAACACATGGTCAAACGGCAGGCCCTGCAGGTGTTCGGCTACCGCAACCCCGCCTTCGACGACGGCTACGTCGCGTGGGTCGAAGGCTTCGGCGATCAGGCGAGCGACGACTTGGCTGGTGGCCGGTTGCAGCTCATTGGGCTTGATCATGGCGCTGTTGCCGGCGGCGATGATCGGTACCAGCGGTGCCATGACTAGCGCGAACGGAAAGTTCCACGCCCCCAACAACAGTACGGTACCGCGTGGCTCGTAATGAATGTGGGCAGTGCTGTCGGGCAGATAGGCCGAGGAGGGCACGGGCACGTCGGCCATCCATTGCTCCAGGTGCGTGATGGCAGTGTCGATGTCTGCCAGCACAGACGCTATTTCGCCGCCCTTGCCGCCATTGGGCGTCTTGCGCAGGTCATCGAACAGGGCCTGCTCGATGTCGTCGATGTGCGCAAGAATGACCTCCCTGAGCCGGCTGAGCCGCTGCGCACGCTGCTGGCTGTTCTCCAGCTTGCGGGCGTGCCGGCTCAGGCGCTGTTGTTGAAACACAGCGTCTATTTTACCAATCAGATTGTTATCAACTGACATGGCTCAAACCTCCTGGGGCATGCGGATGACGGGCTTGATGGCTGAGCCGTCACGAGCATCGATAACGGCCTGGTTGATGTCGTCGAAGGCGTAAGTGCGCAGCAGCTTCTCGATGGGGAGCAGGCCGGCTTTCCAGTATTGAATCAACTGTGGAATGAACAACTCCGGGATCCCGCCTTCACCGGCCATGATGCTGCCCTTGATGTGCGCCCGTTTGCCTTGCAGCTCGATGGGGTTGAAAGTGACCTGGGCCTGGGCTCCCGCCATTCCCACCAATACCACCGTGCCGCCATGGCCCAGCACCTGGATGGCCTGTTCCATGACAGCCGGTACCCCGGTGGCCTCAACCGCATAATCGACGCCGCCGCCACTGACTTCGCGAACTGCCTGCACAGCCTCCAGTTGGCTGGCATCGATTACCTGGGTTGCACCCAATTCGCGCGCTAGTGCGAGTCGACTGGCAATGCGGTCGACTACGATCAACTGGCTGGCACCGGCGATTTTTGCCGCCATCAGGGCTGCCAGGCCCACACCGCCGGCACCGAACAGCACGAATCGGCTCCCTGCACGCACGCGCAAGGTGTTGAGCACTGCTGCGGCGCCAGTCTGGATGCCGCAACCCAGCGGCGCGAGAATTTCAAGCGGCAAGTCGCGGTCGACTTTGATCACGCTGCGCTCGTTCACCAGCGAGTGACTTGCAAATGAAGACTGGCCCAGGAACCGGGCGAATACTGGCTTGCCGGCATGGGTATGGCTGCAGGTGCCATCGCTGCAACGCCCGCCCGACATGTTCAGCGCGCGAAAGTCCACGCAGTAGGAAGGTTCACCGCTGATGCACTGGGCACAAGTGCCACACGACACCGTGGTGAGAATGACGTGGTCGCCCACGGCCACCCTGCTCACTGCGCTCCCCACACGCTCTACTACTCCGGCGCCCTCATGGCCGAACACTGCAGGCCATGGCAACGCTGGGTTTTTCAACACGTTTAAATCGGTATGGCACAGCCCTGACGCCACGATACGCACCAGCACATCGTGGGGGGCCGGGTCGGCAAGTTCTACCTCGCTCAAGACGAAGGGGGCGTTGGTGTCAAACGCCAAGGCGGCTGTGATTCTCATGCAGGGTCCCTTTGTTGTTGGTGGATTGCTGACAATCAGATATATCATTGTCTTGATTTTATCGCCAGCGTGGCAACGTCGCGTTGACGATAAAGATATACAGGATTAATATGATTATGGTGTATCTGCAGCCTTGAACAGGCTGTGTGCAACAGGCAAGCGCTACTCCGAACAATAAATTCAATAAGAGTCTGGAGGTTGAAATGAGCCAATGCAGCTCACCGCCCTTGGGCGCAAGCGGCAATCTTTGGCCCAACATCCGTTGGTTGTTGGGCTGCGCTTTGGGGGTGACGCTGTTGATGGGCGCTCATGCCAACGACAGCGCACCGTCATACATCGATCCATTGAATCTTGCTGCGCTGCCTTCGCGACTGGCACCCACCACTCAGCTGGTGGGCTTGGCCCAGGCAGGTGCACGCCTGGTTACGGTTGGCTGGCGCGGGCACATCCTTTATTCGGATGACCAGGGGCTCAGCTGGCGCCAGGCGCAGGTGCCGGTCAGTGTCGACCTTACCGCTGTGGCTTTTCCCAGTGCACGCCAGGGTTGGGCGGTAGGGCACGGCGGGGTGATCCTGCATACCCGCGACGGTGGGGTCAGCTGGAACAAGCAGCAGGACGGCTTCAGCACCGGCAAGCTAATGGTCGACTACTACCAGCAACGCCTGGACCATGCCGCAGAGGCGGATCGGCCGGCGGCTGTGGCGATGTTGGAGCAAATCCACCTGGACTACGACACGGGCCCCGAACAACCCTGGCTGGATGTGTGGTTTGAGAATGAACAGCACGGCTACGTTGTCGGCACCTTCAACCTGATCATGGAAACCCACGATGGCGGCGAGCACTGGACGCCCTTGCTGGACAAGGTAGACAACCCAGACGGCCAGCACTTGGCAGCCTTGAGCAAGGTGGATGGTGAGCTCTACATTGCCTCCGAGCGCGGCACGGTGTTTCACCTGGACAAGGCCAGCCAGCGCTTCGTTGCGCTCAATACCGGGTACCAGGGTAGCTTCTTCGGGATCATCGGGACCTCCCGTGCCCTGATTGCCTACGGCCTGCGTGGCAACGCCTGGCGCAGTACCGACAAGGGCGTGACGTGGGCCAAGGTCGACACTGGCGTGGAAAACACCCTGACCGGCGCGACCATCCTGGCTGACCAGCGCATCGCCCTGGTCAGCCAGGGCGGAGCGCTGTTGCTTGGCGATAGCTCAGGCGACCATTTCCAGCCTGTTTCGTTGAGCCGCAATGTGCCTTTTGCCAATGTACTGGCCGCAGGCAAGGGCTCAGTGATCATCGTCGGCGCCCTTGGCGCACAGCTCGAACCCGTTCCAGCAGTCGGCAGCTGAAGACCTGGGCTTGAAAAAAATCTGGAGACATCATGGCTGTAGATACTGAATCACTTCATCTGCCCGTCATCCGCGACCCCAAGGATTTCGACAAGCATTCGGGCGACTGGCTGGAGCGTTTGATTTTCAATCACCGGATCTGGGTTGTCGGGCTGGTGGCGGCCATTACAGTGTTCCTGGGATTTCATGCCACGCGACTGGTCGTGCAAGCCAATTTCGATGCCATGATTCCCCAATCGCATCCCTATATCCGAAACTATTTTGACAATCGCAGCGAGCTCAAGGGGCTGGGCAACTCCTTGCGCATTGTGGTGGAAACGACCAAAGGCGATATCTTTAACAAGCAATATCTGGAGGTGGTACGCGACATCAACGACAAGGTGTTCCTGACCCCAGGCGTGGACCGTGCATTCATCCGCTCGCTGTGGACGCCAGTGGTGCGCTGGACAGAAGTGACGGAGGAGGGCTTTCGCGGCGGGCCGGTCATGCCGTTCAATTACGATGGCAGCGCCGCCTCGATTGATCAGGTCCGCATCAATGCCCTGCGCGCAGGGTTGCGTGGCACCCTGGTGGGCAATGACCTTAAATCCAGCATGATCGTCGTGCCGTTGCTGGACGTGATTCCCGCCACCGGCCAACCGCTGGATTACAGTGTGCTGTCGACGTTTCTGGAAAAGGACGTGCGCGACAAATTCCAGACTGCCTACAGCCTGCAGCAGCAGGCAACTGCGGCCCAGCAAGGCGATTACCGTATCCACATCATCGGCTTCGCCAAGTTGGTGGGCGACCTGATCGAAGGGTTGCTGCAAGTCATGATGTTCTTTGGTGCCTCGGCGCTGATTGCATCGCTGATCATCTTCTTCTATACCCGCGACTGGCGCAGCACGGTCTTGCTGGTGGCAACGGCCACTATCGGCGTGGTCTGGTTGCTGGGCTTGCTGGAGGTATTGGGCTATTCGCTCAATCCCTATTCGGTGCTGGTGCCATTCCTGATCTTCGCCATCGGCTTGTCCCACGGTGCCCAGAAGATGAACGGCATCATGCAGGACATTGGTCGCGGCACGCACAAATACGTGGCAGCACGTTATACCTTTCGCCGCTTGTTCATTGCTGGTTTGACCGCGCTGATCACCAATGTTGTCGGTTTCGCGGTGCTGATGATCATTGACATCCCGGTCATCCACGACCTGGCGATGACCACCAGTCTGGGGGTACTGGTGCTGATCTTCACCAAGCTGTTCTTCATCCCCGTGGCGCTTTCCTATATTGGCGTCAGCCAGAGCGCAGCACTACGCAGTCTGCGCAAGCGTCCCGCAGGGCAAGGGCTGATGGGCCTGCTACAACGCTGCACCGAGCGCAGGTTCGCGATACCCTTGACCGTGGCCGCGCTGGTGGTCGGCGCAGGGGCCATGGCCATCAGCCTCCATGGGTTGAAGATGGGTGACCTGGACCCTGGGGCACCCGAGCTGCGACCCGATTCGCGCTACAACAAAGACGTTGCCTATATCAACGAACATTACGGTTTGAGCGGCGATCAGTTCGCGGTGATCGTCAAGACCCCTACCGAAGGCATGCGAGATTACACCTCGCTGGTGGAACAGGACCGTCTTGCCTGGCAGTTGCAGCAATTGCCAGGCGTGCTGGCGGTATCTTCCCTGGCAGGGGGCATCCGCATGGTCGCAGCCGGTTCCTTCGAGGGGAATCCCAAGTGGATGACTATCCCGCGCAACCAGCAGACCTCCGGCAATGTCACCCAAGCCTTGCTGGTGGGCAATCCTGAGCTGATGAACGCCAACGCCAGCGTGGCGCCGGTCATTGCCTACCTGAAAGACCACCGTGCCGAAACCCTGACCCAGGTGGTCAAGGCTACCGAAGCCTTTGCAGCCGAACACAATACCCCTGATCGCCAGTTCCTGCTCGCGGCCGGCCCCGCCGGCATCGAGGCAGCCACCAATATCGTTGTGGAACAGGCCAACTACCGAATCCTCGGGCTGTTGTACGCGGCAGTGATCGTGTTGTGCCTGATAACCTTCCGCAGTTGGCGTGCCGTGGTGGTCGCCATGGTGCCGCTGGTGATCACCTCGTTCCTCTGTGAGGCGCTGATGGTGATGCTGGGAATTGGCGTCAAGGTGGCGACCCTGCCGGTGATCGCACTGGGCGTCGGCGTAGGCGTGGACTATGCGTTGTATTTGCTCAGCGTGCAGTTGGGCGCGCAACGGCGGGGCATCACTTTAGCCGAGTCTTACGGCCTGGCCCTGGGCTTTACTGGAAAGGTAGTAGCGTTGATCGGCATCACCATGGCTGCCGGCGTGGTTACCTGGGTGTGGTCGCCTATCAAGTTCCAGGCCGACATGGGCATCCTGCTGACCTTCATGTTCTTGTGGAACATGCTGGGCGCACTCACCCTGATTCCGGCGCTTTCCTATTTCTTGTTGCGCGACATCGGCCAAGCCAAGGGCAATGCGGTCGTGGTCGCGGTGCGCATGCCGGTGGTTGAGGCCACGGTGGATATCGCCACTCCGCCAGCCCCCGACGCACTGAAAAAGATCGCCAGTGGTGGCTGAGCCTGTTCCCTCATTTCGCATAGCCGCAGTGGATAGCATCACTGCGGTGGCTTTAATCCATAAGGAGAAGTCCGTGAGCAATTCCGATCTGGTCATCGATAGCAAGCAGTTTCGCAATGCCCTGGGCGCGTTTGCTACGGGCGTCACGATCGTCACCACCCGCGATGGTGGCGGCGCCGATGTAGGCCTCACCGCCAGCAGTTTCAATTCAGTATCACTGGAACCACCCATGATTCTCTGGAGCCTGGCCAAGACCTCCGGTAGCCTGGATGCCTTCATGACTGGCGAGTATTTTGCCGTGCATGTGCTGGCTGCCGACCAACAACCGCTGTCAGATCGGTTTTCCCGGCGAGGCATCGATAAATTCGAGGGCATGCAGTTGCAGCGCGGCCCGGGCCAGGTGCCGCTGCTGGAGGGCTGTGCGGCACGCTTCAAATGCCGCACCAGCTACCGTTACGAAGGCGGCGACCATATCATCTTCGTTGGCGAAGTCATCGAATTCGATCACTCGGCGCACCCACCACTGGCCTTTCACGGCGGCAAATACGCCAAGGTGCATCCCCGTGCGCTTGAGTCGTTGATAGACACCGAGGACGTTGGCAGCAGCTTCAACAAGGATTATCTGGGCTTCCTCTTGGGGGTGGCGTCCATGCAGTTGTACCGCCCCGTTCGCCTGGCCTGGCAAGCAACGGGTTTGAGCGAGTGCGGCTATTTCGTCCTCAGCGTGCTGTCGGCAGGCAAGCACAAGACCCAGGGCCAGATCGAGGCGCTGCTTCAGCCTAGCGGCCACAGGCTGGACGAACATGAGTTGGGGCGGTTGCTGGAGGCGGAGTTGCTCACGGTGCATGGCAACGGTCCGGACCGTGAATTTGACCTCACCGCCAAGGGGCGCGATTGCGCCGTCAAGTTGTTCGTTCAGGCCAAGTCAGAAGAGCAGAAGGCCATCGGCGGCCTGGACTGGGACGACCTGGCGCTGCTCAAGAACCTGCTCAAAAAAATTATACGCAATACCCGGCCTTGACTGCTCCGGCTCAGCCCAGTCGGCGAAACAGTGCGTGCTGGGCTGCGTTGGCCACCAGTTGACCGCGGCCGTCGTAAATGGCTGCCAGCACCAGCCCGGCCGCGCCGGCCAGCGACGGGCTGGTGAGGTCGAACAACAGCCATTCGTCGGCCCTGAATGAACGGTGCAGCCACAAATCGTGGGTCAGAGTAGGGGCGAAGAAATCGCGGCCCATCCGCGTTGCTACGTGGGGCATTAGCATGGGGCTGTTGACCCACGCGTCGGACATGTAGACCAACGCAGCTTCGTGACTGAGCGGCTTATCGTCCATGGCCTGGCTGCTGCGCATCCAGTAGCGCATGGACGGTTGTCGATCGCCGCAAAACAGGAAGGCTTCCGCATCCACTGGGCGCAGCTCATGCAAATGGCTGGCCGTCAGCAGGCGTCGGTTGCCCTCGCTCAGGCGTGAGTGGAAGCGGTCGGCTAACTCGGCCAGGTTCAGCAAGGTTGTCGGCAGCGGGACCTGGGGGGCGCTTGCTTGGTGATGCGGGCCCACTTCGGGTGCCTGGAAACACAGTTGAGCGCTAAAGGCCAGTTGCCCCGGTGTTCCGACCCGCACCTCTAGGTTGCTAAAGGTTCTGCCATGGAGCAGGACTGCCTTGTCATAGACGGGTGGCGGTGATAGCGGGACGGGCTTGAAGAAGCCTGCGTGCAACGAGCGCAGACGGCGTCGCGGGTCAAGTCCATGGGCTGCGGCCACTGCCGCTTGCGCCATCAGTTGCCCGCCAAAAGCGTTACCGGTCAGGTTGGCTTCGCCGCAACGGCTGACAAATCGTGAGTCGTCCTCGTCCAGGTGAAAAAGCGCAGCGAAATCAGAAGGTCGAGGCGTCGTCATGCGAGGTGTGTCCTGAGTCAAGGAACAATGGCTGATTGATTAAACATATAACTCATTGATATGATTTTTCCAAGCCTTTGGCCTGTGTGGCCAAGGCAGCGAACATTGGAGAGCGTGCATGGCGGGGTTGAATGACCTTTTTGGTCTGCAGGGCAAGGTGGCATTCGTGACCGGGGCCAGCAGTGGCCTTGGCCTACATTTCTGTCGTGTGTTGGCAGATGCTGGGGCGCACGTGGTGATGGCGGCACGACGTACCGACGTGTTGACTGAGCTGGCCGAGTCCATCAGTGGCCAGGTTTCGACCGTGCGCCTGGACGTCACGGCAGCAGGGTCCGTGACGGAGGCGTTTACTGAAGTCTGCCGCTTGCATGGGGTGCCCGACATTGTCGTCAACAATGCCGGTGTCACTGTCACCAAGCCGGCGTTGGAGCAAACCGAGAGCGACTGGGAGGCGGTAATGGACACCAACCTCAAGGGGGGCTGGCTGGTCGCCACCGAGGCCGCCCGGCGCATGGTTGCCGCCAGCAAGACCGGGGTGATCATCAATACCGCCTCTATTCTCGGAGAAAGGGTATCTGGTGCCGTCGCCCCATATGCCATCTCCAAGGCGGGGGTCATTCAGGCCACCAAGGCACTGGCCCTGGAGCTGGCGCGCCATGGCATCCGGGTCAACGCTTTGCTGCCCGGCTACGTGGCCACTGAACTCAACCACGAGTTTCTCTCCAGCGAGGCGGGCGAGCGCCTGCGCTTGCGCATTCCCAGCCGCCGGTTCGGCGTGCTGTCGGATCTGGATGCTCCGCTGCTGCTGCTGGCGGGCGAGGGCGGTCGCCACATCACCGGCGCGGCCCTGGCGGTCGATGGCGGGCACCTGGTCAGCGCACTTTAGGAGAATGCTTCATGGATGCACTTGCTTGCCAACAACTGGAACGCTACTTGGCCCAACGGGGGGGGAGCAGTCGCGTCCAAGTCACCCTTGCCGAATTGCTGTCCGGCGGCGCGATTCAGGAAAACTGGCGCATCGACGCGGTGTTCAAGGATGGCCCTCACGAAGGCCCGCAAAGTCTGGTGCTGCGGACTGACGCGCCGTCCGGCGTGGCGGTCAGCCATGGTCGAGCGCAGGAGTTCGCCCTGCTGACGGCGGCCTTTGAAGCGGGCGTCAGCGTGCCGCAACCGCTGTGGCTGTGTGAAGAACGCTCGGTGCTGGGGCGGCCGTTTTTCCTCATGCGTCGGGTGGCGGGCACTGCCAGCCCGCACCTGATCGTCAAGCCCGGCTCTGCGTGGGGGGGTAACCGCGTGGCGTTGGCCGAGCAGTTGGGCCGCGAGATGGCGCGAATCCATTCGATCACCCCGCCACGCCAGGATCTGGCATTTCTGCCGGCCTACGATGCGCCTCCTGCTATGCATCTGATCGCAGAGTTGCGCGGTTTCCTGGACCGCCATCACACGCCTTACCCGGTGCTGGAGTGGGGGCTACGCTGGCTCGAGCGGCACGCGCCGGCGGATCGATCGAAAGTGCTGTGCCATCGTGATTTTCGTACCGGCAATTATATGGTGGACGAGCAGGGTCTGACGGCGATCATCGATTGGGAATTCGCCGGCTGGAGTGACCCGCTGGAAGACATTGGTTGGTTCTGTGCCCGCTGCTGGCGGTTTTCCCTGCCGGAACAGGAGGCAGGGGGTATCGGTGACCGTGACGATTTCTATCGTGGGTACGAGGCGCAGAGTGGTCGAGCCATCGCGCGGGACCAGGTGCGTTATTGGGAAATAATGGCCCATGTGCATTGGGCAGTGATTGCCATCCAACAGGCTGAGCGGCATGTGTCGGGCGAACAGGATTCGCTGCTGCTGGCGCTGACCGGTCACATGACCGCGCAACTGGAATGGGAAATTCTCGACATGACGGAGCAAGACTGATGCGTACACGTCCTGATGGCGCCGATCTGCTGGAAACGGCCCAGCGTCTGTTACGCACGCGGCTGTTGGCGCAAATGCCGGCCAGTTGCAAGCATGAAGCGTTGATGATCTGCAATGCGATGAATATCGCTGCCCGCCAGTTGCGCGCTGGCGAGCAACCTGAGCGTGATGAGATGGCGTCATTGAACCGTCTGCTGGGTACCGACGAGTGGCGGCTGGCTCACGCCAACCGGCTATTGGCGCAGGCATTGCGCAGTGGCCTGGGCGACCCGGACAGTCCCCAGGCAAGCGCTGTCCTGGAGCATTTGCGGCGGGTGACGGCGCAATCGCTGGCGCAAAGCAACCCTGATTATCGGTAAGGCGCAAGCGGGTGCTGACTACGCCTGCTAAAGCTGAGAAAAAATTTACTATGGGTGATGGCTATTTGAAATTACTCTTCCCTGCTGTTGACACATCAGGGAAGGACGCAATGAACAAGACCATCAGGTGGGGATTCACAGTAGCGGGCGTCTGGAATTTGTTGCTCGCAGGTTTGGATATCTGGGCGTACTCGAACAACCAGGCGCCGGCCTTTCCGTTGGCCGAGCATTTGGCGATAGGGGTAGTGTTTTTGGGATTTGCCCAGCTAAACAAGCTTAAGGCAGGAGCCTAGCATCAAGGCAGCCGACCTGCAGCAGCGCACGACGCAGCCTTCGGCATCTGCTACGCCGTCCTGTGGGGGCAAAGCTTGCTCGGGATGGTATCGACGCCGTAATCCAGAAAAACCGCGTCGCCTGCATCGTTAGCAAGCCTTGCTCCTATAGTGTGTATCTCCACAAGACAGTTGCTGCAGGGACATGCGCCTGTAATAGCGGCGTAAGCCGCGTCACACACGCTCCGTCAGCGGACATCGAACGTGCGTGCCTGTTTGCGTACGGAATCCACGTCCATTTGCGCCTGGGCCACGGGGTTGCCCAGCAGGGGGTATTTCAACGACTGGGCTAGCGCAACCGAGCGGGGCACGTCCAGGGATTCCCAGATGGCCCGCACCGTGCCCTGGACTGCCGCCGGTGGTTTGGCCGCGATGCGTGCTGCCAGTTCATGGGCTCGAGCCCACAGCGTTTCGTTGGCTGTCACTTCGGTTACCAGGCCGATGCGCAGCGCCGTCTGGGCGCTGATGCGCTCGTCGTTGCCCAGTAATGACATGCGCAGCACTTCGCCCAGCGGCAGCCGGTACGACATGCCGATCGGCTCCACCGCGCACACCAGGCCGTAAGACACATGGGGGTCGAAGAACTGCGCGTCCTCGGAGCAGATGATTACGTCGCTTTCATTCAACCAATAGAACGCACCGGCGCAGCACAGCCCATGTACCGCGGTGACCACCGGCTTCCAGACCTTGTTGGCGCGTGCGCCCAGGCTCTCGCCCGGATCGCGGGCGTTCCACAGGTTATCGGTGCCCAGTACGTTTTCCGTGGCGTGTGCCTTCACGTCCGCTCCCGTGGAAAAGGCCCGGCCAGCCGAGCCGCGTAGCACCACGGCACGGATCTCGTCGTCTTCGCGAATGCGCGCCCACAGGTGGTCGAATTCGCGCAGCATGGCCAGGGTGAAGGAGTTCATCGCCTCGGGCCGGTTGAGCGTGATGGTCGCCACGCCATCAGGGGTGACATCGAACAATACGGTGCGGTAGTCCATGATCGTGTTCCAGGTTGATCGTCGGGCGGTGTGGCGCCGAGGCGACGCCACCTGCGGGTCAAAGGGCTTTGAATACGGGCTGGCGCCAGTCTTCGGTAATGGGGTTCCAGTCCACCGTCACTGCCATGCCAATGCGGACGTCGGCGGGGTCGATGCCCACCAAATTCGACACCAGGCGGATGCCCGGGGCACCGTCCAGTTCAACCACCACCGGGATATAGATGAAATCGTCCACGCCGGGAAACGGAGAGCGGTTGCACACCGCATAACTGTAGACGGTACCGGTGCCCTCCAAGGTGGGCCAGCGGGTGTCCTGGCTTTGGCAATGGGGGCAGTACGGGGTGGGTGGCATGCGGAAAGTGCGGCATTGGCCACATTGGGCCGACACCAGCCGGCCTTCACGGGCCGCCAGCCAGAACGGCTCGGTCCATGGGTCGGTGGTGATGTGAACGTGCTCGCCGGGCAGGGCGCGGGACAGGATGGGGCTCATGCGGACCTCCGAAGGATCAGGCCGGAAACGGGAATGGAGGCTGGGCCACCGGTGACCAGCGCCAACTCGGCGTCGGGCACCTGGTTGATGGCAGTGCCGCGCAATTGCTCGACCCCCTCCAGGATATGGGTCATGCCGATGATGTAGGCCTCCGATAGTTGCCCGCCATGGGGATTGACCGGCAGGCTGCCGTTCATGCGAATGGCGCCACTTTCCACGAATGGGCCGCCTTCACCTTTGGCACAGAAACCGTAATCCTCCAATTGCATGACCACCATGGGGGTGAAATGGTCGTAAAGCAGCGCCACGTCGATATCGGCGGGCGTGACCCCGGCGCGTTCGTACAGGCGCCGGGCAACATCCTTGTGCCCTGAGGAGGCAAAATATTCGTCGCTCATGCCCATCCAGGCGAATGCCCGTCCCCATTCGGCACGGCCACCGTGGGTGGCGGCGGTAACCAGCACCGGTTTCTGCCGCAGGTCCCGCGCCCGCTCGGTGGACGTGGTGATTACAGCCACTGCGCCGTCGGTTTCCAGACAGAAGTCCAAGCGGCACAGCGGGTCGGCGAGCATCGGCGAGGCAAAATACTCCTCAAGGGTCAGTGGCGTGCGGCGGATGGCCTTGGGGCGATTCAACGCGTTGAGTCGGCTGTTGATTGCCACCTCGGCGAAGGCCTCGCGACGAGTGCCATAAAGATGCATGTGTCGACGGGCCAGCACCGACATCAGGTGACCGGGACCGACCAGGCCGGAAGGCTGCAGGAACGAGTTCTCCGGGTCTGGCTTGAGGGCGCCGAACACCGTGCCCAGGCGCTGGGCCCGCTGCTGCAGGGACATGACCGTGACCACGTACTTGGCGTCGCCGGCGATGATGGCGGCTGAGGCCAGGCCGATGGCGCCGGCTGATCCGCCTCCACCGCCAGTCAGGGTGGCGGTGAACGTCACCTCTGGAATACCGAGCATCTCCATGATACTGGCCGTGTCCATGGTGTCGATGTAGCCTGCCTTGGCTCCTCCATAGTAAGCAAAACCGTCGATGTCACGCACCGACAGGCCGGCGTCCGCGCACGCCCCCAGTATGGCTTCACCAATCATCTCATTGATGGTGCGGGGCCAGGACTGTCCGCGCACGTAGTAGGGTGTCGCGCCGACGCCGACAATGGCGGTCTTGTCGCTGTGTTCCCAGGTCATGCCTTCTCTCCCTCGGCGACGCCCGTGGACGTCATGGATAAATGATCATCGGAATTGTTGTTGTGATGTCCGACTGGTCAAAGCGAATGCGCACTCATCGCGGCTGGCGGGCGAGAAAGTCAGCGATGGCTTGGTTGAACACGTCATTGCGATCACCGGCAACCATGTGCCCGGCACCGTCCACGTCGACGTATTCGGCATGGGGCATCAGCGCCAGTAATGATTGAGCACCGTGTTCGCTGACCACATCGCTTTGCCGGCCCCGTATCAACAGCGTCGGCACCTTGACCTTGCTGGCGGCGGTTTCCATGCGCGAATGCAGGTCCGCCAGGCGTTCACGGGCGCCGTTGGCCTGAAAGGCGGGGTCCCAGTGCCAGTAGTAGCGGCCGTTTTCCTTCAACCGCAGATTTTTGAGCAGCCCCTCGTGGGTGGGGGGGCGAGGTCGGTTGGGCAGGTAGCGTGACACTGCGTCGGCCGCCTCTTGCAGCGTGGCGAATCCATTGGGGCTGCCCACCATGAAGTCGCGGATATGTTTGACGCCAGCAGGGGACATGCGCGGCACCACGTCAACCAGTACGAGGGCGCTGGCAAGGGGCGTGGCGCTTTCGCCTAACGCCAGCAGCGAGCAGGCGCCACCCAACGAGGCGCCCACCAGCACGGGTGGGCGTGGCAGGGTGGCGATGACCGCCTTGAGGTCAGCCACGAAGGCGTCGGTGGAATAGTCCTGATCGGCCGGCCAGTCACTTTCACCGTGGCCGCGCAGGTCGAGGGCCAGGGTGCGGTAGCCGGCAGCCGCCAGTTGCGTGGCAGCACGGCTCCAGGAGTGACGGGTCTGGCCGCCGCCATGGAGCAATATGACCGGCAGCCCGCGGGCGGGGCCACCGCAATCAGCACACAAGGTCAGGCCTCGATATCCCTCCAATGTCTGGCGGTGCATGCTCATGGTGACTTCCTTTTTTGTTGTGTTCTACCATTAATAGCTTAATAGTACACATGATTAAACGCCTCTGTGCAACTTATCCATGCGCTCATACCATAACAAAAGGGTTTGCTCATGCCTCTGCCCGATTCACTGAAAGGCCGCCTGCGTTTGCCGTTGGTGGCAGCGCCCATGTTCCTGGCGTCATCGCCCAGCCTGGTCATCGCCCAGTGCCGGGCAGGGGTCTTGGGCTCCATGCCGGCGCTTAATCTACGCTCCACGGCTGAACTGGACGATGCGTTGTCGGGGATGATTCAGGCCCTGGCCGGATACCGCAGTGCCCCGTTTGCCATCAACCAGATCTTGGCTCCAGCCAATACTCGCCTGGACGCGGACCTGGACTTGATGGTCAGGCACCGCGTGCCAGTGATCATCACCAGCGTGGGCGCGCCTGGTGACGTGGTGCAAGCGGTTCACGGGTACGGCGGCTTGGTGTTTCATGACGTGGTCACGGTGCGCCATGCCGAAAAGGCCGTGGCGGCGGGTGTCGACGGGCTGGTGCTGGTGTGCGCCGGTGCCGGGGGGCATGGCGGGCAACTTAACCCCTTTGCGTTCATCAGTGAGGTTCGTCAATTCTTTCAGGGCACGGTGCTGCTGGCTGGCGCCATGAGCCGCGGGGTGGACCTGCTGGCCGCGCAACTGCTGGGGGCTGACCTGGGTTACATGGGTACGCGCTTCCTGGCCACCCGCGAGTGCCAGGTAGACCCGGTCTACCAGCGGATGCTGGTGCAGGCCAAGGCAGAAGGCATCGTCAATAGCAATCTGTTCAGCGGCCTGCCCGCCAATTATCTGGCCGCCAGTGTCGAGCGCGCCGGCCTTGATCCGGCGCGCCTGCCGTCGGCACAGACGCTGGGGGTGGGTACCGGTGGACACGGTGAATATCGAGTGTGGCGCGATATCTGGGGCGCCGGGCAAGGGGTGGGCAACATCCATGATGTGCCTGACGTGGAAGCGCTCGTCACTCGCATGGAGCAGGAGTACTGCCAGGCCCTGAAAATCAGCAGTCAACGCACACTGGAGGCATGGGCATGAGCGAGATTTGGATGAGGGCAGTCCAAGGGCAGCGTCTGGAACTGTCGGCCTATCAGCTGCAGAATCTGCCGGTTCCGCAGCCGCAGGCCGGCGAAATAAGGGTGAGGGTGCACAGCGCCGGGGTGGGGTTCGTCGATGGATTGCTGTGCAGTGGCGGGTACCAGGTCAAGCCGCCTGTCCCGTTCGTGCCCGGATGCGAGTTTGCCGGAATCATCGACGAGGTTGGTGCCCAAGTGACCGCGTTCAACCCTGGCGATCGGGTGGCTGCACTTGGCCTGGGGGGCGGGTTTGCCGATTACGCAGTGGTACCGGCAACGGCACTGACACGGTTGCCAGATGCTCTGGATTTCAGTCGCGCTGCG
Source organism: Pseudomonas sp. GYB4201 (assembly GCF_056312595.1). Classification (NCBI taxonomy): domain Bacteria; kingdom Pseudomonadati; phylum Pseudomonadota; class Gammaproteobacteria; order Pseudomonadales; family Pseudomonadaceae; genus Pseudomonas; species Pseudomonas sp. GYB4201. Next base: position 44,690 of record NZ_JBWGIG010000003.1, on the reverse strand, counting down.
GTGTGTTGGGTGGATTACACCACGGCGCTGCACGCCTTGCGTGACAGGGCCAAGTTGCAGGCCGGCGAATCCGTGTTGGTGCTGGGGGCGGCGGGCGGCCTCGGCCAGGCCATGATCCAGGTGGCCAATTGGCTGGGAGGCAGGGTGATTGCGGCCGCTTCGACCCCCGCCAAGCGTGAGGCGGCGCTGGCTGCAGGGGCTTGGCAGAGTGTGGATTACACCCAGGCCGATTGGGTTGACCAGTTGAAGGTGCTGACAGACGGCGAAGGCTTGCAGGTAATTGTCGACCCCATCGGCGGGCCCGGCCTGGAAAAAAACTTCAGGCGGTTGGCTTGGGGTGGTCGCTACCTTGTGCTGGGATTTGCCGCAGGCAGTATCCCCGCGCTGCCGGTCAACCTGACTCTGCTCAAGGGCGCCACGCTGATGGGGGTGGACGTGCGTCAGTATGGCCTGTTCGAACCCCGCCACGCCGCCCAATCACGCCAGTTGCTTGCTGACCTCATCGCTGCGGGAGAGTTGAACCCTCTGGTGGGGCGGCGCTACCCGCTGGAGGACTTTGCCCAAGCGCTCAGCACGTCGCTGGACCGCGACAGAATCGGCAAAACGGTCGTGGAACTACAGCCCTCCTAACGGCTTTATGCTGCATAGGATACAGATTATTGATCCTTTACTTTCTTTCAAGGCCGTAACCGTTAGAATGATCGGGAAGCCATGCGGCCATCAGGAATGAAAGGAACAATGAACACGCCCGTCGGAAAATCCTCAGCTTTCGGTTTGTCCCGTACCAAGCGGCAACCGCTGCAAATCCCCAAGGCGCCCCAGATCGTCGCCTCGCGGTTGAAGAAAATGATCGTGACGGGGGAGCTCAAGGCGGGTGATCTGTTGCCGGCCGAAGCCAAGTTGATGGAGGAGTTCGGCGTTTCGCGCCCTACCATCCGCGAGGCATATCGGATCCTGGAGGCGGAGCGATTGGTGAGCGTCGCCCGTGGTGCGCGTGGCGGTGCCGTGGTCCACGGTCCTGATCCGGATCTGATTTCCAGCTATGCACTGATGGTCCTGCAAAGTGAGGGAACCAAGGTTGCCGAGGTATACCAGGCGCGCATGGCTTTCGAACCATCGGCCGTGCGGCTGGTCGTCAAACAGGCCAGAAAGGAGGCCCCCCAGATTCTGCGCGGGGCCATCGCTCGTCAGCGCGAGGCGTTGGGTGATCCATCGGCGTTCGCCGAAGCCATCGCCGAGTTCCACCGCCTGCTGGTGGAGTTGTCCGGCAACCGTCCATTGATGCATCTGTGGGCCGTGATCCATATGGTCGTCGAGCGCCATCAGGCGCTCGTGGTGTCGCTGTACCGACGCAATCAGGCCACTGAAGACATCATCGCCAACGCCTCTGTGGGGCTGCGCTCCCAGGAAAAACTGGTCAAGCTGATCGAGGCGGGTGACGAGGACGCTGCCGAGATTCACTGGCGCAAGCACATGCAGGCCGCCTACAAAACCTGGCTCACCGGTTATGAAGAGATGACCATCTCCCAATTGATTCAAGACTGACCCTAGGCAAGCGTAGCCGCTGCCGGCAGGCTGCGCTGCCCTGAGATGTCCAGCGCGGCACAGGGCCCGCGAAGCCTGCGGCAGCGGCTATTGGCTTGAGCTGCGCTTTTGCACGAAACGTTCCAGCGCCTGCCTGCACTCCGGGGTGTTGAGCCGTTCGATGAACTGCAGATTTTCCTCGCGAATGATCGCCAACACCTGTTCGCGCTGCGCCTGGCGCATCAGCCGCTTGCTCACCTGTAGCGCCTTGGCCGGGGCATCGGCCAGGCGCTGGGCGTAGTCCAGGGCCGAGGCCAGGCACTCTTCAGCGCTACCGTACAGGTGGCTGCACAGGCCCAGCGTATGGGCCTGTTCACCGTCCAGGCTTTCACCCCCCAGCAGCATCCGCACTGCCTGACCATGGCCAATGCGCTGGGGCAGCAGCAGGCTGGCGGCGAATTCCTGACATAAGCCCAGTTTTACGAACGGCGTGGCGAACCGGCTGTCACGGGTCGCCATCACCAGGTCGCAGTGGGGAAGCAGGGTGGTGCCTATGCCAATGGCGGCGCCACACACCGCCGCAATCAACGGTTTATCCAGGTCAACCACCGCCGCCATGAATCGAAAGGCCGGCGCGTCGAGATGGGTGGGGGGCTGCTTGAGAAAGTCCACCAGATCGTTACCGCTGGTAAATACCTTCGGCCCACCGCTGATGACCAGCGCATTAATGTCATCGTCATCCGCTGCCTGGCGCAGTGCAGCCGCCAGGCTGTCGTACATGGCATTGGTCAGCGCGTTGTGCTTGTCGGCACGTTCGAGGGTGATTGACAGGCAATGCTGCTGGCGTTCCAGCCTTATGGAATCACTCATGCTCAAGGACCTCCCTGCGTTCAGCGACATTGGGAGAAGGGTATGTTCTTGTCCACGCGAATCTCGCCCGGCATCCCCAAAACCCGCTCGGCAATCTGGTTGCGCAGGATCTCGTCGGTGCCACCGGCGATGCGCAACGCCGCCGCCCATTCGTAACCGTGGCTGAACCGCGCTGCGCCGGCTGCCTGGTCAATCTGGACGAAGCCATCAAGCCCCAAGTTGTCAAGGGCCAGGGCCGACAGCGCCTGCAGGCCATTGGCGTACACCAGTTTACTCATGGCTGCGATGGGACCAGGTGTTTCGCCTTTGGACAGTGAGGTCAGCAAGCGGAACCGGAAATTGCGCAGGCCCAGCTCCTGGGTCAGCAGGTGGGCAATGCGGAAGCGATCCTGGCTGTTGGTCGAGCCACTGCGGTTGATCTGCTCGATCAGTTCGACCACATTGGGCAGCGCCTGGCTTTCGCCACCGACGTTGACCCGCTCGTTCATCAGGGTGGTCATGGCGCACTTCCAGCCGTCGCCAACCTCGCCGACGCGGTAGCGATCAGGGATGCGCAGGTCGGTAAAGAACACCTCGTTGAACTCGGACTCGCCGGAGACCTGCTCGATGGGGCGAACTTCGATACCCGGGCTGCGCATGTCCACCAGGAAAAACGTCAGGCCCTTGTGCTTGGTGGCTTCGGAATCGGTGCGCGCTAGCAGGATGCCCCAGTCGGCGACATGGGCCCAGGAGGTCCAGACTTTCTGGCCATTGATCACCCAATCGTCGCCGTCGCGCACCGCGCGAGTGCGCAGGTTGGCAAGGTCGGAGCCGGCACTGGGCTCGGAAAACAGTTGACACCACAGCAGATCGCCATTGAGCGTTGGCTGGGTAAAGCGCTCCACCTGTTCTGGGGTACCGTGGGTGCGAAGGGTAGGGATGGCCAACTGAGTGCCGATGGTGACCAAGGGGCCCACCGGCACTGCATGGCGCGACTCTTCCTCGTGGAAAATCACTTCCTGCATGGGCGTGCCATCCAGCCCGCCTTCTTCCCGCGTCCAGCGAATAGCGGCATAACCGGCGCTGGCTTTCAGCCGCTGCCACCGGCGCGCTGCGGTCGTAAAGGCCTGCACATCCTGCTGGCTGTCATGGCCGATCACGCTGGGGGCGTGATCCTGGAGCCACTGGCGCGCCTGCTGCCGGAATTGAGCCTCGTCGATACTGTCATTGAAGTCCATAAAGCCTCCTTAATGGGCACGCAGCAGCTGCAGGGATTGGGCGCTCAGCAGGCGATCGACCCAGGCCCCGGGTTCCCCCAGGGTCATGGCCAGTAGGCGTGAGCGTTTATAGAAAAAGTGACAGTCCGCTTCCCAGGTGTAGCCGATACCGCCGTGAATATGCAGGCATTCACGGGCGGCCTGTTCGTAGGCATGGGTGGCGCTCAGGCGGCAGGTGGCGGCTGCCAGAATAGCCTCGGCGGCGGTACCAGCTTCCAGCGCCCAAGCGCCATACCAGGCATTGGAGCGTGCCAATTCGATGTTCACGGCCATGTCGGCCAGCTTGTGCTTGATGGCCTGGTAGCTGCCAATGGGGCGGCCGAACGTGTGGCGCTCCAGGGCATAGTTGCGTGCCAGGTCCAGGGCGGCGTCGGCACCACCAATTTGCTCGAAGGCGGTGAAGATAGCCATCTGGTCCACCACCCGCTCCATGGTCTTGATCGCCTGGGCACCGGCCAGTACGCCCACCGCGGGAATGCGGCTCAGTTCCAGCGCGGCGAAGGGTACGGTGCCGTCAGGGCCCTTGAGGGGGACGGTATTGATGTTCGCTTGTTTGAGGTCCACCAGCACTACCACGGGCTGGCTGGCCTGTAGGGCGGGCAGCACAGCATGGTGGGCGTGAGCCCCGTAAGCCAGGGCATGGCTGCGACCACTCACGGCCTTGCCATCAAAGCGCAGGGGCTGGGCGTCCCAGGACTGGCCGGGGGCAATCAGGCCGGTCGTCAGAGTGGCTTCGCCGCCAGCGATGGCCTGCAAAACCTCCAGGGCCTGGGGGGCGGCACTGCGTTTGAGCAGTTCGGCGCCGGTAAGCACGGTGCTCTGGAACGGAATGGGGGCCAGGGCACGTCCCAGCTCCTCGGCCAGTACGCACAACTCGAGCATGCCCAACCCCAGGCCGCCTTGCGCCTCGCCTATGGCCACTGCGGGCCAGCCCAGTTCGCTGACCTGTTGCCACAAGTCGGGATTGCAAGGCTGGTGTGCCGACAGCATCTGGCGCAAGGCCTGCAGGCTGCTGGCCTCGCCGAGAAAGCGGCGGGCCTGGTCCCTGAGCATGCGCTGTTCATCAGAAAAATCGAAGTTCATGGTGGCCCCTGCCAGTATCACTGTTGTATAAACGTATAAATCATATACACATTAAAATTATTGTGTCCAGTGGTCGACATCCTGTCGATGGCAGCCAGTATGGCGGCTCGCAGACAAACCACGAAATACTTTTCGAATCGTGTGTTATAGTTAAATCATCAATATCATATGGTTGATTAGGTCGCCCACTTCGGGGTGGTCATTCTGAAGGTTGGTAGTCATGAGCGATATGAAAGACCTGGGCTTTCTCAATGGGCGAGGGGTACAGGACAAGCGCCAGGCCTTGCACATTCCCAAGGCCCCGCAAATCGTTGCGGGGCGCATCAAAAAGCAGATCGTCAACGGTGAGCTGAAGGAAGGTGATCTGCTGCAGGCAGAAGGCAAGCTCATGGAAGAATTCGGTGTGTCTCGGCCTACCATCCGCGAAGCCTTTCGTATCCTGGAGGCAGAGCACCTGATCACCGTGGCGCGGGGCGCCAAAGGCGGTGCGATCATTCACGCCCCAGACCCTAATCTGATTGCCAATTATGCCTTGATGGTGCTGCAGTGCGAGGGCACCACCGTGGCGGAGGTGTACCAGGCGCGCATGGCCTTCGAGCCATCGGCTGTGCGCTTCGTGGTTGAGCACTCCGCCGCGCGTGCGGTGCCGGTGCTGCGCGACGTTGTGGAGCAGGAACGGTTGTGCATCGAGGATCCGGCGGCCTTCGCTGCCGAAGTCGCACGCTTTCACAAACTGCTGGTGGAGCTGTCGGGCAACAAGCCGTTGATTCATCTGTGGGGCGCGATGCACGAGGTCGTGGCCCGCCATCAGGCGGCAGTAGTCGCCTTGCAGCGGCGCAATATCTCCCTGGAAAATTCGATCCTGGCTGCCGTCACCGGGCTAAAATCCCAGGAAAAGCTGATCAACCTGATCGAAGCAAAGGACATCGATGGCGCCGAGGCCCATTGGCGCAAGCACATGGTGCGATCGAACAAGGTCTGGGTGACGGGCTTCGAGCACATGCGCATTGCCGACCTGTTCAACGCCAGCTAGGCGTCAAGGGATCTGCCGGGTGTCGAGCAGCATGCCCTCGCTGCCCTCGGCATAGTCGCGGGTCGAGCCTTGGCAGCGCAGGGCCTGGGCACTGCGTTCGGGCTGGAAGCTGTAGCACAACGGTGGCTGGCCATACTCGGCGGCATCGTGGAAGCGGTCGTGGTCCAGGGTGCGCCCACCGGCCACCAAAATCGCCCGGCGCAAAATATTCGCCTGTTCCGCTGTCTCTTCATCCAGGCTTTCGGTCCATTGGCGAAAGCCTCGGCCCAGTGTCTGGCCCTGCCAGGGCGGGTTGGTGATGGTGTCCTGGTCTACCGCCCAGCCCATGACTATCTGATTGTCGCGCAACAATCGCACTTGGGTCGGCCCCAGCCTGGGATGCAGGCCATCCCAACCCATTACCTGCCTGTCATCTACTTGGGCTTCGTAGCGTCTTTCGACCTGCACTCGCTTGACGTGGGCCAGTGTCAGTCCGGCCAGGTCGTGCACATGGGTGCACTGCTGGCGCATGTCGATCAGGGCGCCGATGTCCGAGGCACGGGCGATCAAGGGGTTGCCGACCAGTTGTTGCAACGGTTGCACGGCGCCAGGGCAGGTACTCCAGGGGGTACGGGGTGCCGCCATGCGAACGGCGGTAATCACTCGGCCGTCGTGCTCGATAGTCACACCAAAGTGATGGAAGTCGTCCTCCAGCCAGCCCGTGACCTGGCCGGGGGCGGTGTGACGCAGCACGATCAGGCGCCGCAACCGCCCACCCGTGCGTGGGTAGCCCTGGCTCACGCGGCACACATCAGACGGTCGCCGCACAGGCGTGGCACGATGTCCAGCAGCCCCACCTGGGCGCAATAATCCACTTCGTGCTGCATGTCCGCAGCCCGCAACAATACACCCAGCTGGCTTTGCTGCAGGCAGCGGGCGGGGGAGTCGGCGAACTGGCGGTACACCGCCTGGGCAATGGTGCAGGTGTCCGAGGCCTGCCAATGGTCAGGTTCCAAAGCCAGCAACTGGTCGATCAGGTGCCCGGCCAGGTAGAGGTCCTCCAGATTGACACGCCCGGCGGAGCCGGCGCAGACCAGGACAATGGAGGTGCCGCGATGCTGCCTGAGCTGGCGAACCACGGCCGGGGCATTGAGCAGCGCTGCGGCGTACACGTAGCGTGCGGTGTCGGCCTTGCGCAGTGCCACAGTGCCGTTGGTGGTGGCATAGAACAGGTCGCGCCCGGCCAGGGGTTCCAGGCACAGGGCCAGCGGCGAGTAGCCGGCGAAACCCTGCAGAGGCTTGAGATGATTTTCGCCGGCCAGCACGTAGCTGTCGTCGGCCAGCAGGCGCACCGCGTCGCAAGCCATCTGCCGGTTGCAGGCGGGGTACACTGCGCAAGCGCCTTGGTGCAAGGCGCTGACGATACTGGAAGTGGCAAACAGTACATCGATGACAACGGCTACCTTGTCATAGAGGAAATCGGGGTTCAGGTCCTCCTTTCTCAGGATTACATTGATTTTCGGCATGCAAGGCTCCTTGTCAACGAAATGGGGAAGGTGCAGAAACAGATTAATCATATAGATTATTGCACGCAAGACAACCTACCCGCATCCTTGGCCGAAATAGCAGGCTTCAGGGAAGAAACTACCCATCGGACTGGTTGTTTATCATCATAAGCATATATATGATTAAAGTCCGTGTCGTCGGGCGTTGCTGATCGTCTCGGCGTTGAATGGATTGAATGGGAGACTGACAGTGGCTCAAGCCTATATTTTCGACCACGTACGCACCCCCAGGGGGCGCGGGCGGGCTAACGGAGGGCTGCACGCGGTGACATCCACGGAGTTGGCGGCCCAGGTGCTGCGGGCCTTGCGCGAGCGCAACCGGTTTGACAGCGCCGAGGTAGCCGAAGTGGCCCTGGGGATTGTCACGCCCTTTGGCGAGCAGGGTTCCAACCTGACCCGCCCGGCCATCCTGATGGCCGATTACGACGTGCGAGTGCCCGGTTTTCAACTGGACCGGGCCTGCTCCTCGGGGCTGGATGCGGTGAACCTGATGGCTGCGCAGGTGATGTCGGGCCAGGTGGGCCTGGCCATCGGCGGCGGAGTGGAGTCCATGTCCCGGGTACCGATGGGCTCCCAGGGCAGTGCCTGGGCGCGAGACCCGGCAATCGCCTACGCGACGGCTTTCGCCCCCCAAGGCATTGGCGCTGACCTGCTGGCCACCCGCGGCGGGTTCAGCCGTGCCGACGTCGACGCCTACGCCATCGCCAGCCAGCAACGGGCCGGGCGGGCCTGGGACGAAGGGCGTTTCGACCGTTCGGTCATTTCTGTCGTTGACCGGCTGGGCTACCCGCTTCTAGCCCGTGACGAACACTTGCGGCCACACACTACGGCTCAGGACTTGGCCAACCTGCAACCGGCCTTCGCCCAGATGGGCACCCTGGGAGGTTACGATGACATTGCCTTGCAGAAATATCCCGATGTCTTCGAGATCGACCACGTGCACACCGCCGGCAACTCGTCCGGCATTGTCGACGGAGCGGCGGGCGTGCTGGTCGGCTCTCTGGAGGCCGGCCAGCGCCTGGGCCTGACGCCGCGGGCGCGCATTCGCGGCTTCGCCTCCATCGGCTCCGACCCCACCATCATGCTCGACGGCCCGGCCCCAGCTTCGCTGCGGGCGCTTGAGCGCGCCGGGATGAACGTCAGCGACATCGATCTGTTTGAACTCAATGAGGCGTTTGCCTCGGTGGTGCTGGAATACATGCGCGTGCTGGACATTGGCCACGAACGCATCAACGTCAATGGAGGCGCCATTGCCTTGGGTCACCCGCTGGGTGCCACCGGAGCCATGCTGCTGGGCACGGCCCTGGACGAATTGGAGCGCAGCGGCGCCAGCACCGCACTGGTCAGCCTGTGCGTGGGCATCGGCATGGGCACTGCCACTATCATCGAGCGAGTCTGATCGTGGCGATTATCGAATTCTGCAAGGATGGGTCATCGCATGTTTGAAACCATTGCTTATTCCCTGGGCGACGACGGCGTGGCCGTGGTCGCAATCGATATTCCGGAACAACCGGCCAACACCATTACCGAAGGCTTTCGCGATGAACTGATCAAGCTTATCGATCGGGTGACCGGCGATGACAATGTGAAGGGCGTGATTCTTACCTCGGCGAAAAAGGATTTCGTCGCGGGCGGGGACCTGAAGGACATCGTCCGTACGCTGTCACGGCCCTTGAGCGTGGAACAGGCACGCGTCATGGCGACGCAGATGAGTCCGGTACTGCGCCGCCTGGAGACCTGTGGCACACCCTTTGCCGCAGCCATCAATGGCTCGGCCCTGGGTGGCGGGCTGGAAATCGCACTCGCGTGTCACCACCGAGTGGTTGCCGACGACCCCAAAATCTTGCTAGGGCTGCCGGAAGCGACCTTGGGATTGATGCCGGGAGCAGGGGGAACACAGCGTTTGCCTCGTTTGATCGGAATTGCCAAGGCGCTGCCGCTGATGCTCAAGGGGACGTTGATGCCCCCCCAGGCCGCGCTTGCCGCAGGCATGGTCGATGAGGTGGTGCCCAATGCCGATCTGCTGAATGCTGCTCGGCGTTGGCTCATCGAGCATGGCAACGCCGAGCAGCCGTGGGATCAGAAAGGGTTCCAGGTGCCGGGTGGGGCCGGTTTTGCCGACGTGGAACTGGGTAACCTGTACAATCTCACCACCACGCAGATCGCCCGTGACACGGGGCGCAACCTCCCGGCACCCATTGCGTTATTGCGTGCGGTGGCCCACGGTACGTGCGTGCCTATCGAAGCCGGCTTGCATATCGAGTCCTGCGAGTTCGCCGGGCTGGTGCTTGACGCCACGGCTTGCAACATGGTGCGCACGTTGTTTGTCAACAAAGGAGATTTGGAGAAAAGCGCGCGGCGTCCCGACGGCATCGCGCCCGCTGCGTATCGGAAAGTCGGCATACTCGGCGCCGGCTTGATGGGCAGCGGGATCGCCAGCGCCTCTGCAACCGCCGGCCTGGAGGTCATACTGCTCGACGCTTCGCAAGCGCAGGCAGAGGCCGGGCGCCAGCGCCTGGTGGATGAATTCGCCAAGCGAGTGGGCAAGCAGCGCATGACGCAGGCAGCAGCAGACGCCATCCTGAGCCGTATTCATGCCACCAGCGATTATGCCCAACTGATCGACTGTGACCTGGTAGTCGAAGCGGTATTTGAAGACCTCCAGGTCAAATCGGCGGTATTCATGAAGGCGCAGCCGTATCTCAAGGCCGAGGCGCTGTTGGCTTCCAATACCTCAACCCTGCCCATCAGCGACATGGCCCGAGACCTGACAGCGCCTGAGCGGTTCATCGGGCTGCACTTCTTCTCACCTGTCGAGCGTATGCCACTGGTGGAGGTCGTCGTCGGCGAACGAACCAGTGACGCTACCTTGGCCCATGCCCTGGATTTCATCCGGGCCTTGCGCAAGACGCCCATTGTGGTCAAGGACTCACGTGGCTTCTTTACCTCGCGGGTGATCGCCGCTTACCTTCAGGACGCGCTGGCCATGCTGGGCACCGGCGTCAAGCCGGCGTTGATCGACAATGCCGCTCGCCTGGCCGGGTTTGCCATGGGGCCGCTGGCGCTCCTGGACGATGTCGGTCTGGAAAACGGCTATAAGTCGGCCCTGGCGGAGCGCGAGGCGCTGGGCGCTGCGTGGCGAGAACCTGCTGGCTTCCATGTGCAAAAAATGTTCTGCGAGAACCTGGGGCGCATAGGTCGTCGCGGTGGGCAGGGGTTCTACGACTATCCCCAAGGCAGGCGCAGCCTCTGGACAGGGCTGAGCGAAGTGTTCCCTGAGTTGACTGAGCAGCCGGACGTCGAGCAGATCAAGCAACGCATGCTCTACATCCAGGCATTGGAAGCTGTGCGCTGCATGGAAGAAGGGGTCATTACTCAGGCTGCCGAAGGTGATGTGGGGGCAGTGCTGGGTATCGGCTTCCCGGCCTGGACCGGAGGCGTCTTCAGTCTGATTGACACGTTGGGTGCGGTTTTCATCGACCGCTGCGACCGGTTGGCCGATGAGATCGACGAACGTTTTCGCCCCTCGGCGTGGTTGCGCGAGCGTGTTGCCCGGGGAGCGCGTTTTCATGCCCTTGACTGTTGAGCACCCTTGCCAGAGAGCGCATCGATCATGAATTTCGACTTTTCTGCGGAACAGGAACAGCTGCGCGATCAGGCACAGCGGGTATTTGCCGGCGGGCTGCAAAGAGCCCGTGTGGTGTTGGACAGCACAGGGTTGTGCGATCGGGCGCTATGGGCCCAGGTTCAGGCCCTCGGCTGGCCGGCTGCGGCAGTCGCCGAGCAAGACGGTGGCCTGGGACTGACGGCGCTGGAGCAGTGCGTGTTGGCGGAGGAGGTCGGGCGCTCGCTGGCGCCCATCCCCTACAGCAGTTCAGTGCTGCATGCCACGACCGCCTTGCAGCAGGCGCAGGGGTGTAGTGAAGCCTCGAATCTGTTGGCCGAGCTGGCGGCAGGAACCACAACCGCCAGTGTGGCGTTTGTTGAAGCAGGGCAGGAGGTCTGGACCGCCAGGCCCCAGGCGCGGGTCAGTGACGGTAGGATCAGCGGCCACAAAGTGATGGTGGCAGACGCCGCGGTTGCTGGCTGTTTTGTGGTCGCGGCGACCTCCGAGCAAGACGCTGGCGGTTGGGGGTGGTGGCGAGTGGACTCCGGCGTCGAGGGCGTCAGCCTTGAAGCCGTCGAAGCCATAGACCGTGTGCGGTCGTTTGCCGACTTACATTTGGAGAACGCGCCGTGTGTACGGCTGGGCGCTCCGGGGCAGGGCGCGGAACTGGCCGTACGAGCCTTGGATGCTGCCGCGGTGCTGTCGGCATTTGAACAGTTGGGCAGTGCCGAGGCAGCGCTGGCGATGACCGTGGAGTATGTCAGGACACGCCAGGCCTTCAACCGGGTCGTGGGCAGTTACCAGGCGGTCAAGCATGCGCTGGCCGACGTCTACGTGGCCAATCAACTGGCCCGTAGTCATTGTTATTACGGTGCCTGGGCACTGACCCAGGCGCCAGACCAGTTGCCTCGAGCCGCGGCAGGCGCGCGCCTGGCCGCCACGGAAGCCTTGATCAAAGCCGCTGAAGCCTGTGTAGAGTTGCACGGTGGTATCGGTTTCACCTGGGAAAGTGATGCCCAGTTGTTCTATCGCCGCGCCAGGTTGCTGGCGACTCAATTGGGTGGCCGTGCCTGGTGGGCGCAGCGCCTCAAGGATGTTTTGGGCCGTACTGCGGCTTGACAGCTATTTGGAGAACCGCAATGGATTTTGAAGATACCTCGCAACAAGCGGCCTATCGCGCGAAGGTTCGCACCTGGCTGGCCAGCCACGCCCCGAAGTTCGCCGTTGCCCCTGGAACCGCAATGGCGCCCGAGGCGTTCATGGGCCTGGCTCGCCGTTGGCAGGCACTGAAGGCAGAGGCCGGGTATGTCGGCATCATGTGGCCAACGCCGGTAGGCGGCCAAGGGGGCAGCGCGATAGAGCATGTGATCTACCACCAGGAGGAAGAGCGCTACCCGTTGCCGCTGATCCCGTTCGCTGTCGGCATCGGCATGTGCCTGCCGACCCTGTTTACCCATGGCTCTGCCCAGGTAATTGATCGTTTCATGGCTCCGGGCATGCGGGGGGAAGAGATCTGGTGCCAGCTGTTTTCCGAGCCAGCCGCAGGATCTGATCTTGCCGGGTTGCGTACGCGGGGCGTTCGCGAGGGCGACGACTGGATCATCAATGGACAGAAGGTCTGGACCTCGTACGCCCATGAGGCTGATTACGGGTTGTTGCTGGTGCGTACCGATCCCGCAGCCCCCAAGCACAAGGGCTTGACCATGTTCTATATCGACATGCGAGCCCCGGGGGTGGAAGTGCGCCCCATTCGTACGCTGCTGGGCGATGCTGAGTTCAATGAGGTGTTTTTCACTGATGTGCGCATCTGCGACAGCCAGCGGCTGGGCGCGGTAGGCGATGGTTGGAAGGTCTCACTCAGCACTTTGATGTTCGAGCGCCTGGCGGTAGGAGGAAAGCCCTGCGGCGCGCCTACTGCCAGCGAACTGGCTGGGCTACTGGACGCGACATCCCTGGCACGCTACTACGTGGCGGACGAGGGCATCGAGTTGACGCGCTTACGCTCGATGACCGCAGTATCACGTGGGGGAGTGCCGGGTCCGGAAGCGTCCATCAACAAGTTGGTCATGGCCAAGAACCTGCAAGACATGACCAGTAGCGCGCTTGAGAACCTGGGTGTCGATGCGTTGCGCGAGCTGGACGAACCACAGTCGCGAAGGCTCAATTACTGGTATCTCTGGTCGGCCGGCCTGCGTATTGCCGGAGGCACAGACGAGATACTGCGCAATATTATTGGCGAGCGGGTACTGGGTTTACCGCCAGAGCCGCGCAATGATCGTGATACGCCATTCAACCAATTGGGCAAGGCCTGATCGACTAACGATCAGGCCCTCGCCTTTGAGTGATGGCTGCAGCAGGTTGTTTAAATGCGCTCGAAGAGTACGGCGATGCCTTGGCCGCCACCGATGCACATGGTCGCCAGGCCATAGCGGCCCTGAATGCGGTGCAGTTCGTAGATGGCCTTGGTGGCGATGATCGCGCCGGTGGCGCCCACCGGGTGGCCCAGGGAGATGCCCGAGCCGTTGGGGTTGACCTTGGCCGGGTCGAAATCCAGCTCGCGGGCCACGGCGCAGGCCTGGGCGGCGAAGGCTTCGTTGGACTCGATCACGTCCAGATCCTGCACCCGCAGGCCGGCCTTGAGCAGCACCTGGCGGGTGGCGGGAATCGGCCCCAGGCCCATCAGCGCCGGCTCCACGCCGGCGTGGCCGTAGCCCACGAGCCGCGCCAGCGGCACAAGGTTGTGGGCGCGCACGGTCTCGGCGGTAGCCAGCACCAGGGCGGCGGCGCCGTCGTTGAGGCTGGAGGCGTTGCCCGGGGTCACCGTGCCGTCCTTCTTGAACGCCGGTTTCATCTTCGCCAACTGCTCGGCGTCCACGGCGCGCACGTTCTCATCCTCGGCGAAGGTTACCGGGCCTTTGCGCGTGGCAATCTCGATAGGCACGATCTGCGAGGCAAACCGCCCCTCGGCAATGGCGCGGGCGGCGCGCTGCTGGCTGACCAGCGCCAGTTCATCCTGCATCTGCCGGGTAATGCCGTACTTTTCGGCAATGTTCTCGGCGGTGATACCCATATGGATGCCAGCGAACGGGTCGTGGAGCACGCCCAGCATGTAGTCCAGCGCCTGGATATCGCCCATGCGCGCGCCCCAGCGGGTCTGCTGCAGGAAGTACGGGCCACGGCTCATGGACTCGACGCCGCCGGCCAACACCGCGCCGGCGTCGCCCAGCAGCAGGCTCTGCGCCGCTGAAACGATGGCCTGCAGGCCGGAACCGCACAGGCGGTTGACGTTGAATGCAGGAGTTTCTTGAGGAATGCCGGCGTTGACCGCCGCCACCCGCGACACGTAGGCGTCGCGTGGCTCGGTGGGGATCACCGTGCCGAACACCACGTGGCCGATGTGCTCGGGGGCTAGTTTGGCCCGCTCAAGGGCGGCACGGGCCAGGTCGGTGGCCAGTTGGGTGGGCGGTACATCCTTGAGCGAACCGCCAAAACTGCCAATGGCCGAGCGCGCGGCGCTGACCACGAAGATTTCCGTGTTCATACACAATTCCTCTCAGGTGAAGGTGGCAAACGAAAGCCAGGGGTCAGCGCTGGCGGTACAGCCCTTCTTGCGCCATGCTGGCCAACAGGTGGCCTTCCCGGTCATATATATGCCCCAGGCTCAAACCACGCCCGGAGCCTGCGGCCGGTGTGTTGGCCAAGACCAGCAACCACTCCTGGCAGTCGACCGGCTGATGAAACCAAATGGTATGGTTGAGGCTGGCGACAAACAGGTCGGCAGCCAGCTTGTGTTCGTGGTGCGGGGTGAGGGCGGTGATGCCGAACCAGAAGTCACTGAGGTACGCAAGCGCTGCTGGTTGCATGCGCGCGCTGATGGTCAGCTCTGACCCGCTACGCATCCAGTAGCTCATGTCACCAAGGGCGTCCCGTTCGAGCAGCATGTGCTCGGCCTGCACCGGGCGGATCTCCACCGACTGGGTCTTGCCGATGAATGCCTGTTCCTGTGCGTTGAGGCGATCATGATAATGGCTGCGCAGTTGCGTCAGGTTCATCAGGCCTTCAGGGCCATGGTGCATTGGCGGGCTGATCTCATGCGCCATGCCCAACTCCCCGGCATGAAACGATACGGTCGCCAGGGCAATGGTGCGTTGATGTTGCTCCAGCCTGACTAGCCGTGCAGCAAAGCGACGGCTCTGCTGCACCCGTTCGACGGTAACGATCAGCGGCGCGCCCACGTCTCCCGCGGCCAGAAAGCTGTGTTGCAACACGTGGGGACGCAACGGCTCGTCTACCGTGGCCAGGGCTGCGGCGACTGCCAGCCCCAGTGTCTGCCCACCGTAGATCGCGCCATTCTGGTTGGTATGGAAAGTGTCGCAGGTGAACCGGTCATTTCCCAAGGGACGGAGCTGCAGTAGGGGGGCAATGCTGGTGCCATCCCATGCCTTGGCAGGCGCAGAGCAGGAGAGTGCCTCAGACCCCACGAAACACCCCCTTGCGCTTCTGGAAGAAAGCCTCCCGGCCTTCGGCAAAATCCGCCGAGGCGATGAGTACGGCTTGAGCGTCGGCCTCCCAATCCAATGCAGTGTCCAGGCTCAAGGGCGCCCGGCCAAGCATCGCCTTAGTCGCCGCCAACGGTCCTGGCGCGCTTGCCGCCAACTGATGCGCATGGCGCAGCGCGATTTCCAGCACCTGGCCGGACGGGGCAAGGAAGTCCGCCAGGCCAATCTGTACGGCTTCTTCACCTCCGATGATTTGCTGGAACATCACCAGTTGGCGAGTGCGGGGTAACCCAATGCGTTGGGGCAAGGTCCACAGCGCCCCCCAATCGGGCATGACGGCAACCTTGCCAAAGACCGCGCCGAAGCGGCTGTCTGCATCGGCCACGACGAAGTCGCAGGCGACGGCCAGTGACAATCCTGCGCCAAACGCTGCGCCTTGTACCGCGGCCAACACCGGCACCCGACCATTGACGATCGCGCGGATGACCCGTTGGCCTCGACGCATGTCCCGGCGCATCGCCTGGGTTTGAGTATCCAGGCCATCCAGTGGGCCTCCTGCGCAAAAATGCGCACCGCCGCTGAGGACAATCGCTCTCGTGGTTTCGTTGTCCTGCAGTTGCTCAAGGGTCTGCGCCAGTTGCCGGTAAAGTTCAGGCACCAGGCTGTTGCGCTTCTCTGGCAGGTTGAGCTGGACCAGGGCTACGCCCTCATCATGGCTGACAGTGACGACAGTCGTCATGCTGAAACTCCTCGGCTTACAGCCGTTCGATGATGGTTACGTTAGCCAGGCCACCGCCTTCGCACATGGTCTGTAGCCCATAGCGGCCGCCACAGCGCTCCAGCTCGTGCAGCAAGGTCGTCAACAACTTGGTGCCAGTGGCGCCGATTGGATGCCCCAAGGCAATGGCGCCGCCATTGACGTTGGTTAATTCGACTGAATAGTCCAATTCGTTCAGCCAAGCCATGGCGACACTGGCGAACGCTTCGTTGATTTCCACTCGATCAATGTCGGCCATGCGCAGGCCTGCCTTGCCTAAAGCATGGCGAGTGGCTGCGATGGGAGCTGTCAGCATCCACACAGGATCGTCGCCGCGCACGCTCATGTGCACGATGCGCGCCCTGGGTGTAAGGCCATAGCGCTTGAGCGCCGCTTCGGAACAGATCAGCACGGCGCTTGCCGCGTCCGATACCTGGCTGCTGGTGCCAGCGGTCAACAGCCCATCCGGCAGTAACGGCTGCAAGGTCGCCATCTTTTCCAGGCTGCTGATCCGAGCTGTTTCATCCATGGCAAAGTCGCCCAACGGAACGACCTGAGTGTCGAATGCTCCAGCCTGGATAGCCGCCAATGCCCGGTTGTTGGACTGCAACGCATAGGCTTCCATGTCCTGTCGGCTGAAGCCCCAATGCCGCGCGATGCGCTCAGCAGCGGCGAACTGTGACAGTTGCTGCTCGCCATAGCGAGCGCGGTAACTCGTGGCGCTCGTCCAGGGATCATCGAAGCCCAGGTCTTTGGCGGCATACAGGGCCGTATTGATGGGAATACGACTCATGTTCTGTACGCCGCCGGCAATGACGACGTCCTGAGTGCCGCTCAATACCGCCTGGGCGGCAAAATGCACCGCTTGCTGCGACGATCCACATTGCCGATCGATGGTCACGCCGGGAACGCTATCGGCGAGCCCCGCGCCCAACCAGCAAAAGCGTGCAAGATTGCCTGCCTGGGGGCCGATGGCGTCGATGGCGCCGAAGATGACATCATCGTATTCATCGGCCGGTATGCGATTGCGCGCCACCAGGGCCTTGATGACATGGGCGCCCAGGTCCATTGGATGCCAAGTGGAAAGACTGCCATTGCGCTTTCCTGTGGGTGTGCGCAGAGCGTCGACGATGTAGGCGCTAGCCATGGTTCACTCCTTGGAGGGGGAAAAATCAGTGGTGCTTGTTGTGGGCACGGATAACGCTCTTGGCAATGCTCCAGCGGTGTACCTCTGAGGGGCCGTCGTAAATCCGGAAGGCTCGCACGTCGGCAAATATGCGCGCGACAATGGTTTCATCCGTCACGCCCTGGCCGCCGAGAATCTGCACGCTACGATCCACTATCCGCCAGATCGCTTCAGACGAGATGACCTTGGTCATGCTGGAGGCATGGCGTCCCAGTTCTCCCTGGTCCAGAACCCACGCGCAGTGCCACACCGCCAGGCGCGTGGTGTGCAAATCCAGTTCATTGTCTGCCAGCTTGAAGCCCACCCCCTCATGCTCGGCCAATACCTTTCCAAAAGCTTCGCGCTTGCAGGCGTAGGCGGTGGCCGTTTCGTGGGCGCGCCGGGCGGCGCCCAGCCAGCGCATGCAGTGGGTCAGGCGGGCGGGTGAAAGACGCACCTGGGCGTATTTGAAGCCCTCTCCCGGCTCGCCCAGCACGTCACAGGCCGGTACCCGCAGGTCAGTGAAGCGAACCACGCCGTGGCCGCCCGGGAAGCAGGAATCGAGTGCGTTCATGGCACGCTCGACGCGAATGCCCGGGCGGTCCATGTCCGCCAGGAACATCGTGGCCCGGCCGTCCTCCAGCTTGGCCATAATAATGGCGAAGCTGGCACCTTCGGCCCCGGTGATGAACCATTTCACCCCATTGATAATGTAGTGATCGCGATCGCGCACGGCAGTGGTCGCCAGCATCGCCGGGTCTGAACCCGAACCAGGCGAGGGTTCGGTCATGCAGAAACAGGAGCGTATCTCACCCAAGGCTAACGGCTTGAGCCAGCGCTCCTTCTGCTCAGGCGTGGCGATCTGCTCCATCATGTGCATGTTGCCTTCATCGGGAGCGGCAATGTTCAGTGCCACCGGTCCAAGCGGCGAATAGCCTGCTTCCTCGAACACGATGGCTTTGGCCAGGTGGTTCAGGCCCAGTCCACCGTAGGCGGTTGGCATGTGCGGGGTTAGCAGCCCAGCCTGGCGAGCCAGGCTCTGCATCTTGCGGCGCAGCGGTTCTGTAGGCCCGTGGGGCGTGCAGCGAGGGTCCTTTTCCAGCGCAATGATGTGTTGCGCGATAAAGGCGCGGGTGCGCGCTTGCAATTCGAGCAGCTCAGGGGGAAGTGTGAAGTCCATGGCAGCGTCCGGTAGTCAATAGAAACGTTGTTGACGGGCAGCCATCTGCACCATCTGCTCGGTAGGGCGATACAGGCCGCCCAGGGCCTGATGACGTTGGCAGGCTGCCAACAGGTTGGAGGCGCCAAGCCAGTCCGCATACTTCAGGGCGCCGCCAACATGGCGGGGAAAGCCCAGGCCCAGTATCAGCGCCATATCGACTTCGATGGCACTGTCGGCCACCCCCTCCTCAAGTGCACGGGCTGCCTCGATGATGGTCGGCAGCATGATCCGCTCGACGATTTCGGCGGCGTCGAATTCTTGGGGGCCGTCGGGCTGCAGGTGCGCCAGCAAATCACGGGTAGCGGGATCCACGGACTTCACCGGGCGGCCCTTGGGGTCCTTGTCGTATCGATAGAAACCGACGCCGTTTTTCTGTCCCAGCCGCCCCTCGTTGACCATGTGCTGCACGGCATGCTTGAAACCGGGTAGCAGGCGCTCACCGTAGCCTTGAGCAATGCCATCGATGACGTGCAGGGAGGTATCCATGCCAATCACGTCTTGGAGGTAGGCGGGCCCCATGGGCCAGCCAAACGCTTCCATGGCGGCGTCGATGGCTTGGTAATCCGCGCCGTCATGTATCAATCGCAGAAAGGCCAGCACATTGGCAGTGAGAATGCGGTTGACCAGAAACCCGGGACAGTCCTTCACCACGATCGGTGTCTTGCCCAGGGTGTTGGCGTAGCTGGCGATGGTCGCCGCCGCTTTAGGGCTGGTTTTGGGGCCGCAGATGACTTCCACCAACGGCATGATGGGCACGGGATTGAAAAAATGCATGCCCACGAACTGCTCAGGTCTCTGCAAGCCGCTCGCCAACTCGGTGATGGACAGCGATGAGGTATTGGAGGCCAGCACGGCGGCCGGTGGCAGCGTGGATTCCACTTCTGCCAGTACGCTGTGCTTGATTTTGAGATTTTCGACAACCGCCTCGACTACAACGTTGACTTGCTCAAAGCCTTGATAATCCAAAACAGGCTTGATCGACTGCAGGATGCGCTCAGCCTTACCCGGCTCCATACGGCCAGTGGTGACTTGCTTGTCCAACAACTTAGCCGCTTCATTCATGCCCAAGTCCAAGGCGGGTTGAGCGATATCCTTCATAAGCGTGGGCACGCCGCTTGCCGCGCTGGTATAGGCTATGCCCCCTCCCATGATGCCGGCACCCAGCACTGCGGCCCGAGAAATGTCAGCCGATGCCTTGGCATACCCCCTGGCTTTCTTGCGTAGATACTGATCGTTGACGAACAGTTGCATGAATGCATGAGCGGATTGGGTTTGCGACACGCTGGCGAACACACGGTTTTCTTCCAGCCGTGCATCGTGGGTCGTCATCCCGGCGCAACGCTCGATCAACTCGATGGCCAATTGTGCAGCAGGCACGTGGGGCCAGCGCACACGGGCGGCCTCCTTGGCCTGTGCCAACGCCGCTGCGTCAATGACATAGCCAGTGTTGCGCTGTTCACGGCGGGCGTGCCAATCACGGCTGCCATCGGCGGCTTGCTGCAATACGGTCAACGCGCACTGTCGTACTGCGGGGTCATACACGGCCTCATCGACCGCCTGCAGCCGTGACACCACACTCGCTTTTTGCGCCGTGCCCGTGATGATCCAATCAATGGCTGCCGTGGCGCCAATCAGACGGGGTAAGCGTGTGCTGCCACCCAAGCCGGGAATGATGCCAAGCGTCACTTCGGGCAGGCCGACTTTGGCACTGGCGCCCATTACGCGGTAGTCGCACGCCAGCGCCACCTCGAAGCCACCACCCAGGGCCATGCCGTTGATTGCGGCCACGGTAGGGAAGGGGAGTGTGGCGAGATCATCGAAAACGGCGTTTTGCGCTCGGTTATAGGCGGCCAGATCCTCTTCGCTGCGATCAAAGAGCGCGCTGAATTCAAAAATGTCGGCGCCGACTATGAACGTATCCTTGGCACTGGTCAGCACCAGCCCGCGTACGTCGGTGCGCTGTCGCAGGGCCTGGCAGGCCAGCCCCAGCTCGTCGACTGTGAGGGCGTCGAATTTGTTGACGGCTTCGCCGGTACGGTCAAACCGAAGTTCGACCAATTGGTTGTCCAGGGGGACCAGTTGCAGTGTTTGACCTTGGTACATGCGTTGACCTGCTTTGTGTAATTGTTCAGGTGAGGCATTGGCGTGATCAGTGGGCGGCCAGGTGGGTGGCGAACGCCAGGCGTTCGCGACATTCGCCGACCATGCGCTCCAACAACTCCGCGCAGCTTGGAATATCGTCGATCAGACCCAGGACCATGCCGGCGGTAATGATGCCGTCGTCGACGTTGCCTGACTCCAGCGCGGCGCGGCCTCGGCCCCCGGCAACCAGCGGACGAATATCTTCGAAGGCACAGCCTCCTGGCCGTCGCTCGGTGCCGACGACCTCGTCAGAGATGGCGTTCTTGAACACTCTTGCGGTGTTGTTAAGGGTGCGGAATATCAGGTTGGTATCGCGCTCGGTGCCTTTGAGCAATGCGGCTTTGACCTCCGGGTGGATGGGCGCCTCCTGAGTCAGGCAGAAACGTGTACCCATGTTTATGCCTTCAGCGCCCAGCGCCAGCGCCGCGGCCAACCCACGGCCATCGCCGATGCCACCGGAGGCAATGATGGGAATCTTCAGCGCACGGGCTGCGGCCGGGATCAGCACCAGGCCTGGAATGTCCTCCTCGCCCGGGTGGCCAGCACACTCGAAACCGTCGATGCTAATGGCGTCGACGCCCAGCTTTTCAGCGCTCAAGGCGTGGCGCACGGCCACACATTTATGGATGATGCGCACGCCGGCGGCTTTCATCTTGGGCAGGTAATTGATTGCTTTATTGCCTGCCGTTTCAACGATGGTTACCCCGTTAGCGATGATGGCGTCGATGTACTCGTCGTAGGGGGGAGGGCTGATGGTGGGAAAAATCGTCATGTTGACGCCGAAGGGCTTGTCGGTCATTTCCCGGCAGCGACGGATTTCCTTGGCCAAGTCTTCAGGAGTGGGCTGCGTCAAGCCTGTGAGGATGCCCAGTCCTCCGGCATTGGAGACGGCGCTGGCCAACTCCGCGCGGCCCACCCACTGCATGCCGCCTTGGATGATCGGGTAGCGAATGCCAAGCAGTTCGGTAATACGAGTTTTCATGGTGACAGCCTCTTTTACTTGACTTTGCGCTCATCCAGGCCAAGGGCCCGGCCAATGATTTCTTTCATGATTTCGCTGGTACCGGCGAAAATTCGCGAGACACGCGCATCGCGGTACATGCGGCTGATCCGGTATTCGTCCATGTAGCCGGCACTGCCATGCAGTTGCACGCACTGGTCCATGACCCGGCCTTCCAGCTCGGAGGTCAGCAGCTTGGCAGCCGCGGCGGCTTCAGCGCTCAGCAGCCCTTGGTTGTGTTGCAGTACAAGCTGGTCGATCCAGATCTGCTGGCAATCCAACTGGGCACGCAGCTCGGCGAGCACGAAGCGGCTGTTCTGGAAGGTACCGACCGGGCGACCGAAGGCACGACGGTCCTTGACATAGTCCAGCGTCAAGTCGAATGCGACCTGGGCATGCGCGATCGACTGGCAGGCAGACAGCAAACGCTCTTCTGTCAGCCCTTCGGCCAGATAGGCAAACCCCTTGTCTGGCTCGCCCAACAAGTTGTCCTTGGGAATGCGGACGTTGTCGAAAAAGATGATGGCGGTGTCCTGTGCATCCAGTCCCATCTTGTCCAATGGGGTACGGGTCACGCCCGGCCAGGTGGTTTCCACCAGCACCAGGCTGATCGCATAGCGCTCAGACGAGGTTCGAGCAGCCACCACCAGCAAATCTGCGTTGAGTCCGTTGGAAATGTAGAGTTTGGAGCCGTTGAGTATCCAGTGGTCTCCCTTATCCTCCAGCCGGGCCCGCATGCCCGCCAGATCGGAACCTGCATCGGGCTCGGTCATGGCCACGGCTAGGATGGTGGTGCCTGCGACGCAACCCGGCAGGTACCGCTGGCGTTGGGCGTCCGTGCCGAAGCGTTGCAGGTAAGGTGCAACGATGCGTGAGTGCAGGGTGAAGAACACACCGATATCGCCATGGCGAATGACTTCTTCGTAAACGATCTGCTCGTAGCGCAAATCGGCCAACCCCGAACCTCCGTAGACTTCGTCTGCCCACATCAGCAGAAGGCCCTGGTCACCGGCCTTGCGAAAAATCTCGCGGTCACAGCAGCCTGCGGTACGCCAGCGTTCGACATTAGGCGCGATTTCGCGCTGGACGAACCGGCGTACCTGGTCACGGAACAGTTCGTGATCACTGTCGAAGATCAATCGATTCTGTAGCATCCTGGTTTCCTTTCAGCTGGCGCTGGGCAGCGGGTGGAATGTATCGCCACGCACGGCGCGTTCGCGCAGCCATGCCGAAGGGCGGAAACGCTCGCCGAATTGATTGGCCAAGGTATCGCAGCGGCTCACGAAGGCACCGATGCCCAGAGTGTCGATCAGCGATAAGGTCCCCCCGGTCCATTGGGCAAAACCGATTCCCAGCACCGCGCCCAGATCGGCATCCGCCGGGTCACTGAGCACGCGTTCTTCAAGGCAGCGCGCAGTTTCCAGTGCCTGGATATACAGCAGTCGGTCTTTGACCATCTCGACCGGTGGCTGCACGGCCGCCAGGGGGAAGCTGTCCAGCAGGCCAGGCCATAGACGCTTTTTGGCGCCTGGGGGGAATTCATAGAAACCGCCGCCGTTCTTGCGGCCCAGGCGATTCAAGGCGACCAGGCGCTCCACGACCGGCTTGGCGTGCAAGCGCAGGTGCTTGCTCGGCAGTTGGTCTTCATGGGCCTGGTCGATCACTTTTTTCTGCAGGTCCAGCGATACTTCATCGGTGACCGCTAGCGGTCCGGTGGCCATGCCTGCCAGGCGGGCGGCATTCTCCACCAGTGCAGGGTTGACCCCTTCGGCCAGCATGGCCATGCCCTCATCGATGTAGGTACAGAACACGCGGCTGGTGTAGAAACCTGGGCTGTCGTTAACCAGAATCGGCGTTTTTCGCAACTGACCGACCAGGTCCAGTGCCCTGGCAATGGTATCGGTGCTGGTGCTCCGGCCAACGATCACTTCCACCAGCGGCATGCGCTCGACCGGCGAGAAAAAATGCAGGCCGATAAACTGCTCGGGGCGAGCGAAGTATTCGCCCAGGCCGGTGATGGGCAAGGTTGAGGTGTTACTAGCGAAAATGGCGTGCGCCGGCATCCAGGCTTGCGCGTTGGCGATGACCTGGGCTTTGACTTCACGGTTCTCGAAGACCGCCTCAATGACCATGTCACAGCCTGACAGCGTGGAAAAATCCGTACTGGGGGTAATCCGCCCCAGCAATGCATCGGCGTATTCCCGGGTTTGCACCTGCCGGCCAACGGCTTTTTCCAACAGGCTGGCCGAATAAGCCTTGCCGCGCTCAGCTGCTGCGGCATCGGTGTCCAGCAGGGTGACCTGAATGCCTGCGACGGCTGCGGCGTAAGCGATACCCGCGCCCATCATGCCAGCCCCCAGTACGCCGAGTTTGCTCACCTGGCTTTTGGCAGGGCCGTGTGGCCGGCGGGCCAGCTTGTCCGCGGCGCCTTTGTTAATGAACAGCGTACGCATCAGGTTGCGCGCGACAGGGTTCGCCAGCAACGTGCCAAAGTACTTGGCTTCAACCTCCAGCGCTTTGTCAAAGGGCAATTGGCTGCCCTCGAAAACGGCCGAGAGAATGGCCAAGCGGGCAGGGTAGTTGTCAGCCCCCAAGGCCTTGGCCTGAGTAGTGCCAAACTGGAAAGAGCGTATTGCATGGGGCGCCAGGCAGCCGACCCCGCCGGGCACGTGAAAGCCTTTTGCATCCCATGGCTTCACGGCGCAAGGTGCCCCGGCGAGCCAGCGCCGGGCTGTAGCAAGCAATTGGCCGGCAGGCACCACTTCATCGACAATGCCTAGCTCTAATGCCTGAGCCGGCTTGAGCGATACACCTTCGAGCAACAACGGCAGCGCCTTTTCGATGCCCAGCATGCGGGGCAGTCGTTGTGTGCCCCCTCCTGCGGGGAGTAGGCCAACCGTCACCTCAGGCAGGCCGACTTGGGCACTTGGGGTGTCTACCAGTACTCGGTAATGACAGGCCAGCGCCAGTTCCAGGCCTCCACCCAGCGCCAGGCCGTTAAGGGCTGCGACGAAGGGCTTGCCGCCGGTTTCGATACGGCGCATCACGGCTGTTTCACGGGTAAAGCGGCGAGCGGCGGTAGCGGCATCGACGCCCAGGTCATAGGCATCTACCAGTGCCTTGAGGTCTGCACCGGCGATGAACGCTGCTTTGCTTGAAGTCAGGATCGCGCCTGATACCGTGGCGTCGTCAAGCACGTGATTCACCGCAGCGCTCAGGTCGGTGACAAACTCTTCGGTGAAAATATTTACGCTACGTTCGGGGAGGTCAATGGTGATGACCACGATGCCATCGCCGTCCCGTTCGATTCTCAGGGTGTTCATCGTTATGGACTCCATGGTTCAGACCCGTTCGATCAGGGTTGCGGTGGCCATGCCGGCCGCCGCGCACAAGGTGACGATGGCCGTATTCAGGTCGCGGCGCTCAAGCTCATCGAGCACCGTGCCCACAAGCATTGCGCCGGTTCCACCCAACGGGTGACCCAGGGCTATCGCGCCGCCGTTGACGTTCACCTTTGCCGGGTCAAGGTCGAAGTGGCGCATGTAGCGCATGACTACCGAGGCAAAGGCTTCGTTGACTTCGAACAGATCGATGTCCTTGATGGTCAACCCAGCCTGCCTGAGCAGTTTTTCGGTGCACGCCGCAGGGCCAGTCAACATGATCGCCGGCTCGGAACCGATGGCGGTGTAATGACGAATTTTTGCCCGGGGAGCCAGTCCCTGGTCACGACCGAACTGTGCGGTGCCCAGTAAAACCGTGGCCGCACCGTCGACGATACTGCTGGAGTTGCCTGCGGTATGGACGTGGCGAACCGCCTCGTATTGGGGGTAGCGTTGCAGGATCACGGCGTCGAAGCCGTTCTGACTGCCAGTGGCTTCGAAGGCGGGCTTGAGTTTGCCCAGATCCTCGAGGGTGGCGTTTGGGCGGATGGCCTCATCGCGATCCAGCAGCGGTTGGCCGAGGATGTCAGTGACGGTGAACTGTGACGCCTTGAACAGCCCCTCCTGTTGCGCCATAGCGGCGCGCTGCTGGCTGCGCAGGGCGTAACTATCAACGTCTTCGCGGCTGTAGTTGTCTTGTTCGGCGATCAGGTCTGCGCCGATGCCTTGCGGGACGTACCAGGTATTCCACACAACCTGTGGGTCTGTGTACACCGAACCACCGTCCGAGCCGATGGGGGTGCGCGACATGCATTCCACGCCCCCGGCAACGATGGCCTGGGCCTGGCCGCAACGTAAGGTCGAGGCCGCCAGGTTCACCGCATCCAGGCCCGATGCGCAATAGCGATTGAGCTGCAGGCCGGGCACCGTCTGCGCATAACCGGCTTGGAGCGCCGCGACGCGGGCGATGTTCGCCCCTTGTTCGCCGGCAGCCATGACACACCCCAGGAAAACGTCCTCGACCAAGGCCGTATCCAGATCGCTTCGTGCACGCAGCGCCTGGAGTGTTTGCGCTGCCAGCGCGGTAGCGCTGACCTCATGCAGGGCGCCGTCAGGACGGCCTTTGCCCCGCGGGCTGCGTACATGGTCGTAGATATAAGCATCGTTCACTTCAAGACCCTCGAAATGCCTTGGCGACAGCTGGGCTCGGATCGCCTATGAGGCTTAAAGATTATAATCATCTATATCATAAAACAAGCATCTTCCAGCGCTCTGCCAGTCATTGACATGAAGTGAAATCGTGTAGATCATAATGATGAATGATGTTGTTTGATCTTCGAAATAAAAGCGACCAATAAGAGGAGACGGCACATGACGGATGCAACGCAATTTCTGCCAGACCTGCCAAGGCTGGGGGCCTGGCTGAGGGCAACTCTGGGCGCAGCAGAGGGGCTGAGCGTCAAAGTGGTTCAGGGCGGCGCCAGCAACCTCATCTACAAAGTCGAGGCCAACGGACGCTCATACGCGCTGCGGCGACCGCCGCAGGTGGCCAACGATGCCAGTGCTAACAACATCCTGCGGGAGATGAAGTTGTTACGCGCCATTGGCCGCAGCAGCATCCCCCATACCCGGCTGATCGCCGGCTGTGAAGACCCTCAGGTCATTGGCTCGCCTTTCGCGTTGCTCGAGTGGCATGACGGCTTCGCCGGCAAGAACCCATTGCCAGCGACGATTGCCCAAAGTCCCGAGGCCCATCGCACATTGGCCTTTGAGTTGGTGGATGCGTTGGCCGAATTGGCCAATGCTGATTGGCAAGGCCTCGGGCTTGAAGGCTTCGGCAAGCCTGAGCATTTCCTGGAGCGCCAGGTGGCTCGGTGGTCAGCCCAGTTGGAGCGCTACAAAACCCGCGATATCGAGGGGCTGGCTAGGCTCGGCGATTGGCTGGCGCAGCATACCCCGGCCATGCAACGTGCCTCCCTGATTCACGGCGACTACCAATTCATCAATGTCATGTATGAACACAGCAACCCTGTCCGCCTGGGGGCGATCGTGGACTGGGAGATGGCCACCATCGGCGATCCGTTGCTGGACCTTGGCTGGATGCTGGCGGGATGGCAGCAAGCAGGCGAGCCCGAGAGCTATGCCAATTATATTGACTGGCAGTGGATGCCTGCGCGGCGCGAATTGGCCGAACGCTACGCCGCCAAGACGGGGCTGGACATCAGCGCATTGCCTTATTACATGGCGCTGTCGATGTTCAAGCTGGCGATCATCATGGAAGGTGCCTATGCACGGTACCAGGCAGGTAAATCAGACCTTGCCGCTCACGCAAGCATGGAACAGCAGGTACCCGACATGATCCAGCGCGGCCTGCATTTTTCCACCCTCCTTTGACCTGACAGCGAGAGAGCAGCCCATGTGGGACTTCAGCACCGAACCTGATTTTCAGAAAAAACTCGATTGGATGGAGCGCTTCGTCAAGGAGGAGATTGAACCCCTGGATACGCTCTGGCCCGATATGAGTGCACCGTACGATCTCGGAAACAAGGCGGCGCGCGCCATCATCAAGCCCCTCAGCGATGAAGTGCGCAAGCAGGAACTGTGGGCTTGCCACCTGGGGCCTGAGTTGGGCGGGCAGGGTTATGGCCAGATCAAACTGGCGCTGATGAACGAGATCCTCGGTCGTTCGAGTTGGGCCCCGACTGTATTTGGCACTGCCGCGCCCGACACCGGCAACGCCGAGATTTTGGCCATGTTCGGCACCGCCGAGCAGAAGGCCAGGTACTTGCAGCCATTGCTCAATGGCGACATCGTCTCCTGCTATTCCATGACCGAGCCACAGGGCGGTGCCGACCCGGCAGTATTTACTACCCGCGCGGTGCGCGATGGCAGCGACTGGATCATCAGCGGTGAGAAGTGGTTCTCTTCCAATGCTCGGTACGCCAGCTTCCTGATCGTCATGTGCGTGACCAATCCGGACGTGCCTGTCCATGCCGGTACTTCGATGTTTCTGGTGGCTGCTGACACGCCCGGAATCAATATTCTGCGTAATCCTGGGGTTTATGGGGAGAATCCCGGGGAGGGGGCACATGCCTATATCCGGTATGACAATGTGCGCGTCAGCGCCGATGCGCTGCTAGGCGAAGAGGGCAAGGGCTTCGCGGTCGCCCAGGCCAGGCTCGGAGGCGGGCGGGTACACCATGCCATGCGAACGGTTGGCCAATGCCAGAAAGCTATCGACATGATGGCCGAGCGTGCCTTGTCCCGCCATACCAAGGGTGAAGCACTGGCCAGCAAACAGGTGGTCCAGCAATACCTGGCCGACTCGTTTATAGAGCTGCGCCAATACCGGTTGCTGGTCCTGGAAACGGCCTGGCGTATTGATAACGGTCATGACTACAAGGCCAACCAGATGTACATCGCCGCCATCAAGGCCGCAGCACCCAAGGTCTACCACGATATTGTCCAGCGATGCATGCAGGTTCACGGGGCGCTGGGGGTAAGTGATGAAATGGTTCTGGGACAGATGTGGATCTACGCCGCGTCGATGGCGTTGGTCGATGGACCGACCGAGGTACACAAGGTGGGGGTCGCCAAGAGCCTGCTCAAGCGTTATCGACCTGCCCCCGGTCTGTTCCCCTCGGAGCACTTGGTGGCACGACGCGAGGCGGCCAGGGTCAAGTTCAAGGCTTACCTGGAGTAGCTGCCCATGACGCGAATCGACTACTTCGACTTGACCGGAAAGGTGGCGCTGATCACGGGAGGAAGCCGTGGGTTGGGTCGCGAAATAGCGTTGGCATACGCCCGCCAAGGCGCCGATGTCATCATCGCCAGTCGCAAACTGGAGGCCTGTGAAACCGTCGCGCGCTTGATTCGCGACATGGGGCGCGAAGCCATTGCCGTTCGCTGCCACATGGGAGAGTGGGCAGACATCGACTTGATGCTCGAGCGCGTGTTTGCCCATTTTGGTCGTGTTGATATTCTGGTCAATAATGCCGGTATGTCTCCTGTGGCTCCTGCTTCCCATGATACGGAGGAGGCGCTGTTCGACAAAGTGTTGCAGGTTAACTTCAAAGGGCCGTTTCGACTGGCAGCGCGGGTGGCGGCGCAGATGGCGACCGGGCAGGGCGGGGTCATCATCAATGTGAGCAGTACTGGAGCGCTGCGTCCATTGCCGGCTGTGGTCCCCTACTGTGGTGCCAAGGCGGCGCTTAATGCCATGACTGAGTCGCTGGCCAAGGAATATGGGCCCAAGGTGCGAGTCAACACGTTGTCGGCCGGCCCGTTTTTGACCGATGTTGCCAAGGCCTGGCCCGCGGTTGCTCGCGAACGTTTCGACAATGCGCTGGGCCGGCCAGGCCAGCCGGAAGAAATCATCACGGCGGCGTTGTATCTGGCCAGCCCTTGCAGTTCGTTCAGCTCAGGCAGTCTGGTGCGCGTCGATGGTGGGATCGGCTAGGTGCCACTGGCCAAGCCCGTCACTTGCGGCCTAGGTGACGGGCCCTGCGCCATCTTCAGTATCTTTAGCCTCGTTTGTTCGGGCTTGACGATCGCCAGGCCAGCCAGCGAACAGATCAAGGTGACTGAGCCGAAACTCGCCACCGCCAGCTCGTACCCGGCCTTGATGTCGCCCGCCTTGCACTCGATCAGGTACCCCACCAGCGTCGGAACTAGCATCCCGGCAGAGGTCACACAGCCATTGTAAATGGCCAACATGCTGCCGCGCTGGCCGGCAGGTACCATATGGGCGGTGATGGTCAGCCCAAACGTTGGCAAAATATTCATCAAGAGATTGCCAGCCACAAAAAGCGAGATGGCCGTTGTACGATCCCAGGGCCAGACCCAAAGGGCGGTAAACGCTATCCCTCCCAGAGCGCAGGACAAGAAGGCGGGCGCCACCAACGCGGCGCGGTCGCTGCGGCCATTGGCCATCGCTTTCTGCGCCAAGGCCGAAGCCAGCAGGGTCAGAACCATGATGGCCAACGTCATGGCCAAGGTCAGATACCCCGCCTCAATTGCGGTGAAACCATGGCCTTTTTGCAGATACACCATCGACCAGCTAAGCCCTAGGGACGTGGGGACAAAGCTCAGGAACCCCATGAGTGTCGTCCAGAGAAAACTTGGCGTGCGCAGCAACTGCCGATATGGGACACGACTGCCTCCATCCTGTCGTATTTCGCCAACCCTACCAGTTTCCTCGCCCTCTCGGCCAAGCAAAGTCCACAGGACCAACCAGCAAAGGCCAAGTGCTGCAAGTGCGAGGTAGGCGTTTCTCCAACCGCAGTGGTCGATGAAGGCCGGCATCAGCGTGGCCGCGAGCACTCCACCGATCATCATAGAGCTGGTGATCAGCGACGCGGGAAGCACTCGCTGCCGGGGCGTAAACCATTTGAAACAGGCATGCTGTGTCACTGCCGTCGCAGGGCCGGTCCCGGCCCCTAGCAGCAGTCTGCTGGTGAGCAGTGCCATATAAGTGCTGCTTATCACCACCAATAATTGCGAGAGCATCCAGACGACTGCCATGCCCATCAATATCCAGCGAGTGGCCAGTCGATCCGCCAAAAATCCCACGCTTATGCCCGACACGGAGTAAAGAAAGAAAAACGCGCTGGCCACTAAGCCGAACTGGGCGGCGGTTAACCCCAGATCATTGATGATTTGAACGCCCGCGAAAGCAAAAACAGCTTTATCTAGAGTGCTGATGATGACCACGGTCATCAGCAATGCGATGACGATGTTGCGCTGCCGGTTGTTCGAGTTGATCATGATGGTATCCTTTGGCACGTGCCGTCTGCAGCGACGGCATCGTTGTCAGGCAGCGGCCAGAAACCGGTAGACAAGGTGAGCCCAATAGCTGGCGCCATAAGGGATGGCATCATCGTTGAAGTCATAACCTGGATTGTGCACGGAGCAGCCGCAGGGTCCGCTGTTGCCATTGCCTAGTGCAATGTAGCAACCTGGCCTCCTCTCCAGCATCCAAGCGAAATCTTCACTGCCCAATCCGCCTTTGGATGGTTGGGTCAGCAGCTTCTCGGCCCCGAACAATTCGCGGATCACCGCTTGAGCCAACAGCGTTTCGTTGTCGGAGTTTTGCACCGTCCCCACCAATTCGCGGTAGTCGTACTGCACATCCATGCCATGAGCACTGGCAACACCTTGGGTGATTTCGCCAATCCTCTTTTTGAGCAGTTGTCTGGTTTCAAGCGTTGTGGCACGCACGCTCAGTTTGAGATCGGCGTAAGCTGGAATGACATTCGCTGCTTCGCCGGCTTTCACGGCCCCTACGGTAACCACGGCGGTTTCGCTGGCGGGTACGCTGCGCGAAACGATACTTTGCAGTGCCAGGACAAGTTCGGCCGCAGCGACTACCGGATCGCGGGTAAGGTGGGGCATGGCACCGTGACCACCCACGCCAATCAAGCGAATATCGACCTGGTCAGAGGATGCCGCAAGTGAGCCGGATTTGGCCATGAACATGCCGATCGGCAAGCCGGGAGCGTTATGAAGAGCAAAGACCGCGTCGCATGGAAAACGCTCGAACAAGCCATCGTTCATCATGGCCACGGCGCCGCCCAGTGTTTCCTCGGCTGGTTGAAAGATGAGTGTCAACGTCCCGTCAAAACCTTGGGTTTGCGCCAGGTAACGGGCGGCACACAGCAAGATGGCCGTGTGGCCGTCGTGGCCACAGCCGTGCATTTTGCCAGGCGACATGCTCTGATGCGCCAAGCCGTTGGCTTCCATGATGGGCAAGGCATCCATGTCCGCACGCAAGCCAATGCTGCGTGTGGAACTTCCCAGCTTCAGGATTCCGACAACACCGGTTCCTCCAATGCCCTCCTGAACTTCATATCCCCATTGACGTAGAGAGTCTGCGACAAGTTGGCTGGTTTGATACTCCTCGAAGCCCAGTTCAGGGTGTTGGTGAATATGCCGCCGAATGCGCGTGAATTCTTCCTTGCTGCGGTGGATGGCAGCGATCAATTGATCGGTTGGGACACTCATCGTTGATAACTCCAAGGTTGTCGGTCGAGAGCCGGAGCATGGCCGAATGCGGCCCTGTTGGATAATCATGTCTCCGTATGGCTATTTGTATTTGGTATCGCAACACACCACCCGTGGAGAGGGAACTAATGCCGCAACATGTGCTGGCCTGAAACGACGGATGAAGGAAAGAACGCCTTGCCCTGATTTGCCGACGGCGACGGCGGGCCTTGCGTCGCTCTGTGATCGCGGAATGCGTAGAGCATATCGGCCGCCAGTGTTTTGGCTTCGCGGGACATCAACTCCGGGTCGCGGCTGACCATGGAGATGGTCATGCACGGTAATTCCTCTTCGAGTTGCAAGAAATCCAGGCGCTCTCTAAACAAACTCGAAACAACCAGCGGCTGGCACATAAAACTGATGGCATCGGTTCGTGTGCTCAATCCGAGACTAAGGCCCAAGGACGAGCACTCGATCACTCGCGCGGGTGGATCAATGTGCAAGCGTGCGAAGAAACCGGCCAGCAACGAATCTTCGAAAGCGTCAAACAACAACCAATCCATATCCCGCAACGCTTGCAAGTGCCTGACGTGTCTGAGGGGATGTCCCTTGCGTACCGCTAGAACGCTGGGTTGAGTGTAGAGCGCCGACCACTGGAATCCGTCGGAACTGGGTTGTGTCGACTGTGTCGTGAGGATCAGGTCCAGACGTCCCTCGCGCAACCCTTCCATTAGTCGGGGAGGGCGCATTTCCTGGATTGTCAAATTGACATCAGGATAAAGTTTGTGGAATTTGGCGATGCAGTCCATGAACTGGTCGCCGGGGGAAACGGGGGTGACGCCCAAGGTCACGCTACCCTTCATCGTGCCCTTGAGCGTTTCTATTTCATTGCGAGCTTTGCGTAACTCTTCAACCACCAACCGGGCACGCCCTATCAGGCGTTGCCCATACTCGGTCAGGGTTATGCCTCGATTGGAGCGTACCAACAAGTAAACACCCAGTTCCGCTTCCAGTTCTTTGATGCTTCGTGACAGTGCTGGTTGCGAAATATGCAGCAGTCGAGAAGCCTCTTGAATACTGCCGCATTCGCTAATTGTGATCAATGCGCGTAGCTGGTGAATTTTCATGGGCGTCCGATAGTTTTCTGGTTATTGGTCTATCTGGACTTTAGCAAGAAATATGCCCCACCATGGGTTCAGAGTCAGCAGGGAATTCAACTGTGTAGCTAGTGGGTTTGCACGTGGCTGGGTTGCCCCGTGCGTTGCGCGACCGCACCGGGTTGGCGCAACAGGAACTGTGAAAGGGCAGGTACTAGCAGCAAAGCCCCCAACATATTCATCATGAACATCAGCGTCAGTAATATGCCCATGTCTGCCTGAAATTTTATGGGTGACCATGCCCATGTAACGACACCAGCAGCGAGCGTCACGCCGACCATGGCCACGACTCTGCCCGTACACTGCAGCGCGTGATTGAATGCATCTGCAAGGCTACTCCCCGCTCGTAGTGCCTGAAGTTGGGTGCTCAGCAGGTACAGCGCATAGTCGACGCCAATTCCGACGCCCAAGGCGATGACGGGCAGGGTTGCTACTTTCAGCCCCATCCCCAGCATTACCATCAATGCTTCGACAAGTACCGAGGTCAACGCCAGGGGAATGAGGGCAACCACAACCGCGCGCCAGCTACCAAATACCACTAGGCAGAGCAGGGCAACCGCCGTATATACGTAGAACAGTATCAAGTGATCGGCGCGTTGAACGACAATGTTGGTAGACGCCTCGATGCCGGAATTTCCAGCTGCCAATACGAATTCACGTTCCGAGGTGTTGTGGTCGCGGGCAAACGCTTCGGAGACCTGTAGCACTCGTGTCAAAGTGACGGCCTTGTGATCTGTTAGCGAAGCTATTACGGGCAGAACTGAGCAGTCCCGGTTGAACAGTTCAGGCGCGAGGCTGCCGGCGGTATAAATGGCATTGCCCAGTACCCCGTCGTTGTGTAACAAGCTTTCCCATTTAGGGCTGCCCTCAAAATTGCCGGCAATTATTCTGCGCAGGCTGTCCGGCAGTGAGCGCGTCGACTGTACGCCCTCCACGCTGGCCAATTCATCGGCCAGACGACTGGTCTCCACTAGGGTAGGGTAGGTCTGGCAGCCATCCTTCGGGGTTTTGACCATGACCACGAATTGGTCACTGGAAAGGGCGTAGTGGCTCAGAATATAGGCATTGTCGAAGTTGTAGCGAGAGTCGGCGCGCAACTCGGGTGCCCCGTTTGCCAGGTCGCCCACTTGCAAGCGGCGGCCCAGCTGGTAGCCACCAGCACCTATGATCATCGCGATCAACAAGACAAGGCTCGCGCGCTTTGGCGTAGTCAACGAAACCAGAAAGCAGGCTATGGCGCTGCTACCCTGGCGCGCGCGCGTTTGTCCACGCAGCGCATGACGTACACCACGATGACTGACCCCGCAGTAGGATAGCGTGACAGGGAGCAGGATGAGGTTAGTCACAATCAGCAGGGCTACACCCATGCTGGCCGCCAAGGCCAGGGTGTGGATGACCGGGATATCGATCAGCAATAGAACGGCAAACCCAACCGCATCAGCCAGCAGTGCCGCGAAGCCAGTGAGGAAAAGTCTGCGAAACGTCAGTCGAGCCGCGACGTACGCCGACAGGCCACGCCCGATGTCCTGCATGATGCCATTCATTTTTTGCGCACCATGGCTGATGCCGATCGCGAAGATCAAGAACGGCATCAGCATTGAGTAAGGATCTACCCCTAAGCCGGCCACCTTGAGCAGGCCCAACTGCCAAATGACTGCGGTCAGTGAGCAGGTCATCAGCAGTGCTGTGCTTTGCAGACAGCGCAGGTAGAGGAATATCACAATGGCGACGATCAGGGCGGCGACTGCAAAATAGGCAACTACCTTGTGTACCCCATCGATTAAATCCCCCATCACCTTCGCGAAACCGATGATATGGAGTTTCACTGATCCGGTTGCCTGGAAGCTTTGGCGCAGATCTTCCAACTGCTGGTTGAAGGCTGCGTAGTCCAGCATCTCACCGCCAGCGGCGTTATCCATCAGGGGCAAGATGATCATGGCCGAGGTCTGATCGTTGGAGACCAGCCCCCCCACTTGCCCGGCCCTTTGTACATTGCTTGCCAGTTGCGCGAGGCTGGCGGCCGAGCCGTTGAAATCAGCCGGCATGACGGGGCCGCCTCTGAAGCCATCTTCGGTGACCTCGGTCCAACGGACTGACGCGCTCCAGATTGACTTTACCCAAGGCCGATCAACGCCTTTGAGCAGGTAAAAAGCGTCATTGATGCGGCGCATCGTGTCCAGAAAATCGGCATCGTAGATGCTGCCGTTCGGGTTCTGCACCACAATGCGCAAGGTATTGCTCAGCCCCCTTAGCTGGTCTTTATTCTCCAGGTAGTTACGCACGTAGGGATGCGAGTGCGGCAGCGTGCTTTCGTAGCTGGCCGTCATTTTGAGCTGCAGGGCGGGCCCGATAAGTAGCCCAGTGATCAGTACACATAGCGCGATAATGAATGCGCGGTGGTTGAAAATGAGCCGTTCAATCCGGCTGCCTGAATGCCTGTCAAGGTCGGCGGCGCAGCGCTCGCTTCCTGTTGATCGCTTGGTTGTATTCACCCTACCTCCAGCCTTTGCCAATCAGGGCGCGCTTCGCACCAGCACGCTTAGTGCGCCGGCGAACACCCAGTGGTCATTGTTGTCTTGAATCAGGGAGGCGAGTGGCATCCCTGCTTGTGAGGGCCTGACATTCAGTACGTCGCTGCCAGTGGCCGCATATAGTAGGTTGCCAGCCTGGCTGACAAATACCACTTGGCCGCTGGACAGCGTGGTGGCGGCGGTGACACTGCTACTGTCGCTGTTGCCAAGGGATTCCCAGGGGCCGCCCGCCACGCTGCGCAGCACATGCCCGCGCATACCAAATACGTAAAGCGCGTTGTCGTGTGCCTGCAATCCGAAGAGGGTGCCCTGATAGGGCAGGCTACGTTGCTCGAAGCGCTGTTTCAGCCGGTCAAATTGCAATAGCAAACCCTGTTCGCCTGCAATGAACAGCCCATTGGAATTGCCTTGGATAGCGAATAGATGCAGCCCTTGAGGATTGTCGACATGGTCCAACCAAGGTATCCAGTGCTGCCCCCCATCAGTGGTGCGCAGGATCAAACCATAAGCACCCACGACGAAACCATGTTGGTTGTCCTCAAACCACACATCGAGAAAAGGTTTGTCAGGCCCATCTGCCCTTAACTGGGCGCCTGTTGCCTGCAGTTGTTCGGCTTGCGGGTGCTCGTTTGGCTGCCAATTGATGTAGTAATCAGTGATCAGTACTGCAGCCTGGATGCCATCCAATTGCTTTTGCCATGAACGGCCGCCGTCACTGGTGTGCAGCACCACACCTGCGTGACCCACGGCCCATCCTTGGGCAGGGTCGGGAAAGCTCAGCGCGACCAAATCCGATTGCACGGGCACTTGTGCTTGATACCAGTGGTCGCCATGGTCATCCGAGTAGACGATACGCCCCCTGGCGCCGGCTGCTACAAGGCGCGAGCCTGCGTGGGCGAGGGCGACAAAACTACCGTGCTCCGGGTTTGATCGAGTAACGGCAGGGCTGAGCAACGGGTCAATGAAGGCGTTGACGTCGGCATGCGCCTGGGCAGCAATGGCCAGGACCATTGCCGTAACCAGGAGCACACGCCAGCCCCCGATCAATCCGGCCACCATCAGCGAATACCCGCCCCGGCCATCGCCTGTGAGGTCAGGGCTTTGGCTGGCCAGGGCTGGGTGAATTTATAACCTCCAGATTGCCCAGCATAGTTGTAGAGCACGTAGGCTTTGGCCGTTAAATCGTAGAAAACTGTGGTGTCAGCCATGGGGGCTGGCACCTCGTAGGCAGGGGCCATCAACGAATAACCGACCTTGTACAATTTGCCGCTGCTGTCGTAGTTCTCGGTGGCCCCGGCCAGGTAGCTATCTTCGTCCCAGTAGAACCGGCGTTTACTGTAAATATGGCGCAGGCCAGGCTTGAGGTCGGCCTCGACTACCCAAACACGGTGTTTCTCCCAGCGGATGCACTGGGGTGCCAACACGTCTGGTTTAAGCAACTGCTCGGTAGGGCAGCCATAGAGCGCATTGTAGGAATTGTACGGAATGAATACCTCTTTTTTGCCGATCTTCTTGAAATCGAAGCGATCCAGGGCGCCGCTGAACAGTCCAGCGTCATCGATGACCATGTAGCCACCTGCGCTGCCGATGGGCGAGTCGTACACATAATCAGGCAGTTGCCGCACGCGGCGTTGGCTGGGTACGTAGGACCAGGAGAGGTCTCCACCCTTAATGGGGTTTAGTGCCTTGTAGAACAGGATTTTCTGACCTGCGTTACGGGCAGGCTCAGTGGTTTCCGATACGGCCTTGCTGTAATACTTTTCAGTATCCTCACCGCCGTCGGCTTGATAGAAGGGCGACTCGACGTGCATTTTTTGCACCAGGCTCAGAAGGGGTGCACTATTGCCCGCCACGATCCAGGTTTGCGAGGAGTAGTCCTTCACCGCGCCAGAATAGGCGAGCAGGTGGTTCCACATGACTTGCTGACCGTCTGCGGGGAGGGGAAAAGGAAAGCCAGCCAGGGCGCCTTCCACGGCCAAGCCGCCTTCGGTACTGTGTGCACGTTGGATGTTCTTGCGCGTGTTTTCCAGTACTTGCGCGGGATAAGCCACCGAGCGTCGGGTGGGGTAGATGTCCATGTACATGCTGGGGTATGTGTTCAGGAGGGCCTTGGTCCCCTCAGTCAACTGATCCGCGTATTGCGCCATATTTTGTGCATCGATTCGTAGAATGGGGGCATCATTGGCGAACGGATCCGGGCGCACGCCACTGCCGGAGATGTAGCTGGCGGGGGGAGTGGTCAGTCCTCCTGTGTAGGAAGGAA
The DNA here is from genome assembly GCF_056312595.1 of Pseudomonas sp. GYB4201. Classification (NCBI taxonomy): domain Bacteria; kingdom Pseudomonadati; phylum Pseudomonadota; class Gammaproteobacteria; order Pseudomonadales; family Pseudomonadaceae; genus Pseudomonas; species Pseudomonas sp. GYB4201. The sequence continues at coordinate 6,676 of NZ_JBWGIG010000003.1, read as the reverse complement.
TACTGCCATCGGCGTTGGCGCCTTGGACGGCGCCGAAGGCAGTCAGTGGGTTACCGGGCGCGTCATTGTCTTGGGCGGCAAACGTTGTGCCTGTACTCATCGTCAACAATGTGCACAGCAGGGTGTGGGGAATGCGGGCAATCAATGTCATGGTCATGCTCCAGGGGTCAGAATGCGGCTTTCACCGTCAGCGCAACCCAGCCACGATCCTGCAGCTGGGCGCCATTGGAAGCGGTAATGCGGGTGCCGTTGTCTTTGTAGCGGGCCAGGTAATCGATGTACTTGAGGTCAATCTGATAGCGCTGGCGGATCAGGACGCTCGGCCCCAGGCTGTAGCTGCCAGAACCTTGGTTTCCACCCCCCAGCACGGCCGAATTGCCCTTGATGCCCTCGCTGAAACTGATGGGAAACGACAGGTCTACGCCGTCAATGATCGAGTTCCAGCTTGGGCTGACGCTGATCTGGCCGCCCACGAAGTTGCGCGTGACACAGCCGCTCCATGTGCCACCGCTGCATGCGTAGCCGCCGGCGTTGAAGTACTGTTCGTTACTGCGCACCCGTAGCCACCGGTTATAGGTGATCTCTGCAGACCAGTTCAGGGCATCGAAGAAAGCAGTGGAGTTGATACTGCCCATGACGTTGATCAGCGCGTGTAACGTATCTCCACGCGCGCCTTCGTCCCCCGCCACCAAGGACGTGCTGTTGAGCGCAGTGTTACGGCGATAGACCAGCTCACTTCCAACAGCTAGGCCGTTTAGATTGGTTGCCAGGCTCAGGCCCAGCAGGCGGGTGTTCCGTGCGTATGAGGCTCGGTAGGTCATGTTGGCGGGATCTTGAGTATTCACAAGCAACCACGGCAACTTTTCATCGAACTGCCGAAGGTAGACACCGATGGTCGAGCTGTTGAGTGCCTCTGGCGACCAGCGCAGGTTTATGCCCCAATCGCCGACCTTGCTGCCCTCACGGGCATCAAGGCGGCGCGCGAACAGCGGCCCATTGGCGGTGTTCGCGACGAACATGCGATCTGGACCGTTTAACACGACATCGCTGGCGGCAAGGTAAGTCCCACCTTCCGCATACCTCGATGCTTCCCAGTCGAAGAAGTATTGGGTCTGCAGGGACAGAGTATCGGTAAGGTCGAATTGAGAAGAGACCTGCGTGAGGGGCAAGTACAGCTCCTTTGCCTCGGTGCCCGGGTTCGCCTGGGCCTTGGCGAGGTCAACCGGCCCTTGAGAGTAAGATACCCCGTGTACCAGGCTGAACAGGGATTCACCCCAGTACACGTTGTGCCTCCCCGCCTTAACGCTGACGGGTATGTCGCCGATGTCGAACTTCGAGAACACGAAGGCATCGAGCAACTGCCCCGAGGGACCTTCGTAATAGCGTCGGGTATAGTTTGAGTATTTGTTGCCCTCGTAGCTGCCGATGTCCGAGTAGCTTACGCCTGGAGCGTACTGCCCTGGGTTGGTGTGAACATCGCTGTCGTACGCATTGTCGTACCAAGCCGAGCCGCTGATGCGCAAGCCCATGCGTTCCTGGTATATCAGGTCGAGCTCCGACAGCAGGTCAAACCTGTCGGTAACGACATGCCCACGGTTGAAACTGTAGTCGGACGATTGCATTGAGGTCGAGTTACCTATCATTGAGTCCCGCCCCTCAGCGCGCACTCCCAGGTTGTACCTCAGCGTGTTGTCCCATCGTCCATGCCAGTCGGTATCGGTAAGATCGAAGTCAAACGCCTCGGCGGTCGACATGCCCACGCCGGTAAGCACTGCCAGAGTTAATGCGGATGCACATCGCTGTCCCTTGGATTTGCCACCTCGAATCACTTGCCTCATCAAATTGCCCCCACAGTCCAGAACCAGGTACAAAAGCACATCTCGGCGGATGTCTGGCATCAGGTGTATGGATTACCTGTCTGCTGTTGGATGCTAAAGGGGGGGGGGCATCGCGACTATTCGAGAATCGGCATGATGATGCCGAGATTGGATAGCCACCGGCGGCAGTGAGTCTTGATCAGCGCAGGGCAGACAGTGCAGGCTTGAGACAGAGACGCCACAACGTCGATCGGTAAACCGACATTGTGGCGCAGGGGAGCAAATGGAAACGCAAGGGGGCGGCTATCGGTACGCGCCTAGCGCGCCCATGATCATGGTGTTCATGTGCGTAATCAGGCGGTCTCGAGAGTGTTCGGTACCGCCATTGAACCAGAACGCGGCGCTTGTCAGCATGCCTAGAATGCTACTGGTACTGGTGCCAAGATCCTGAGGTGCAAACACGCCACGCTCGATACCTGTGCGCACAATGGTGTCCAGGCATTGATGGTAGCGCTGAAGCAGCGTGTCAATCTCACTCCGGTGGGTGGGCGACAGGCTGCGAAGCTCCAAGCCCATGAGCTGCGCACATTGCCGTTCATGGGTTTGGAATGCGAGGTGCACTGAAACGAAAGCCTTGAGCTTGTCCTCGGTCCTGCTGAATTTGCGCACCTTTTGTTCTACCGTCTCCACCAGGCCTTCAAGGTGCTCGTGAATAAGCTCGAAAAGCAGGCCCTGTTTATTGTCCAAATGGTTGTAAAGGGAGCCGGCTTGTACGCCAAGGTGCTTGCCGAGCGTCCTCAAGCTGATATTGGCAAAGCCTTCCTGGACGAATAAGGAAAGCGCCACGTCTCGAAGCCTGCGCCCGGCCCCCCCAGGCCGAAGCTGATCGTCATCTTGAGCGGATTGGGCTTGTCTCTTGGTTGGGAAGCCATCGCGGGCATGCATTGTTTTAGACCCTCTGGTGGTTACCACTGCGCGGAATTCTGACCCAGCCTTCCATCATTACCCGCGCGCTGCGGCTCATGATGGCCTTGAGCACCTTCCATTCGCCATTGACCCGCTCGGCCTGGGCGCCCACGCGCAAGGTGCCGGAGGGGTGGCCGAAGCGCACGCTCTGGCGCGCGCCACCGCCGGCGGCCAGGTTCACCAGGGTGCCGGGGATGGCCGCAGCGGTGCCGATGGCCACGGCCGCGGTGCCCATCATGGCATGGTGCAGCTTGCCCATGGACAGCGCGCGCACCAGCAGGTCGACGTCACCTGCACCTACCGCCTTGCCGCTGGAGGCGGTGTAGGCGGCGGGCCCGGCGACGAAGGCCACCTTGGGCGTGTGCTGGCGTGTAGCGGCCTCGTCCAGATGCGAAATCAGGCCCATGCGCAGGGCGCCGTGGGCGCGGATGGTCTCGAAGCGTGCCAGCGCCTTGGGGTCGCCGTTGATGGCGTCCTGCAGTTCGGTGCCGGTGTAGCCGATGTCGGCGGCGTTGAGGAAGATGGTGGGGATGCCGGCGTTGATCAGCGTTGCCTTGAAGGTGCCGATGCCGGGCACCTCCAGGTCGTCCACCAGGTGGCCGGTGGGGAACATGGCGCCACCGCCGCCTTCTTCCTCGGCGGCCGGGTCCATGAACTCCAGCTGCACCTCGGCGGCAGGGAAGGTCACGCCGTCCAGTTCGAAATTGCCTGTTTCCTGCACCGCGCCGTCGGTGATGGGCACGTGGGCGATGATGGTCTTGGCGATGTTGGCCTGCCAGATGCGCACGGTGGCCACGCCGTTGTGGGGGATGCGCTCGGCGGCCACCAGGCCGTTGCTGATGGCGAACGAGCCCACGGCCGCCGAGAGGTTGCCGCAGTTGCCGCTCCAGTCAATGAAGGGGCTGTCGATGGACACCTGGCCGAACAGGTAGTCCACGTCATGCCCCGGCCGCGTGCTCTGGCTGAGAATCACGGTCTTGCTGGTGCTGGAGGTGGCGCCGCCCATGCCATCGATCTGCTTGCCGTAGGGGTCGGGGCTGCCGATCACGCGCAGCAGCAGCGCGTCCCGGGCCGGGCCCGGCTGGCGGGCATCTGCGGGCAGGTCATCAAGCTTGAAGAACACGCCCTTGCTGGTGCCGCCACGCATGTAGGTGGCGGCGATGCGGATTTGTGCGGGGTAGCTCATGGCATCGCTCCTCAGGCCGCGGGGGCTTGTTCGAGGAAGTCCTGGGCGAAGCGTTGCAGCACGCCCCCGGCTTCGTAGATGGACACTTCTTCAGCGGTGTCCAGGCGGCAGGTCACCGGCACCTCCAGGCGCTCGCCGTTGGCGCGGTGGATCACCAGGGTCAAGGTGGCGCGCGGGGTGCGTGCGCCGACCACGTCGTAGGTCTCGCTGCCGTCGATGGCCAGGGTGTGGCGGTTGGTGCCGGGCAGGAACTCCAGCGGCAGCACGCCCATGCCCACCAAGTTGGTGCGGTGGATGCGCTCGAAGCCTTCGGCGGCAATCGCTTCCACGCCGGCCAGGCGCACGCCTTTGGCGGCCCAGTCGCGCGAGGAGCCCTGGCCGTAGTCGGCGCCGGCGATGATGATCAGCGGCTGCTTGCGGTTCATGTAGGTCTCGATGGCTTCCCACATGCGCATCACCTGGCCCTCGGGTTCCACGCGGGCCAGGGAGCCCTGCTTGACCTGGCCGTTTTCCTTGACCATTTCGTTGAATAGCTTGGGGTTGGCGAAGGTGGCGCGCTGGGCGGTCAGGTGGTCACCGCGGTGGGTGGCGTAGCTGTTGAAGTCCTCCTCGGGCAGGCCCATTTTCGCCAGGTATTCGCCGGCGGCGCTGTCGAGCATGATGGCATTCGACGGCGACAGGTGGTCGGTGGTGATGTTGTCCGGCAGCACCGCCAGCGGACGCATGCCCTTGAGCGACCGGGTGCCGGCCAGGGCGCCTTCCCAGTAGGGCGGGCGGCGAATGTAGGTGCTCATGGGGCGCCAGTCGTACAGCGGGCTGACCTTGGGGCCGGTGTCCTCGTGGATGGCGAACATGGGGATGTACACCTGGCGGAACTGTTCGGGCTTCACCGAGGATTTGACCAGGGCGTCTATTTCCGCGTCGCTGGGCCAGATGTCCTTGAGGCGAATTTCCGCGCCGTCAGGGCCGTGGCCCAGCACGTCCTTCTCGATGTCGAAGCGGATGGTGCCGGCGATGGCGTAGGCCACCACCAGCGGCGGCGAGGCCAGGAACGCCTGCTTGGCGTAAGGGTGGATGCGCCCGTCGAAGTTGCGGTTGCCCGAGAGCACGGCGGTGGCGTACAGGTCGCGGTCGATGATCTCCTGCTGGATGGCCGGGTCCAGGGCGCCGGACATGCCGTTGCAGGTGGTGCAGGCAAACGCCACCACGCCGAAGCCCAATTGCTCCAGTTCCGGCAGCAGGCCGCCTTCTTCCAGGTACAGCTTGACGGTTTTCGAGCCGGGCGCCAGCGAGGTCTTCACCCAGGGCTTGCGGGTCAGGCCCAGGCGGTTGGCGTTGCGCGCCAGCAGGCCTGCGGCGATCACGTTGCGCGGGTTGCTGGTGTTGGTGCAGCTGGTGATGGCGGCGATGATCACCGCGCCGTCGGGCATCTGCCCCGGCGTCTCGGTCCAGGGTGCGGCGATGCCCTTGGCGGCCAGGTCGCTGGTGGCCAGGCGCGCGTGGGGGTTGCTGGGGCCGGCCATGTTGCGCACCACGGTGCTCAAGTCGAAGCTCAGGCTGCGCTCGTATTCGGCAGTGGCCAGGCTGTCGGCCCACAGGCCGGTCAGCTTGGCGTAATCCTCAACCAGCTGTACCTGCTGGTCTTCGCGGCCGGTGAGCTTGAGGTAGTCGATGGTCTGCTGGTCGATGTAGAACATCGCTGCGGTGGCGCCGTATTCGGGGGCCATGTTGGAAATGGTCGCGCGGTCGCCCAAGGTCAGCTTCGCCGCGCCCGCACCGTAAAATTCCAGCCAGGCGCCCACCACTTTCTGCTGGCGCAGGAACTGGGTCAGGGCCAGCACCATGTCGGTGGCGGTGATGCCCGGTTGCAGCTGGCCGGTGAGTTCGACGCCGATGATGTCCGGCAGGCGCATCCACGAGGCGCGGCCGAGCATCACGCTCTCGGCTTCCAGGCCGCCGACGCCGATGGCGATCACGCCCAGGGCGTCGACGTGGGGGGTGTGGCTGTCGGTGCCCACGCAGGTGTCGGGGAAGGCTACGCCGCCCTGCACCTGGATCACCGGAGACATTTTCTCCAGGTTGATCTGATGCATGATGCCGTTGCCGGGCGGGATCACGTCGACGTTCTTGAAGGCTTTCTTGGTCCAGTCGATGAAGTGGAAGCGGTCTTCGTTGCGGCGGTCCTCGATGGCGCGGTTCTGCTCGAACGCCTGCGGGTCGAAGCCTGCACGCTCCACGGCCAGGGAGTGATCGACGATCAGCTGGGTGGGCACCATCGGGTTGACCTGCGCCGGGTCGCCGCCCTGGCTGGCGATGGCGTCGCGCAGGCCGGCCAGGTCCACCAGCGCGGTCTGGCCGAGGATGTCGTGGCACACCACGCGGGCCGGGAACCAGGGGAAGTCGAGGTCGCGCGCACGGTTGATCAGTTGGCTCAAGGAGGCGCTGAGGGTGGCCGGGTCGCAGCGGCGCACCAGGTTTTCCGCCAGCACGCGGGATACGTAGGGCAGGGCGGCGTAGGCGCCGGGCTTGATCGCATCGATGGCGGCGCGGGTGTCGAAATAGTCCAGGGCGGTGCCTGGCAGGTTCTTGCGGTATTGAGTGTTCATGGTAGTGGGCTCATTCACGGTGTCGGTCACACAATCGCGAGGGCGAGCACTCATCCGTAGGAGCCGGCCTTGGCCGCGATGGCGATATTGCGGCCCCATCG
>NZ_JBWGIG010000002.1:0-288378 GCF_056312595.1 Pseudomonas sp. GYB4201 | reverse complement strand
CAATACCCGTAGCAGCGGCCGCCAGGCCGCGTCACGCGCCAATACGGTCGTTTGTGCATCCGCAACCGTTAACGATTCCCCTTCCCATTTCGTCTTGAATCACAAAGAACCCGGAATTCCTTGTGATGAACCCAGACCAATCCCTCGCCCTTGCCAAGCGTTTCATTGCCCTGCCCCTGGAAAAGCGCCGCCTGTTCCTGAGCAGCCTGCGCAATGACGGTGTCGACTTCGCCCTGTTCCCCATCCCCGCGCACAGCCATGCCGGTGACGAGCGCGAGCTGTCGTACGCCCAGCGGCGCATGTGGCTGCTGTGGAAACTGGAGCCTGCGAGTTCCGCCTACAATGTGGCCACTGCGGTGCGCCTGCGTGGCAACGTCGACCGCCAGGCGCTGGGCGTGGCCCTGCAGGCGCTGGTCGCGCGCCACGAAACCTTGCGCAGCCGCTTCGTCGAGGACGGCGCGTCGATTCGCCTGCAGGTGCTGCCGGCCGAGCAGGCCAGGGTCGAGCTGGTCGTGGAGACGGTCAGCGAAGACCAGTTGCAGGCCCGCTGCCGCGCCGCCAGCCGTGAACCCTTCGACCTGGCCAGCGGCCCGCTGCTGCGCGCGCAGCTGTTCGTGCTGGGCGAAGATGACTATCTGCTGAGCCTCACCCTGCACCACATCATCACCGACGGCTGGTCGATGAACCTGCTGCTGGACGAGCTGGTGAAAGGCTACCTGGCCGGCCCGGCCCACGCCCCGCAGGCGCTGCCGATCCAGTACAGCGACTACGCCCTGTGGCAGCGCTCGTGGCTGGAGGCGGGCGAGGCCGAGCGCCAGCTCGACTACTGGAAAACCACCCTGGCCGACGAGCAGCCGGCCCTTGAACTACCCATCGACCGCCCGCGCGGCCGCGACTGGCAAGGGCAGGGCGAGCGCCATCACTTCAGCCTTGATGCCGGGCTGGTCAAGGGCCTGCGCGCCTTGGCCACGCAGGCGCGGGCGACCTTGCCGATGGTGCTGCTGGCGGCGTTCAATGCCGTGCTCTACCGCTACAGTGGCCAGGACGACATCCGCGTGGGCATGCCGGTGGCCAACCGCAACCGCCGCGAAACCGAGTCGCTGCTGGGCTTCTTCGTCAACACCCTGGTGCTGCGCACCCGCCTGGACAGCCGCCAGGGCTTCCGGCACCTGCTGAACCAGGTGCGCGACACCCTGATCAACGCGCAAAGCCATCAGGACGTGCCCTTCGAACAACTGGTGGAGCGCCTGGCGCCCACCCGCAGCCTGAGCCGCAACCCGCTGTTCCAGGTGTTGTTCAACCACCAGCGGCAGACCGTCGACGCCCAGCGCCAGTTGGGTGGGTTGCGCATTGAGCCGTTCAGCAACCCCGAGTGCTCGGTGAATTTCGAGCTGGTGCTGGACGTCATCGAAACCCCGGCCGGCGCGGTGAACGCGCTGCTGACCTACCCGCAGGCGCTGTTCGACGCCAGCACCATCGCCCGCATCGCCGCTGCGTTCACCGGCCTGCTGCACGCCGTGGTGGAGGCCCCGGACACGGCGCTGGGCGCCTTGCTGCAAGGCGACGGCGGTAGCACCGCCCTGGCCCATGACGCGCCGCTGCCAGCGGCCAGCGCCTGGGTGCACGACAGCATCGCCGCCATGGCCCGCCGCCAGCCCGACGCCCCGGCCGTCAGCGGGGCAGGGCGCAGCCTGACGTTCGCCGAACTGGACCGCGCCGCCAACCGCCTGGCCCACCACCTGATCGCCCAGGGCGTGGGCGCGGAGACGCTGGTGGGCGTGGCCATGCCGCGCTCGCCCGAGCTGATCGTCGCGCTGCTGGCGGTGATGAAGGCCGGTGCGGCTTATTTGCCGCTGGACGCCAGCTACCCACGCCAGCGCCTGGAATACCTGATGGCTGACTCGGGCATGGCCCTGCTGTTGAGCCACGCCAGCCTGCTCGATGCGCTGCCGGTGCCTGCCGGCGTGCCGGCGTTGGCCCTGGAGCAGCTGGACCTCGCCACGCTGCCCGAGACTGCCCCCGCCGTGGCCCTGCACGCCGGCAGCCTGGCGTACCTGATCTACACCTCCGGGTCTACCGGCCAGCCCAAGGGCGTGGCCGTGGCCCATGGTCCGCTGGCCATGCACTGTGCCGGCATTGGCCGGCGCTATGAAATGACCCCGGCCGACCGCGAATTCCACTTCATGTCGTTCGCCTTCGACGGTGCCCACGAACGCTGGTTGACCCCGCTCAGCCACGGCTCCAGCCTGTTCCTGCGTGACGACGCGCTGTGGAGCGTGGAGCAGACCTGGCGCGCCCTGCACGACGAGCGCATCAGCGTGGTGGCGTTCCCGCCGGCCTACCTGCAACAGCTGGCCGAGCATGGCGCGGTGCACGGCAACCCGCCGCCGGTGCGTATCTACTGCTTCGGCGGCGACGCCGTGGCCGAGGCCAGCCTGGCCCACGTGCGCCAGCACCTGGCGCCGCAGTACGTGATCAACGGCTACGGGCCGACCGAAACCGTGGTCACCCCGCTGTTGTGGAAAGCCCCGGCCGAGCTGCCGTGCGGCGCGCCCTACGCGCCCATCGGCCATGGCGTGGGCGCGCGTACTCTGCACGTGCTGGACGCGGACCTTAACCCAGTGCCCCAGGGCGTGTCGGGTGAACTGTACCTGGGCGGCGAAGGCGTGGCCCGTGGTTACCACCAGCGCCCGGGCCTGACCGCCGAGCGCTTCGTCGCCGACCCGTTCAGCCAGGGCGGGCGCCTGTACCGCACCGGTGACCGCGTGCGCGTGCGCGCCGATGGCACCGTCGATTACCTGGGGCGCATCGACCAGCAGGTGAAGGTGCGCGGCTTCCGCATCGAGCTGGGCGAAATCGAAACCCGCCTGCGCGAAGTGCCGGGTGTCGGCACCGCCGTGGTGGTGGCCCGCGACACGCCGGCCGGCAAGCAACTGATCGGCTACCTGGAAGGCCAAGACAGCACCGAGTTGCAGGCTGCCATCGACGCTCACCTGCAACGCCATCTGCCCGACTACATGATTCCCGCGCGGCTGGTGCTGCTGGAGCGCTTGCCGCTGAACGCCAACGGCAAGATCGACCGCCACGCGCTGCCCGAACCGCAGTGGACCAGCATCGCCTACCGCGCCCCAGAAACCGAGGATGAAGCACTGCTGGCCGAGATCTGGGCCAGCCTGCTGGGCGTGGAACAGGTGGGCCTGGACGATGACTTCTTCGCCCTCGGCGGCCACTCGCTGCTGGCGGTGCAGGCGGTGTCGCGCATCAAGCAGGTGCTGGAGCTGGACGTGCCGGTGCGCCTGCTGTTCGACGCGCCGCGCCTGCAGGACTGCGCCGCGCGCCTGCGCGACAGTGGCGGGGCCCAAGCGCCGGCGCTGCTGGCCGGGCCACGCCCCGAGCGCCTGCCGCTGGCCAGCAACCAGGCGCGCTTGTGGTTTATCTGGCAGCTGGAACCCGAAAGCACCGCGTACCACATCAACAGCGGCCTGCGCCTGCTGGGCGCCCTCGACCAGCCGGCGCTGGAGCAGGCGTTCAACCGCGTGCTGGCCCGCCACGAAAGCCTGCGCACGCGCCTGGTGGACGACGGCCAGGGCCCGCAGCAACTGATCGACGCGCCGTGGACGTTCGAGCTGCCGGCCCGCCGCGTGCTACCGGCGGATGCCCGCGCCGAGGCCGGGCACCTGGTGCGCCAGCCGTTCGATTTGCAGCAAGGCCCGCTGCTGCGCGCAGAACTGCTGCAACTGGAGGAACAGGAGCACTGGCTGCTGCTGAGCATGCACCACATCGTCTCCGACGGTTGGTCGATGCAGGTGCTGATCGACGAGCTGACCCAGGCCTACGCGGCGCTGACGGCCGAGCGCGAGCCGCAGTGGCCGGCGTTGCCGATGCAATACGCCGACTACGCCCTGTGGCAGCACCAATGGCTGGCAGCGGGCGAGGGCCAGCGCCAGCTGGACTACTGGCGCACGCAGCTGGGCAACGAGCACCCGGTGCTGGAGTTGCCCGGCGACCACCCGCGCCCCGCGCGCGCCAGCCATCGGGGCGCGGTGTGGTCGTTCGAACTGGACGTGGCGCGCGCCGAACGCCTGCGCGAACAGGCGCGGCAACAGGGCGCCACGCCGTTCATGTGGTTGCTGGCCGCCTTCAAGACGCTGCTGTACCGCTACAGCGGCCAGGCCGACCTGCGTATCGGCGTGCCCCAGGCCAACCGCCAGCGCCTGGAGACCGAAGGCCTGATCGGCTTCTTCGTCAACACCCAGGTGCTGCGTAGCCAGCTCGACGGCCGCGCGCCGTTCACCCAGCTGTTGGCCCAGGTGCGCGACGTGACCCTGCAGGCCCAGGCCCACCCGGACCTGCCGTTCGACCAGCTGGTGGAGGCCCTGCAACCGCCGCGCAGCCTCAGCCACAATCCGCTGTTCCAGGTGATGTTCAGCCACCTGCCGGCCACCCGCGGGCTGGAGCGTATTGCCCAGTCGGGGCTGCAGATTGCACCGCTGCCCAGCCATGAGGAGACCCTGCAGTTCGACCTGCAGCTGTACACCCGCGACACCGCGGAGGGCGGCCTGCGTGGCGCGCTCAGCTATGCCCTGGACCTGTTCGAGGCCAGCAGCATCGAACGCCTGGGCGGCCATTGGCTGCAGCTGATCGACGCGCTGCTGGCCGACCCGGCGCAGCCGCTGGACAGCGTGCCGCTGCTGACCAATGCCGAGCGCGAGCAGATCGTCCATGGCTTCAACGCCACCGCCCGCAACTACAGCGCCACCGCGCTGCTGCCCGAGCTGCTGGTGCAGCAACGCCACGCCAGCGCCGACGCCATCGCCCTGGTGCACGGCGACCAGCGCCTGAGCTACGCCGAGCTGCACGCCCGCGCCAACCGCCTGGCCCACCGCCTGCAAGCCCAGGGCATCGGCCGTGACGACCTGGTGGGTATCGCCGCCCTGCGCTCAGTGGAACTGGTGGTGGGCCTGCTGGGCATCATCAAAGCCGGTGCCGCCTACCTGCCCATGGACCCCGAATACCCGCCCGAGCGCCTGGCCTACATGCTCGAAGACAGCGGCGTGAAACTGCTGCTGACCCAGCGCGCGTTGCTCGACAGCCTGCCGACGGTGGGCGCCGCCGAGCGCTGGTGCCTGGACGACGGCAGTGACGCCGCCTGGCCCGCCCATGAGCCGCGGCTGGACACCCAGCCCGGCCAGTTGGCGTATTGCATCTACACCTCCGGTTCCACCGGCAAGCCCAAGGCCGCCGGCAACAGCCACGAGGCGCTGCACAACCGCCTGGTGTGGATGCAGCAGGCCTACCAGTTGACTGCCGCCGACCGCGTGCTGCAGAAGACCCCGTTCAGCTTCGACGTGTCGGTGTGGGAGTTCTTCTGGCCGCTGATGACCGGCGCCACGCTGGTGATGGCCGACCCCGGTGCCCACCGCGACCCGGCGGCGCTGCAAGCGGTGATCGAGCGCGAGCAGGTCACCACCCTGCATTTCGTGCCGTCCATGCTGCAGTTGTTCATTGCCGCCGGTGCCCTGCGCGGCGGCTGCCCGAGCCTGACGCGGATCATCTGCAGCGGCGAGGCGCTGTCCCACGACCTGCAAAGCCAGTGCTTGGCCGAGCACCCGGCGGCGTTGTACAACCTTTACGGGCCCACCGAGGCGGCCATCGACGTCACCCACTGGACCTGCCGCCTGGAGCCCGGCCAGTTCGCCGTGCCCATCGGCGAGCCCATCGCCAACACCGCCATTCATATTCTCGACGCCGAGCTGCAACCGGTGCCGGTGGGCGTCACCGGCGAGCTGTACATCGGCGGCATCAACCTGGCGCGCGGCTACCTGGGCCGCCCGGCGCTGACCGCCGAGCGCTTCGTGCCCAACCCCTTCGGCGCCGGCCGCCTGTACCGCAGCGGCGACCTGGCGCGCTACCGCGACAGCGGCGTGATCGAGTACGCCGGGCGCATCGACCACCAGATCAAGGTGCGTGGCCTGCGCATCGAGCTGGGCGAAATCGAGGCTTGCCTGCTGGAACAGCCCGGCGTGCGCGAAGCCGTGGTCATCGACCGCGCCTCGCCCCAGGGCGTGCAACTGATCGGCTACCTGGTGGGCGAGGCGCTGGCCCTGGACGCCATTCGCGACGTGCTGCGCGCGCGGCTGCCGGACTACATGGTGCCGGCGCAGTTGATCGCGCTGGCGCAGATGCCGCTGTCGCCCAACGGCAAGCTGGAACGCCGCCTGTTGCCGGAACCGCAATGGCAGAGCCGCGCTTATGAAGCGCCGCAAGGGGCCACTGAGGTGCTGGTGGCCCAGGTGTGGGCCGAGGTGCTGGGCGTGGCCGAGGTGGGCCGTGGCGACGACTTCTTCGCCCTGGGCGGCCACTCGCTGCTGGCGATTCGCATGGTCTCGCGCCTGCGCCAGGCGCTGAACCTGGAACTGGCGGTGCGGCAGGTCTTCGACACCCCGCAGCTGGCGGATTTCGCCCGCGCCCTGGGCGGCATCGCCAGCCCGTCGATTCGCCTGCAACGCCGCGAGCGCCCGGCCTTGCTACCGCTGTCCCACGCCCAGGGCCGCCTGTGGTTCCTGTGGCAGATGGAGCCGCGCAGCAGCGCCTACAATATGCCCATGGCCCTGCGCCTGCGCGGCACACTGCACATCGAGCGCCTGCGCGAGGCCTTCGGGCAACTGGTGGGCCGCCACGAAACCCTGCGCACCACCTTCGCCACGGTCGATGGCCAGGCGGTGCAACGCATTCACCCCAGCATCGCCCTGGACATGCCGCAGATCGACCTCGGCGCCTTGCCCGCCGAGCAACGCCAGGCCCGCGCCCGCGAGCTGGCGCTGCACGAGGCCCGCGAGCCGTTCGACCTGCACAACGGCCCGCTGATTCGCGTGCAGCTGTTGCGCCTGGACGCACAGGAACATCACCTGCTGCTGACCCTGCACCACAGCATCAGCGACGGCTGGTCGCTGACCGTGCTGGTGGACGAGCTGGCCAGCCTGTACCGCCAGGTGGCCCTGGCACCGCTGCCGTTGCAGTACGCCGACTACGCCCTGTGGCAGCGCGACTGGCTGGCCGGCCCTGAAGGCGAGCGCCAGGTGGCCTACTGGCAGCAGCAACTGCAGGGCGCGCCGGCGGTGCTGGAGTTGCCCGGCGACTACCCGCGCCCGGCCGAGCAAAGCTACCGCGGCGCCAACCTGCGCTGGCGCCTGCCGCGCGAGACCGGCCTGGCCCTGCGCGCGCTGAGCCAGGCGCAGCAGGCCACGCCGTTCATGACTGCCTTGGCGGTGTTCAACGTGCTGCTGTACCGCTACAGCGGCCAGGACGACCTGTGCCTGGGCGTGCCCATCGCCAACCGCCAACGCGGCGAGACCGAAGGCCTGATCGGCTTCTTCGTCAACACCCAGGTGCTGCGCACGCGGCTCGACGCCGAGCAGCCGTTCGCTGCGCTGCTGCAACAGGTCAAGGCCACTGCGTTGCAGGCCCAGGCCCATCAGGATTTGCCGTTCGAGCAACTGGTGGAGATCGTCCAGCCGGCCCGTTCGCTGAGCCACAACCCGCTGTTCCAGGTGCTGTTCAGCCACGAGCGCCACGCCCGCGAGCGCCACGTGGAGCTGGACGGCCTGAGCCTGGAGGCCATGGGTGGGGGCAGCGCCACGGCGCAGTTCGACCTGTCGCTGTTCATGGACGAGAACGCCGACGACTCGCTGACCTTCAATTTCAACTACGCCACCGACCTGTTCAGCGCCGCCACCGTGCAGCGCCTGAGTGCGCATTTCACCCGCCTGCTGACGGCCGTGTTGCAGGCGCCCGAGCTGCCGGTGGGGCAACTGCCGCTGTTGGACGCCGCTGAACAGCAGGCGCGCCTGGCGTCGGTCAACCACAGCGCGCGCCAGTACCCCGCGCTGCACTTCGAACACTGCGTGGCCGAGCAGGCCCGGCGCACGCCGCAGGCCGTGGCGGTCAGCGATGGCCGCCAGGCGCTGAGCTTCGCCGAGCTGGACGCCCGCGCCAACGCCCTGGCCGTGCGCCTGCAAGCGGCTGGCGTCGGCCCTGACGTGGCGGTGGCGGTGTGCCTGGAACGCACCAACGCCTTGCTGGTGGCGCTGCTGGCGGTGTTCAAGGCCGGTGGCGCCTACGTGCCGCTGGACCCCGAATTCCCTGCCGAGCGCCTGGCGCACATGGTGGCGGACAGCGGCAGCCCGCTGCTGCTGACCCAGACCTCGTTGCTGCCGTTGGCGGTGCAGCTGGGCCATGGCGGCGCGACCTGGAGCCTGGATACGCTGACGCTGGAGCCGGTCGAGCAAGCGCCGCAGCACGCGGCGCTGCTGTCGAACCTGGCGTACGTGATCTACACCTCCGGCTCCACCGGCAAGCCCAAGGGCGTCGAAGTCAGCCGCGGCGGCCTGGTCAACTTCCTCCACAGCATGGCCGAAGCGCCGGGCCTGGCGGCCGGGCAGAAGATGCTGGCGCTGACCTCGCTGTCATTCGATATCGCCGCGCTGGAGCTTTACCTGCCGCTGCTCACCGGGGCCAGCGTGGTGCTGGTGGACCGCGACACCGCCCGCGACCCGCAACGCCTGATCGAGGTGATCGACGCCGAGCAGGTGGACGCGGTGCAGGCGACGCCGTCGACCTGGCGGCTGCTCAGCGAGCAGCCGGCGTTCGCGCGCCTGCACGGCCGCACCCTGTTGTGCGGCGGCGAGGCGCTGCCGGCCGACCTGGCCGCGCGCCTGCTGGCGCTGCAAGGCCCGCTGTGGAACGTCTACGGCCCCACCGAAACTACCATCTGGTCGGCGCGCAACCTGCTCAGCGCCGGGCAGCCGCGCCCCGACCTGGGGCTGCCGCTGGCCAACACCACGCTCTACGTGCTCGACGCCGCCCTGGTGCCGGTGCCCGTAGGTGTGATCGGCGAGCTGTACATTGGCGGCGCGGGGCTGGCCCGGGGTTACCACGGCCGGCCTGAGCTGACCGCCGAACGTTTCGTGCCGGACCCGTTCGGCGCGCCGGGCCAGCGCCTGTACCGCACCGGCGACCTGGTGCGCTGGCGCGAGGGCGATGCCCTGGAATACGTCGGCCGCGCCGACCAGCAGGTCAAACTGCGCGGC
Organism: Pseudomonas sp. GYB4201; assembly: GCF_056312595.1. NCBI lineage: Bacteria > Pseudomonadati > Pseudomonadota > Gammaproteobacteria > Pseudomonadales > Pseudomonadaceae > Pseudomonas > Pseudomonas sp. GYB4201. The sequence continues at coordinate 279,289 of NZ_JBWGIG010000002.1, read as the reverse complement.
TTCCGTATCGAACTGGGCGAGATCGAAGCGCTGCTGCTGGCCCAGCCTGGCGTGCGCGAGGCCGCCGTGGTGGTGCGCGCCACGCCGCACGGCCAGCAACTGGTGGGCTACGCCGTGGCCGCCGACGCCGAGCCGCAAGCGCTGCGCGAGGCCCTGCGCGAACGCCTGCCCGAGTACATGGTGCCGGCGCAGATCGTGCTGCTGGAGCGCATGCCGCTGACCCCCAACCGCAAGCTCGACCGCCGCGCGCTGCCCGAGCCGGTGTGGCAGGCCCGCGCCTACCGCGCCCCGGCCAGCGCCACCGAGCAACAGCTGGCGGCCATCTGGGGCGAGCTACTGGGCCTTGCGCAGGTGAGCCTGGACGACAACTTCTTCGATTTGGGCGGCGACTCCATCATCTCCATCCAGGTGGTCAGCCGCGCCCGCGACGCCGGCTTGCAGCTGACGCCCAAGGACCTGTTCCAGCACCAGCGCCTGGAGCAGCTGGCGGCCCAGGCCAGCCCGCTGCAAGCAATGGCGGGGGTGACCGAGCAGGTACGCCACGTGCCCGGCACGCCGCTGTTGGCCGAACACTTCCCGTTCACCGGCCTTAACCAGGCGCAACTGGATGCCCTGGACCTGGACCCGGCACGGGTGGAAGCCATCCTGCCGCTGTCGCCGATGCAGCAGGGCATGCTGTTCCACAGCGTCGAGGTGCAAGAGGCCGGGCTGTACGTCAACCAACTGAACATTGGCATCCAGGGCCTGGATGCCGCGCGCTTCCGCCAGGCCTGGGCCGAGGTCAGCCAGGCCCACGACAGCCTGCGCAGCCTGTTCCTGTGGCAGGGCCTGGCCCAGCCGTTGCAGGTGGTGGTCACCGACGCGCCACTGCCGGTGCGCGAGATCGACCTGCGTGGCCAGGCCGTGACCCCGGCGCTGATCGAGCAGCACGTGCTGGCCGAGCGCGCCCAGCGCTTCGACTGGCAGCAGCCACCGTTGCAGCGCCTGTTGCTGCTGCGCCTGGACGAATCTCACTACCGCTTGATCTGGACCTACCACCACATCGTGCTGGACGGCTGGAGCGTGTCGCTGCTGATCGGCCAGGTGCTGCGCCGCTACCTGGGCGGCGACAAGCCTGCGGTCAGCGGCCGTTACGGCGACTACATCGCCTGGCTCCAGGCCCAGGATGAAAGCGCTGCGCAAGCCTTCTGGCAGGCGCAGTTGCAGGTGCTGGAGCAGCCGACGCTGTTGGCCCAGGCTGTGGTCGACGTACCGCAAGGGCGGGGCCACACCGCGCTGTACTCGCGCCTGGACAAGGCGCGCACCGAGCGCCTGCGCCAATTCGCCCGCCAGCAGCGGGTGACCCTCAACACCCTGATCCAGGGCGCGTGGCTGCTGCTGTTGCAGCGCTACACTGGCCAGCGCACCGTGGCCTTCGGCGCCACCGTGTCGGGCCGCCCGGCCAGCCTGCCGGGGGCGGAAAACCTGCTGGGGCTGTTCATCAACACCTTGCCCATCGCCCAGACCCTGGCCCCGGAGCAGGCCCTGGGCGACTGGCTGCGCGCGCTGCAGGACTACAACCTGCGCGCCCGCGACTTCGAATACACGCCGCTGGGGCAGATTCAGCGCTGGTCCGGCCAGGCCGGGCAGGCGCTGTTCGACAGCATTATTGTGTTCGAGAACCAGCCGGTGGACCGCCTGCTGCGTGACTGGGACAACAGCGAGCTGCGCTTCGACGTGGGCCAGGGCTTCGGCGTGACCGACTTCGCCATGGACCTGATGGTGACCCTGGGCGAAGGCCTGGAAATCGAGTACATGTACCGCCGCGAGCAGTTCGCCGAGTCGGCTGTGCTGCGCCTGCGCGAGCACCTGGAAGGCCTGCTGGAAACCCTGCTGGAAGACGCCACGCGGCCGCTGGGCAGCATCGGCCTGCTGACCGCCAGCGAACGCTCGGCGCTGGAGGCGGCCAACCGCTTCCAGCCGGCGGCCACGGCGTTCGTGCACGAGCGCATCGACGCCTGGGCCGCGCGCCAGCCCGAGCGCCCGGCGCTGGTGTGCGCAGGCCATGAACTGAGCTACCAACAGCTGGCGTCGCGCAGCCAGGTGCTGGCGCAGCACCTGCAGCAGGCCGGCATCGGCGCCGAAGCGGTGGTGGGCATCGCCCTGCCGCGCTCGGTGGAGCTACCGGTGGCGTTGCTGGCGGTGCTCAAGAGCGGCGCTGCCTACCTGCCGCTGGACATCGACTACCCGCCGGAGCGCCTGGCCTACCTGATGCGCGATTCGGGCATGCGCGTGCTGCTCACCGATCGCGCCACCCAGGGCCGCCTGCCGCTGCCTGAAGGGCTGGAATGCTGGGCACTCGAGGACCTGCCGGTGGACGGCGCCGGCCTGCCGCCGCTGCAGCCGAAGCTGCACGCCGACAGCCTCGCGTACCTGATCTACACCTCTGGCTCCACCGGCCTGCCCAAAGGCGTGGCGGTGGCCCACGGGCCGCTGGCCATGCACTGCCAGGCGATCGGCGAGCGCTACCAGATGACGCCCGAAGACCGTGAGCTGCACTTCATGTCGTTCGCCTTCGACGGCGCCCACGAGCGCTGGCTCACGCCGCTCAGCCATGGCGGCTGCGTGGTGCTGCGTGACAACCAGCCGTGGAGCATCGAGCAGACCTGGCAGGCCTTGCATGAGCAGCGCATCAGCGTGGTGGCGTTCCCGCCGGCCTACCTGCAGCAATTGGCCGAGCAGGGCGCGCGCGACGGCAACCCGCCGCCAGTGCGCATCTACTGCTTCGGCGGCGACGCGGTGCCCGAGGCCAGCCTGGCGCAGGTGCGCCGTTACCTGCGGCCGCAGCACGTGATCAACGGCTACGGCCCCACCGAAACCGTGGTCACCCCGCTGCTGTGGAAAGCAGCGCCCGAGACGCCGTGCGGCGCGGCCATCGCGCCCATCGGCGAGCGGGTCGGCGCGCGGACCACCTGGGTGCTGGACCCGGACCTGAACCCGGTGCCGGCCGGCACCAGCGGCGAGCTGTACATCGGTGGCCAGGGCCTGGCCCGTGGTTACCACCAGCGCCCGGGCTTGAGCGCCGAGCGCTTCGTTGCCGACCCGTTCAGCCAGGAGGGCGGGCGCCTGTACCGCACCGGCGACCTGGTGCGCGCCCGCGCCGACGGTACCTACGATTACCTGGGGCGTATCGACCAGCAGGTGAAAATTCGTGGCTTCCGCATCGAGCTGGGCGAGATTGAGGCGCGCCTGCGCGCCGAGCCGCAGGTGCAAGCAGCAGTTGTCGTGGCCATGGAAACCGCCGGCGGCAAGAAACTGGTGGGCTACGTGGCTGCCGCGCGCATCGACGGCCTGGCCGAGCGGCTGCTGGCCAGCCTGCACAGCCAGCTGCCCGAGTACATGGTGCCGGCGCAGATCCTGGTGCTCAGCCAGCTGCCGCTGAACGCCAACGGCAAGGTCGACCGCAAGGCGCTGCCCGAGCCGCAGTGGCAGGGCGGCGACTACGTGGCACCGCGCAACGCGCTGGAAGCCCAGTTGGCGGCCATCTGGGCGCAAGTGCTGGGGGTCGAGCAGGTGGGTGTGTTCGACAACTTCTTCGAGCTGGGCGGCGACTCCATCCTCAGCCTGCAACTGGTGTCCAAGGTGCGCAACAGCGAGGGCCTGGGCATAGAGATCAAGCTGCGCGACCTGATGCGCTACCAGACCATCGACGCCTTGCTGGCGCGCAGCGCCGACGATAGCGATACCTCGCCGATGGCGCTGGACAGCCAGCCCCAGGGCGCTGGCGAGCGCTTTGGCCTGTTGCCGATTCAGTCGTGGTTCTTCGAACAGCGCATGGCCGAGCCGCACCACTTCAACCAGGCGCTGATGCTGAGCATGGTCGCGCCGCTGGACGTCGCCGCGCTGGAGCAGGCGTTGCAGGCGCTGGTGCAGCACCACGATGCCCTGCGCCTTCGCTTCGAACAGGCTGGCGATGGCCAGTGGCAACAGCGTTATGCCGAGCATGACGCCAGCCAGGCGCTGCTGTGGGATGAACGGCTGGCGTCTGCGGAGGCTATCGAAGCCTTGGCCAACCGTGCCCAGCGCAGCCTGGACCTGCACGCCGGGCCGTTGCTGCGCGCGGTGCAAATGCACCTGCCCGACGGCACGGCGCGGCTGCTGCTGGTGATTCACCACATGGTGGTGGATGGCGTGTCCTGGCGCATCCTGCTGGACGATGTGCAGGCGCTGTACCAGGCGCAGGTCAGCGGCGTGCCAGCAAACCTGCCGGCGCGCACCAGCAGCTACCGCCTGTGGGTGGAGCGCTTGCAGGCCATGGCCGCCGACGAGCAGGGGCTGCCGTTCTGGCTGCAACTGCTGGACGACGCCCCTCGCGAACTGCCACGCGACAACCCCCGCGGCCGCAACCTGGTGGGCGTGCGCGGCAACGCGCAGATGAACCTTGACCGTGAGCGCACCCAGGCGCTGCTCAAGCGTGTGCCGGGGGCGTTGCAGGCGCAGATCAACGACCTGTTGCTGACCGCCCTGGCCCGCGTGCTGTGCCGCTGGACCGGCGACAGTTCGGCGCTGATTCAGCTCGAAGGCCACGGCCGCGAGGACCTGTTCGCCGACCTCGACCTGAGCCGCACCCAGGGCTGGTTCACCACCATGTACCCGGTGCACCTGAAACCCGGCACCGGCAGTGATTTCGCCGAGGCGGTGGGCCGCGTGCGCCGGCAGTTGCAGCGCATTCCCGACAAGGGCATCGGCTACGGCCTGCTGCGCCACGCCGGCAGCGCACAGGCGCGCCAGCAGTTGCAGGCCATGGCGCAGCCGCGCATCACCTTCAACTACCTGGGGCAGTTCGACCAGACCTTCGAGGGCGGCCTGTTCACCCCGGCGCGCGAGTCCATGGGCGATGTCTACAGCCCGGTGGCGCAGTTGGCCAACTGGTTGGAAATCATCGGCCAGGTCTACGACGGCAGCCTCAGCCTGCGCTGCGTGTACAGCCGCAAGTGCTACCGGCCAGAGACCGTGCAGGGCCTGATGGACGCCCTGCGCGCAGAGCTTGAGCAACTGGTGGACAGCACCTTGGCGGTGGCCGCGCTATGAACCTTCTTTCGCATGGAAAACAGACAATGGCGTTGAACGCTGAACTGGCGGCCTTTCTCGACCTGGTGGACGAGGGCCGCGACGCCGGGCGCCCGGCAATGCACGAACAGACAGTGGCGCAGGCGCGCGCCGAATTCGAACGCTCCACCCAGGAGCTGGGCTGGCAGGTGGCGGGGCCGGTGACGGTCAGCCAGCACCGGTTCAGCGGCCGTGACGGCGCCAGCGTGCCGGTGCGCCTGTACCTGCCCGCCGATGTGCCGGAGCGCCGGCAGCCCTGGCCGGTGCTGGTGTATTACCACGGCGGTGGTTACGTGGTGGGCAGCCTCGACTCCCATGACCAGGTGTGCCGTGAGTTCTGCTGGCGCACGCCGTGCGCGGTGCTGTCGGTGGGTTACCGGCTGGCGCCGGAGCAGCCGTTCCCGGCGGCGGTGAACGACGCCGAGGACACCCTGGTGTGGTTGTGGGAGCAGGCGCCGGCTCTGGGCCTGGACCGCAACCGCGTAGCCTTGGCGGGTGACAGCGCCGGCGCCACCCTGGCCACGGTGGCGGCGATTGCGGCGGGGCAGGGTGCCTTGCCTATGCAGCCGTGCCTGCAAATGCTGTTCTACCCGGTGACCGATGCGGCCGGCAGCACCACCTCGGCCGACCTGTTCGACCAGGGCTACCTGCTGGAGACGCCGACGCTGGCGTGGTTCTACGACCATTACCTGCCCAACGTGGAACAACGCAGCGACTGGCGCGCCTCGCCGTTGCGCGCCCAGATCCCACCGGCCACCGCCCCGGCCTACATCGCCGTGGCCGGCTTCGACCCGCTGCTGGACGAAGGCCGCGCCTACGCCGCCCACCTGCGCGCCGCCGGCGTACCGGTGACCCTGCACTGCCAGGCCGACCTGACCCACGACTTCCTGCGCATGGCCAGCATCACCCCGGCGGCGCTGCCCCTCTACGAAACCTTCACCGCCGTGCTCGCCCAGGCGCTCCACGCGAAAGCCTGACGCAGCCTTCGGCAGCTGCTACGCAGACGCGCGCAACCTGCCGATCGCGGCCAAGGCCGGCTCCTACCCCGCACGGCGTAGGAGCCGACTTTAGTCGCGATGCAGACGCCGCCGTTTTTCAACCCGTAGCAGTGGCCGCAGGCCGCGTCCCTAGACGCCGCAATCACCCGCCCATAAAAAAACGCCAACCCCGCAAGGGGCTGGCGTTTTTTTGTGCCGCAGGGGGCGCTTACCAGTTGTAGCTCAAGGTCGCGATCACGTTGCGGCGCGGGCCGTAGTAGCAGGCGGCGTAGTTGCTGCAGCTGGCCACGTATTCCTTGTCGAACAGGTTGCTGGCGTTGACCGCCACCTTGGTGCCGTCCAGTTTGCTCGACAGTTTGCCCAGGTCGTAGTGCACGGCGGCGTCGACGATGGTGAAGTTGCCGGTCTCGATGCGGTTGTACACCGCCGATGGCGAGGACACGCTGCTGCCCCACAGGTCGCCGGTGTAGCGCGCGCCCAGGCCGGCGCCGAGGCCGTCCATCAGGCCTTCGTGGAAGGTGTAGTCCAGCCACGCGGAGGCTTGCTGGCGTGGGGTGAACGGCAGTTCGTTGCCCTTGTCGGTGTACGACGAGGTGACATAACCGGTGCGGGTCACTTCGCTGTCGGTGTAGGTGTAGGACGCCAGCAGGTCGAGGTTCTTGCTCAGCACGGCCTTGCCTTCCAGTTCGAAGCCGCGGCTTTCGGCGGCGCCGATCTGGATGGTGTTGTTGATGTTGGTCGGGTCAGCCGTGGTCACGTTCTTCTGTTTCAGCTTGTACACCGAGGCGGTGATGTAGCTGTCCTGGCCCGGCGGCTGGTACTTGATGCCCAGCTCGTACTGTTCGCCCTCGGTGGGCTTGAAGATCGGCGTGGCGGCGCTGACCGCGGTGTTCAGCTGCGGGTCGAACGACTGCGAGTAGCTGAAGTAGGGCATCACGCCGTTGTCGAACAGGTAGGCCACGGCGTAGCGGTAGGTGCCCTTGTGGTTGTCCTGGTCGATGTAGCGGTTGGTGGCGTTGCTGCGGTCGGGGCGGTAGTGGCTTTCCGAGTCAGCCCAGTCGAAGCGCCCGCCCAGGGTGAACAGCCAGTGGTCCAGCTTGATCTGGTCTTGGGCGTACACGCCGGTCTGCTTCTGCACCTGGTACATGTCGCGCGAGGTGTAGATGTTGGTGCGCGTGCCGCTGCTGTTGCCGCCGGCGTAGGGGTTGGTGGTGGTGTAGCTGCTGTTCACCACGTTGTTGTCCAGGGTGCTGCGGCGGAAGTCCAGGCCGGTGAGCAGGGTATGCTCCAGCGCGCCGGTGTTGAATTTGCTTTCCAGCTGGTTATCGACGTTGAAGATCTGCAGGTTGCGCTTGATGTCCGAGGTCAGGCGCGACAGGTTCGGGCTGGTGGCTTCGTTGACGTAGCCGTTGCCAAACGCGGTGCGGTTCTCGATGTTGACCTGGCTGTAGCGCAGGTTCTGGCGGAAGGTGAACACGTCGTTGAAGTGGTGCTCGAACAGGTAGCCCAGCTGCGAGCTTTCGCGGCGCAGCTTGTCGAAGTCGCTGTCACCCAGCAGGGTGTCGCTGGAGATCTTGCCGTACTGGGAGTGGTGCAGGGTGCCCGACTCCGGGTAGTACTGCTCGGTGCTGCCACCCCAGTCGCGCTGGTAGTTGGCCAGCACGGTCAGCGAGGTGTCGTCGTTGGGGCGCCAGGTGAACGCCGGGGCGATGAAGTTGCGGTTGTTCTGCACGTGGTCGACCTGGGTGCCGCTGTCCTTCACCAGGCCCGTCAGGCGGTAGCTGAACACGCCCTGGTCGTCGATGGGGCCGCCGAAGTCGAAGCCCAGCTGCTTGAGGTCATAGCTGCCGCCCTGCACCTGGATCTGGTGGTAGGGGGTGCTGGTGGGCATCTTGCTGGTCAGGTTGATCAGGCCGCCTGGGCGGCTCTGGCCGTAGAGCATGGACGCCGGGCCGCGCAGCACTTCCACGCTTTCCAGGCCGTAGGGTTCGGACATGCCGCCCTGGCCGCTCTCGCCGTAGGGCAGTTGCAGGCCGTCCTGGAACACGTAGGGCGAGAAGCCGCGGATGCGGAACTGTTCGCGGGTGTTGTTGGCGCCGGTGTATTCGCCGAACACGCCGGGGGTGTAGCGCACGGCGGAGCTGACGTCCTGCACGGCCTGCTCGTCCATCTGCTTGCGGGTGACCACCGAGATCGACTGCGGGGTCTCGCCGATGGGCGTGTCGGTCTTGGTCGCGGTGTTGGTGCGCTTGGCGACGATGCTGTATTCGGGGGTGTAGCCGCTGCCGTCGCCGGCGGCGTTGATGTTGACGTTCTGCAGCAGCATGGCGTTGCCATCGGCGGTGGCGGCGCCCACGGTGATGGTGTTGCCGTTCACTTCATAGCGCAGGCCGGTGCCGCGCAGCATCTGTTCCAGGGCCTGCTGTGGCTCCATGGTGCCGTCAACGCTGAGGCTGTTGCGGCCTTTGATCGAGTCGGCGCTGAACAGCACCTGCATGTTGGTCTGGGTGCCGAACTGCATCAACGCATTGGACAGCGGTTGCGCCGGGATGTGCACGGCTACCGGTGCCGCCAGGGCCTGGGCGCTGTACGCGGCCAGGGCCAGGCTTGCCGCCAACAGGGTCTTGGTGAAACCGGATCCTTGTGTTTCACGCCCTTTGTTGTGTCGAAACTCGAACATTATTAGCACTCGTTAAGGTTAGCTTATAAGAATCGTTTCCAATAAGACGAAACCCGCGCGCAAAACCAGAATGATTTTTTCACTTTTTTTTGCACTGCCGCCGATTGGCTGGCAACGGGCAGGACGGGCAGTAATCCACGCTGTCCAGGCGGTAGCGCAGGCAGCACACGCGGCGGGTGCTGGCGCTGGTTTCGTCATCGGCTACGGCGAAGCGCACGGGTTCGAACAGCGGGTTGCTGCAGCCGTTCGGCCACTGTTTGGCGCTGAGCAGTTCACGCCCCGGCGCCGCCCGTTCAGCGCCGCCCAGCGGGTGGCGGGCGACCACGCCCACGGCCCAGGCCACGCGCACCCCGGCGTTGCTCCACAGCACCCGTGGCGACAGGCCGCTGAACTGGGCGAGGGTGGCGCACAGCGGCGCCAGGTGGTCGAACACCAGTGGCGCGAAACGCTCGAACGCCGAGCGCGGCTGGCGCACCTGGCCGTCGTCGCTGAGTTCGACCCGCTGCGGGTTGCCTTCGGCGTCCAGGTGCAGGCGGGTGTGGTCGAGGCTTAGTGGCAGCAGGCGGTCCTGCAGCAGGTCGAGGATGACCACCGGCGGCACCAGCACCGAGAAGTACCATTGCGTCCACAGTGACACCAGCGCCTTGGTGTCGCCGCCGGGGTAGCGCTGGGCGAACGCCGCCAGCGGTGGCTGGTAGCGCTGCGGGTCGAGCAGGTCGCTGAGGATGATGCCCGGCGCGGCGCCGTCGGCCAGCGCCAGCGACTCGCCGACCCCGGCCAGTGGCCCGGGAAAGGCGCTGGCGAAGGCGGCGATCATGCGCCACCCCGGCGGCGGATCATCAGCCACATGAAGTACGGCCCACCGACGAAGGTGGCCAGCAGCCCGGCCGGAATCTGCCAGGGGAAGATCAGCGTGCGGCCCAGCCAGTCGGCCACCACCATAAGCAGCGCGCCCAGCAGCGCCGCGCCGTACAACTGCACCAGCGCCCGGCGCAGGCCCAGCAGCCGCGCCATGTGCGGCGCCATCAGGCCGACGAAGCTCAGCGGGCCGACCACCAGGGTGGCAGCGCCGGTCAGCAGCGCGGTCAGGGTCAGCAGCGCCAGGCGGCTGCGGCCCAGGTTCAGGCCGAGCATGCTGGCGGTGCTGGGGCCCAGGGCCAGCAGGTCGAGCCAGCGGCGGATCAGCGGCGCCAGCGCCAGGCCGACCACGGCCACGGCGCAGGCGACCACCGCCTGGGGCGCGCTGACCCGGTAGGTGGAGCCGGCCATCCAGCTGAGCAGGGTGCCCAGGCGCGGGTCGCCGCTGACCAGAATGATGCTGGAGAAGGCCCCGGAGATGGTCGCCAGGGCGATGCCGGTGAGCAGCAGCCGCTCGGGTGAGAAGCCGTGGCGCCAGCCAAACGACAACAGAATCAGCAGGGTGACCAGCGCCCCTGCGCTGGCGGTCAGCAGGATGACGCCGGGGTTGAGCGGCAGGTTGGCGAGGAATACCAGGATCACCCCCAAGGCGGCTCCGGAGCTGACCCCCAGCACTTCCGGGCTGGCCATGGCGTTGCCGGTGGTGCGCTGGATCATGGTCCCGGCCATGGCCAGCATGGCGCCCGCAGCCATGGCGGCGAACAGCCGTGGCGCACGCCAGGGCAGCAGTTGCAGGGTTTCACTGACGCTGCTGAAGGCCCAGCCGCTGGGGCCGGGGGCCAGGGTCAGCGCCAACGCCAGGCACACCACCAGGGCCACGGCGCTCACCGCGACGATGCGTGCCGGGTGGCGCGGTTTGGGCTGCTGGGCGTCGGGCGTGCTGCGCGGCGGGTGCAGGCTGCGGCGCATCTGCGGCAGCAGCCACAACAGCAGCGGCGCGCCCAGCAGCGCGGTGGCGGTGCCAGTGGGCAGCAGCGGGGCGAAGTTCTGGATGACCTGGTCGGCCAGCCACAGCAGCAGCGCGCCGAACAGCGGCGCGCACCACAGCTGCTGGCGCAGCCGGCGAGCACCGAGCAGCCGCGCCAGGGCCGGCGCGGCCAGGCCGACGAAGGCGACCATGCCGATGTGGCTGACCACCGTGGTGCTGAGGAACACCGCCAGCGCCAGGCCCAGGGTGCGGCTCCAGGACAGCGACAGGCCCAGGCTGCGCGCACTTTCATCGGACAGTTGCAGCACGTCCAGCGGCCGCACCAGCAGCAGCGCGGCGAGCATGCCGGGGATCAGGCTGAAGGTCAGGTCGCGGGTCAGGCCCCAGCCGTTCTGGGCCAGGTTGCCGGTCTGCCAGACGAACAGCTCGCCCAGGTATTCGTGGTTGAACAGCACCATGATCGAGCCCAGGGCGCCGCAGTACAGGCCGATGATCAGGCCCGCCAGCACCACCGCCAGCGGTGCCAGCGCCTGGCGCCAGGCCAGGGCGAACACCAGCAGCATCGCCAGGCCGCCGCCGGCGCTGGTCAGCAGGGTGCGGCCCTGGTCCAGCAGGCCGGGGGCGAACAGCAGGCCCACCACCAGCATCAGGTTGGCGCCGGCGGAAATGCCCAGGGTGGAGGCGTCGGCCAGCGGGTTGCGCAAAATGCTTTGCAGCAGCGCGCCACTCAGGCCCAGGGCCGCGCCTGCCAGCAGGCTCACGGCCAGGCGCGGCAGCCAGGCGTGGTGGACCAGCAGCTGCGCGGTGTCGCTGGCGCTGGGGTGCACGGCGGCGCTCCACCACAGGCCGGGCGGCAGGTGGCGCAGCAGGCCGTGCAGGCTCAGGGCCACGGCGGCCAGCGCCAGCAGGCCGACCACCAGCAACCAGCGCCGCTGCTGCGGGTTGCGTGTTTTTGCGGCGGCGTAATCGAGGGCGGAACTAGCCATGGGCGTACTCCGGGTCGGCGGGCAGGTGTTCCACCAGCAGCTCGGCGAAGCGCGCCGCAGTCTGCGTGCCGCCAAATACGTAGGTCGGGGGGATGGCGCTCAGACGTCCTTCGCGCACGAAGGGCAGCACGTTCCACAGGGTGCTGGCACTCAGGGTCTTGAGCGAGCGCTGGCTGGCCTTGCCGAAGTTCAGGTAGAGCATGCGCGCCTCGGGGCGTTCCACCAGTTGTTCCAGCGGCACCAGGGCGAAGCCGGCCGGGCCCAGTTCGCCGTCCCAGGCGTTCACCAGGCCGACCCGCGCCAGGGCGTCGCCCAGCAGGCTGTTGTGGCCCCACAGGCGCACGTGGCTGCCGCCCTGGTCGATGTCCGCCAGGTATATCGGCCGGTGCTGCTGGCCGAGGATGCGCGTGCGGGCAGCGTCCAGGCGGGCGCCGAGGCTGGCCACCAGGGCCTGGGCCTCGGGCTGGCAATGCAGCCACTCGCCCACTTCGCTGATGGCGGCCAGGCCACGGGGGATGGGCGCAAGAGTAGTGGGCACGTCCAGCACCCGCACCGGGGCGATGGCGGCGTACTGCGCCTGGGCCATCTGCTGCACGGGGCTGAGCAGGATCAGGTCGGGCTTGAGCCGTGCCAGCAGTTCCAGGCTCGGCTCCCATGACGCGCCCAGGTCCAGCACGCCGGCCGGCAGCGGCGGCTGCGGCACGCGGGCGCGGTACATGTCCAGGCTGGGAATGGCCAGCGGAGAAACGCCAAGGCCGAGCATGATCTCGGCCAGTTGCCAGTCCAGCGGGGCTACCCGCCGGGCCTGGGGTTGAGCGTGGAGCAGCGGGCTTGCCGCCAGTGCCGCCACGCTCATCAGTTGCAGGAATGAGCGCCTGTGCATGATCGCGTTGTCAGGCCTCCACGGAGTGTTGCTGGCGGGTGTCTTCGTAGATGCGCCCCGGCTCCATGCGCACCAGGCGGTCGGCGATATGGAAGTAACGGTCGTCGTGGGAAATGACGATGATGGTCTTGCCCAGGCGTTGCAGGTCCGGCAGCAGTTCGGTGTAGAAAATGCGTCGGAAGGCCGGGTCCTGGTCGGCGGCCCATTCGTCGAACACCAGCACCGGCCGGTGGTCCAGCCAGGCCTGCACCAGGGCCAGGCGCTTGCGCTGGCCGGTGGACAGGTCGGTGGTGGTGAAGTTGCCGTCCTGGATGCTGACCTTGTGGCTGATTTCAAGGCGGTCGAGGTACTGGTGGGCCTCGTCGGGCAGTTTTTCGTCGGGGCCCATCAGGTCGTCGAACAGGAAGTAGTCGGCGAAGATGGTGGTGAACAGCTGGCGGTAGTCGTCGCGGTTCTCCACGCCCACTTCCTGGCCGTCCAGCAGGATGCTGCCCTGCTGCGGCGCGTACAGGCCCAGCAGCACCTTGATCAGGGTGGTCTTGCCGGCGCCGTTCTCGCCGGCGATGAACATGATCTCGCCAGCGTTCAGGCGCAGGTTCACCGGGCCCAGGGTGAAGGGTGTCACGCCTTCGACGCTGGGGAAGGTGTAGCGCGCGTCACGCAGTTCGATGCTTTGCAGCGGCGTCGCCGGTTTCACAGTGCCTTCGAGCAGCAGGTGCGGCTCGGGCGAGGCGAACTGCGCGGACAGGTCGGCGATGCGGCGGAACGACACCTGCGCGCGGCTGACGATGGGCAGGTTGCCGATCAGGTGTTCCAGCGGGCCCTTCATGAACAACAGCACCAGGATGAAGCCGCTGAGGGTGGCCTTGTCGGTGTTGGGGTAGAGGCTCTGGTACACCAGCACCACGCCGATGACGATGAAAAACAGCGTCGAGCCGAAGGTCTTGGCCACCACGAACAGCTTGATCGAGCGCAGCTGGATGTCGCAGATTTTCTCCACGGTCTTCTGCAGGTGGTCGCGGTACACGCGGAAGCGGCGCGGGCGGTGGATGCGCAGTTCCTTGGCGCCTTCGGAGATGGCGCGGTAGTGCTTCTGCAGGTCATCCTCGGCCTCGCGGGCCTCGAAGAAGCCGCGGATGCCTTTCAGGCGCGCGAAGTACTGGGCGGTGGTGCCCAGCAGGATCGCCACCACGGTGCAGACGAACATCGGGAACGACAGGTGCGCCAGGTAGCCCATGCAGCCCAGGGTCACGGTCAGCGACACGGCCAGGGGCGAGAAGGCGAAGGCGAAGTCGCTGATGACGTCGACGTCGTGGGTCAGCACCGGGATCAGCCGGTGCGACTTGTAGCGCTCGATCTGCTCGATGGGCGCGGAGAGGATCTTGCTGCCCAGGTCCTTGCGCAGCTTGGCGATGACGTGCTGGCCGACGTGGTTGGTGCCGATGTCGGAGAAGATCGACCCCAGCAGCGCCAGGCTGCACAGGCCGCCGAACGCCAGCAGCAGGGTGCCGGCGGCGGGGCCGTCGGCGTGCAGGCTCTGGTTGATGGTGGCCAGCAGCGCGGTGATGCTCAGGCCGCCCATGATGCCCAGGGTGATGGACACCGCCAGGATGGGCCAGAACGGCTTGAGCAGGCTGAACAGTTCGGAGAGCGTACCTTTGGGGGGCTTGGGCTGCGTCATTGGGCTGTCGTCACAAATGGGATTCATATCCAGATAGGACGCACGAGCGGGGTAAAACCTTAAAAATTAATTTCTTGGCGGCGTTGGGCGATATCGCGAATGAGTGCCGTTTAAATTTTCCCACAGGCTTCTCGTCACCACTTGGGTAAGCGTTCCGACAGGGGACGCCGTTCCTGGGCGATACGCCTGGCGCCGCCCTTGGGGCCGCCGCGGGTGTTCGTGCCAATCGACTAATGGATCGAAAGGTATTGGCGAGATGACTCAAACAGTAACTACAAGCACGCCGCTGGATGTGCTGGGCATCGGCTTCGGGCCTTCCAACCTCGCGCTGGCCATCGCCCTGGAAGAGCTGGGCGTGAAGCGCGGCCGGCACCTGGACGCGCTGTTCCTCGACCGCCAGCAGGACTACCGCTGGCACGGCAACACCCTGGTGGCGCAGAGCGAGCTGCAGATCTCGTTCCTCAAGGACCTGGTGACCCTGCGCAACCCCACCAGCCCCTTCAGCTTCGTCAATTACCTGCACCAGCACGGGCGCCTGGTGGACTTCATCAACCTGGCCACCTTCTACCCCTGCCGCATGGAGTACAACGACTACCTGCGCTGGGTGGCCGGACACTTCACCGAGCAGTCCGCCTACGGCGAGAACGTGCTGGCGGTGGAGCCGGTGCACAGCGGCAACAGCATCGAGCAACTGCGGGTGATTTCCCAGGACAGCCAGGGCCGCGAACAGGTGCGCCACACCCGCTCGGTGGTGCTGAGCACCGGCGGCACGCCGCGCATTCCCGAGGTGTTCCGGGCCCTCAAGGGCGACGCCCGGGTGTTCCACCACTCGCGCTACCTGGAGCGCATGAACGAGCAGCCCTGCGCCAACGGCCAGCCCATGCGCATTGCGGTGATCGGCGGTGGGCAGAGCGCTGCCGAGGCGTTCATCGACCTCAACGACAGCTTCCCCAGTGCCCAGGTCGACATGGTGCTGCGCGCCGCCGTGCTAAAGCCGGCCGACGACAGCCCGTTCGTCAACGAGATCTTCTCGCCGCAGTACACTGACCTGGTGTTCAACCAGCCGGAGCTGGAGCGCGAGCGCCTGATCAACGAGTACCACAACACTAACTATTCGGTGGTGGACCTGAACCTGGTGGAGCGCATCTACTCGATCTTCTACCGCCAGAAGGTCTCCGGGCAGCCGCGCCACGGCTTCCTGTGCCGGCGCTCGATCGAGTCGGCCAAGGCCGATGCCAACGGTATCGAGCTGGTGCTGCGCGACCTGGCCACCGGCGACACCGAGGTGCACCGCTACGACGCGATCATCCTGGCCACCGGCTACGAACGCATCTCGCACCAGCAGATCCTCGCGCCGCTGGCCGAGTACCTGGACGAATACCAGGTGAACCGCGAGTACCGCGTGCAGGCCGACCCGCGCCTTAAGGCGCCGGTGTTCATCCAGGGCTTCAGCCAGTCCAGCCATGGCCTGAGCGACACGTTGCTATCGATTCTGCCGATTCGTGCGGAAGAGGTGGCGACGGCGCTGCATGAGAATCTCAAGTCCGGCTTTGATGGCGCACCGGCGAAGACGGCCCAGCGCGCCACCGCCAGCAACGCTTGAGTGCCGCGCGCCGGCATAGGAATGCCGGCGCATTTTTACGCGTTCGCTATATCCACGTCTTCCCCGGTGGGAGCGGGTTCTACCCGCGAAGAAACCCGCGCGTGTCGCCAGATACCACGCGGTGTTCTTTTCGCGGGTAGAACCCGCTCCCACAAAGGAAACCGTGGCCATAGGTGCGTGAAGACTGCTTGACCAAGGAGCTTCAGTGTCTGATCGAACTCGATATGTGTGTGCAATAACGACGTGGTTGGCCATGCTGGGCGCAGGAACGGCCCAGGCGGATGCAACGGCAGGGCAGCGCGGGACGCTGCTGGAGGTGAAGGAGGTGGCGCGCTACAGCGCCGCGCAGATCAACCAGGCAACGGAAAGCCAAAGGACGTTCGTCGACAAGGTCGACTGCGGTGTGAAGGTGGTAGCGGTGCAATACCGCACCATCGGCGTCAAGGGCGAACCCGCCGACGCCTCCGCCGCGCTGGTGGTGCCCGACGGCGCCGCCTGCCAGCAACCAGCGCCCCTGCTGGGCTGGGCCCGCGGTACCGAAACCGATCGTCACCGGCAACAGGCGCAACTGGCCGCCGCTTCCGCCGGCTACCCCCTCAACTCCGTCTATGCCGCCCGCGGCTACGTGGTCATCGCCAGCGATTACCTGGGCCTGGGCAACTCCCACTATCCGTTCCACCCCTACCTGCACGCCGACTCCGAGGCCAGCACCATGGTCGACGCCTTGCGCGCGGCGCGTTTGGCGGGTGCGCAACTGGGTGTGAGTTTCTCTGGCAAGGTAATGCTCGGCGGCTACTCCCAGGGCGGCCACGTGACCATGGCGACCCAGCGCGCCATCGAGCGCGACCATCTGGGTGAATTCAACCTGGTGGCCAGCGCGCCCATGTCCGGCGCCTACGACCTGCCGCACACCTTCCGCGAGTCGTGGAACGGCGTCACCAGTGCCGGGCCCAATCAGCTGTCGCCCTACCTGCTGGCCTACACAGTGCTAGGCATGCAGCGGGTGTACGGCAACCTCTACGGCCAGCCCGAGGAGGTGTTCAAGGCGCCTTATGCCCAGGCGGTGCAGGGCGCGTTCCCCGGGCCGCTGGGCCTGCGCGCGCTGATCGGCCAGGCGCCGTTCAATCAGCTGCGCTCAATCGATGATATGCGCCAACCCGGGTTCGCCAAGGCCTTTGTCGAGCAGCCGAACACGCCGTTCCAGCAGGACCTGGCGCGCAACAGCACCCTGGACTGGACCCCGCGCACGCCGATGATGCTGTGCGGCACCGACCGCGACGGTGTGGTGCCGTTCGACAACGCCGCACGGGCCCAGGCGGCGTTTGCCGGGCGCGGCGTGCAGGTGCCAGTGGTGAATGTGGACGAGGCGGTGCCGGCCAAGGCCACCGGGGCCCAGGCGCACATGATCTGGGCGTCGCTGGCCTGCTACAGCGCCATGCGCAAGATGCTCTTCGACCCGGCGCGCTGGGGCAGTGCGCTGTCGCTGGCGCGGGGCGCGGCCTTCAGCCTGCCATACCCGCTGCAGTGGCCGGCGAGTCGAGGTAGCTGATCAGCGAACCGTCGCCGGGGTGGCGCATCACGCCCATGGGGATGCCGTAGATGCGCTCCAGGGTCTCGCTCTGCATCAGCTCGGCGGGGCTGCCCTGGGCCAGCAGGCGACCGCTGTGCAGCGCCAGCAGGTGGTCGCAATAGCGCGCGGCCATGTTGACGTCGTGCAGCACCACCAGCACGCCCAGGCCCAGTTGGCGGCTGAGGTCGTGCACCAGTGACAGCACTTCCACCTGGTGGGCGATGTCCAGCGCCGAGGTGGGCTCGTCCAGCAGCAGGAAGCGGCTGTTCTGCGCCAGCAGCATCGCCAGCCATACGCGCTGGCGTTCGCCGCCGGACAGCAGGTCCACCTGGCGTTCGGCAAAGGCGCTGATGTGGGTCAGCTCCAGCGCCCGCTCCACGGCCTCGCGGTCTTCATCGCTGAAACGCCCCAACGCACCGTGCCAGGGGTAGCGGCCGAAGCCCACCAGCTCGCGCACCGTGAGGTTGTCGGCGGCTGGCAGCTGCTGGGGCAGGTAGGCCACCTGCTGGGCGAAATCACGGTTGCCCCAGGCCGGCAGCGGCTTGCCGTCCAGCACAATCTCACCGCTGGCGGGTACCTGCTGGCGCGCCAGCAGCTTGATCAGCGTCGACTTGCCCGAACCGTTGTGGCCGATCAGGCCGATCATCTTGCCGTGGGGAATCTGCAGGTCCAGCGGTTGCAGCAAGGTACGGCCAGGGACTTTGAAGCTGACGGAGCGCAATTCGAACATGAGGCTTCCACGATCGCTTGAAAAGGGCAGGGCACGACAGTAGTAAATTTGCTAATGCTTATCAATTGAATATTCCGTAGCAGCTGCCAAAGGCTGCGTCCCGCCCCAACGCGATCCCCAGGCAGACCGCGTTGGGGCAGGACGCGGCCTGGGGGCCGCTGCTACGGGGGCGGGGTTTGCGGGAAGATGGCGCGCATGCCGCGGCATTTGGGGTAGTCGCTGCAGCCCCAGAAGTTGCCGCCGGCGTTGCGGCCGGTGCGCGCCACCTTGATCACCATGGGTTTGCGGCAATGAGGGCAGGCGGGCGCCTTGGGTTGCGGCTCGACGGGTGGCGGCGGCCCCGGTACTGGGGCCGGGGTCGGCTTGGGCGCCGGCTGCGCAGTCTGTTTTTGCGCCGCGGCAATCCAGCGCCGCAGCTGGCGGCCGTCCACCAGCTTGAGGTTGCGCCCGCTGGCGAACTCACGCGCCGGCTCGCTGAAACGGCCGCTGGTGATCACGAAACCACCCACCGCGCCTTCCGCGGCCATGGCCCCGTACAGTTCGCGCACCACCGGCACACCCACCTGCAGCGCGCGCCAGTGCTTGCACTGCACCAGGTACTTCTCGCCCTCCTTGCGGGCGACCAGGTCCACGCCACCATCGGGCCCGGCGCCGCCGCGTTCCTCGATGCTGAAGCCCTGGCGGCGCAACGCCTCGCCCACCAGCAGTTCGAATTCCTGCCAGGTGAAGTCGTTCACCGCATGGCCGGTGTTCAACAGCTCGCGGCGCTTGCGACGGCCGAGGACCGAGGTGATGGCGCCGATGACGAAGATCAGTGGCAGCAGGTATTGGCCGAAGGTCGCCAGGGTTCTGAACAGGCTTTGGGTCATCACCGATTGCAGTTGCGCTGGGTCGCTGACCACCGCGATGGGCGCCGTGGCCACGCCGTGCAGGTAGACGCCGGAGGCCACCGCCAGGATCAGGCTGGACCACCAGGGGAGCTTGCTGGCGAGGAAGATGAGGTCGTCGAAGGTGGAGGTTTTCTTGGCCATGTCCGTGGTCTGTTGGGGTGGGGGGTGTAGCCGCTGCCGCAGGCTGCGCTGGCCCGTGTGTGCGCTGCATAGCTTCAGCGAGGCAAAGGGCCAGCGCAGCCTGGCGGCAGCGGCTACGGGCGTCAAGTCGGTTTATCTCGGGTGGAGGTAGGGAAGCGTCCTACAGGGAAACCGGAAGTGGGTGGATATCGCGGAGTGGGGCGTGCGGGATAGGCTTTCCCTGCGGTCAAAGTGGCGGCGTTTAGCAACCAGGGCTTCCCCCGACCGCAATTCTGGATAGGGCAGATGTAACCCAAGGCATGGAAGGAACCACCTATGGTTAAGTACGGTAATTCCTGGGCTAGTTTTAATGAACAGCTGGACTACCTGGCCGAAAGGGGAATGATCATCGCAGACAAAGCTGTGGCGGTGAGCTGGCTAAGCCGGGTAGGTTATTTTCGGTTGAGCGGGTACTGGTACGCATTATGCGACCACCGGGTTCATCAGCTATCGCTCGGAGGGAAGGCCACGGCCACTGGCACGCCGGTGGACATCGATGTTTTCAGGCCGGGTGCCACTTTTCAGGATGCTGTTGATCTTTATGTTTTCGACAAGCAGTTGCGCCTATTGGCCTTGGATGCCCTGGAGCGCATTGAAATAGCGTTGAGGGTTGATATTGGTCATTACCTGGGCGGGCTTCATCCCTTCGCGCACACAAAGCCTGATCTTCTCCATCGGGAGTTCAGCGGCAGGATCAATCCCAGGACTGGAGCTAGCAGGCATCAGGATTGGATGCTACGCCATGAGCAATTGGTAAGTCGGTCGCGAGAGGACTTCATTCTCGCCTGCAAAGCCAGGTATGGATCGCAGCTACCGCTTTGGATAGCAGCAGAAGCTTGGGACTTTGGAACGATGTCCACGCTGTACGACGGTATGAGGGCATGCGACCAAGACGCGATCTCGTCCAAATACGGGATTTCAAACGGTCGGATCTTCGCTTCGTGGTTACGTAGTTTGAATTATCTACGCAACGTTTGTGCGCATCATAGCCGGTTGTGGAATCGAAATATTGTCGACCAGCCAAAGCTTCCCAAGGCGGCCGAGGTGCCATGGGTCACTCATTTTCTTGGGAAAGGGCATGCCTTGGCGCGGTGTTATTTGCTGCTGTGTGTCACTCGTCATTTGATTCAGGTGATATATCCGCGATCCAGTTGGCCGCAGCGAATGAAGCAGCAGTTGCAGGCGTTCCCACAGAGCCAAAGTATCGGTTCGAGAGAGGCGCGCATGGGGCTTCACGAGGGGTGGGAAGCATCGTGGTAAAAATGCCAGCCATTAAAAAACCCCTCAGCAGCAGCATCACGAAGTGACGTTGCCGAGAGGGGCCGTGTTGGATCTGATGGTAGAGGTCAACATGAACAAGGTCAATCTGCCTGCCCGGGGCAGTGTGTAACAAAAAGCCCCGGCTCTTGCGAGACCGGGGCTTTTTCATTCCTGGTACGGGCATTAAGTGGAGAAGGGTGGTCTATCTGATGCGTTGGTAGGGAAGCGTCCTACAGCAAAACCGGAAGTGGGTGGATATCGCGGAGTGGGGCGTGCGGGATAGGCTTTCCCTGCCATGAAAATGGCCGGGTTTAGCGACCTGAATACCAGCAGAGCGTTATACGTGGCGGGTAATTGTGCCTGCCGATCTAGCCCTGTACCGATGTCGGCAAAAGCTGCATCGGTTGCAAATGGAACAAGCATATGGAAATTGAAGTTGGTACTTCGTCTTGCCTTACCCCCACCGTTTTCCACCGCAACGAACGAATCCTCCGCACCCTGCTGATCAACGACCGTGCCTGGCTATGTGCCCAAGACCTGGGCCGGCTAATGGGCATTGGGCTGGTCGACCATCGTCTTGCCAAGCTGGACGCCGACCAGCAGTGCACGCTTACCCTGATGACTGGCGGGCATGAACGGGAGCGGGTGATGGTCAGTGACTGCGGGGCGTTTGCGTTGTTGGTGTATCACCTGATTCCAGAGAACCGGGCGTTGCGGCGGTGGTTGAGTTGTGAGGTGTTGCCGCAGCTGCGCACCCACGGCCACTAACGGCTACTGCGCTATCTCGTGTAGCAGCGACCGCCAGGTCGCGTCCGGGGCGTAGCTGACGGACCGCGGTGCCGGTGACGCGGCCTGGTGGCCGCTGCTACGTGAATACCATGAAAAAGCCCCGGCTCTTGCGAGACCGGGGCTTCTTGAATGGCCGTAACGCGCTTACACGTTAAAGCGGAAGTGCATCACATCGCCGTCTTTCACGATGTATTCCTTGCCTTCCAGGCGCCATTTGCCGGCTTCCTTGGTGCCCGCTTCACCGTTGTACTGGATGAAGTCGTTGTAGGCGATCACTTCGGCGCGGATGAAGCCTTTTTCGAAGTCGGTGTGGATCACGCCAGCGGCCTGTGGCGCGGTGGCGCCGACCTTGACGGTCCAGGCGCGTACTTCCTCGACGCCAGCGGTGAAGTAGGTCTGCAGGTTCAGCAGCTCGTAGCCGGCGCGGATCACGCGGTTCAGGCCAGGCTCTTCCAGGCCCAGGGCCTCGAGGAACATGTCCTTCTCTTCGCCGTCGTCCAGCTCGGCGATTTCGGCTTCGATCTTGTTGCACACCGGCACCACGATGGCGCCTTCTTCTTCGGCGATGGCGCGGACCACGTCCAGGTGTGGGTTGCCTTCGAAGCCGTCTTCGGCGACGTTGGCGATGTACATGACCGGCTTCGAGGTCAGCAGGTGGAAGCCGCGGATGACCGCCTTCTCGTCAACACCCATGTTCTTCATCAGGCTGCGGGCAGGCTTGCCGTCGGTGAAGTGGGCGATCAGTTGCTCCAGCAGGCCTTTCTGGACCACGGCGTCCTTGTCGCCACCCTTGGCGTTGCGCGCAACCTTCTGCAGTTGCTTCTCGCAGCTGTCCAGGTCGGCGAAGATCAGTTCCAGGTCGATGATCTCGATGTCGCGCTTGGGGTCGACGCTGTTGGAGACGTGAATCACGTTCTCGTCTTCGAAGCAGCGGACCACGTGGGCGATGGCGTCGGTTTCGCGGATGTTGGCCAGGAACTTGTTGCCCAGGCCTTCACCTTTCGAGGCGCCGGCCACCAGGCCTGCGATGTCGACGAATTCCATGGTGGTCGGCAGGATGCGCTTGGGGTTGACGATGGCAGCCAGGGCAGCCAGGCGCGGGTCCGGCATCGGCACGATACCGCTGTTGGGCTCGATGGTGCAGAAGGGGAAGTTCTCGGCCGCGATGCCCGATTTGGTCAGGGCGTTGAACAGTGTGGACTTGCCGACGTTGGGCAGGCCGACGATACCGCAATTGAAACCCATGGTGATTCCCTCTTCGTGGAGTCAGGCCTTTTGGCTGTGCAGGTTTTTCATCGCGCGATTCCACTCGCCGGCGAAGATATCCGGCAACACGCCGAGGGCAAAATCGATACTGGCGTCCAGTTTGTCCTGCTCGGCGCGTGGCGCCCGGCCCAGGACAAAGTTGGATACCTGACTGGCCACACCCGGGTGGCCAATGCCAAGCCGCAGACGGTGGAAGCCGTTGTTGTTGCCCAGCTGCGCGATGATGTCGCGCAAGCCGTTGTGCCCGCCATGGCCGCCGCCCAACTTGAGCTTGGCGACGCCGGGGGGCAGGTCGAGTTCGTCGTGGGCCACCAGGATGGCGTCTACCGGAATGCGGTAGAAATTCGCCAATGCCGCCACGGCCTGGCCGCTACGGTTCATGTAGGTGGTGGGGATCAACAGGCGAACATCATGGCCCTGATGGCTGAAACGCGCCGTCAGGCCGAAATACTTGCGATCGGCTACCAGGCTGACGCCTTGTTTGGCAGCGATGCGCTCAACGAAAAGAGCCCCTGCGTTATGCCGGGTCTGTTCGTATTCCTGGCCAGGGTTTCCCAGGCCAACGATCAGTTGAATGGCGGTCACGACAGGGGCTCTTCCTTGGAATCGAATTGAACATCGCCACCGGGCTGGCCGGTGGCATGAGGGGACGAGGTCGGTTGTGTAAACTTCGCGATCTCGTCCGCTTATGCTACCGCGATGTCATTACAACTCCGGCGTGCCGAGTAAAATTACTCTGCAGCGCCTTCAGCTTCTGGAGCTACACGTGGAGCGTGGACGTTGGCAACAGCCAGGTCGTTGCCGTGAGCCAGGGCTACGAACTCAACGCCTTTAGGGGCCTTGAGGTCGGACAGGTGAACGATCGAACCGATTTCGGCGTTGGCCAGGTCGACTTCGATGAACTCAGGCAGGTCCTTGGCTTCGCAGGAAACTTCGATCTCGTTGACAACGTGGGAGATCTCGCCGCCTTTCTTCACTGGAGCTTCTTCGTTGACGAAGTGCACAGGAACGATAGCGGTCAGTTTCTGGCCAGCAACAACGCGGACGAAGTCAGCGTGCATGATGAACTGCTTGGCTGGGTGACGCTGCATGGCCTTGACCACGACGTTTTGCTTGGTGCCGTCAACGTTCAGTTCGATAACGTGGCTGAAAGCAGCTTCGTTTTCGAACAGCTTGGCGATTTCTTTGGCCAGGATGCTTACGGATTCAGCTTCTTTGTCGCCACCGTAGATTACGGCTGGGACTTGGGCGGCGAGACGACGCAGGCGGCGGCTCGCACCTTTCCCCAGGTCGGTACGCGCTTGGGCGTTCAGGATGAAATCAGTCATTTTACATCTCCAAAATAGCCATGCCCGGGTAACGTTTGCGACCAGCGTCAAACCGGGATGGGCAAAAAAGCCCCGCCCCAACGGAAGTGTTGGGGCGGGGCGCTTTTCGTCAACGAGGTGTTCGCAGGGCAGGGCCCTTAGCGGAACATCGCGCTGATCGATTCTTCATTGCTGATGCGGCGGACCGCCTCGGCAACTACCGGTGCGATATCCAGTTGACGGATACGTACACAGGCTTGTGCTGCAGCGGACAGCGGGATGGTGTTAGTGACCACCAGCTCGTCCAGCACGGAATTTTCAATGTTCTCGATCGCCCGGCCCGACAGCACAGGGTGTGTGCAGTAGGCAAAGACCTTGGCAGCGCCATGCTCTTTCAGGGCTTTCGCCGCGTGGCACAGGGTGCCGGCGGTGTCGACCATGTCATCGACCAGAATACAGGTACGCCCTTCGACGTCGCCGATGATATGCATCACTTCGGAGTGATTGGCTTTCTCACGGCGCTTGTCGATGATACCCAGATCAACGCCCAGGGACTTGGCAACAGCACGTGCACGCACGACGCCGCCGATGTCCGGGGACACGATCATCAGGTTCTCGAAGCGTTGATCCTCGATGTCATCCACCAATACTGGGGAGCCGTAGATGTTATCTACCGGAATATCGAAGAAACCCTGGATTTGGTCAGCATGCAGATCCACCGTGAGAACACGGTCGATCCCCACCACGGTGAGCATGTCAGCGACGACTTTCGCGCTGATGGCAACACGTGCGGAACGCGGACGGCGATCCTGGCGGGCATAACCAAAGTAAGGAATCACCGCAGTGATTCGGGACGCTGAGGAGCGGCGGAAGGCATCGGCCATCACAACCAGTTCCATCAGGTTATCGTTCGTCGGAGCGCAAGTCGGCTGAATGATAAAGACGTCCTTACCGCGGACGTTTTCATTAATCTCAGTGCTGATTTCGCCGTCGGAGAACTTACCGACAGAGACATCACCCAGTGGGATATGCAGCTGACGTACTACACGCCGAGCCAGATCGGGGTTAGCGTTCCCCGTAAAGACCATCATCTTGGACACGCGCAGTACCTGCCGGCTGAGGGTATACCTGGATGAGTATAAGGAAAATGGCAGGGGCGGCTGGATTCGAACCAACGCATGGCAGGATCAAAACCTGCTGCCTTACCGCTTGGCGACGCCCCTGTATCTGTTGCTACGAGTGCCCAGCACTCGTTTCCTGTGACAGACTCTGTAGTTTTCGGTGCAACATGGAGATGTTGCTGCCTTTGGCTACAAACCCTGTAAGGGTATCTGCAAGAAGGTGCGAAACTCTATCAGCTTCCGCTTTGCTTGGGAAGGCCCCAAACACACAACTTCCAGTTCCGGTGAGTCGTCCATCACCAAATTTCTTCAGTGAATTCAAGGCGTTAAGTACTTCTGGATAACGTCTTGTGACTACCGCTTCGCAGTCATTTCTGCTGTTTCCCTTGGGAACGGGGCGCACTTTAATGGGAAGTGAATCGCGTGTCAACAACGGATCTGAAAAAATTTCTGCTGTACTAACAGAGACTTGCGGGACGAGCACCAGGTACCAGGGTTCCTCGGGCTCGGCCGGGGTAAGGATTTCGCCCACGCCCTCGGCGAACGCCGCGTGCCCGCGGACGAAAACCGGCACGTCGGCGCCCAGGGAAAGGCCCAGCTCGGCCAGGCGGTCGATGCCGGCGCCGGTGTTCCACAAATGGTCCAGGCCCAGCAGGGTGGTGGCGGCGTCGGAACTGCCGCCGCCGATGCCGCCACCCATGGGCAGCACTTTATGCAGCCAGATGTCGGCGCCCAGCGTGGTGCCGGTCAGCGCCTGCAGCTTGCGCGCGGCTTTCACGATCAGGTTGCTGTCGTGGGGCACGCCCTCGATGTCGGTGTGCAGGCGGATCTCGCCGTCCTGGCGCACGGCGAATTGCAGTTCGTCGCCGTGGTCGAGGAATTGGAACAGGGTCTGCAGCTCGTGGTAGCCGTCGGCGCGGCGGCCCAGGATGTGCAGCATCAGGTTGAGTTTGGCCGGGGCGGGCAGGGTCAGGCGTGGCTGGGTCATGTCAGTGCCCCAGCTGCCGTGGCTGCCATGACTTGACCACCAGGGTCACGTCCAGGTCCTGGCCGTGCAGCTTGATGCGCTCGGGCAGGGCGTAGCCGTTCTGTTCGGTGTAGCTGAGGTATTCGACGCTCCAGCCATCCTGTTCCAGGCTGGCCAGGCGGCTGTCGCCGTCCAGGGTCAGCTTGCTCTTGGTGTCCGGGGCGGGCAGGCCGCGCACCCACCACACCAGGTGCGACACCGGCAGGTTCCAGCCCAGCTGTTCGCCCAGCAGTTGCTCGGGGGTGGCTGCTTCATAGCGGCCCTGGTTGGCGACTTCCAGCACCACCTGGCCCGGGCGCCCGGTCAGGCGCGCGGCACCGCGGCCCAGCGGGCCGGACAGGCGGATGTCGTAGTAGTCCTGGCGTTGCAGCCAGAACAGGGTGCCGCTGCCCGAGTCCTTGGGCGCGCGGATGCCGACCTTGCCGTCGATCTGCCAGCCGTCCAGCTGGGTCAGTTGCGCCTTGTGGGCGCTCCATTGTTGCGGGTTGCCCTGGCCCTGCAGGGCCTCGCGGGAACCGAAGCCGGCACAGCCGGCGAGCAGGGCGATCAGGCTGAAGGTGATGACGTGGCGCAAAAACATAAGGTTATAGAGTCTCGGATCCGGTCAGGCGCAGCACGGTGGCGCGCAGGGTAGGGCTCTCGGCGGGTTCTTTCAGGTACTTGGCCCAGATTTCGCGGGCTTCGCGCTGCTTGCCGTTGGCCCACAGCACTTCGCCCAGGTGGGCGGCCACTTCCTGGTCGGGGAAGGCGGCCAGGGCCTGGCGCAGCAGGCGCTCGGCTTCGTTGAGGTTGCCCAGGCGGTAGTTGACCCAGCCCAGGCTGTCGAGCACGGCGGGGTCGTCGGGATTGATGCTGTGGGCGCGTTCGATCAGCTCCTTGGCCTCTGCGTAGCGCGTGGTGCGGTCCGACAGGGTGTAGCCCAGGGCGTTGAGGGCCATGGCGTTGTTCGGCTCGCGCTTGATGATGGCGCGCAGGTCGGCCTCCATCTGCTGCAGGTCGTTGCGTTTTTCCGCGAGCATGGCGCGGGTGTAAAGCAGATTAAGGTCGTCGGGGTAGAGCGTCAGCGCCTTGGCCAGCAGCTGCCAGGCAGCGTCCTGCTGGTTGTTGTTGGCCAGGGTCTCGGCCTCCACCAGGTACAGCTGGATGGCGTAGTCGGGCTGGGCTTCGCGTGCCGCGGCCAGGCGTTTGCGCGCCTCGTCGACGCGGCCGCTGGCCATCAGGATGTCGGCCTGGCGCAGCTGCGCGGGCAGGTAGTCGTTGCCGCCACCGACCTGGGCGTATTCCTCGAGGGCGCCCTGCGGGTCGCCTTTTTCCTCGGCGATGCGGCCCAGGTTCAGGTGCGCGGAGTCGACGTGGGCGCCGCGGTCCACCAGCTCGTGCAGGTAGTCGGCGGCCTCGTCCCAGGCCTTGGCTTCCAGGCAGACCAGCGCCAGGGAGTAGCGCAGCTCGTCGTCCTCGGGGTACTGCTGCACCAGGCTGGCGAACTGCACCTTGGCGTCGGCCATGCGGTTCTGTTCCACCAGCATGCGCGCGTAGGTCAGGCGCAGGCGCTTGTCGTCAGGGTATTTGCGCAGGCTTTTTTCCAGCAGCGGCACCGCTTCCTTGCCGCGGTCCAGCAGTTGCAGCAGGCGTGCGTGCAGCAGGATAGGGGCGATTTCGCCGTCCTGCGGCGGGTTCTTCTCCAGCAGCGTCAGCGCACCCTGGTTGTCGCCGTCTTGCTGCAGCAGCAAGGCCTTGCCGAACAGCAACTGGCTGTTGCGTGGGTACTTCACCAGCAGCCGGTCAAAACTTTGCAACAGGCCATTGCGGGTGTCCTGGTCGGTGTCGGCGGCCGACAGCGCGAGGAAATCGAAATGGGTGTCGCCCTGGCCCTGCAGGACTTTTTCCATGTACACCATGGACTCGTCGTAACGGCCATTGCGCGCCAGCTGGATGGCCGCGGTGCGTTGGGCGTCCAGATCGGCAGGGGCGTTTTTCGCCCACATCAGCGCGGTGTCCAGGGCGGCCTGGTCGGCGCCCACGTACTCGGCGATGCGGTACGCGCGTTCGGAAACGCCGGGGTCACCGGTCTTGCGCGCCTGATCCACGTAGTTGTCCAGGGCGATGTCGAAGCGGTTGCGCTGGCCGGCCAGCTCCGCCGTCAACAGGCTGAAGACCGTGTCTTCAGTGAACGAGCCATACACCACCGGTTTCTCGGCAGGCTTTGGAGTGCTGTCCTGGACGGCAGCGGCGTCTTGTGGCTTGCCGGGGTGCCAGGCCTGGCAACCATTGAGCAAGACAAAAGCAAGGAACAACGCGGAGGATCTATTCATAGGGAGTTTTGGCGACTTACCTGCGGTCGGATCATCATGACACAAGCCTGTGGGCAAACCCATAAGCGATGGCACCTGCGGGGGCAGACTATTAGGACAATAGACTGCGGTAGTTGTTCTGGGGCGGACTAAGTAGGACAATTGTCGGCTTATCGACATCATCAGCGACCTTGAATGGCCTTCCTTGCCCTCGGTATCAACCATAAGACTGCCTCGGTGGATGTGCGCGAACGCGTGGCTTTCACCCCCGAGCAGCTGGTCGAAGCCTTGCAGCAGCTCTGCCGCCTGACCGACAGCCGCGAAGCTGCGATCCTCTCTACCTGCAACCGTAGCGAGCTTTATATAGAACAGGACCACCTGGCCGCAGAGACTGTGCTGCGCTGGCTGGCCGACTATCACAAGCTCAGCTACGACGAATTGCGTGCCAGTGCCTACGTGCACGAGGACGACGCGGCCGTGCGCCACATGATGCGCGTGGCCTCGGGCCTCGACTCGCTGGTGCTGGGCGAACCGCAGATCCTCGGGCAGATGAAGTCCGCCTATGCCGTGGCCCGCGAGGCAGGTACCATTGGCCCGCTGCTGGGCCGGTTGTTCCAGGCCACGTTCAGTGCCGCCAAGCAGGTGCGCACCGACACGGCCATCGGCGAGAACCCGGTGTCGGTGGCGTTCGCCGCCGTGAGCCTGGCCAAGCAGATCTTCAGCGATTTGCAGCGCAGCCAGGCGCTGCTGATCGGCGCCGGCGAGACCATTACCCTGGTCGCCCGGCACCTGCACGAGCAGGGCGTGAAGCGCATCGTGGTGGCCAACCGGACCCTGGAGCGTGCCAGCACCCTGGCCGCGCAGTTCGGTGCCCACGCGGTGTTGCTGTCCGACATCCCGCAGGAACTGGTCAACAGCGACATCGTCATCAGCTCCACTGCCAGCCAGTTGCCGATCCTGGGCAAGGGCGCGGTGGAAAGCGCGCTGAAGCTGCGCAAGCACAAGCCGATCTTCATGGTCGACATCGCCGTACCGCGCGATATCGAGCCAGAAGTCGGCGAGTTGGACGACGTTTACCTGTACAGCGTCGACGACCTCCACGACGTGGTGGCCGAGAACCTCAAGAGCCGCCAGGGCGCTGCCCAGGCCGCCGAGCAACTGGTCAGCGGTGGCGTCGACGATTTCATGGCGCGCCTGCGCGAGCTGGCGGCGGTGGACGTGCTCAAGGCGTACCGCCAGCAAAGCGAGCGCCTGCGCGACGAAGAATTGCAAAAGGCCCAGCGGTTGCTGGCCAATGGCAGCAGCGCCGAGGAAGTGCTGGTGCAACTGGCCCGCGGGCTGACCAACAAATTGCTGCATGCGCCGAGCGTGCAGCTTAAAAAGCTGTCTGCCGAAGGCCGCCTCGATGCGCTGGCCATGGCCCAGGAACTCTTTGCCCTCAACGAGGGCCCCACGGATAAACCCCCGCAATGAAAGCGTCACTGCTCAATAAACTGGACACGATCCAGGATCGTTTCGAGGAACTGACCGCCCTGTTGGGCGACGCCGAGATCATTTCCGATCAGGCCCGTTTCCGCGCCTTCTCCCGTGAATACGCGGAGCTGGAGCCGATCGTGGCCGGCTACCAGGCCTGGTGCAAGGTGCAGGACGACCTGGAAGGCGCCCAGGCGCTGCTCAAGGACAGTGACCCCGACATGCGCGAGATGGCCGTCGAGGAAGTGCGCGAAGCCAAGGAGCAACTGCAGGTGCTGGAAGGCGACCTACAGCGCATGCTGCTGCCCAAGGACCCCAACGACAGCCGCAACGTGTTCCTCGAGATCCGCGCCGGCACCGGTGGCGACGAGGCGGCGATCTTCTCCGGCGACCTGTTCCGCATGTATTCGCGCTACGCCGAGAAGCGTGGCTGGCGGGTCGAGATCCTCTCGGAGAACGAGGGTGAGCACGGCGGCTATAAAGAGGTGATCGCCCGGGTCGAGGGCGAGAACGTCTACGGCAAGCTGAAGTTCGAGTCCGGTGCCCATCGCGTGCAGCGTGTGCCGGAAACCGAGTCCCAGGGCCGTATCCACACCTCGGCCTGCACCGTGGCGGTGCTGGCCGAACCCGATGAGCGCGTGGCCATCGAGATCAACCCGGCCGACCTGCGCGTCGACACCTTCCGCTCCTCGGGCGCCGGCGGCCAGCACGTCAACACCACCGACTCGGCCATCCGCATCACCCACTTGCCCACCGGCACGGTAGTGGAATGCCAGGAAGAGCGCTCGCAGCACAAGAATCGTGCGCGCGCCATGGCCTGGCTGTCGGCCAAGCTCAACGACATGCAGACCAGCGCCGCGGCCAACGCCATCGCCAGCGAGCGCAAGCTGCTGGTGGGCTCGGGCGACCGTTCCGAGCGCATCCGTACCTACAACTTCCCGCAGGGCCGGGTGACCGACCATCGTGTCAACCTGACCCTGTATTCCCTGGACGAAATCATGGCCGGTGGTGTCGACGCGGTCATCGAGCCGCTGCTGGCCGAATACCAGGCGGATCAACTTGCGGCATTGGGTGAGTAAATGACGATCATTGCCAGTCTGCTCAGAAGCGCCGAACTGCCCGAGTCCCCGACGGCGCGCCTGGACATCGAATTGCTGCTGGCGGCAGCCCTGGGCAAGAACCGCAGCTACCTGCACACCTGGCCGGAGCGCATCGTCACCACCGAGGCGGCGGCCACCTTCGACAGCTACCTGCAACGGCGCCGCCAGGGCGAGCCGGTGGCCTACATCCTCGGCCAGCAGGGCTTCTGGAAGCTGGACCTGGAAGTGGCGCCGCACACGCTGATCCCGCGGCCGGACACCGAGCTGCTGGTGGAAACGGCCCTGGAGCTGCTGCCGGCCACGCCGGCCAAGGTGCTCGACCTGGGCACCGGCACCGGCGCCATCGCCCTGGCCCTGGCCAGCGAGCGCGGTGGCTGGCAGGTGACCGCGGTGGACCGCGTGGCCGAGGCCGTGGCCCTGGCCGAACGCAACCGCGAGCGCCTGCGCCTGGGCAACGTGCGGGTGCTGGAAAGCCACTGGTACGGCGCCCTGCAGGGCGAGCGTTTCCAGATGATCATCAGCAACCCGCCGTACATCCGCGCCGCCGACCCGCACCTGGTGGCGGGCGACGTGCGTTTCGAACCCGCCAGCGCGCTGGTGGCCGGCGACGATGGTCTCGACGACCTGCGCACCATCATTGCCCAGGCGCCGGCCCACCTGGAGGCCGGTGGCTGGCTGCTGCTGGAGCACGGCTACGACCAGGCTGCCGCCGTGCGCGAGCTGCTGGCCAAGCATGATTTCGAACAGATCGAGAGCCGCGAAGACCTCGGCGGCCACGAACGCATCACCCTCGGGCGCCTGGCATGCTGAGCGACGAGGAACTGCTGCGCTACAGCCGCCAGGTGCTGCTGTCCCAAGTGGACATCGACGGCCAGTTGAAGCTCAAGGCCAGCCGCGCGCTGATCGTCGGCCTGGGTGGCCTCGGCTCGCCCGTGGCCCTGTACCTGGCTGCCGCCGGGGTGGGT
The DNA here is from genome assembly GCF_056312595.1 of Pseudomonas sp. GYB4201. Taxonomy (NCBI): domain Bacteria; kingdom Pseudomonadati; phylum Pseudomonadota; class Gammaproteobacteria; order Pseudomonadales; family Pseudomonadaceae; genus Pseudomonas; species Pseudomonas sp. GYB4201. Next base: position 247,555 of record NZ_JBWGIG010000002.1, on the reverse strand, counting down.
GAGCTGCACCTGGCCGACTTCGACACCGTGGACCTCACCAACCTGCAGCGCCAGGTGTTGCATGACACCTCCACCGTGGGCATGAGCAAGGTCGATTCGGCCCTGCAGCGCCTGGAGGCGATCAACCCCAAGGTCAAGCTGGTGGCCCACCGCGCGGCGCTGGATGAAGACTCGTTGGCCGCCGCGGTGGCGGCGGTGGACCTGGTGCTGGACTGCTCCGACAACTTCGGCACCCGCGAGGCGGTCAACGCCGCGTGCGTGGCGGCTGGCAAGCCACTGGTCAGCGGCGCCGCCATCCGCCTCGAAGGGCAACTGTCGGTGTTCGACCCGCGCCGCCCGGAAAGCCCCTGCTACCACTGCCTGTACGGCCACGGCAGCGAGGCCGAACTGACCTGCAGCGAGGCCGGCGTGGTCGGCCCGCTGGTGGGCCTGGTGGGCAGCCTGCAAGCCCTGGAGGCCCTGAAGCTGCTGGCCGGTTTCGGCGACCCGCTGGTGGGCCGCCTGCTGTTGGTGGACGCCCTGGGCAGCCGCTTCCGCGAGCTGCGGGTCAAGCGCGACCCGGAGTGCAGCGTCTGTGGCCCGGCCCGTGGCTGAAGCGCCGGTCGGGGTCTTCGATTCCGGCGTCGGCGGGCTGTCGGTGCTCGGTGAAATCCGCGCCCTGTTGCCCCACGAATCCCTGTTGTACGTGGCCGACTGCGGCCACATTCCCTACGGCGAGAAGTCCCCGGCGTTCATTCGCGAGCGCTGCGTGGCCGTGGCCGAGTTCTTCCGCGAGCGGGGCGCCAAGGCCCTGGTGCTGGCCTGCAACACCGCCACGGTAGCGGCGGTGGCGGACCTGCGCGAGCGCTACCCCGATTGGCCCATCGTGGGTATGGAACCGGCGGTGAAACCTGCCGCCGCAGCCACCCGCAGCGGCGTGGTGGGCGTGCTGGCCACCACGGGCACCCTGCAGAGCGCCAAGTTCGCCGCGCTGCTGGACCGCTTTGCCAACGACGTGAAGGTGGTGACCCAACCCTGCCCGGGCCTGGTGGAGCTGATCGAGACCGGCCAGTTGCACAGCGATGCCCTGCGCACCTTGCTGCAGCACTACGTGACGCCGCTGCTGGCCGCTGGCTGCGACACGCTGATCCTGGGCTGCACGCACTACCCCTTCCTCAAGCCGCTGTTGCGGGAAATGATCCCCGGCAACGTTATCCTCATTGATACCGGCGCCGCCGTGGCCCGCCAACTGCAGCGCCTGCTGGACCAGCGCGGCCTGCTGGCGGCTGGCCCGGCCACCCCCGCGCACTTCTGGACCAGCGGTGATCCCCAGCACTTCCAGAATATCCTGCCTATGCTTTGGGAAAAATCTGACATTGTTAGTGGATTTGTACGATAAATAATCGTACAAACTCCTAATGTGGCGATGAACCATCATCGATGTCCGGATTTCTATAGTTTCGTCATTCAAGACGTATAAAACCAAAAAACGGCATTAGACATAGGATGTTCCTGATGAAGAAACTGTTCGGCTTGGCTGCGCTTGCAGCGTTTACCCTGGGACAGAGCATGGCAGCACACGCACTGGATGGTTCGGTGTCGGTGGGGACCACGGGGGAGGGCTCGATGGTCTACCGCCTGGGGCTGCAGTCGGACTGGGACCAGAGCTGGTTCCAGACCAGCACCGGGCGCCTGACCGGCTACTGGGACGGCGGCTACACCTACTGGACTTCATCCAACCGTGGCCCGTCGAACAACACCCTGTCGTTCGCCCCGGTGTTTCGCTATGAATTCGATGGCGGTGCGGTGAAGCCGTTCGTCGAAGCCGGTATTGGCGTGTCGGTGTTCTCGAAGTTGCAGATCGATGACAACAAACTGGGCACTTCCTTCAACTTCGAAGACCGCATCGGCTTCGGCCTGCGCTTCGCGGGTAACCAGGAAGTGTCGATTCGCGCGATCCATTATTCCAACGGCGGCATCAAGGAGCCGAACGACGGTATCCAGGCCTATTCGATCAATTATCGGATGCCGTTGGGGTTCTAATCGGTTTGCGGCCGGACGCCGCCTTCGGCAGCTGCTACGGGCTTGCGTAGCAGCGGCCAAAGGCCGCGTCAGCGGTTAGCCCAACGAACACCGCTGCCCACAAGACCCCACCCCCCGCCATTCTGCCGCCGGCGTAATACGACAACGGCCCTGCTCGATCTTTGCGGCCGGACGCCGCCTTCGGCAGCTGCTACGGGCTTGCGTAGCAGCGGCCGCAGGCCGCGTCAGGGATTAGCCCGGTGTTGCAGCCCAACGAACACCGCTGCCCACAACACCCCCAACCCCAGCATCGTCGGCACCAGCCCATACGGAAAACCCACCCCCGCCATTCTCCCGCCGGCGTAATACGACAGTGGCCCCGCCACCGCGCCCAACCCCGCCGCCAGCCACCAGGGCCGGGCCGTCCAGGCCAGGCAATGGCGCAGGGTGGTGGCCAGCAACGGCCACAGCAGGGCCAGCCACATGGGCAACAGCCGGCCATTGGGGTGGAAGTCGTAGACGTCCAGCCACATCAGGCCGCTGTCCAGCGCCACGCCCAGCACGAACGCCTCGACCATCAGGCGCCCGTCGCCGTGCCAGCACCAGTGCCCCACCAGAATTACCAGCACCACGATCAACCAACCGCTGTTGCCGCCCAGCACGCAGGCCAGCCAGCCGGCCTGGAACAGCACGGCATTGGCCAGCTTCTCAAGCATCGAAGCGCCCGAGCAGCGGTTGTGGTTGCGCCGCCGGCTTGGCCAGCAGCAGTTGCGCGGTGCCGATGGTGCGCTCCAGGAAGCCGCCCTCGCAGTAGCACAGGTAGAACTCCCACAGGCGCAGGAAATACTCGTCGTAGCCCAGTTCGCGCAGGCGGTTGTGGGCGCGGCGGAAGTTGTCGTGCCACAGGCGCAAGGTGCGCGCGTAGTGCAGGCCGAAGTCTTCCATGTGCAGCAGGTTCATGTCGGTGTCGCGGCCGACGATCTGCAGCATCGCCTGCACGGAAGGCAGCGCGCCGCCGGGGAAGATGTAGCGCTGGATGAAATCGACGCTGTGCCGCGCCTGCTCGTAGCGCTGCTCGCGAATGGTGATGGCCTGCAGCAGCATCACCCCGTCGGGCTTGAGCAGCGCCGCGCACTTCTGGAAGTAGGTGGGCAGGAAACGGTGGCCCACGGCTTCGATCATCTCGATGGACACCAGCTTGTCGTAGCTGCCGGTCAGGTCGCGGTAGTCGGACAGCAGCAGGGTCACGCGGTCTTGCAGGCCCTGGGCCTCGATGCGCTGGCGGGTGTAGTCGTACTGTTCCTTCGACAGCGTGGTGGTGGTCACCCGGCAGCCGTAGTGGCTGGCCGCGTACAGCGCCATGCTGCCCCAGCCGGTGCCGATTTCCAGCAGGTGGTCGCCGGGGGTGAGCGCCAGTTTCTGGCAGATGCGTTCCAGCTTGTTCAACTGCGCCTGTTCCAGGCTGTCGTCGGTGCGGGTGAACTGCGCGGCCGAGTACATCATGGTCGGGTCGAGGAATTGCTCGAACAGGTCATTGCCCAGGTCGTAGTGGGCGGCGATGTTCTTCTGCGAGCCCTTGCGGGTGTTGCGGTTGAGCCAGTGCAGGCCGCGCACCAGCGGCCGGCTGAGGCGCGCCAGGCCGCCCTCCATGGCGTCCAGCACGTCGAGGTTGCTGACGAACACGCGAATCACCGCGGTCAGGTCCGGGCTGGTCCAGTAGCCGTGGATAAAGGCTTCGCCGGCGCCGATGGAGCCGCCGCTGGCCACCAGCCCCCAGGCGGAGGCGTCCTGCACGTGAATTTCCCCCACCAGTGGCGAGGCAGGGTTGCCGAACCGCAGGTGCTCGTCGCCTTCCACCACCAGCAACTGGCCGTGGCGCAGCGAGTTCAGTTGCCGCAGCACGCCACGGCGCAGCAAAGCGCTGGTCATGCCGTAAGTGCTGAACGGTGTGGCCTTGGCCTCGAAACTATTCATGGCGTCGTTCCTTTGCGTGGGCGGTGGCGGCGCGATATGAACCCTGCGCGCGACTGTGGTTGACGATGGGAATGCGTTTCAGCGCCAGGCGCAGGGCCTGCCAGTAGATGGCCAGGCAGGTCTTGGCGGTCATCCAGGGAAAGGCCAGCAGCTGGCGATGCAGGTTGCCGCGGCTCATGGCGTGGCGGTGCAGGGTCAAGGTGGCGTCGAAGACCTTGGTCTCGCCCTGCCAGTCGGCCATGTGCACGCCCAGGCGCTGCGCCGGGGGGCTGAAGCTCATGCGGTATTCCAGGTCGCGGGGCAAAAACGGCGAGACATGGAAGGCCTTGGCCACGGCGAAGTGCTGGAAACCTTCACCCCCGGCCGGCAGCACGTAGTGGTAGCGCTCGCGCCAGGGGGTGTTGGTGACCTCGCAGAGGATGGCCACCAGCTGCTCCTGGGCGTTGAAGCAGTAGAAGAAACTGACTGGGTTGAACGCCAGGCCGAAGCTGCGCGCCTGGGTCAGCAGGCGGATCGCGCCGTCGGGGCTGAAGCCCAGGGCCCGCGCCACGCACTGGCGCACGGCGTCGGCCAGGGGCAGGCCGCTGGCCGTGTGTTCGCGCAGGTAGTCGCTTTCGCGAAAGGCGAACGGCGCCCAGCGGCTGTGCCCTGCCAGCGGCGACAGCCCCAGCACCTGGGCCTGTTCGGCCAGGTCCAGGTACAGCAGGCCGATGCGGTAGCGGAACTGGTGCCCGCGCGGGGCGAACCGCCGGTGGCTGACCCAGCCGCTGTACAGGGCGCTGTTCATAGCGCCTGCCCGAACGCGTGGGCCACGCGCAGGGCGCTGGTGACCCCGTCTTCGTGGAAGCCGTTGGCCCAGTAGGCGCCGCAATAGTAGGTGTGTTGCACGCCGTGCAGTTCCTGCCAGCGCGCTTGCGCGGCCATCCCCGCCAGGCTGTATTGCGGGTGGGCGTAGGTGTAGCGCGCCAGCACCTGGGCCGGGTCGATGGCCGCGCTCTGGTTGAGGCTGACGCAGAAGGTGGTGGGGCCTTGCAGGCCTTGCAGGATGTTCATGTCGTAGGTGACGGCGGCGGCCAGGCCGCTGCCGTCCAGCCGGTAATTCCAGCTGGCCCAGGCCAGGGGGCGGGTGGGCAGCAGGCGGGTGTCGGTGTGCAGCACCACGTCGTTGTCGGCGTAGGGCAGGGCGCCGAGGATCTGTTGCTCGGCGTCGCTGGGCGCGGCCAGCAGCGCCATGGCCTGGTCGCTGTGGCAGGCAAACACCACCTTGTCGAACCGCTCGGCGCCGCGCGGGCTGTGCAGGGTCACGCCGTCGGCGTCACGTTCCACGCGGCTGACGGCGCAGTCCAGGTGGATATGCTCGGCGAAGCCTGCGGTGAGCGGCGCAATGTAGCGGCTGGAGCCACCTTCCACCACGAACCACTGCGGCCGATGGGTGACCGAGAGCAAGCCGTGGTTCTTGAAGAACCGCACGAAGAACTGCAGCGGAAAACCCAGCATGTCCTGCAGTGACATGGACCAGATAGCCGCGCCCATGGGCACGATGTAGTGATTGATGAAACGCTGGCCGTAGCCCTTGGTGCGCAGGTACTGGCCCAGGGTGGTCTGCGCGGTGATGCGGTGGCTGGCAAGGTCGGCCACGGCTTCGCGGTTGAAGCGCAGGATGTCCTTGAGCATGCCCCAGAAGCCGGGGGACAACAGGTTGCCGCGCTGGGCGAACAGGCTGTTGAGGTTGTTGCCGTTGTATTCCAGGCCGCTGCGCGGGTCGCTGACCGAGAAGCTCATCTCGGTGGCCTTGAAGGGCACGCCCAACTGGTCCAGCAGGGCAATGAAGTTGGGGTAGGTCCACTCGTTGAAGACGATGAAGCCGGTATCGATCGCGTAGTGCCGGCCCTGGTGCTCGATGTCCAGGGTGTGGGTGTGCCCGCCGATCCACGAGGAGGCTTCGAACACCTCCACCTGGTGCTCGCGGCTGAGCAGGTAGGCGCAGGTCAGGCCGGCGATGCCGCTGCCGATCACGGCGATTTTCATCAGTTGTCCCCTTCCAGTGGGTTCGGGCGCACCATGCGCTTGCCGATGATCAGCTTGAGCCGCGCCGGCAGCCGCGACAGCGGCCACAGGGCGGTCATGAACAGGGCCGGGAAGGCGATTTCCAGCGGCCGCTTGTCCAGGCGCTCGACTATGTGCCGGGCGGCCTCTTCGGCGCTGATCATCATCGGCATGGGGAAATCGTTTTTCTGCGTCAGCGGCGTGTCGACAAAGCCGGGGCTGACCACGGTGACGTCGATGTGCTCCTGGGCCAGGTCCACCCGCAGCGACTCGAACAGGTAGCGCAGCCCCGCCTTGGAGGCGCCGTAGGCTTCCGAGCGCGGCAGCGGCAGGTAGGTGACCGCGCTGGCGACGCCGGTGAGGTGCGGGCGCACGCCCTTGCGCAGCAGCGGCAGGGCCGCCTCGATGCAGTAGCTGCTGGCGAACAGGTTGGTGCGGATCACCCGCTCGAAAATTAGCGCGTCGAAGTGCTGGGCGTCGACGTACTCGCAGGTGCCGGCGTTGAGGATCACGCTGTCCAGCGCGCCCCAGGCCTGCTCGATGCTGGCGCCGATGGCCTTGACCTGGTCGTGGTCGGTGAGGTCGCCGGGCACCACCAGCACCTGGCCGGGAAAGCGCCGTTCCAGCAGGCGCAGCGGCCCTTCGGAACGGGCGCTGATCGCTACCTGCGCACCTTCCAGCAGCAGGGCTTCGGCCATGGCCTCGCCCAGGCCGCTGCTGGCGCCGGTCAGCCAGATGCGGCGGGGCACGTCAGCCATGATGGCCTCCACTGACCTGGCGCTGCGGCAGGTTCTTGAACGCGGTGAGGGCGCGGTCGCGGCTCTTGCCCAGGTCGACGATGGGGCGCGGGTAATCCGCAGGGCCAAACAATCCGCCGGCGCCGGCCGGGTTGTGGATTTCCTTGCTGCCCAGGTCGGCCAGTTCCGGCAGCCATTCCTTGAGGAACACCCCGTGTTCGTCAAAACGTGCCGACTGGCTGTGGGGGTTGAAGATGCGGAAGTAGGGCGCCGCGTCGGTGCCGGTGGAGGCGCTCCATTGCCAGCCGCCGTTGTTGGCGGCCAGGTCGCCGTCGATCAGGTGGCGCATGAAGAAGCGCTCGCCTTCGCGCCAGTCGATCAGCAGGTTCTTGGTCAGGAACATCGCCACCACCATGCGCAGGCGGTTGTGCATCCAGCCGGTTTCGAGCAACTGGCGCATGGCCGCGTCGATGATCGGGATACCGGTGCGGCCGCGCTGCCAGGCTTCCAGTTCCTTGGGCGCATGGCGCCAGGCCAGGGCCTCGGTCTCGCTGCGGAAGGCGCGGTGCATGGACACCCGCGGGTAGCCCACCAGGATGTGCTTGTAGAACTCGCGCCACAGCAGCTCGTTGATCCAGGTCACCGCGCCGACGTTGCCGCTGTCGAACTCGCCATGGTTGTGGTTGAGCGCGGCGTGCAGGCACTGGCGCGGCGAGATCACCCCGGCGGCCAGGTAGGCCGAGAGCTGGCTGGTGCCCGGCCGCGAGGGAATGTCCCGCTCGTGCTGGTAGTACTCGATGGGCTCGTCGACGAACTGGTCCAGGCGGTGCTTGGCCTCGTCCTCGCCGGCCGGCCACAGCGCCTGCAGTGCGGCGCTGGGGGTGGGGAAGCCTTGCACTTCGGCGGGCACCTTGTCGCGGGCGATGTGCACGGGCGCCTGGGCCTTGGGCGCGCGGACCACGGCGGGAATGCCGTGGTGCAGGCGCTCGTAGCAGACCTTGCGGAACTGGCTGAACACCTGGAAGTAGTTGCCGGTCTTGGTGAGGATGCTGCCGGGCTGGAACAGCAACTGGTCCAGGTGGCTGTCGAAGCCGATGCCCGCGGCGTCCAGCGCCTGGGCCACGGCGGCATCGCGGTGGCTTTCGTTGACGCCGTATTCCTCGTTGCAGTGCACGTGCTCGACGTGGTGTTGTTGGCACAGTTGCAGCAGTGCCTCGGGCGCCTGGTCCCAGGTGTCGATGGTGCGGATCAGCAGGGGAATATGCTTTTGCGCCAGCTGTTCGCTGAGCTGTTGCACGTTGCGCAGCCAGAAGTCGACCTTGCAGGCGGCGTCGTCGTGCTGTTGCCACTGGCCAGGGCTCACCAGCCACACGGCCAGGGTCGGGCCCTTGGCGCAGGCGGCGGCCAGGGCGGTGTTGTCGTGCAGGCGCAGGTCAGTGCGGAACCAGATCAGTTGCATGGGTTTTCCGTGTGTAGTCATGTCAGAGCACCCCCAGGCGCTGCAGGCATTGCTGGGCTGCCAGCGGGGTGTCGAGCAGGTGCAGGCGCCCGGTCTCGAGGTTATGTACGGGCCAGTCGTGCTGATGGATGCATACCGTTGGTCCGACTATCAGGGTTTCGCCGTCCAGCCCGGCCAGCAGCCGCGGCAGCTGCGCAAGGTTCAGCGGCCTGGCCGAGTACAGCAGCACCGCCCGTGCGCCCAGGCGTTCGGCGGCCAGGGCCAGTTCACCGGGCGGCAGCGGCCAGTCGAACACTTCCACCGGGCAATCGGCGCTGCTGGCCAGCCAGGCGCACAGCCACAGGTGGGGTTCCAGGGGCAGGTCGGACTGGTTCACCAGCAGCAGCGGGGCGCCATTGAGCTGGCGGTTGTTGTGGTAGATGCGCGCGCCCAGCTTGCTGCGCAGCCAGGACAGGAAGAACACCCGCTCCATCTGTGCGCCGAACTGGCCTTGCCAGCGTTGTTCCAGTTCCTCCAGCAAGGGCAGTAGCAGGTGCTCGCACAGGGTTACCGGCGGGTACAGGGCCATGGCCTGGTTGAAGGTGTCGTCGACGCGGCGCTCGGCCAGCTCGCCAATGGCCTGCAGCAGGCTGGCGCGCAGCGGCATCCAGTCGCCGCCGTCATGGGCCAGGGGCGTGGCCGCCTGGCCGTTGTCGAGCAGGGCCATGACCTGGCCCACGGCCACGCCGCGGCCCAGCCAGGTGAGGATCTGCTGAATGCGCTGCACGTGCTCGGCGCCGTACAGGCGGTGGCCCTTGGCGGTGCGGTGCGGCACGATCAGGCCGTAGCGCCGCTCCCAGGCGCGCAGGGTGACCGGGTTGACGCCGGTCTGGCGCGCCACTTCGCGAATCGGCAGCCAGCCGTCACGCATGGCCTGGATGGCGTCGTCGCCCTCGGGGGTTGGAGTGTTCATGGGGTCAGATCGCATTTCGAAGGCTGAGGTTTTCCGGGTGCGGCTGCAGGTACACCTGCTGGCTCACATAAGGGTCGGGGTGCAGGCGCAGGTGATGCTTGAGCAGGGTGAGGGGCACCACCAGCGGCACGATGCCCAGGCGGTACTGTTCGATCAGGTGCTGCATTTCCTGGCGGTCGCCGTCGCTGAGGGTGCGCTTGAAGTAGCCGCTCAGGTGCTGCAGCACGTTGCTGTGGGTGCCGCGGGTGGCGCAGCGTTTCAGCGCTTCCATCAGCTCGCTGAAATAGCGCGGGCCGATTTCACTGGCGTCGCCACGGCCCATGGTGCCCAGCAGCTTGCCCAGCACCTTGTATTGCAGCGGGTTGTTGGCCATCAGCTGGTACTTGTAGCGCGAATGGAACTGCATCAGGCCGCCACGGCTCAGGCCTTCGCGCAGCAGCGCCTGCCAGTCGGCGTAGGCGTACACGCGGACGATGAAGTTCTCGCGCAGCACGGCGTCGCACAGGCGCCCGTCTTCTTCCACCGGCAGGTCGGGCCGCGCGGCGCAGAACGCTTCGGCGTAAATGCCGCGGCCGCCTTCGTGCTGTGGCGCGCCGTTGTCGCGGTAGACCTTGACCCGCTCCAGGCCGCAGGACGGCGACTTGTGCATGAAGATGTAGCCGCTGAGGTCTTCCATCTGCGCGGCCATTTGTGTGCCGTAGTCGGCCAGGGGCTGGGTCACATCGACGCTGGCGTCAACGGTGCCCAGCGCGCGGGGCGCCTGGGCGTCGCCCACCAGGCGGATGGGCTGGCGCGGGATGCCCAGGCCAATCGCGACCTCAGGGCAGGCCGGGACGAAATCAAAATGTTCGGCCAGGGCGTGGGTGCACAGGCGCGATTCCTTGTGCCCGCCGTTGTAGCGCACCTCGGCGCCGAGCAGGCAGGCGCTGATACCGATGCGGGGCTTGGGGGAGTTGGGCATGGGCGTACACTCTTGTACAGGCAGGTGATCTTGTACAACTTACCTTCATAGTAGAACGAAGGCTGTACAAGTCAAACAGTTTGTACAAGATTTAAGCCCCCGTAGCAGCTGCCGCAGGCTGCGTCGGCCATTATGCGGTGTGCCTGATGCTGCGCGGTGGCAGGGACGCGGCCTGCGGCCGCTGCTACGGGGGAGTTTGGCGGGGGGGTGTCAGCGCCAGCCCATCAGCCAGGTCTGCGCATCGCGCAGCGCCTGCCACGGCATTCGTTCGCTGCGCCGGGTCAGGACGGCCTGCAGTTCAATCTCGAGGACGGTGCCTTCCTCGTCCCGAAACAGTTCGGTCACCAGGAAGTGTTTTTCCCGTTGCCGGGGATGGGCTGCCGTCCATTTGGACAGCAGCAGTTTGCGCGGGTCAAGGCGGTGCAGCGGGGCAGTCATTCCAGGTGTTCAAGCAGCCGGCGGGCCGCTTCCAGGCCGCTGAGCCAGGCGCCTTCCACCCGGCCGGACAGGCACCAGTCGCCACAGGCGTACAGCCCCAGGTCGGCGTCGGCCAGGGCGCCCCACTCGTGCGCGGACGCAGGGCGGGCGTAGAGCCAGCGGTGGGCGATGCTGAACACCGGCGCCGGCATGGCGCAGTTGGCCAGTTCGGCGAAGGCGCCGTGCAGTTGCTCGATCACCTCTTCCTTGGGCAGGTCGATGTGCTGTTTGCTCCAACTGCTGGTGGCGTGCAGCACCCAGGTGTCCAGGGTGGCTTCGCGCCCTGGCTTGCTGCGGTTGCAGGCCAGCCAGTCGAGCGGGCTGTCTTGCACGAAGCAGCCTTGCATGGCGGTTTCCAGCGGCTTGTCGAACGCCAGGGCGATGGCCCAGGTGGGCTCCATCTGCACCCCGGCGGCCACGCCGGCAAGTTTTGGCGCGGCGGCCAGCAGGGCGGTGGCCTGGGGCGCGGGCAGGGCGATGATCACGTGGCTGAACGGGCCGTGGCTGCAGCCTTCGGCGTCCAGCAGGTGCCAGTGGTGCTTGCCGCGGAACACCTCGGTGATGCGGCAGCCGAACACCGCGTTCATGTCGCCGAGCATGGCCTTGGCGATCGAGCCCATGCGCGGGGTGCCGACCCAGCGGGTCTGTTCGTCGGGGGAGGGGCTGAGCAGGCTGCCGCGGGCGTTGAACAGCTGCGGCTTCCATTCTTCCACGCAGCCCACGCTTTGCCAGCGTTGCACCTGGTCGACGAAGCGCCGGTCGCGGGCGGTGAAGTACTGCGCCCCCAGGTCCAGGGAGCCGGCGTCGCTGCGCTTGCTGGACGCACGGCCACCCGGGCCGCGGCTTTTGTCGAAGAGGTGTGGCGCGTGCCCGGCCTTGAACAACGCCTGGGCAGCGGAGAGTCCGGCAATGCCGGTACCGATGATCGCAATAGGTACTGTCATGGTGGCCTCGTTACTTCTTTGCACAGACTACGCTTAAGGACAAACCTGTACAATAATCATTGTTAGTATAAGTTACTGTCGTCCTTTTTCCGTTTGCTCTGTGTCTATGTGAGAGCAGTCCGTGGGCAAAAGTGCCTTCTCTCTTAAAAATAGACTAGCGATTTGCCTTCAACGCTACACGAGGAAGCAGTCATGCACATTTTGCTGACCGGCGGTACGGGCCTTATCGGTCGCAGGCTTTGCCAGCACTGGCTGGCGCAGGGCCACCGCCTCACGGTGTGGAGCCGCCAGCCGACGAGCGTGGCGCGTTTGTGCGGCCGCGAGGTGGCAGGTATCGGCCGCCTGGACGAGCTGGGCGAAGAGACCGTCGACGCGGTCATCAACCTCGCCGGCGCGCCCATCGCCGACCGGCCGTGGACGGAGCGCCGTCGCCAGCTGCTGTGGAAAAGCCGCGTCGGCCTCACCGAGCAACTGATCGCCTGGCTGGAGCAGCGCCAGCAGCGCCCCCCGGTGTTGATATCCGGCTCGGCGGTGGGCTACTACGGTGACGGCGGCGAGCGCGAGCTTACCGAGCAGTCGCAACCGGTGCGCAAGGATTTCGCCAGCGACTTGTGCATTGCCTGGGAAGAGACAGCCCAGCGTGCCGAAGAGTTGGGCATACGCGTGGTGCTGGTGCGTACCGGGCTGGTGCTGGCCAGCGAGGGCGGCATGCTCAAGCGCCTGAAGGTGCCGTTCAAGCTGGGCGTGGGCGGGCCCATCGGCAGTGGCCGGCAGTTCATGCCCTGGGTGCACATCGACGATCAAATCGGCCTGATTGATTTTCTTTTGCACAAGGACGACGCCAGCGGTCCTTATAATGCCTGTGCGCCAGAGCCGGTGCGCAACCGCGAGTTCGCCCGGCGCCTGGGCCGTGCCCTGCACCGGCCTGCGTTCATGCCCTTGCCGGGACTGGTGCTGCGGGTGGGCCTGGGCGAGATGTCGGATTTATTGCTGGGCGGCCAACGGGCCCGCCCGGTGCGTTTACTGGCGGCAGGGTTTACCTTCCGTTTCAATGATCTGCAATCGGCGCTGGGCGACCTCGTCCCGCGCCTCTGAAATTAGGACGTTGCATGACCGATCACGCTCTGCTGCTGGTCAACCTGGGTTCGCCAGCTTCCACCTCCGTGGCCGACGTGCGCCGCTACCTCAACCAGTTCCTGATGGACCCGTACGTCATCGACCTGCCCTGGCCGGTGCGGCGGCTGCTGGTGTCGCTGATCCTGATCAAGCGCCCGGAGCAGTCGGCCCACGCCTACGCCAGCATCTGGTGGGACGAAGGCTCGCCCCTGGTCGTGCTCACCCGCCGCCTGGAAGCGGTGATGCGCGAACAGTGGACCCACGGCCCGGTGGAAATCGCCATGCGCTACGGCGAGCCGTCCCTGGACACCGTGCTCACCCGCCTGGCCGCCCAGGGCGTGCGCGACATCACCCTGGCGCCGCTGTACCCGCAGTTCGCCGACAGCACCGTGACCACGGTCATCGAGGAAGCGAAAAAGGTGGTGCAGGAGAAAAAGCTGCCGGTGCGCTTCAAGCTGCTGCAGCCGTTCTTCGACCAACCCGAGTACATCGACGCCCTGGTGGCCAGCGCCAGGCCGTACCTGGACGCCCAGCCGTTCGACCACCTGCTGCTGAGCTTCCACGGCCTGCCCGAACGCCACCTGACCAAGCTCAACCCCGGCCACGACGTGCGCCGCCCCGACTGCTGCGCCGAGTCCAGCCCCGAAGTGCTCGCCAACTGCTACCGCGGCCAGTGCATGCGCAGCGCCGCCGCCTTCGCGGCAAAAATGGGCCTGCCGGACGGCAAGTGGTCCGTGTCGTTCCAGTCGCGCTTGGGCAAGAACAAATGGATCGAACCCTACACCGAGGCACGCCTCGACGAGCTGGCCAAGCAGGGCGTGAAACGCTTGCTGGTGATGTGCCCGGCGTTCGTCGCCGATTGCATCGAGACGCTGGAGGAGATTGGTGATCGAGGCAAGGAGCAGTTTATCGAGGCGGGGGGGGAGGAGTTGGTGTTGGTGCCTTGTTTGAATGACAACCGGCAGTGGGGGGAGGCGTTGAAGGTGCTTTGTGAGCGGGCGCCCGTCATGGCGTGACACGCCCCGTAGCCCAACCATCGGGCTGCGGCTACGGGCCGACTTTTTATAACCAATAATGTCTTCTCACCCCAGGAACGTCTCAGCCGTGACGCCAAAGCGCTGGGCCAGCGCCTGAATCTGACGAACGCTTAGCTTGCGTTTGCCCGACAGCAACTGCGAGACCGTCGATTGATTGCCCAGCTCAGGGAGGTCGGCCTGAGTAAGCTTGTGCTCTTCCATGAACGAGCGCAGTACGTCGATGCCTGAGGCTCTTGGCATCGGGCGTACTCGCAGGTCATAGGCCTCGATCAGGGCAGCGATCATGTTGACCAAGCCGTCCAGCGGGTGGTTGTTGTCGTAGCCAGTAATTTCCTGGAGCTCGTCCAATGCATCGACCAGCGCGTCGTATTGTTCCTCGTTTTGAGGCGGGCTCAGCAGTGGAGCCACAAACGACCAGTGTTCTTTGGCTGCTTCTACCATGGCGTTCATGTATTAAACCTTCCACTTGTCTTTGTCGTATTCCGCATGACTTAACACATGCTTGATGAAGACCTGTTGCGTGCTGTACGAGACGCCGGCAATGAGTCTGATCTTGTTTCCGCCAATATCGAAGACATGAAATTTGCCCACGAAATCGGTGGCGGGAAAAATCGACTTCATTTGCGCGAAATTCACCGGGTCGTTTCGCATTATCTTTTCGTACCAGCTTTGCAGGGAAGTTGCTGTCTGCGGCCACCGTTCCTGTGCTTCCTTGATTCGTTTGTACGAAATGACTCGCATCGGCTCCCTTATATTTGTTTTTGCAATATCTCTACGGTAGCCGTTTACCTCCCGTATTGCAAATTCGAATATTGAGTGCCTGATGGATGGTGCTGGGAGGGAAAGGGAGGGCTGTACAACGCAAAACGCCGCTACCCACTAAAAGCGAGTAACGGCGTTCGGTGTTTCACAAGGTCAGCAAATCACTCCCCAACCTTCTCCTTCCACTCCCCATGCCCCGGCAGGATCAGGTTCAGCGCAATCGCCACCACGGCGCACAGCGCAATCCCTTTCAGGCCAAAGTCATGCGGCCCGGTACCGGTACCGATCAGCACGCCACCGATGCCGAACACCAGGGTCACCGAGATGATCACCAGGTTGCGCGCCTCGCTGAGGTCGATCTTGTGGCGGATCAGGGTGTTCATGCCCACCGCGGCGATGGAGCCGAACAGCAGGCAGAGGATGCCGCCCATCACCGGCACCGGGATGCTTTGCAGCAGGGCGCCGAACTTGCCGATGAACGCCAGGCTGATGGCGAAGATCGCCGCCCAGGTCATGATTTTCGGGTTGTAGGCCTTGGTCAGCATCACCGCGCCGGTCACTTCGGCGTAGGTGGTGTTGGGCGGGCCGCCGAACAGGCCGGCGGCGGTGGTGGCGATGCCGTCGCCCAGCAGGGTGCGGTGCAGCCCCGGGGTCTTCAGGTAGTCGCGGCCGGTGACGCTGCCCACGGCGATGACGCCGCCAATGTGTTCGATGGCCGGCGCCAGGGCGACGGGCACGATGAACAGGATGGCCTGCCAGTTGAACGCCGGCGCGGTGAAGTGCGGCAGCGCCAGCCAGGAGGCGGCGGCGATCTTCGCGGTGTCGACCACGCCGAAGGCGAACGACAGGCCGAAGCCCACCAGCACGCCGGCGATGATCGGCACCAGGCGGAAGATGCCCTTGCCGAATACGGCGACGATCAGGGTGGTGAGCAGCGCTGGCATGGAGATGAACATGGCGGTGCTGTAAGGCAGCAGTTCGGTGCCGTCACCGGCCTTGCCCATGGCCATGTTGGCGGCGATCGGCGCCATGGCCAGGCCGATGGAGATGATCACCGGGCCGATGACCACGGGTGGCAGCAGGCGGTCGATGAAACCGGTGCCCTTGATCTTCACGGCCAGGCCCAGGAAGGTGTAGACGAAGCCGGCCGCCATTACCCCGCCCATGGTCTCGGCCAGGCCGAACTGGCCCTTGGCGAGGATGATGGGGGTGATGAAGGCGAAGCTCGAGGCCAGGAACACCGGCACCTTGCGCCCGGTGACGATCTGGAACAGCAGAGTCCCGAGACCTGCGGTAAACAGCGCGACATTGGGATCCAGGCCGGTAATCAGCGGCATCAACACCAGCGCGCCGAATGCCACGAAAAGCATTTGCGCACCGGAGAGGATCTGGCGCCACAGCGGGTCGTTGAACTCGTCGGCCATGCTCAAGCGTCCTTCTGCTTGGTGCCGAAGATCTTGTCGCCGGCGTCGCCCAGGCCAGGAATGATGTAACCGTGTTCGTTCAGGCGCTGGTCAACCGAGGCGGTGTAGATTTTCACGTCCGGGTGGGCCTTCTCGACCACGGCGATGCCTTCGGGCGCAGCCACCAGCACCATGGCGCGGATGTCCTTGCAGCCGGCTTTCTTCAGCAGGTCGATGGTGGCGACCATGGAACCACCGGTGGCCAGCATCGGGTCGATGATCATGGCCAGGCGCTCGTCGATCTCGGGCACCAGTTTTTCCAGGTAGGTGTGGGCTTCCAGGGTCTCTTCGTTGCGGGCAACGCCCACGGCGCTGACCTTGGCGCCAGGGATCAGGCTGAGCACGCCTTCGAGCATGCCGATGCCGGCGCGCAGGATAGGCACGACGGTGATCTTCTTGCCGGCGATTTTCTCGACCTGGACAGTACCGCACCAGCCGTCGATGTCGTAGGTTTCCAGCGGCAGGTCCTTGGTGGCCTCATAGGTCAGCAGCGCGCCGACTTCCTGGGCGAGCTCGCGAAAGTTCTTGGTGCTGATGTCGGCACGGCGCATGAGGCCGAGCTTGTGGCGGATCAGCGGGTGGCGAATCTCGAGGATTGGCATGGGGAAAGGCTCCGGGCGGGCAAAAAAACCGCGCTAGATTAATCTATTCGGATGGCACTGTCGTGCAGACATACTGGACGTTAGTCCAGAAAAGCTTGATCTGTCCCGAACGGATGCGTACCTTTGCCCGCTTTTCTCAGACCACCCCCCCTTTGGAGAGCGTCATGTCCGCTGATCTCGAGCATATCCGTCAAGTCATGGACGAGGCCGACTGCCTGTACACCGAAGCCGAAGTAGAGGCTGCCATCGTTCGTGTTGGCGCGCAGATCACGGCCGAGATGGCCGACAGCAACCCGGTGGTCTTCTGTGTGATGAACGGCGGCCTGATCTTCGCCGGCAAGCTGCTTACCCAGCTGAAGTTCCCGCTGGAAGCCAGCTACCTGCACGCCACCCGCTACCGCAACGAAACCAGCGGCGGCGACTTGTTCTGGAAGGCCAAGCCGGAAGTGTCGTTCATCGACCGCGACGTGCTGATCATCGACGACATCCTCGACGAAGGTCACACCCTGAGCGCCATCATCGACTTCTGCAAGCACGCCGGCGCCCGCGCCGTGCACACCGCCGTGCTGATCGACAAGGACCACGACCGCAAGGCCAGCCCGGGCCTGAAGGCCACCTATTCGGGCCTGCCGTGCATTGACCGCTACATCTTCGGTTATGGCATGGACTACAAGGGCTACTGGCGCAATGCCGCGGGCATCTACGCCGTAAAAGGCATGTAAACCTCCCGTAGCAGCGGCCAAAGGCCGCGTCACCGGCGCTGCCGCAATGCCGGGCACACCGCGTTCGGCCCAGACGCGGCCTGGCGGCCGCTGCTACGGGGGGTTGTGTAGCAGCGGCCAACGGCCGCGTTACCAGGAGGGTGTGCTAGAGTGCTGGGCTGCCTTCCAGGAGCTCGCCCATGCGTTCGATGATTGCCGCACTTGTCCTGCTGTCCAGTCTGCCCCTCGCCGCCGCCCCCCTGCACGCCCAGTTCCTGCCGCCCGATGACCTGGGCCTGCGCAAGGAACAGCCCGAGCAACAGCAATTGCTGCAGATCACCGATTTTTCCGTGGTGGTGGGCAACCAGCGGCTATCCAACCAGCAGCCCATTCCGGTGACTTCCTCGGTGCTGGTGCGGCTCAAGGGCAAGCCACTGAACAAGGGCGCCACCATCGGCCAGGTGCTGCTGACCTTCGACGCCGAAAGCAAAAGCCTGAAGAAGCCCAGCTATGACGACGCCAGCAAGACCCTCACGCTGAATTACCCGCTGGGCCAGTACCGCACCATCATGGACCTGCTGCGCAACGACACCGTGTACGTGCAGTTCCTGACCTACCCCAATGGCCATATCTGGGCTGACCTGCACACGGGCGCCGTTCACGCGCGTTGAGCCGCCTGGCGCGCGGGGGTAAACTCGCTGTCCCGTGAAATGACCGCGATAGAGTTGGAGTGGGCAATGCGTAAAGACAAGAAGCAGCTGATTGGTGACGAGATCGGCGACGAGCAGGTCAAGTTGTTCCTGGAATTCGAACCGGTCGACGCTACTTCGCCGTCGCTGCACAAGCTGATCAAGGCCTACCGCGGCCTGCGCGTGGACGATTTCGAGCGCTTCGTGGGGTTCTTCCTTGAAGCCGGCTACGACCTGGACGGCAAGGACGAGCACGGCAACGACTTCATCGCCCTGATCCGTGACCAGCGCAACGCGCCGGACTACATCGAGATCATCGAGAAAGCCCGCGGCTGATTTCCGTCAGCGCAAAAAAAAACGCCCCGAGGGGCGTTTTTTCATGGGCGGCAGTTACGCCAGGTGCTGCTCGGCGGTGTTCGCCTGCGGCGCCAGTTCCAGCGCGGCGTCGCTCTGGGCGCTGACCCGGCGGTACAGGGCCGCGTCGGTTTCCAGGGCTTTCTCGCGGGCCGGGAAGATTTCCTTGAGCTTGGTGGTCCAGGCTTCGGAACGGTACTTCTCGGGGAAGCAGCGCTCGATCAGTTCCAGCATGATCGACACAGTCACCGAAGCGCCCGGCGAGGCACCCAGCAGGGCCGCCAGCGAGCCGTCGGCCGCCGACACCAGTTCGGTACCGAACTGCAGCACGCCGCCTTTCTTCGCGTCTTTCTTGATGATCTGCACACGCTGGCCGGCCACTTCCAGGCGCCAGTCCTCGGCCTTGGCCTCGGGGTAGAAGCGGCGCAGCGATTCCAGGCGCTGCTCCATGGACTGCATCACTTCGCTCATCAGGTACTTGGTGAGGTCCATGTTGTCCCGCGCCACGGCCAGCATCGGGCCGATGTTGCCGGCACGTACCGACTTGGGCAGGTCCATGAACGAGCCGTGCTTGAGGAACTTTGTGGTGAAGCCGGCGTACGGGCCGAACAGCAGGGAGGTCTTGCCGTCGACGACGCGGGTGTCCAGGTGCGGCACGGACATGGGCGGCGAGCCCACGGCGGCCTGGCTGTAGACCTTGGCCTGGTGGTGCTTGACCACCTCGGGGTTGTCGCAGCGCAGCCATTGGCCGCTGACCGGGAAGCCGCCGAAGCCCTTGCCTTCCTCGATGCCCGACTGCTGCAGCAGCGGCAGGGCAGCGCCACCGGCGCCCAGGAAGACGAACTTGGCGTCGACCTTACGGCTGTTGCCGCTGTTGACGTCCTTGATGGTGACGGTCCAGCCGCTGCCGTTGCGGGTCAGGTCGGTGACGCGCTTGCAGTACTTGACCTGGGCGTCGGGGCCGGCAGCCAGGTGCTTGAGCAGCTTGTTGGTCAGGGCGCCGAAGTTGACGTCGGTACCGTGCATGACGCGGGTGGCGGCGATGGCCTGGTCGGCGGGGCGACCTGGCATCATCAGCGGCATCCACTCGTTCATCTTGGCCTTGTCTTCGGTGTACTCCATGTCGGCGAAGGCGTGATGCTGTTTCAGCATCTCGTAACGCTTCTTCAGGAAGTCGATGCCTTTGTCACCCTCGACGTAGCTCAGGTGCGGGACCGGGTTGATGAAGGCACGGGCCGAACCGAAGGTACCCTGCTTGGCCAGGTACGCCCAGAACTGCTTCGACACCTCGAACTGGGCATTGATGTGCACGGCTTTCTTGATGTCGACCGAACCATCCTTGGCCTGCGGCGTGTAGTTCAGCTCGCAGAGGCCCGCGTGGCCGGTACCGGCGTTGTTCCACGGGTTGGAACTTTCCGCGGCACCGGAGTCCATCAGCTCGACGACTTCCAGCTTGATCGTCGGGTCCAGCTCTTTGAGCAGTACGGCCAGGGTGGCGCTCATGATGCCGGCCCCTACCAATACCACGTCGACTGCTTCGTTATGCGCCATTAACGCGTCTCCAAAATCTTCAGCACCAAATTGACAGCACGGCGTCCCGGTACACATCAGCAGGCCAGGAGTGCCATGTCCGACTCTTCGCAAAAAACGCAAGCTTGTGCGGACGCTACCAACCGGTCCAACAAGTCCCTATGAACTCATTTTCGGGCCCGGTGGGCAATTCGACTTAGGTCAATGCGCCCGCGTTGCCAGTGATCGACCTCAGGCTCCTGACAGGCAGGCGCGGCAGTGCCGACCGTACGGTGCTGAACCGGACGTTGTTAATGCATGTACAGATGCAAAACTGTTCATTTGCTCGCCACACTCTTGTGAAGTAGTGAAAACCGTTTTTTTCACGCTCTTTTGGAGTCGTGAACCTCAAAAAGGCTGCCATGAAGACGCGGGCAGCGGCAGGTCCAGCGAAGGGCGAAAGTGCCGAAAGCATCGGGCACACCGGCTTCAATTGGCCTGTGTGGGCGGCTCTCTGTGGGCTTTGGAGGGCTGGATGCGAGGCATCAGCGGTGTTGCGGGGCCCGATCAGGAGACGTCCTTATAATCGGGGGGAGATTATAACGATGAAACGCGCAGAAAAGATCTTTATTCGTGGAGTTTTCTTGCGCGGCACGTCAAGCGGTGGCCGCGTGACCGATTATCGCACCCTTCCGGGGTTTGGCCGGCGCTGGCTACATGACTTTTCCTACATTTGCGCGGGTAGGTTGAATGCTGGTTCCTGACAGGCCCGCACCGTTATACTGGCACCCTATCAATGCCTATTCCTGGAGAGATGAGCATGCTGCAACGCCTGTTGTTCGGTTTGATCGCTGTGACCACCCTGACGCTGGCCGGTTGTGCCAACAGTCCGCAGCAACTCAGCCCGCAACCCGTGCTGAACGCGCAGCTGGCGCCCGTTGGCCAGGGCCAGCCGGTGGTGGTACGCGTGGTGGATGGTCGTCCTTCGCCAACCCTGGGCACCCGTGGTGGCCTGTACCCGGAAACCAGCGCGGTGACCGTCAACGCCAACGACGTGATCCCCAAGCTGCAAGCCCAGGCTGAAGCCGCCGTGCGCCTGTTGGGCTACACCCCGTCGGCCAACAACGGCAGCGCGCCGGTGCTGACCGTGACCCTGGCCAGCCTCACCTACCAGTCGCCGAAAGAAGGCATGTACGTGACCGAGGCCACCATCGGCGCCAACTTCCGTGCCGACGTGAACAACAACGGCCGCCACTACGCTGGCGCCTACGGTGCCTCGCTGAACCAGCGCTTCGGCATGGCGCCGAACGTGGACACCAACACCAAGCTGGTCAGCGACGTGCTCAGCGACGCCCTGACCCGCCTGTTCAAGGACCCGAGCATCGGCCGTACCCTGGGCAACTGATCCAGGCGTCGTCACGAAAAAGCCCGCGCTCCTTCACGGGGGCGCGGGCTTTTTCATGGCCGGGGTTCAGGCGGCTTCGGCGTACAGCTCCAGGAAGCTGATGCCGGTGTCAGCGTCCAGCTCCGGGCAGTCGTCGTGGGGGCAGCCGGCCAGGGCGCAGTAGACGAGCCAGTGGCGGTCGTGAACGTTGAACGATAAACCGTTGATCAGAGCTTCCTGCTCTTCACTCTGGGTAACCAGATACAGACGATCCTGATTCTGTGCATGCAACATGACCAGCTCCGTGTCGTGGGTGAGGGTGCACAGAGTGACGGGTTCTGATGACGGCGGTGTGACGCAGGTCAATGTATCGATGTGCTGGCCTCATCGCGACCAAGGTCGGCTCCTACCAAGGCCTGCGTAGGAGCCGACCTTGGTCGCGATGGGGGCGGCGTTACAGCGGCAGGCCGGCTTTCACGCGGTACTGGTTGCGCACCGGGGTGGCGTATTGCAGCACCAGGTAGGGGCGCTGCTCGGCCGGGCAGGCTTCCAGGCGGCGGGCCCATTCGGCGCGGGCCTTGTCCAGTTCCTCGGCGCCGAACACGTCGCTGGCGGCCGGCACGGCCAGGCTCGGGTCGGCGTCGGCCCATTGCGCGTAGGCCAGGTAATGCACCGGGAACAGGCGGTAGCCAGCGAGGATCTGCCGGTCAATCTCGGCCGCCAGCAGCTTGGTGTCCTCGAACGCCTGGCTGATGGGCGGGGCGAAGTTGATGTGCACGCGGCCTTTGTAGCCGGTGATGCCCTGGGCGATGCTGATGTCGTCCTCGCCCGGCGCCTTCTTGTAGGAGCCGGTGGTGGCGCGGGTGTACAGCTCGCGGGCCTTGGCCAGGTCGCAGGGGTCGTATTCGTAGCTGATCGACACCGGGGTCAGGTTCAGCGACTGGATCACCTCGCCGAAGGCTTCGTCCTTGCGGCTCATGTGGAACATCTTCAGGATCGCCGAGTCGGTGCGGTCGTCACCGTCCTTGGCGCGGCCCTCGGCCTGGGCGATCCAGATGGACTGGCAGTCGGTGCGGATCGAGTGGTTGATGTACGCCGACAGCAGCTGGTAGGCCGCCAGCTTCTCGCGGCGGCCGCTGATGGAGCGGTGCACGATGAAGCTCTTGTTCAGGCGCATCAGGTCGCTGACGAAGGGCTTCTGCAGCAGGTTGTCGCCAATGGCGATGCGCGGCGTGGGCAGCCCGGCGTGGTACACGGCGTAGTTGACGAAGGCCGGGTCCATGACGATGTCGCGGTGGTTGGCCAGGAACAGGTAGGCACTGCCGGACTTGAACTGCTCGACGCCGGTGTAGGTCACACCGTCAGTGGCACGATCGATGGTGTGATCCACGTAGACTTCGACTTTATCCTGCAAGGTCGCGACACTTTCGATGCCGGCGAACTCGCGGCGCAGCCGATGAGCTATAAGAGGTTTGAGCAGCCAGCCGAATGCACCGGCCAGGCGCGGGAAGCGGAAGTGGGTGAGGATATCGAGGAACGCCGGGTCGCTGAGCAGGCGTGCCAGAACGGCAGGGACCTCGGCGTCGTCGTACGGTCGGATGGCATCGAATTCGCCCATCATGCTCTCTTGTTGGAAACGGCTAGGGTAATGAAGTAAGGGCATATCAATAGCCCTTCAAATAGACCGGCGATTATACGCACAAGTCACTACCGGGAGACGGTCATGCTGTTCCAGGAAAGCGAAGACATCGAGTGCCCCTACTGTGGTGAAACGATTCCGGTGCTGCTGGACTTGTCTGGCGGCGATCAGGAATACGTGGAAGATTGTTCCGTGTGTTGCAAACCCATCCGCTTCATACTGCAAGTGCACGATGATGAGTGGATGCTCGACGTCAAAGGCGAGAACGATTGATGCAACGTATCTATGACCCGGAAAGCCTGCTGGAAGCGGAAATGCTGTTGGGCATGCTCGACAGCGAGGGCGTGGCCGCGCACCTGGTGGGGCGCGACCTGGTAGGCGGCATCGGCGACCTGCCGGCCATCGGCCTGCTGGGCCTGACCGTGGCCAATGACCAGGCCGAGCACGCACGCCAGCTCATCGCCGCGTACAATGCCGCCTTGCCGCTGCCGGGCGAAGAACCGGATAGTTTCCAGGGCGTGCTGGTGTGTTGAGCCGCGCGCCTGTCATCTGAAGAGTCTTGTTGCCCCATGTGTGGACGTTATGCGCTGTTTCGCTGGTCGCCGGCCTTTGCCGCCTTGCCCGGCTTCCCTGCCGACCAGCAGGCGCAATGGAATATTTCCCCCGGTGATTCGGTGCTGATGCAGCGCAACCTCGACGGCCGCCTGCAGCTGGACCGCGCCCGCTGGGGGCTGACCCCGCCGTGGCTCACCGACCTGTCGCGCACTCCGGCCCAGGGCCGCGCCGAAACCCTGGCCGAACAGCCAATGTTTCGTGATGCGCTGCGCCTGCGTCGCTGCCTGCTGCCGGCCAACGGCTTCTACGAATGGCGTGGCACGGTGCGCAAGCGGCCGTTCTGGCTGACGCCAGGGGAGGGCAGTTCGCTGTTTTTCGCGGCGGTGTGGGAGGCGTATCCGGTGCAGGAGCAGGTGTGGCTGAGCACCGCGGTGGTGACCCAGGCGGCCATGAGCCAGCGCCGGCCGTTGATTCTCGATGCCGCGGGGCAGGCAGCGTGGCTGGACCCCGCAACGCCGTTGCCGGCGCTGCAGTCGTTGCTGGCCAGCAACCCCGTCGCCTTGCGCGAGCGGCCGCTGGCCAACCTGGTGAACGATCCGAAGCTCAATGCGCCGGAGTGCTTGACCCCGGCTTAGGCGGTGCTGCTGACGCGGCCTGCCGGCCGCTGCTACACAACCTGCGTAGCAGCTGCCGAAGGCGGCGTCAGCCCACCCAGCCGCTGACCTGCATGGCCTTGTACACCGCCACCACCGCCAGCACGAAGAACGCACAGGCCGCCAGGCGACGAATCAGGGTGAGTGGCAGTTTCTCGGCGGCGAAGTTGCCCGCCAGCACCACCGGCACGTTGGCCAGCAGCATGCCCAGGGTGGTACCCAGGATCACCAGCAGCAGGTGCGGGTATTGCGCCGCCAGCATCACGGTGGCGACCTGGGTCTTGTCACCGATTTCCGCCAGGAAGAACGCGATCAGGGTGGTCAGGAACGGCCCGAACTTGCGCGCGGTGCTGGCCTCGTCGTCGTCCATCTTGTCGG
This sequence comes from Pseudomonas sp. GYB4201, assembly GCF_056312595.1. Lineage (NCBI taxonomy): Bacteria > Pseudomonadati > Pseudomonadota > Gammaproteobacteria > Pseudomonadales > Pseudomonadaceae > Pseudomonas > Pseudomonas sp. GYB4201. The sequence continues at coordinate 223,162 of NZ_JBWGIG010000002.1, read as the reverse complement.
GCACCAGGGTCCACAGCGCGGTGGCGGTGAAGCTGGCGGCCAGGATCCAGTGCAACGTGGCATCGGAGAAGAAACTGCCGAACCAGGCCCCCACGGCGCCGGCGGCGGCATGGTTGGCGAGGGTGGCGGCGACGATACCGGCAATGATCGGCCATGGCTTGCGGAAGCGCGCAGCCAGGATCAAGGCGAGCAATTGGGTCTTGTCGCCGATCTCCGCCAGGGCAACGATCGCGGTAGGGACAAGAAGTGATTCCAGCATCAGGATTTCCTATGGGGGCGGGTCGACACGGCTATGACACGTACAGCCTCCCCGCCCCGGGTAAGGTGTGCGTGTCATAGGTCTTGTCAAACCCTGAGCCTGTCTGATGCAGGCTGTTAGGTCGCATGCGCCATGGTCTGTGGACCAAGTATGTTGACGCATGCCATGCAAGCTGTTTGCTTGCGGGAGACTACTCCCCTAGGACGGAGCGGATTCTGCCTAGGGAATTTCATTTGGGCAAGCGAAGAATTTAATCAGCGTGTTGCCTGGTAAATCTTGAAACCCTGGCCTTCGGCGCGCACGTGGCAGCTGCCCAGGTGCTCTTCAATCAGCGGCTGGTAGCGCAGGAAGCTGTTGGCAACAATGCGCAGTTCGCCGCCTTTTTTCAGATGTTGTGCCGATTTTCGCAGCAAGTTTTCCGAAGCCTGGTAGTTGGTGTGCACCCCGGTGTGGAACGGCGGGTTGCTGACAATCGCGTCCAGGTACAGGGGCGCGGCGTCGATGCCGTCGCCGGTGATCACCTCGCCTTCCAGGCCGTTTGCCGCCAGGGTCATGCGGCTACTGGCCGCAGCGAAGGCGTCCACGTCCAGCAGGGTCAGCTGGCTGTCGGGGTAGCGACGCTTGAGGCTGGCACCCACCACGCCGGCGCCGCAGCCGAAGTCCAGCACGTGGCCGCGCGGCAGGCCGTCCAGGTGCTCCAGCAGCAGCGCGGTGCCGCGGTCGAGGCGGCCGTGGCTGAACACGCCGGGCAGGGTGATGACCGTCAGCGGGCCGTCGGCCAGGGCCAGTTCGTAGCGCTGGGCCAGGCTGTGCAGCTCGACGGCGGCGGGGGCGGCGTCGATGTTGACCTGCCACAGCTGGCAGTGGCGGGCGCTGTCCAGCTTGCGTGGCTTGCCCAGCGCCTGCAGCTGCTTGGCCGCGCCTTCGATGCCACCGCGTTTTTCCCCTACCAGGAACAGCGGCTTGCCGCCCAGGCGCGAGGCCAGGGCGTTGAGCAGGTAGTTGGCCAGCTCCCGGGACTTGGGCAGGAACAGCACGGCGGCGTCGAAGTCGCCGGCCGGCGCCTCGGTGCCGAAGTGGCTGCGGGCACCGAAGCGGGCGTTCAGGGCGTTGTGGTCGCCGGCGTGCCAGCACCAGCCGTGGGCGTCGGGCAGCGTGCCGAGCAGGTCGTCGGCGGGCAGGCCTGCCAGCAGCAGGCGGCCCTGGAACAAGTCGGCCTGGCGAAGCAGCACTTCACTGCGCGGGTCCATGGTGGGGGCTCCTGGTCAAAAACCGGCGATTCTACCAGAGCCGCCCGGGGTCAGTTGACCTGGCGCAACGGCGTGCCGCTGAAATGCGCCGTGGCGTTTTCCACCACCTGGCCGACGATGCGCTGCCGCGCCTCGCGGCTGCCCCAGGCGCTGTGCGGGGTCACGATCAGCCGCGGGATGTCGTCGGCCAGCAGCGGGTTGCCGTGCACCGGCGGTTCCACGCTGAGCACGTCGGTGGCGGCGCCGCCCAGGTGGCCGGCGCGCAGGGCATCGGCCAGTGCCTGTTCGTCGATCATGCCGCCACGGGCGGTGTTGACCACGAACGCGCCGGGCTTGAGCAGCGCCAGCTCGGCGGCGCCGATCATGTTGCGGGTGTGCTCGTTGAGGGGGCAGTGCAGGGTCAGCGCGTCGATCTGCGGCAGCAGCTCGGCCAGCGCCAGGCGGTCCTCGCGCGGCGGCCGGCCAGGCAACTGCCCCAGCAGCACGCGCATGCCGAACGCCTCGGCCAGGCGCGCCACCGCGCTGCCCAGCTCGCCGTGGCCCAGCAGGCCCAGGGTCTTGCCTTCCAGCTCGACGATGGGGAAGTCCAGCAGGCAGAACTGGCTGGAGCGCTGCCATTGGCCGGCGGCAATAGCCTTCTGGTAGTCCGGCAGGCGCGTGGCCAGGGCCAGCAACAGCATCAGCGTGTGCTGGGCCACCGACGGCGTGCCGTAGCCCTGGCAGTTGCACACGGCGATGCCGCGGGCGCGGGCGGCGGCCAGGTCGACGTTGTTGGTGCCGGTGGCCGTGATCAGGATCAGTTGCAGGTCGGGGCAGGCGGCGATGGTTTCGGCGTCCACCACCACCTTGTTGGTGATGATCACCTGGGCGTCGCGGCAGCGTTCGATGACTTCTGCGGGGCGGGTGGAACCGTGCAGGTCCAGCGGGTTGAAGGCCTGGTGCAGGGGGGTTAGGTCAAGGTCGCCCAGGTCCAGCGAGCTGTAGTCGAGAAACACGGCGCGGCGCAGATCGGTCATCGGTCGGACTCCATGTGAGGTAGGTTTCACGCAGAAAAATCCTACACGAATTTTCCGGTGGATTTGCTTTGTGAAAATTCAGTGCTAGATTTTCATGAAAATTATCCAATAAAAATTCACGGGCCGGTCCATGTTCAAACAATCCGCGCAGCACGTGCAAAGCTATTACGCCCAGACCTACCCCCAGGCGCTGCCCCTGCGCCCGCGCCTGGAAGGCACGCTTGAGGCCGATGTGCTGATCATCGGCGGCGGCTTCAGTGGCCTGCACACGGCGCTGCGCCTGGCCCTGAGTGGCAAACGGGTGGTAGTGCTGGAGGCCAGCCGCCTGGCGTGGGCGGCCTCCGGGCGCAACGGCGGGCAGGCGCTGCTGGGCTGGTCGTGCGACATGGCTCCGCTTGAGCGCGGGCTGGGCTTGGCCGGGGCGCGCGAGCTGTGGGACAGCATGGTCTGGGCCAGCCAGGAACTGCGCGAGCTGCCCGGCCGCCATGGTTTCGACGTCGACTACCGCCTGGGCAGCCTGTGGGCGGCGGTGCGCGACAGCCGCGTACAGCAGCTGCGCGACGCCCAGCGCGAGGCGCGTGAGAAGTGGGGCGACGACCAGGTGCGCTTCATCGACCGTGACGAGCTGCCCCAGTGGATCGACAGCCCACGCTACAAGGCTGCGCTGCTAGACCCGCGTGGCGCCCACCTCAACCCGCTGAAACTGGCCCAGGGCCTGGCCGCCGCCATCGAGCAGGCCGGCGGCCGCCTGTTCGAGCAGAGCCAGGTGCTGGGCTACCGTCGCCATGGTGAAGGGTTCGTCGCCCGCACCGAGCACGGTGAAGTCAGCTGCGACGTGCTGGTGCTGGCCTGCAACGCCTATCTCGACGGCCTGGACCGCAGCATTTCCAGCCGCGTACTGCCAGTGGGCTCGTACCAGGTGGCCACCGAACCGCTGGCCCCGGCGTTGGCGCAGGCGCTGCTGCCGCGCAACAGCTGCGTGATCGACAACCAGTTCGTGCCGGACTATTTCCGCCTGACCCCGGACCACCGCCTGCTGTTCGGCGGCGGCTGCACCTACCTGGGTGGCATTCCCAAGGACGTCGCCACGGCCACCCGGCCGTACCTGGAGCGCGCCTTCCCGCAGCTCAAGGGCGTGGCGCTGGACTACGCCTGGGGCGGCCATATCGACATCAGCATGAAACGCACCCCCGACGTCGGCCGCGATGGCCAGTGCTACTGGCTGCAGGGCTTCTCCGGCCACGGCGTGCTGCCCACCCTGGCGGCAGCGAAGGCGGTAACCGACGCCATCGGCGGCGACGCGCGGTTGCTGCGCCTGTACCAGGCGCTCGACAATCCGCGCTTTCCCGGTGGCCGCTGGCTGGCCGCCCCCCTGGAAGCCGCCGGCAAGGCCTGGTACCGGCTTCGTGACGTAATTTGACGGGCATCTCCCATGAACATGCAGGCAGAAATCGACAGCCTCGCGATCCTGATTCGCGACCTTCGCAAGCACAAGAACCTCACCCTGGGCGAGCTGGCCAAGCGCATCGACCGCTCGGTGGGCTTCCTGTCCCAAGTGGAGCGCGGGCTGTCGCGCCCGACGGTGGCCGACCTCACCGCCATCAGCGAGGCGCTGGGCGTGCCCACTACCTATTTCTACGCGCCGGAGCGCCCGCGGGCACGCCAGTGGGTTACCCGCCCCAGTGACCGCCGCACCCTGTACTACGCCGGCGGCATCACCGACGTGCTGGCCTCGCCGACCATCGCCGGCGGCTTTTCCATGCTTGAAAGCCACCTGGCACCGGGCGCCACCAGCGGTGACGGGCACCTCAACGACAGTTCCGAGCAGGGCGGCTTCGTGCTCGAAGGCGAGCTGACCGTATGGCTGGACGGCGACGCCGAGCCGGTGACCCTGCACGCCAACGACAGCTTCCAGCTGCCGCCCCACGCCCAGTTTCGCTACGCCAACCGTACCGACCAAGCCACCCGCGTGTTGTGGGTGTTCAACTGATCGATAACAAGGATAAAAAACGATGAGCCCCGCCACGCCCGACCTGCTCAGTGAAGTGCGCGCCTTCCGCGCCAGCCATCCGCAGGTGCGTTACGTCGACCTGATTGCCCTGGACATCCCCGGGCACTTCTACGGCAAGCGTTACCCGGTGGAGATGCTGGAGAAAGTCGCGGCCGGTGGGCCCCTCAAGCTGCCGCAGAACTGCGTGCTGCTGGGCGCCCAGGGCGGGCTGCATGCCATTGGCGACTACTGCTTCAACGACGGCGACCCGGACGCGCCGCGCCGGCTGATTCCCGGCACCCTCAAGCCGGTGAGCTGGGAAGGCCAGCCCCTGGGGCAGATGCTGATCAGCTCGGATGGCACCGCCGCGCCCATCGAGTTCGAACCGCGCGAAGTGCTGGCGCAGGTGATGCAGCGCCTGGCGCGCAAGGGCATTCGCCCGGTGGTGGCCTTCGAGCTGGAGTTCTACCTGTTCGACCGCGCGCTGAAGGACGGCCTGCCGCAATTCCCCCGCGACGCCAGCAGCGGCGATGAGGACGACCAGCCCAACATGCACATCGAGCGCCTGTCGCGCTACGCCGCGGTGCTCCATGACATGGTCGAGACCGCCAACCAGCAAGGGGTGGAGGCCAACGTCATCACCGCCGAGCTGGGCCCCGGCCAGTTCGAGATCAACTTCGCCCACTGCGACGACGGCCTGCGTGCCGCCGACTGGGCCGCGCTGTTCGCCCGCAGCACCCGCGGCGTGGCGCTCAAGCATGGGCACCGCGCCAGTTTCATGAGCAAACCCTACCTGCACGCGCCCGGCAGCGGCATGCACGTGCACGTCAGCCTCTACGACGCCGCGGGCAACAACCTGCTGGCCGCCGATGACCAGCGGCCGCTGCGCCACGCGGTGGCCGGTTGCCTGGCGCTGCTACCCCATTGCATGCCGATCTTCGCGGCCAACCACAACGCCTTCCGCCGCTATGGCGCCATGGTCAACGCCGCCAGCCGCGCCAGCTGGGGCTTCGAGGACCGCGACGCGTGCATCCGCATCCCCGAGTCCGACCCGCGCAACCTGCGCATCGAACACCGCCTGGCCGGGGCCGACGCCAACCCGTACCTGGTGCTGGCGGCCATCCTCACCGGCATGGAACACGGCCTGGAGGCGGGGCTGGAACCCATCGCCCCGCTCAATGAAAACCGCCAGAGCGGCATCGACTTTCCCAAGGACATGCTCGACGCCGTGCGCCACATGCAGGGCCATGCCGCGGTGCGCGAGGGGCTGGGTAGTGAATTTGTCATGGTTTATTGCGAAAACAAGCGCCAGGACCACCTGGCGTTCCTCGACGAGATAGCTGCGCGCGAATACCGCTGGTTCCTCTGAAAAACACGCCGCCCCGCACTGCGTAGCCGCTGCCGCAGGCTGCGCTGGCCTTGTGCCTCACTGCAGATTTCCAGTGTACACAAAGGCCAGCGCAGCCTGGCGGCAGCGGCTACAAGGGTTTTTTGTTATCTTCGGGGTTTTGTAACTGCCTATGACAAAAGCCCTTGGAGGCCCCTGATGTACTGGATGGAATTTCTCACCGTTGCGCTGATTCACCTGCTGGCCGTCGCCAGCCCCGGCCCCGATTTCGCCGTGGTGGTGCGTGAAAGCGTGACCCACGGCCGGCGCGCCGGCACCTGGACGGCCCTAGGCGTGGGCTCGGCGATTTTCCTCCACGTGGGCTATTCGCTGCTGGGCATCGGCCTGATCGTGTCGCAGTCCATCGTGCTGTTCAACGCCCTGAAATGGCTGGCCGCCGCCTACCTGCTGTACATCGGCTTCAAGGCCATTCGCGCCAAGCCCGCAGCGCCAGGCGCCGAGACCTTCAAGGCCGAGCCGCAGCAGCGCAGCCCCAAGGCCGCCTACGTCGCGGGTTTCATGACCAACGGCCTGAACCCCAAGGCCACGCTGTTCTTCCTGTCGCTGTTCACCGTGGTCATCAATCCCCACACCCCCTTGCTGGTGCAGGCAGGCTATGGTGTATATCTGGCATTCGCCACCGCGGCCTGGTTCTGCCTGGTGGCCATGTTGTTCAGCCAGCAGCGCGTGCGCGACGGCTTCGCCCGCCTGGGCCACTGGTTCGACCGTGGCATGGGCGCGGTATTGATCGCCCTGGGCGTGAAAATTGCTCTGACTGAAATGCACTGAAGCCCCCGGGGGCATGGCAGGCTGGATGCCATCATCGGAAATAATTTCCAATGATTATGCTGTGCCCCGCAGGGTCTAAAGTGTGAAAGTATTTGCCATGCATTTGCACTCAGAATAGGGATCCTCATGATGCAGACTCGCGTTATTCCGCCGGCCGATGGTGCTTACCAATACCCTCTGTTGATCAAGCGGCTGCTGATGTCGGGCAGCCGTTACGAGAAAACCCGCGAGATTGTCTACCGGGATCAGTTGCGCTACAGCTATGCAACGCTCTCCGAGCGCATCGCGCGCCTGGCCAACGTGCTGACCGAGGCGGGGGTAAAGGCGGGCGACACCGTGGCAGTGATGGACTGGGACAGCCATCGCTACCTGGAGGCCATGTTCGCCATTCCGATGATTGGCGCGGTGGTGCACACCGTCAACGTGCGGCTTTCCCCCGAGCAGATCCTGTTCACCATGAACCACGCGGTGGACAAGCTGGTGCTGGTCAACAGCGACTTCGTCGGCCTGTACCAGGCCATTGCGCCGCACCTGACCACCGTCGAGAAGACCCTGCTGCTGACCGACGGCGCGCAGAAGACCGCCGAGTTGCCCAACCTGGTGGGCGAGTACGAGCAACTGCTGGCCGCCGCCAGCCCGAAATACGACTTCCCCGATTTCGACGAGAATTCGGTGGCCACCACCTTCTACACCACCGGCACCACCGGCAACCCCAAGGGCGTCTACTTCACCCACCGCCAGCTGGTGCTGCACACCCTGAGCCTGGCCACCGTCACCGGCAGCCTCGACAGCACCCGCTTCATGGGCACCAACGACGTCTACATGCCCATCACGCCAATGTTCCACGTGCATGCCTGGGGCGTGCCCTACGTGGCCACCATGCTGGGTATCAAGCAGGTCTACCCGGGCCGCTACGAGCCGGAAATGCTGGTGGAGCTGTGGAAGCGCGAGAAGGTCTCGTTCTCCCACTGCGTGCCGACCATCCTGCAGATGCTGCTCAACTGCAAGACCGGCCAGGGCCAGGACTTCGGCGGCTGGAAGATCATCATCGGCGGCAGTTCGCTGAACCGCGCGCTGTACGAGGCCGCAAAAGGCCGCGGCATCCAGCTGACCGCCGCCTACGGCATGTCCGAGACCTGCCCGCTGATTTCCGCCGCGCACATCAACGAAGAGCTGCTGGCGGGCCTTGAAGACGAGCGCACCACCTACCGCATCAAGGCCGGCGTGCCGGTGCCGCTGGTGGAACCGGCAATCATCGACGCCGACGGCAACTTCCTTCCCCACGACGGCGAGACCCAGGGCGAGCTGGTGCTGCGCGCACCCTGGCTGACCATGGGCTACTACCGCGAGCCCGAGAAGGGCGCCGAACTGTGGAAGGGCGGCTGGCTGCACACCGGTGACGTGGCCACCCTGGACGGCAACGGCGCCATCGACATTCGCGACCGTATCAAGGACGTGATCAAGACCGGCGGCGAGTGGGTGTCGTCGCTGGAGCTGGAAGACCTGATCAGCCGTCACCCGGCGGTCAAGGAAGTGGCCGTGGTCGGCATCGCCGACGCCCAGTGGGGCGAGCGGCCGTTCGCGCTGCTGGTGGTGCGCGAAGGCCAAAGCGCCGATGCCCGCGCCCTCAAGGACCACCTGCAGCCGTTCGTCGAGCTGGGCCACATCAACAAGTGGGCCATCCCCAGCCAGATCGCCGTGGTGCCGGAAATTCCCAAGACCAGCGTCGGCAAGCTGGACAAGAAGAAAATCCGCCTCGACATCGCCGAGTGGCAGGCCAGCAACAGCAGCCTGCTGTCCACGCTGTAACGCCCGGCCCGAAGCTGCTGCCACTGGCAGCGGCTTCGGGTCTCCTACACGCTGTGCTGAACCGGCTGGCAGCCGGCCTCCTGCCACCTCCATACATTCAGTCTTTTGCCACGCAAAAGGATATGTATGGAACCTTCTTCCTCCCCATTCGCGCAGGTCACCCGCGTCGGGCTGTTCTTCGACGGCACCGGCAACAACGCGGCCAATGCGCCTTGCACTGACACCCCGCCGGGCAACCGGCGCGGCAGCCATGGCACGGCCCCCACCAATATCTTCAAACTCAGCCAGCTGTATGGCGGCCCGGGGGTACAAGCGCTGTATATCCCGGGCATCGGCACCCAGGCCGGCCAGCCTGACAGCCTGCTGGACAGCGCCCTGGGGCGCGGGCGTTCAGGCGTGCTGGCGCGGGCCGAGCAAGGGCTGAATGCCATCCGGCAGCTAAACGGCAAGCCGGTGATCGTCGACCTGTTCGGCTTCAGCCGCGGTGCCGCGGCCGCGCGCCATTGTGCCAACCTGCTGCTGCAGGTGCCGGGCGTCAGCGTTGGCTTCATCGGCCTGTTCGACACCGTGGCGGCGGTAGCGGGCCCCGTGAACCTGCAACTGCACCTGGCCCCGGCACGCTTTGCCAACGTGGTGCACCTGGTGGCGCGCGACGAGCACCGGGCGCACTTCCTCTTGGCCCAGGTGTGCGCCGGGCATGTGGAAATCGAAGTGCCGGGGGCGCATGCCGACGTCGGTGGGGGTTATTTCGCGCTGGAGCGGGAGCAGCTGTTGGTGGGGCGTATGCAGGCGCTGACGGTGGCGGCGGGCACGGCGGTCGAGGCGACCTCGATTTATCGCGAGGCCCAGCGAATCAGGGCGGGATGGTTGAGCCGGGGCTGGCCAGCGGACTGCCTCAAGGTACTGGCACCGGCACCGACCCCGGTGCTCGACCGCCAGCAGCCTGCGCAACAGCGGGTGTATGCCGGCGTGCAGCTGGAGCGCGAGGTGCGCGGGGAGTTGTCGCAGGTCTACCTGCGTGTCATGCGCGAATGGGCGGTTGCCCGTGGGGTGCCGCTGGCGCCAGTGGCGAGTGCACTGCCGGCGGAGCTTGAACCGCTGTGCCAGGGTTTCCTGCGGGGCGAATTTTCGCTGTCGCGGGTGGAGGAGGACTGGTTGCGGCTCCAGTACATCCACCTTTCGGCCCACTGGACCGCGCCGGCGATTGTGCAAGGCAATCAGCCGCGCTCGGGGGCCACGGCGTTGTATATCAATGCCCCGGCGGCGAACGGCAGGCGTGTGCGGCGGCGTTACTGACGCAGCCTGTAGCCGCGGCCGCCAGGCCGCGTCACGAGCGCCGCGTACTTCGTTTGGCTTATGACGCAGCCTTCGGCAGCTGCTACGGGGTGGGGGTGTACGGGGTAGAATGCAGGCATCGAACGGCAGCAGAAAGAACCATGAACGCTACCCACCCTACGTTGATCCGCGAAACCTTCCCGGTAGGCCCCCTGCAGTGCAACTGCACCATCATCGGCGACCCCATCAGCAAAAAGGCCATCGTCGTCGACCCGGGCGGCAGCCCCGACCTGATCATGGCACGCCTGGACGCCCATGGCCTGAAGGTGGTGAGCATCATCCACACCCATGCCCACCTGGACCACTTCCTGGCCTCGGGCCAGTTGAAGGAGAAGACTGGGGCCACGCTGCACCTGCACAAGGACGACCAGTTCCTGTGGGACAACCTGGAGATGCAATGCCAGATGTTCGGTGTGCCCTACACGCCAGTGCCGCCGCCGGACCGCTGGCTGGGCGATGACGAAGAGCTGGCCTGCGGTTGCGGCGTGGCGCTGCACACGCCGGGGCACACGCCAGGGTCGATGAGTTTCTGGTTCGCCGACGCCAAGCTGCTGATCGCCGGGGACACGCTGTTCCGCCGTGGCATCGGCCGCACGGATTTGTGGGGCGGCGATCAACGGACTATCGTTCGTTCCATCAAGGAGCGTTTGTACCGCTTGGACGAAGACGCCACGGTGGTCACCGGGCACGGCCCGGACACGCGCCTTGGGGACGAAATGCGCGAGAATCCATTTGTTCGTGTCTGAATGTTACTTCACGGAATTCTGACCATTTAAGGTGTCTAATTGGCGCAGCAGTCTGCTCGTCAACAGCCGCTGTTTTACCACTGCAAGTACAGGAGTTTCCTGAAATGTCGCGTCGCCTGATTATTGCTGCCACCGCCGTTGCCCTGCTGGCCGGCTGTGCCTCGCAAAACAACCCGTATGACAACCAGAGCCAGGGTTCTGGCGTGAACAAGACCGCCACCTACGGCGGCCTGGGCGCCCTGGCCGGCGCGGTGGCAGGTGCTGCCATCGACCACAACAACCGCGGCAAGGGCGCGCTGATCGGCGCGGCATTGGGCGGTGCCGGCGGCGCCGGTTATGGCTACTACGCCGACAAGCAGGAGAAGGCCCTGCGTGCCTCCATGGCCAACACTGGCGTGCAGGTACAGCGTGAAGGTGACCAGATCAAGCTGATCATGCCGGGCAACATCACCTTCGCCACCGACTCGTCGTCGATCGCGCCAAGCTTCTACTCGCCGCTGAACAACCTGGCTGGTTCGTTCAAGCAGTACAACCAGAACCTGATCGAGATCGTCGGCTACACCGACAGCACCGGCAGCCGCCAGCACAACATGGACCTGTCCCAGGCCCGTGCCCAGAGCGTGGCCACCTACCTGACCTCCCAGGGCGTGGACCCGTCCCACGTGTCGGTACGCGGTGCCGGCCCCGACCAGCCTATTGCCAGCAACGCCGATGCCAACGGCCGTGCGCAGAACCGCCGGGTAGAGGTCAACCTCAAGCCGCTGCCGGGTGCGCAGTACCAGCAGCAGTAAATGAAAAATCCCGCCGTGAGGCGGGATTTTTTTTGGTTTGAGGTCAGCGTTTCATCTGCTCCAGCAACTCATCCTTCGCCACCCATAGCTCGTTCACCCACTGCTGGAACTGCGCCCGGTACTGTACGTCCTGGTCGTAGCTGCGGCCGATGAACTGCGCCGGGATGGCGATCTCCTCCAACTGCACCGTCACGTTGCGCACCCGCCCGCACAGCAGGTCCCAGAACCCAGGGCGGCCGCCCGGGTAGTCGATGGTGACGTTGACGATGGACTCCAACTGCTCGCCCATGGCATCCAGCACGAAGGCGATGCCACCGGCCTTGGGCTTGAGCAGGTGCCTGAACGGCGATTGCTGCTGGGCGTGCTTGGCCGGGGTGAAGCGCGTGCCTTCGGCGAAGTTGAAGATGGCCGTGGGCTTGCCGGCGAAGCGGGCGCAGGTGCGGCGCGTGGTTTCCAGGTCCTTGCCCTGTTTCTCCGGGTGCTTGGCCAGGTAGGCCTTGGAGTAGCGTTTCATGAACGGGAAGCCCAGGGCCCACCAGGCCAGGCCAATCACGGGCACCCAGATCAGTTCCTGCTTGAGGAAGAACTTCAGCGGCCGGATGCGCCGGTTGAGCACGTACTGCAGCGCCATGATGTCGACCCAGCTCTGGTGGTTGCTGGTGATCAGGTACGAGTGCTGGTAGTCCAGCCCCTGCAGGCCACTGACCTGCCAGCGGGTGCGGCACAGCAGCTTCATCCAGCCCTTGTTCAGGGTGATCCAGGCTTCATGGATGTGACGCATCAGCACGTCGGTCACGCGCTGCGCCGCCGGGAAGGGCAGGCACAGCTTGAACAGGCTGACGATGAACAACGGGGTGCAGCACAGCACGGTGTTGCACGCCAACAACAGCGAGGCGATCACGCCTCGCACTGGCGCCGGAATCTGTTTCATGGGGTTTCCTGGTTAGCCACGCGGCGGTGAGCCTGAATGGCGGTGAGGGCGATGGTGTAGACGATGTCGTCGACCTGGGCGCCGCGCGGCAGGTCGTTGACCGGCTTGCGAAGGCCTTGCAGCATGGGGCCCAGGCTGACGCAGTCGGCGCTGCGCTGCACCGCCTTGTGGGTGGTGTTGCCGGTGTTCAGGTCGGGGAACACGAACACCGTGGCGCGCCCGGCCACCTCGCTGTTGGGGGCCAGCTGGCGGGCGATGGTCTCGTTGGCGGCGGCGTCGTATTGCAGCGGGCCGTCGATCAGCAGGTCGCGCTGGGCCTCGCGCGCCAGCAGGGTGGCTTCGCGAACTTTCTCGACGTCGTCGCCACTCGCCGAGTCGCCACTGGAATAGCTGATCATCGCCACCCGCGCGGGAATGCCGAAGGCCTCGGCCGAGTCGGCGCTCTGCCGGGCGATTTCCGCCAGCTCGCCGGCGCTGGGGTGCGGGTTCATCACGCAGTCGCCGTACACCAGCACCTGGTCGGGGAACAGCATGAAGAACACCGAGGACACCAGGCTGCAGCCCGGCGCGGTCTTGATCAGTTGCAGGGCCGGGCGGATGGTGTTGGCGGTGGAGTGCACCAGGCCCGACACCAGGCCGTCGACCTCGTCGAGGGCCAGCATCATGGTGCCGATCACCACGTTGTCTTCCAGCTGTTGCTCGGCCATGGGCGCGTTCAGGCTCTTGCTCTTGCGCAGCGCCACCATGGGTTCCACGTAGCGCTCGCGCACCACTTCCGGGTCGAGGATCTCCAGGCCCTCGGGCAGCACGATGCCCTGGGCGCTGGCCACCGCGTGCACGTCCGCAGGCTTGGCCAGCAGCACGCAACGGGCGATGCCGCGGGCCTGGCAGATAGCCGCGGCCTGCACCATCAGCGGCTCGGCACCTTCGGGCAGGACGATGCGCTTGTTGGCGTGCTGGGCGCGCTGGATCAGCTGGTAGCGGAACACCGCCGGCGACAGCCGCAGCTCGCGCGGGGTGCCGCAGCGCTGGTGCAGCCAGTGGGCGTCGAGGTGGCTGGCGACGAAGTCGGTGATGATCTCCGCGCGCTCGCGGTCATCGATGGGTATTTCCTTGTTGAGCTGGTTGAGCTGGGTGGCGGTGTCGTAGGAACCGGTGCTCACCGACAGCACCGGCAGGCCGGCCTGCAGCGCGCCGCGGCACAGCTCCATCAGGCGTGGGTCGGGCAGGGTGTCGCTGGTCAGCAGCAGGCCGGCCAGGGGCACGCCGTTGAGGGCGGCCAGGCTCACTGCCAGGATGATGTCGTCGCGGTCGCCGGGGGTCACCACCAGCACGCCGGGCTTGAGCAGCTGCAGGGTGTTGAGCACGGTGCGCGCGCAGATGATGATTTTCGACATGCGCCGGGTTTCATAGTCGCCGGCGTTGATCACCTGGGCGCCCAGCAGTTCGGCCACGTCGCGGGTGCGCGGGGCGTTGAGGTCGGCCTGGTAGGGAATGCAGCCCAGCAGGCGGAAGTCGCCACCGCGCAGCAGCGGCGAGTGTTCCTTGAGGCGCGCGGCGAAGGCTTCCAGGCTCTCGTCGGTGCGCACCTTGTTGAGGATCACCCCCAGCACCTTCGGGTCGCGCGGGCCGCCGAACAATTGCGCCTGCAGTTCCACCCTGCCGGACAGCTCGGCCAGCACTTCGGTCTCGCTGGCGGCGGACACCAGGATGACGTCGGCGTCCATGCTCTTGGCCAGGTGCTGGTTGACCCGCGCCGCGTAGCTGGCGTGGCGGGTGGGCACCATGCCCTCGACAATCAGCACGTCCTTGCCCACCGACGCCTGCTGGTACAGGGTGATGATTTCCTCCAGCAGTTCGTCCAGCTGGCCGTCGCCCAGCATGCGCTCGACGTGGGCCAGGCCCAGGGGCTTGGGCGGGTTGAGGCCGTGGGTGCGCGCCATCAGTTCGGTGGAGCGTTCCGGGCCGGTGTCGCCGGGGTGCGGCTGGGCGATGGGCTTGAAGAAACCGACGGTCAGGCCGGCGCGCTCCAGGGTGCGCACCAGGCCCAGGCTGATGGAAGTGAGGCCGACGCCGAAATCAGTTGGCGCGATAAAAAATGTCTGCATGCGAGCTTCCCGAATGAGCACTGCGCGGGCGTCGGCCTATGGCTGGCCGATCGCGAAATCAGTTGCCAAGGGTATCGTTATCCTCCAGCCGTGCACACCAGCCGCAGCGAAAGCTTTTGCCTATTTGTTGTGCACGTTGTTGCGGGTCCAGCACCCACGGGCGCGACTGCCAGGGCGGCTGGTGGCGCAGGTGCTGGGTGTGGCCGCAGGACAGCACGGCGACCCAGTCGCCGTGCGCGTCGCGGATGAAATCTACGATTGTGGTGGTGTTCATCGGTTCCGTTGGTCCGGGTTGCGTTCGCTTTCGGGCGACGCCTTGGTTACACTTGTTCGTTCTACATTCTTATGCAAAAAGGTGTCGCCCCATGCCGATCGCTGCCAACAAGGCTGTCTCCATCGACTATACCCTGACCAACGACGCTGGTGAGGTCATCGACAGCTCCGCCGGCGGCGCGCCGCTGGTGTACCTGCAAGGCGCAGGTAACATCATTCCAGGCCTGGAAAAGGCCCTGGAAGGCAAGGACGTCGGTGAAGAACTGACCGTTGCCATCGAACCAGAAGAAGCCTACGGCGAGTACTCGGCCGAACTGGTCAGCACCCTGAGCCGCAGCATGTTCGAAGGCGTCGACGAACTGGAAGTGGGCATGCAGTTCCACGCTTCCGCGCCGGACGGCCAAATGCAAATCGTCACCATCCGTGACCTGGACGGCGACGACGTCACCGTCGACGGCAACCACCCGCTGGCCGGCCAGCGCCTGAACTTCCAGGTCAAGATCGTCGCCATCCGTGACGCCAGCCAGGAAGAAATCGCCCACGGTCACGTGCACGGCGAAGGTGGTCACCACCATTAATCCGCGCGCGTAAGCCCGGATAGCCAAAAGGCGTCCGTTCGGGCCTGATGAAATCTCGCAAGAGTGCTCATCGGGCTTGGACGGGCGCCTTTTTTGTCTGCTAGTGTTTCGCACAGCGCCTTTGCGCCACAGGGATATGGAATAGGGGAGTTAGTCATGAGTATTTTCCACGACCTTAAACTGCAGGCGCTCGACGGCCAGGAACTGCCCCTGGCGCCCTTCAAGGGCAAGGTGGTGCTAGTGGTGAACGTGGCGTCCAAATGTGGCCTGACGCCGCAATACGCCGCCCTGGAGAACCTGTACCAGACCTTCAAGGACAAGGGGTTCAGCGTGCTGGGCCTGCCGTGCAACCAGTTTGCCGGCCAGGAACCGGGCAGCGAGCAGGAGATCCAGCAGTTCTGCAGCCTCAACTACGGGGTGACGTTCCCCCTGAGCGCCAAGCTGGAAGTGAACGGCCATGGCCGCCACCGCCTTTACCAGCTGCTGGCGGGCGAGGGTGCGGAGTTCCCCGGTGACATCACCTGGAACTTCGAGAAGTTCCTGGTGGGCAAGGATGGCCGCGTGCTCGCGCGCTTCTCGCCGCGCACCGCGCCGGACGACCCCACGGTGGTCCACGCCATCGAAAAAGCCCTGGGCTGAGGCCCACGTGGCCGGGCCCTCGTGCCCGGCTAGCGGCGCTTATCACTGCAATCAATAGTGCTGTCAGCCACGCTGGCGGCGTTTTATGCTGCGGGTCTTTGAGCCATCTTTCAGAGGATCTGCGCATGTCGGTCAACGCTCTGTTCAAGCCGTTCCAGTTGGGTGCCCTGCAGCTGCCGAGCCGCGTGGTGATGGCGCCCATGACCCGTTCGTTCTCGCCCGGTGGCGTGCCAACCGCCAAGGTGGTGGAGTACTACCGCCGTCGCGCCGCCGCCGGCGTCGGCCTGATCGTCACCGAAGGCACCACCGTGGGCCACAAGGCCGCCAACGGCTACCCGCACGTGCCGCGCTTCTACGGCATCGACGCGTTGGCCGGCTGGAAGCAAGTGGTGGACGCGGTGCACGCCGAGGGCGGCAAGATCGTTCCGCAACTGTGGCACGTGGGCAACGTGCGGCGCCTGGGCACCGAGCCTGACGCCGCAGTGCCGGGCTACGGCCCCCAGGGCAAGGTCAAGGACGGCAAGGTGCTGATCCATGGCATGAGCCACCAGGACATCGCCGACGTGATCGCCGCGTTCGCCCAGGCCGCTGCCGACGCCAAGGCCATCGGCATGGACGGCGTGGAGATCCATGGCGCCCACGGCTACCTGATCGACCAGTTCTTCTGGGAAGGCACCAACCAGCGCGATGACGAATACGGCGGCAGCCTGGCCAAGCGCTCGCGCTTCGCCATCGAGCTGGTCCAGGCCGTGCGCGCTGCCGTGGGGCCGGGCTTCCCGATCATCTTCCGCTTCTCGCAGTGGAAACAGCAGGACTACAGCGCGCGCCTGGTGCAGACCCCGGAAGCCCTGGGGCAATTCCTGCAGCCACTGGCCGACGCCGGGGTGGACATTTTCCACTGTTCGACGCGGCGTTTCTGGGAGCCGGAATTCGAAGGTTCCGACCTCAACCTGGCCGGCTGGACCCGCCAGCTCACCGGCAAGCCGACCATCACCGTGGGCAGCGTGGGCCTTGACGGCGAGTTCCTGCAGTTCATGGTCGACACCGACAAGGTGGCGCAGCCCGCCAGCCTGGAAAACCTGCTGCAGCGCCTGAACGCCGAGGAGTTCGACCTGGTGGCGGTGGGCCGTGCCTTGCTGGTGGACCCGGACTGGGCGGCCAAGGTGCGTGACGGCCGCGAGCAGGACATTCTGCCCTTCAGCCGGGAAGCGTTGACGAGCCTGGTTTGATCGCAAACCCGCCCATGCGTTGCGCGGCGGCCTGACAGGCGCCGCGCAGCTGGGTTTCGAATTGCTCGATGATTGCCGCCCAGCCCTGGCGGCTGGCGTGCTGGCGTGCGTTGAGGCGGATGCGGCGCAGGGTTTCGCTGTCTTCCAGCAGCCAGCCGGCGGCGTCGATGAAAGCTTCTTCGTCGCCCGGCATGGCCAGGGCGCCGTTGTGGCCGTGGCGAATGTGCTGGCCGGCGGCGGCCTCGTCGTAGGCCACAACGCCCAGGCCCGAGGCCAGGGCTTCGAGCACCACGTTGCCGAAGGTCTCGCTGAGGCTGGGGAACAGGAACACGTCGCCGCTGGCGTAGTGCATGGCCAGCTCCTCGCCCCGTTGCGCGCCACAGAAAATCGCCTCGGGCAACTCCTGCTCAAGCTGCGTCCGTTGCGGCCCATCACCGACGATCACCAAGCGCAGGCGCTGCAGCGGGTAATGCAGTTGCAGGGTCTGCAGGCTGCGCTTGAGCAGGCCGAGGTTCTTTTCCGGCGCCAGCCGGCCCACATGGATCAAGGCAATGTCGTCCGGCCCCAGCCCCCAGCTGTCGCGCAAGGCCTGGCTGCGCCGTGCCGGGTTGAACAGCTGGCTGTCCACCCCGCGCGACAGCAGCGCCAGGCGCTCGAAGCCACGGCGTTCGAGGCTGTGGCGCTGGGTGGCGCTGGGCACCAGGGTCAGTTGGGTGCGGTTGTGGAACCAGCGCAGGTAGCCGGTGAGCAGGCGTGTCAGCAGGCCCAGGCCATAGTCGCGGGTGTATTGCTGGAAATTGGTGTGGAAACCACTGACTACGGCGATCTTGAGGCGCCGCGCCGCGCGCAGGGCGTTCAGGCCCAGCGGGCCTTCGGTGGCGATGTACAGCACGTCGGGGCGCACCCGGCGCCAGCGCCGCAGCAGCTTGTGCATCGACGCCTGGCCCCATTGCAGGCCGGGGTAGCCGGGCAGTGGCCAGCCGCGGCAAAGCATCAGTTCGTCGTCTGCCCCATTCCGTTCGTCGACGTTTTGCCGTGGCCGCACGATCTCGACGTGGTGGCCGCGGGCCCGCAGGCCATCGCTCAGGCGGCCAAGGGTATTGGCCACACCGTTGATTTCGGATGGAAAGGTTTCGGTAACCAGGGTGATGCGCAGCGGTGGTGTGGTCATGGAACCAGTGTCGGATCAGGGGATTGCGGGCGTATTTCACCCCTGTGACGAATTCATGACGCCTACGCCCGGCGATAAATCGCCTAGTGTTTAGAGACAACCTGCGCGCAACCGGGTGATCGCCATGACCGATAACCTTTACGCGCCGCCTCAGGCGGATCTGCGTATGCCAGCGGTCAGGGAGCCCGCGTTCTACACCGTCTCGGATGGCAAGTTTTTCACCTTGTTTTTCGCCAGCCTGGGGCTTTACCTGGTGTATTGGTCATGGAAGAACTGGCGCCGCTACCAGCGCGCCACCGGCGCCAAGGTCTCGCCCCTGGCCCGCGGCCTGCTGCCGTTGTTCTTCACCCACGCCTTGCTGTTTCGCGCCGAGGACCTGCTGCAGGCGCGCGGCATGCACGCCATCGAGCCGCCCGAAGTGTGGGCCAACCGCTTTGTCGTGGCGACGGTGCTGGGGCTGCTGTTCAACGGCATGGCCCGGGCGGGCATTGGCTACCCGCTGACCGACCTGGGCTGCCTGGCGGCGCTGGTGGTGCAGGGGCTGGCGGTGTGCAAGGGGCAGCAGTTGCTGAACTTTGCCGCGGACGACCCCTTGGGCGAGGCCAATTCCCGGCTGCACTGGGTGGATTACCTGTGCATGGTGCCGGGAATATTGTTGTGGGTGTTTATCCTGCTGGCGTATTGGGCCGATACGCCGTAACGCAGTCCCGTAGCAGCGGCCGCCAGGCCGCGTCCGGCGGTCAACCGCGTTCCCGCACCCAGAACAGTGTGGCGCCGGCTACCGCGGCCGGCATCATCAGCAGGTTCACCACCGGTATCAGCAGCACCAGGTAGACAATCCCGCCAAACCCCAGGCTCTGCCAGCGCTTCTGGCGCAGCCAGGCGAGCATGTCGGGCCAGCTCATCTTGTGGTTGTCGGCCGGGTAGTCGATGTACTGGATGGCCATCATCCACACGCCGAACAGCAGCCACAGCGGCGCCGCCACCACGTTCACCACCGGGATCAGCGACAGCACGAACAACGCCAGGGTGCGCGGCAGGAAATAGCCCAGCTTGCGCAGCTCGCGGTTGAGCGTGCGCGGCACCTCGCGGGCCAGCTCGCCCCATTTGAACGGCGGGAAATCGTCCTGCCCACGCACCACCACTTCCACTTTTTCCGCCAGGAAGCTGTTGAACGGCGCGGCGACGATGTTGGCCACCAGGGTGAAGCAGAAGAACACCATCAGCACCACCAGCGCCACGAACAGCGGCCAGAGGATATAGCTGAGGAAGCCCAGCCACGACGGCAGCGTGGGCATCAGGTGGTCGACCCATTGGCTGAATTCATGACCGGCGAAATAGATGAGCCCGGCGAACAGCACCAGGTTGATGGCCAGCGGCAGCAGGACAAAGAGCCGCAGGCCGGGGCTGAGGACCATTTTCAGGCCTTCGCGCAGGTATTGCGGGCCGGACAGGACAGGCGCGTGCATGGTGTGCTCCGAGTTGAAAACGGGCCGACATTACCGGCTTTGCGCCCCGTGGGAAAGTGAAGCAATGTGCTGTAACAAAGCCTTCGAGTGCCAGGTCCGATCGGATAGAGCGGGGCTATGAGGTGGATTGTGAATCGATATTTCCTTACCCTTGGCCCCCTCGCTACAGTGCGCACATCAAATTTCTAAACCCTTTTCCTCAATTTTGCATTTCAAGGAGTTTCCATGACCATTCTCGTCAACAAGCAGGCCCCTGACTTCGACGCCCCGGCCGTACTGGGCGACGGCTCGATCGTCGACAGCTTCAAGCTGTCGTCGCTGCACGGCAAATACATCGTGCTGTTCTTCTGGCCGCTGGACTTCACCTTCGTCTGCCCATCGGAAATCATCGCCCACAACAACCGCATCGCCAAATTCCGCGAGCTGGGCGTTGAAGTGGTTGGCGTGTCCATCGATTCGCAGTTCACCCACTACGCCTGGCGCAGCACCCCGGTGGAGAAGGGCGGCATCGGCGAAGTCGAGTTCACCATGGTGGCCGACGTCAAGCACGAGATCACCCGTGCCTACGGCATCGAGCACGAAGACGGCGTGGCCCTGCGCGCTTCGTTCCTGATCGACCAGAAAGGCGTGGTACAGCACCAGGTGGTCAACAACCTGCCGCTGGGCCGTGAAGTCGACGAAATGGTGCGCCTGGTCGAAGCCCTGCAATTCACCGAACAGTATGGCGAAGTCTGCCCAGCCGGCTGGCGCCCAGGCCAGAAAGGCATGAAGGCCGACGCCCAGGGCGTGGCCGACTACCTGGCCGAAAACGCCACCAGCCTGTAAGCGGTTTCCAGGACGGGTGAGCAATAGCCTTCCCCAAGGTTTCAGCCGTCCTTTTTTAATTCCAGCCGGTTCGCCGGCCTCGGGCCCCCGGCGTACAATGTCGGGGTCCATAGGAGTCAGCCATGTCTGAAGCACGTCATTCCCGAGTGATCATCCTCGGTTCCGGCCCTGCCGGTTACAGCGCTGCCGTCTACGCAGCCCGCGCCAACCTCAAGCCGCTGCTGATCACCGGCATGCAGGCCGGCGGTCAACTGACCACCACCACCGAAGTCGACAACTGGCCGGGCGACGTCCACGGCCTGACCGGCCCGGCGCTGATGGAGCGCATGCGCGAGCACGCCGAGCGTTTCGAGACCGAGATCATCTTCGACCACATCGAAGGCGTTGACCTGGCCAAGCGCCCGTTCACCCTGACTGGCCAAGGCACCAGCTACACCTGCGACGCGCTGATCATCGCCACTGGCGCCAGCGCCCGCTACCTGGGCCTGCCGTCGGAAGAAACCTTCATGGGCAAGGGCGTTTCGGCCTGCGCCACCTGCGACGGTTTCTTCTACCGCAACAAGCCGGTCGCCGTGGTGGGCGGTGGCAACACTGCCGTGGAAGAAGCGCTGTACCTGGCCAACATCGCCAGCAAGGTCACCCTGGTGCACCGCCGCGAGACCTTCCGCGCCGAGAAAATCCTGATCGACAAGCTGCATGCCCGCGTGGCCGAAGGCAAGATCGAACTCAAGCTCAACGCCACCCTGGACGAAGTGTTGGGTGACAACATGGGCGTGACCGGTGCGCGCCTGAAGAACAACGACGGCAGCTTCGACGAGCTGAAAGTCGACGGCGTGTTCATTGCCATCGGCCACACCCCGAACACCTCGCTGTTCGAAGGCCAGCTGGCCCTGAAGGACGGCTACATGGTGGTCAGCGGCGGCCGTGAAGGCAACGCCACCGCCACCAGCGTCGAGGGCGTGTTCGCCGCCGGCGACGTGGCCGACTACGTGTACCGCCAGGCCATTACCTCGGCCGGCGCCGGCTGCATGGCCGCGCTGGACGTGGAACGCTACCTGGACGGCCTGCAGAACGCTTCGTTCTGATGGACGCCTGACGCGGCCTGCGGCCGCTGCTACGAAGAATGCGGCGTCGCAGGCATAAAAAAACCGGCCATCAAGGCCGGTTTTTTTGTGGGCGGGTATCAGCCCTTGCGCGCCAGCGGCTGCGCGGCAAACTTCACCCCGGCCAGGCCGTGGGCGATCAGGTTGCGGATGTTGCCGTGGTCGCTGCCTTCAGGCGTGGCCACTACCGAACGGTAGTGCTCGCCGAACGCCAGCAGGGCTTCCTGGTCGCTCAGGCCTTCCAGCACGGCCAGGCCCAGGGTCTTGCACGAGCCTTCGTTCTGGCCGGCAGCGTTTTCCAGCGCACCGTTGGTGAAGGCCTGCGGCTGGTAGTCGTAATGCGCGGTCACGTACGCCAGGGTGTCGGCGAAGACGTGTTCGCCGGTGGCGAGGCTGGCGCGCAGGGTATTCAAGTCAGTCATGCTGTTTTCCTTTGGCGAACGCCGCTTGCTGTTCGGCGCTGGCTTCTTGCTGATAAAGAGTCTTCCACTGGCTGTACGGCATGCCGTACACCACTTCACGGGCGTCATCCAGGCTGACCTCGATGTGACGCTCGTCGGCCTCGGCCTTGTACCACTTGGACAGGCAGTTGCGGCAGAAACCGGCCAGGTTCATCAGGTCGATGTTCTGCACGTCGGTGCGCTTGCCCAGGTGCTCCACCAGGCGGCGGAAGGCCGCGGCTTCAAGTTCCAGGCGTTGTTGATCGTTCATGGTGCGGTTTCCGTTCAGCGGCGTGCCGCGAGGGTGATCGACACCGACTCGGCAAAGCGCAGGGCATGGGGTTTGTCGACTTCGACTTCGGCGTACAGCACGGCCTGGTTGGCCATCACCAGGTCCAGCAGTTCCTGGGTAAGGCGTTCCAGCAGGGCAAAGCGGTTGCCCTCCACGTGCTGGATCACCGCCTTGGTGATGGTGCGGTAGTTCAGCGCGTGGTCGATGTCGTTGTCACGCACCGCTTCCTGGGCCGCATACAGGATGGTCAGGTTGATCAGCACATCCTGCTTGTTGAGGATCTCGTCCTCGTTGATTCCGATGAAGGTGCGCAGGCGCAGGTCCTTGACCCGGATGCGCGCCATTCCTGGCTCCAGTTGTGGCATTACTTGCTCCGTCCAATCAATTGCAGGAATTCCTGGCGGGTGGTGCTCGAGTCGCGGAAGGCGCCGAGCATCACCGAGGTGTTCATCACCGAATTCTGTTTCTCCACGCCTCGCATCATCATGCACATGTGCTTGGCCTCGATCACCACGGCGACGCCGGCGGCGCCGGTCACGTCACGCACCGCCTCGGCGATCTGGCGGGTGAGGTTCTCCTGGATCTGCAGGCGCCGGGCGAACATGTCGACGATGCGCGCGATCTTCGACAGTCCCAGCACCTTGCCGGTGGGGATGTAGGCCACGTGGGCCTTGCCGATGAAGGGCAGCAGGTGGTGCTCGCACAGCGAGTACAGCTCGATGTCCTGGACGATCACCATCTCGTCGTTGTCGGAGGCGAAAAGCGCGCCGTTGACGATCTCCTCCAGGGTCTGGCCGTAGCCGTGACACAGGTACTGCATGGCCTTGGCCGCGCGCTTGGGGGTGTCGAGCAGGCCCTCGCGGTCCGGGTCTTCACCCAGGTCCTGGAGGATCGCGCGGTAGTGTTGCGGCAGGCTGGGGTTCATGGAAGCTACTTCCTCGCGCGGGGCGCTTATTTTACGTGCCGGCCGCCGTTGACGGTCAAGGTAGTGCCGGTGACATAGGGGTTGTCGAGCAGGTAGCGCAGGCTCTGGTACACCACCTGCGGCCCTGGCTCGATGCCCATGGCCGACTTGGCCAGGGTCTTGGCGCGGTACGCCGCGTCGTCGTCTTCATTGAACATCAGCAGCGCCGGGGCGATGCCGTTGACCTTGATGCGTGGCGCGTACTTGGCGGCGAACGACAGGGTCAGGCTGTCCAGCCCGGCCTTGCTGGCGCAGTAGGCGATGTGCTTGCTGCTGCCCTTGCGGGTCACGTCGTCGCTGATGTGCACGATGTCCGCCACTTCACTGGCGTGCAGCAGGTCGGCGCAATGCAGGTTGATCAGGTAGGGCGCGAGCATGTGCACGCTGACCATCTGCGCGAAGGCCTGGGCTTCCTCGCCCGGCGTTTCCGCCTGCCAGGCCGATGCATTATGAACGATGGCACGCAGCCCGCTGGTGTGTTTCTTCAGCAAGGCGATGAACGCGAAAATGCCCGCCTCGCTGGAGAAATCCCCGAACAGCGTGACGGCGCCACGCTCGCGCAGGCGCGCCAGGCTGTCGCGCTCGCTGCGGTAGCTGACGATCACCGGCTGGCCGTCGTCCAGCAGGCGCTCGGCGCAGTGCAGGCCGACGCGCTGGCTGGCGCCGGTGATGAGAATAGGGGCGGGGCGGGGCATGCAGTGGCTCGCGGCAGGTGTCTACCCGGAACTTATACCACTGACGTGCCAGTGCACAACCGCCCCGTAGCAGCGGCCGCCAGGCCGCGTCCCAGGCACCGCGGTACACCGGACGCGCCCTGACGCAGCCTTCGGCAGCTGCTACGAGACACCTGCGCACTCCGCCCCTGTAGCAGCGGCCGCCAGGCCGCGTCCGCAAACGCCGCGCATGGTCAGGCGTATTGCGTGGCGCCGGACGCCGCCTGCGGCAGCTGCTACGTCGTCAGGGTACACACTGTGGGAGCAACCCAATAGACAGTTGCTGCTACGAGGGTTGGTGGACGGCGGCGGGGCGCTGTGGCACTGCGTGCAACCAGTTATGTAGCAACCGCGTGGACAGCGGAATGAAGAAGTACACCATGATTGGCGTCAGGGCCAGGGTACTGACCATGATGCGCGGCACCAGGCTCAGCTCGCCCAGCAGCGGCCCCAGCACGAAGTTGAACAGCAGCGACACCGGGAAAAACGCCAGCCAGATCGCCACCGCCTGCTTCCAGCGCGGCGGCCGCACGTGGCCGGTGTCGCCAAACCAACCATCGATGCCGCTGACCCGGTGCTCGTGGGGCTGGGCAAACAGGCCGCTGCCACGGGCCAGCCAGGCGCTGCGCGAGGCCGAGTGCTCCCAGGCGTGCAGGGTGGTTTCGTCGGCGAAGCGGAAGATAATCTGGAATTCGTCGTCATCGGGGGGCGGGGCCAGCACGCCGGAGCCCAGGTAGCCGGGGAAGTCGGTGGCCAGTTGTTCGCCTTCGCGCAACCAGGCGATCAGGTCGTGGTAGCGGCCATTGGCAACGCGGCGCGCTACCATCAGGGTGACGGGGGTAGACATTGTGTATCTCCGTTCAGTACGGGCCTCCCGGGTAGGGCGCGCCTCTCGCTGCAGGGCCGGGGTGGTGGCCTGCATGCAAATTCAAGCAAGGATTATTCCTGAACGGCGAAAATGCGCCAGTGCTGTTTCGCTGACGCCAGATATCCGTGCAATTGGGTAGATCGTGCCAACCAAGGTACAATGCCCGCTGACCCCACGCCTTGGCGCCCGTACCGATGTCAGATTTCGTTCCAGCCTCTTCTGCCGCCGCCCAAACGTCGCGCCAGGAGCTGTTTCCCATCCGCGAGGTAGCGCGCCTGACCGGCATCAACCCGGTGACCCTGCGCGCCTGGGAGCGCCGTTATGGGCTGATTCGGCCCACGCGCACCGAAAGCGGGCACCGCCTTTACTCCCAGGCTGACATCGACGAGGTACGCAGCATCCTGGGCTGGATCGAACGCGGCGTGGCGGTGAGCAAGGTCGGCAAGATCCTCGCGCGCAGCCATTCGTCCAAGGCGCAGCCGGAGCCGCTGGAGCGGCCGCTGGCCAGCAGCGAGTGGGGCGAGTGGCAGGAGCAGGTGCGCCAGGCCGTGCATGCCTTCGACGAGCGCCGGCTGGAACAGGTCTACGGCCAGATATTCGCCAGCTACCCCGTGGTGGTGGCGTTCCAGGACGTCCTGATGCCCGTGTGGCAGGCGTTGCTGCTGCGCCAGGACGCGTTCGGGCAGGCCAGCGAATGGTTGCTGCTGGACAGCTTCCTGCGTGGGCGCACCTTGCAGCGCTTGCAGATGCTGCGCCATCAGCAGCAGGAAAGCACCGTGCTGCTGGCGGCCATTCCGGGCCAGTGCCACGAACTGGAACTGCTGGTGGCCGGGCTGATGCTGGCCAGCAGCGACGTGGCGGTGCAGGTGCTGGCGCCGGGGCAGCCGCTGGAGGAGCTGAGCCTGGTGTGCGAGAAACTGGCGCCCCAGGCCATGGTGCTGTTCTCCAACCACCCGCCAGCCCCGGACGCGCCCAAGCGCCTGCGCAAGGTGGGCCTGGCCCTGGACTGCCCGTTGATGCTGGCCGGCGAGGCCAGCGACCTGATGCAGGACGCGTTGGTGAATACCGAGGTGGCGTGCCTGGGCAGCGACGGGCGCCTGATGCAGCGCCGCCTGCAGCAATACTTGGCGGGGCACCTGGATACCTGAGGCGGCCTACGCGTGCAGTTGCGGGTGGGCGCGGCGGTGCTGGGCGAGAATGTACTGGCGCAGGCGCTCGGTGTCCTGCGGGTTGTCCTGGCTCAGGCGGTAGGCGTAGTGGCCATGTTCGGTCTTGCGCCGCAGGGTGCCGCGCAGGGGCATCGGCTCGTGGCCTTCGGGGTTGAACCAGAGTGAGAAGCGGCGCGGCGGGTTGCGGCCGTTGCGCATTTCCAGCAGCACGCCTTCGAAGGAAATTTCCAGCACCTGGTAATCGGTGATGCGGCCCTTTTCGTCTTCCAGCACCACCGGCTGGTTCAGCGCCATGCGCCACGGCCGCACCATGGGGCCGTCCTCGTAGATGCTGGGCGCGCCCAGCTTCAGGTGCACGGCGTGGAATTCGTCCTCCACCAGCTGCAGCGGGAAACTCATCTGCTGGTTTTCGAACTGGGCCTGGATGGTCACCTGTTCGTTGGCCACCAGGCGCGCCAGCAGGTCACGGATCTGCGTGCCGCCATTGACCAGCAGGCTCGCCGTGGTATCACGCACGTTGAGCTGCGGGTTGTGCTGCATGGTTCGAATGAAATCCAGCTCATCCTGGGTAAGGAGGGCGTCAACTGGCATGATCGAGCTCGAAGGCGAATAAGGCGGTTGTTCGGACAGTAGACAGCACCCTCGGCGGTTAGTTAGCGCCGTTGGTCGTTTTCCAGGGCCATGATCCGCGCCCGTGCTTCATCCAGTTCGCGTTGCAGCTGCGCCACGCGCTCCTGGGCTTCCACCTGCTCGGTCACATCCTTCTGGATGCCGATGAAATAGGTAAGCTTGTCGCTTTCGTTGTACACCGGGGTAATCGACAGCTCGTTCCAGAACGCCGAGCCGTCCTTGCGGTAGTTGCGCAGGCGCTGGCGGCACGGCTGGCCGTGGTCGATGGCCTGGCGGATCAACGCCAGCGCGGCTTCATCGCGTTCGCCATTCTGCAGGAAACGGCAATCGCGGTAGAGAATTTCATTGGAACTGTAGCCGGTCAATCGTTCGAAGGCCGGGTTGACGTAGATGAGGATGTTGTCGTCGCCCTCCTGTTCGGCCACGACGATCCCGTCATTGGACGCGTCCATCATCCGTTGCAGCAGCTTGGCGTTGATCATTTCAGGCATTCCACGACAGTTCACGGGCCATTCTAGAGCAACCGGGGCGTGGGCACACCCTGCGTCTGGCAGATGGCCACACTGCGTCCCAGGGCCCTGGCCTGTTACTATCGGAGTTTTGACCCTGCCCAGGACCCACGCAATGAAAGTCGCCATCCTGTCCGGCTCCGTGTACGGCACTGCTGAAGAAGTGGCCCGTCACGTGAAGTCGTTGCTCGACGCCGCCGGTTTCGAGACCTTCTACAACCCCCGCGCCAGCCTCGAGGAACTGCTGGGCGCCGCGCCCCAGGCCTTGCTGGCGGTGACGTCGACCACGGGCATGGGCGAGTTGCCGGACAACCTGCAACCGCTGTATTCGCAGCTGCGCGATCAACTGCCTGCCACCCTGCGCGGCCTGCCGGGCGCGGTGATCGGCCTGGGCGACGCCAGCTATGGCGACACCTTCTGCGGTGGCGGCGAGCAACTGCGCGAGCTGTTCGCCGAGCTGGGCGTGCAGGAGGTGCAGGACATGCTGCGCCTCGATGCCAGTGAATCGGTGACCCCGGAGACCGACGCCGAGCCGTGGGTTGCGCAGTTGATCGAGCGCCTGCGCGCCGCCTGACCCTGGTCGCTGAAACGATTAGTTTCAGCGCTTATGGGATCCATTATCTGCTTGATTTTGCTGGTGACTCACAAGGCCAATAAGCTGGCTGCCAACGCAATTACCCCCGGCGGGAGGGCTGGTTAAACTCCTGCCAGGAGAGCACAGAAAGTGCCGAGGTAATGTCCGTGACCACAGCTCATGTTCCCTCGACTTCGATTGCCCGCGACCGGGCGCATCGCGAGCCGCCAGTGCCTTCGCCTGCTGCCCAGGCTGCACTCGGGCAGGCACGCGGGGCCACGCCACTGGCCGAGATACCCTTGACGGTATGGCGCACCCGCGGGCAGACCTTCGATTTTCGCGGCCACGCCATTCGCTACTGGGTAGCGGGGCGCGGCGAGCCGCTGCTGCTGTTGCACGGCTTTCCCACCGCCAGCTGGGACTGGCACTACCTGTGGCAACCGCTGGCCAGCCGCTACCGCCTGATCGCCTGCGACATGCTGGGGTTCGGCGACTCCAGCAAGCCCGTGGACCACGCCTATAGCCTGATCGAGCAGGCCGACCTGCAACAGGCGCTGCTGGCGCACCTGAACGTCCAGCAACCGGTGCACCTGCTGGCCCATGACTATGGGGACAGTGTCGCCCAGGAACTGCTGGCCCGGCACCAACATGGGCTGGCGCGCATCGCCAGCTGCGTGTTCCTCAATGGCGGCCTGTTTCCCGAGGCCCACCGCGCCCTGTTGATCCAGAAACTGCTGATCAGCCCGCTGGGCTGGCTGGTGAGCCGCAGCTTCAGCCGCGAGACCCTGGTCAACAACGTGCGCCAGATCTACGGCCCTGATACCCGCCCCAGCGAAAGCGCCATGGACGATTGGTGGAGCCTGATCCGCGCCAACCAGGGCACGCGCGTGCTGCACCGCTTGTGTGGCTACCTGGTGGAGCGGCGCCTGCGCCGTGACCGCTGGGTGACTGCCATGCAACACGCCGGGGTGCCGCTGCGCTTCATCAATGGCGTGCTCGACCCGGTGTGCGGCAGGCCCATGGTGACCCGCTACCGCGAGCTGATCCATCGCGCCGACACGGTTTCCCTGCCCGGCATCGGCCATTACCCGCACACCGAAGCACCGGTACAGGTGCTCAAGCACTACCTGGCGTTCCGTGACCAGTTGCAGGCGCAAGCCGCCGCAAGTGAACGCCGGCGGCTCTACTCCTGAAGCCGGGGCGGGGGATCATCCCCCAGCCTTATCGTGGCGTATTCAGGTAGGGCCGTCTTTATTGTGACTGGAACGTTCGTGCACGACACTGCCGCCATGCCCCCTTTTGTGCTGCCAGGAGTAGTGCCATGAGCGATGCGGTCCGTTTCGAAGATAAAGTGGTGATTGTCACTGGCGCCGGCGGCGGCCTGGGGCGTGCCCACGCCTTGCTGTTCGCCCGCCATGGCGCGCGGGTGGTAGTCAATGACCTGGGCGGCTCCACCCACGGCGAAGGCGCCAACGCCTCGGCCGCCGACCGCGTGGTGGCGCAGATCCGCGAGGCTGGCGGCACCGCCATTGCCAGCCACGAGTCGGTCACCGACGGTGACAAGATCGTCCAGCAGGCGCTGGACAGCTTTGGCCGCGTGGACGTGCTGGTGAACAACGCCGGCATCCTGCGCGACAAGAGTTTCCACAAGATGGACGATAGCGACTGGGACCAGGTGTACCAGGTGCACGTGCAGGGCGCCTACAAACTCACCCACGCCGCCTGGCCACACCTGCGCGAGCAGAACTTCGGCCGGGTGATTTTCACCTCGTCCACCTCGGGCATCTACGGCAACTTCGGCCAGGCCAACTACGCCATGGCCAAGCTGGGCCTGTACGGTCTGACCCGCACGTTAGCGCTGGAAGGGCGCCGCAACAATATCCTGGTCAACGCCATTGCACCCACCGGCGGCACCCGCATGACCGAAGGGCTGATGCCGCCTGAAGTGTTCGCCTTGCTCAAGCCTGAACTGGTCAGCCCGTTGGTGGTTTACCTGGGCAGCGAGCAATGCCAGGACACGGGTGGTTTATATGAAGTGGGGGGTGGCTGGGTCGGCAAAGTGCGTTGGGAACGCAGCCTGGGCGTGGGCTTCGACCCACAACAGGGCATGAGCGTGGAAGATATTGCAAAAGAGTGGGCGAATATCGGCAACTTTGACAATGCCGTGCACCCCGCAGATAACATTGAAGCGCTGCGGGAAATGATGGCGCATCTCCAGCAGTATTAAAACTTGCGTACCAGAATACTGTAGCCGCTGCCGCAGGCTGCTGGCCCTCGAATACGCTGAAGATCTCCAGAGTGGCACAGGGCCAGCGCAGCCTGCGGCAGCGGCTACAGGCTGGCAGTAAAACGCGGAAATAAAAAAGGCCGCTGTAACACAGCGGCCAAATAAGACGTTAGATCAAGGAGCTTCAAATCAACGTCGGTGAACAAGGTGTCGCCAAAGCCAGGCAGGCCGGGGATCAGCATCGGACAATACACAATGAAGATTAATTCATCATTAACCCTTGGGGGTCGGGTTAGTTCCCTTGGCGACTGAAGAAATACTAAGCGTTAGTTGTGGATTGAAAAATAGCAGTTTGCGACAATGACTGTTACCGCCACTGTAATAGTCCCGTCATGTCGCCAAAACACACGCCGTTCAAAGTGCTTTTTCTCGCAGTCAGCGTTGCCGCCGCGGTGCCGGGCACGGCGTTGGCGCTGCCGTTCAACGTCGGCGACGTGGAAGGGCAGATCGACACCCACCTGAGCTTTACCAGCGACTGGGGCCTGCGCAACGCTGATCACCACCTGGTCGGCGCCAGCAACGGTGGCACGGGGCATTCCAGCCTGGGCGACGACGGCCGCCTGAACTTCAACCGCGGCCAGGCATTTTCCAACCGCCTGCAGGTGGAGCACGCCCTGACCCTGCAGTACGGCGACAGCGGCGTGTACGTGCGCGGTCGCTACTGGTACGACTTCGCCCAGCAGGACGGTAGCCAGGACTTCAAGTCCATCAGCGACCGTGGCCGCGAGGAGGGCGCCCGTGCCGCGGGCGGCCAGTGGCTGGACGCCTACGTGTACCACCACTACAGCATCGGCGACCAACCGGGCACCGTGCGCGTGGGGCGGCAGATCGTCAACTGGGGCGAGAGCGAGTTCATCGGCAACTCCATCAACAGCATCAACCCGGTGGACCTGTCCACCTTGCACCAGCCTGGCGAAACCGTCAGCGACAGCCTGTTGCCCACCAATTTGCTGTACGTGTCCCAGAGCCTCACCGACGCCCTGACCCTGGACGCGTTCTATCAGCTGCAATGGGACGCCTCCCAGGCGGAGAACTGTGGCACCTATTTCGCCGACGACATCACCGCCCGCGGCTGCAGCCGTGGTTTCACCGTGGCCTCTTCACTGCCGGCGCAGCAAGGCCAGGGCTATGAAGTGACCAGCGAAGGCGTGGTGGTGCAACGCGGCCACGACCAGCGCGCCCGCGACGGCGGCCAGTGGGGCACGGCGCTGCACTGGCAGGTGGGTACCGTGGACTACGGTTTCTACTTCATGAACTACCACAGCCGCCAGGCGTTCATCGAGACGCGCAATGGCAGCGGCGCGATTCCTGCGGGCCTGGGCACGCTGACCAACAGCCAGGCCGCCGATGCCGCGCTGCTCGGTGGCAGCTACAACCTGCAATACCCGCAGGACATCCAGCTGTACGGCGCCAGCTTCTCGACGTTGCTGGCCGGCGGCAGCAAGTGGCGTGGCGAACTCAGCTACCGGCCCAACGCGCCGGTGCAGCGCAACCTGGCTGACCTGACCCAGGCGCTGTACGGGCCGGCCGAGCAGGTCAACAGCGGTTACGAACGCAAGGCCATTACCCAGTTGCAGAGCAGCCTGAGCCAGGACTTCGACGAAGTGCTGGGCGCCCAGCGCCTGTCGCTGGTGGGCGAGGCGGGCTGGGTGCACGTGGACAATGTATCAAGCAGCGACCGCCTGGGGCGCGATGCTGTGTATGGCACGGCGGGCAACCATGGGTTTGTGACCAGCAATGCCTGGGGTTACCGGGCCAAGGCAGAGCTGTTTTATCCCGATGCGTTGTTGGGCATTGGCCTCAAGCCGAGCCTGGCCTGGTCCCACGACGTCAGCGGCTATGGCCCCAATGGTATGTTCAACCAGGGCGCCAAGGCGGTAACCCTGGCCATGGGTGCGGAGTTCCAGCAGTTGTACACCGCGAGCCTCGCCTATACCGACTTTTTTGGCGGTGATTACAATACCTTGACCGACCGGGATTATCTTTCTCTGAGCGTGGGCATGAACTTCTGATAGGGTTGTTTTCTACGGAGTGAAGTCTATACCTACGTTTGATTTCAAGCGTAGGGTTGTTCGTTTGTCCTGATAATTATATATATCACGACGTCGCCGTTTAACTTGTTTTATAGGGCTGTTCCGCGCCTCACCTGATACTCGGGTTAGGGCGGACTTTCTCTGAAAACAAGGAGTAACACCATGAAGGACTCATCTGCCATAACAGCGAACGCGCCGTTGGATATGATCCAAAATTTCGCCGCCATCAATACATTGCTCGCCAACATTCCCGCACTGGACGAGTTTGTTGAGGGGGCTTCGAGCGACATGCTGCAAGGGGCGCAATGGAATGAAACTATCGGCGGGCCATTGCTCGAACGGTATAAGCGTGCACTGAAAAAATTCTGGGATGAGCCAGCGCCCGCGACGGGTGGCGATCACCTCGGCAGTGCCCATGAGGTGCTGGCGCAGTTATTTCGAGAAGGTGTGTTGGCCGAGGCTCAGTGGTTGAAAGCAACCAGGAGCATCACCTGGGAACAGGCCGCCAATCTCACCAAGATGCTTGAAGATACCGGTGCCGGTATTGCCCGTCGAGTTACAACGACCGTTAACAAATACGTTATTTACTTGCCTTTCGATGTACTGGTTGACCCTGCAGGTGCTGGCAATGCCGGGCATGCGGTTTGGCTGCTGCCCCACGGCGGGCAAGTGGCGAAGTTTCCCGATGAGCGCAGCTTGTTAAAGCACTTGTCCAGCTTGTTAAAGCACTTGTCCAGCTTGTTTCTTGAGCCTGATCAGCGGCAAGCGATTCTGGCCATGCTGCGGCATTCAGAGCAAACAAGGGTTGAAGTCCAATTGCGCACAACGGAGGGGCTGCAATTATCGTTGTCGACCCTGGAGGGCGGGTTGTTTACTGGCAGGGTGAAATTGCGGAGGATAGACCAGGATATGCAGCTGTACGGGCTGAACCGGGAGTTGTCGCAAATCAGCGATCCTGTCGCGCGGCAAGGGCGTATTGAGCATGTCCGCAGCTTGGGTGGGCTGGATGTTGCCCAATCGCATCGTATGGAAGTGTTGTTGGCGAAGGTTCGTCGTGCGCAAACCCCTGAATGGTTGCGTTCGGCGATTGAAGACGACATCAGCCTGTTCGCCAACCGTGGTAAACAGCAGGCGGCTTGCCTGCAGCGCGTCGATGAGGCGGTAGCACCTCTGTCCAGTCAGCTGAGTTTTGCCCATGCCTACCTCACCGACGAGCTGGCACGGCGGGGCATCGCTCTAGACCCGGCGCGGGTAGAAGTGAGTCTTGTCGATACTTTTATTGTTGACGGGAGTCAGCACGACCATAAGCGGAAGAAGGCTTTGACGGCGTTGGAGGCCAGTGATCTTTACGGTCACGACGACAGCAAGACAACCATCCGGTTGACCGATGCAGATCAGGCTGCAGGGTTGACGGAAGCAGTGGTGAGATCGTTGGTGCAGGGCAAGGATCTGCGTGTAGCCTATCCACAAGAGCTGTTGGCGTGCTATTCCAGTGGGCCGGTAAACAATGCGCTTGTGGACCTGCAAGATGCTCGTATCGCCAGTAGCCTGGTGGCGGCAAAAATGCAGGGAGTCTTCAGTGCCCAGACTTTCGAGTTGCTCGAAGGCCTCCGCGAACCCTACGTGGCGCTGCACAAGTTTCCAGTGGCGACCTACTCCGTGACACTGGCCAATGGCGGGTTTCAACTGGCCGATGCGCTGGTGCTCAGTGTCCCGGAGCAAGGCGAAACCGTCTTTTTGCTGTACGCACCCAATTCGCCTGCTGGTCAGGATTGGCTTAAACATCGCACTCAGCAGCAGGTACTGGACACCATTGTCGGGTGGACAGGCACCCTTGAGGGGCGCAGTTACCTGTTGGGCCAGGTGCCCTTCATGGCCCGTGCGGGCCTGGTGCCGCATCTGGAGATGATGGCAGCTACCCCCCACCTGATCACTCGCACTTGCGTGCAGCTCGCCCATTCAAGGCATGCCCGGTGGCACGACTTGCTCGCAAGCATGGTCGGCCGGCAAGTCTTGCGCATTCTTGACGAGACGAAGGTGCTGACCCCCAGATGGTACGTCGAAGCCGGCCTGGCAGCCAGGCGCAAGATGCTGCGTCTGGACTGCGAGATCTCGTTGCTGACGCAGATGTACCATGAGATTACCCCAATCCCTACCTTTGGCGAGTTTGCCCGCGAACGCCTGCAGCACGCCTTCGATACCGACCCTTCGCGCATAGGTGATCCGCAACGTTGGGACGTGAGCAAATTTGAACTCAAGCTGGCTGGGCAATGGCGTAGCCTGGTGTGGATAGCCATGAATGGCGTGGAGAGAGGAACAGACGTCAGCACGCTGCAGGTCAGGGCGCATGTTGAGGCGCCGTCGAATGAACGGGAAATTGTCTCTGACCTGATGGCGCGCTTCCTGAGGAAAAATGATGCGCCTAACGATTACGAGAAATTGCTTGAATCGACACTGCTGAGCGCAAAGGCACCAAGG
The DNA here is from genome assembly GCF_056312595.1 of Pseudomonas sp. GYB4201. NCBI lineage: Bacteria > Pseudomonadati > Pseudomonadota > Gammaproteobacteria > Pseudomonadales > Pseudomonadaceae > Pseudomonas > Pseudomonas sp. GYB4201. The sequence continues at coordinate 188,507 of NZ_JBWGIG010000002.1, read as the reverse complement.
CGGGATTTTCGCAACAAGGTGTTCCTGAGACTAAGCCAGTTGGAGCTTGATCGTGCCCGCATGCAGCTGGCCCTGGACCCGCAAGCGCGCGAAGGCATACACCCGCAGTCGATGGTCCTGCCGGGCCAGGGAGCGATCAACCTGGCGGAAGAAATGGGTAACATTCCTTACCATACCAACAACCCGGGTATTTACCACCTGAAGATCAAGGGAGAGAAAGTTCGCGGCGTTTATCTGTTTCGCGACGTAATCAACGGTAATCATGTGGACGTCGTGTATACGCCCCATTCGCCGGACGGTATCTGGTTCAGGCCGGTGGATGACATTGCCAACGCTATCGAGCACAACGGCCTGGGCACTTATCTGCGGGAACGCGTGCCATTCAAGCATCTGCCGCGTTTTGATCGTTTTCTGCAAAAACTGGAGGCGGCCGGGTACTCCAGTGCCTTCACGCGGGAGGATGAGCGGGTAGGCGCCTACGAAATGGTGCGCAGTTTCCCACGCGAGCATGACGCGATGATTCGCGGCATCCTGACCGACGTTGACGCCAGCACCACCAGCAAGCTCGAGCGCTTCTCGGCAATGATTGTCACCCGCACCCTGCAGGTATTGGGCGTGGTAACCCTGCCTTTCCCGCCAGCGCGCATGGCGCTGGGGGTGGCGAAGGTGCTCATGAGCCTGTATCAGGTGGCAGAGGCCTATCGCACTGCCGACCGTGCCCAGGCAGCCTGGCACTTACTGGATGCCGCCTTGGGCGTGGCTTCACTGGCGGGCGTTTCCGGCAAGCCTCGGGAGAAATTCCTGGAAGCCCTGTTCAAGGGCCCACCACCGGATCTGGCCGAGAAGATGATTTCCAAATTCTCCGACCGCCTGACCGATGAGCTGGACACCTACCTGCGCTCGATCACCATCCCGAAAAAAGGCGAGGCGCCGACTCAAGCCTGGCTTCGGCCGCCAGCATAACCCAGCCGCCAACTCACGGCGTGGCTGGCAGCCAGCAGCCGCTGCGCCGCCGGGCCGTGTTCATCGGCATGGAACATGGACGTAGGGCCGACCACTGTCAGCACCGCGCTGATGCGGCCCAGGGCGTCGAACACCGGTGCTGACAACGCGTCCACGCCCGGCAGCAGCAAGCCATGCACATGGTGCAGGCCATTTTCGCGAATTGCCGCGAAGGTGGCTTGCAGCTCACTGCTGGCCTTGCCTTCGGCCTGCATCAGGTCCAGCGTCTCGCGCTCTGGCAGGTACGCGCCGAACACCAGCCCCGTGGATGAGCCGAGCAGCGGCAGCACCGAACCCACCTGCGTCACCACCGTCACCGCACGCACCGCCGCTTCCACCTGCACCACGGTGGCGCCACGGTTGCCCCACACCGCCAGGAAACAGGTCTGGTTCAGTTCGTCGCGCAGCTCCGACAACGGCAGCGCCGCCAGCTTTAGCACGTCCAGGCTGCCCAGCGCGGCCAACCCCACCCGCAGCGCTTCGCGGCCCAGGCCGTAATGGTTGGTGGCAGGGTTCTGCTCGGCGAAGCCACTGGCGATCAGCGCCTGCAGATAGCGGTGCACTTTGCTGGCAGGCATCTGCACGTGTTCGGCCAGGCGCGACAGGGAAGTGGAAGGCGACAGTTCGGCCAGGGCCTTGAGAATGTCAGTGCCCACTTCGGCCGAACGGACTTTCTGCTTGTTGTTGCTCTCGGTGGCGGGCGGGGTGGGCGTGGGCATGGTCGGGGCGGTCCGTGGGCAAGTGGGCGTCTTTATAACTTGACGCTCCCGGGCAATCAAATTACGTTATTCGTAATCGGATTACGATAAAAATAACAATTGCCCCCGGAGGTTTCATGGACCTTGATCCTGGCACTGCCGCGCCCCGCTACCAGAGCGGTTTCGGCAACGAGTTCAGCAGCGAGGCCCTGCCCGGCGCCTTGCCGGCCGGCCGCAACTCCCCGCAAAAGGCCCCCTACGGCCTGTACGCCGAGCAGTTCTCCGGCACCGCCTTCACCGTCCCCCGCAGCGAAGCCCGGCGCACCTGGCTGTACCGCATCCGCCCCTCGGCGCTGCACCCACGTTTCGAACCGCTGGCGCGCCAACTGCAGGGCGGGCCGCTGGCCGAGCCCACGCCCAACCGCTTGCGCTGGGACCCGCTGCCCATGCCCACCGCGCCCACGGACTTCCTCGATGGTTGGGTGGCCATGGCCGCCAACGCCCCGGCGGACGCGCCCAGCGGCACCAGCCTGTACCACTACGCGGCCAACCGCGACATGACCCGCGTGTTCTACAACGCCGACGGCGAGCTGCTGCTGGTGCCCGAGCAGGGTCGGTTGCGGCTGTTGACCGAGTTGGGGGTGCTGGACATCGAGCCGCTGGAAATCGCCGTGATTCCCCGTGGAATGAAGTTCAGCGTGGCGCTACCCGACGGCCAGGCCCGTGGCTACCTGGCAGAAAACCATGGCGCGCCGCTGCGCCTGCCCGACCTGGGGCCCATCGGCAGCAACGGCCTGGCCAACCCGCGTGACTTCCTGGCGCCAGTGGCGCATTACCAGGACAGCAGCGCCCCGGTGGCCCTGGTGCAGAAATTCCTCGGCCGCCTGTGGGGCTGCGAGCTGCAGCACTCGCCCCTGGACGTGGTGGCCTGGCACGGCAACAACGTGCCGTACAAATACGACCTGCGGCTGTTCAACACCCTGGGCACGGTCAGCTACGACCACCCGGACCCGTCTATCTTTACCGTATTGACCTCGCCCAGCAGCGTGCACGGCATGGCCAACATGGACTTCGTTATTTTCCCGCCGCGCTGGATGGTGGCGGACAACACGTTCAGGCCGCCGTGGTTCCACCGCAACCTGATGAACGAGTACATGGGCCTGATCCAGGGCGCCTACGACGCCAAGGCCGAGGGCTTCGTGCCCGGCGGCGCTTCGCTGCACAGCTGCATGAGCGCCCACGGCCCGGACGCCGAGACCTGCGCCAGGGCGGTGGCCGCCGACCTGGCGCCGGTGCGCATCGAACAGACCATGGCGTTCATGTTCGAGACCAGCCAGGTGCTGCGCCCCAGCCGCCACGCGCTGGCCTGCGAGCAATCGCAGCCGCGCTATGACGCCTGCTGGGCGAACTTGCCCAGCACCTTCAACCCGAACCGGAGAGACGCATGAACCCGCACCACAGCTGGCTGGCCAGCGCCAACGACCACGCCGATTTCCCCCTGCAGAACCTGCCCCTGGGCGTGTTCAGCCCCCAGGGCGGGCGCCCGCGTGCCGGAGTGGCGATTGGTGATTCGATCCTGGACCTTGAGGCGCTGCTGGCCACCGGCCTGCTGCAGGGCGAGGCCGCCACGGCGGCGCTGGCCTGCGAAGGCGGCCAGCTCAACGGCTTCTTCGCCCTTGGCCGCCAGGCGCGGGTAGTGCTGCGCGAGCGCCTGACCCAGCTGCTGGCCCAGGGCAGTGATAATGTCGGCGTGGTGCGCGACTGCCTGCACCTGGCCAGCGACTGCGAGCTGCACCTGCCGGCCCGGGTCGGGGACTACACCGACTTCTACGTGGGCATCGAGCACGCGAAGAACGTCGGCAAGCTGTTCCGCCCCGACAACCCGTTGCTGCCCAACTACAAGTACGTGCCCATCGGCTACCACGGCCGCGCCTCCACCCTGCGGCCCTCGGGCACGCCGGTGCGGCGGCCGAAAGGCCAGACCATGCCGGCCGGGCACAAGGAACCCAATTTCGGCCCCTGCGCGCGGCTGGACTTCGAGCTGGAGCTGGGCATCTGGATCGGCCCGGGCAACGCCATGGGCGAGGGCATCGCCATCGACCGTGCCGACGAGCACGTGGCCGGCTACTGCCTGCTCAACGACTGGTCGGCTCGCGACATCCAGGCCTGGGAATACCAGCCACTGGGGCCGTTCCTGTCCAAGAGCTTCATCACCAGCCTGTCGCCTTGGGTGGTGACGGCCGAGGCCCTGGAACCCTTCCGTTGCGCCCAGGCGCCGCGCCCCGAGGGCGACCCACAGCCGCTGCCATACCTGTGGGACGCACGCGACCAGAAAAGTGGCGCGCTGGACATCGAGCTGGAAGTGCTGCTGCTCACCGAGCGCATGCGCGAGCAGGGCCTGCCCGCCGAACGCATCGCCCTGAGCAACACCCGCAGCATGTACTGGACCGTGGCCCAGCTGGTCACCCATCACAGCGTCAACGGCTGCCAGTTGCAGCCCGGCGACCTGTTCGGTTCCGGCACGCTCTCGGGCGCGCAGCCGGGGCAGCACGGCAGCCTGCTGGAGATCACCCACGGCGGCAAGGAGGCGCTGGCCCTGGCGTCGGGGGAAAGCCGGCGCTTCCTGGAGGATGGCGATGAGGTGATCCTGCGCGCGCGTTGCGTGGCGCCGGGGCAGGTGTCCATCGGCTTCGGCGAGTGCCGCGGGCGCATCATCGCGGCGGCGTGAGGGCTGGGCCATGCAGCTGTATACCTACTACCGCTCGACCTCCTCGTACCGGGTGCGGATCGCCCTGGCACTCAAGGGGCTAGCGTATGAGTCGCTGCCGGTCAACCTGTTGGCCGGCGAACAGCGTGCGCCCGCTTACCTGGCCGTCGACCCACAGGGCCGGGTGCCGGCGCTGCGGGTCGAGGGCGGGCAGGTGCTGATCCAGTCCGGGGCGATCATCGAGTACCTGGAGGAGCGCTATCCCCAGGTGCCGCTGCTGCCGGGCGATTCGCTGGCGCGGGCCCGTGCGCGTGGCATCGCGGCGCTGATCGGCTGCGACGTGCACCCGCTGCACAACGTCAGCGTGCTCAACCGCCTGCGGGGGCTGGGGCAGGATGAGGCGCAGGTACAGGACTGGATTCGCGCCTGGATCAGCGATGGCCTGGCGGCGGTGGAGCAGTTGCTCGATGACAGTGGCTGGTGCCTGGGGCCGCAGCCAGGCCTGGCGGACGTCTACCTGATTCCCCAGCTGTACGCGGCCGAGCGGTTCGGCGTGGCGTTGACAGAGTGGCCGCGTATCCAGCGGGTGGCGGCGCTGGCGGCCGGGCACCCGGCGTTCGCCCAGGCGCACCCGGCGGCCCAGGCCGACGCGCCGTCAGTGCAGTGACGAAGGCGCCGGCGGCAGTTCGCCCAGGCGGGCGGTCAGGCGCAGGCGCTGGATCGGGTCTTCGCTGAGCAGCAACGCGTACTCCAGGTCGAAGCGCTCGCCGCGGGGGCAGTCCAGGTGCTGGTAGATGCCGGCGCGGGCAATGTAGTCGGCGGCGGTAGGCGAACCCAACACCAGCACCCGCTCGGCGTCCTTGAGGGCGGCGACGTAGTCGTCATGGGTGCTGTGCAGCTGCCGCAGGTTGCGTGACAGGCGTTGCAGCATCTGCCGCGGGTCGGCCTGGGCCAGGTGCTCGGCCACCAGCGGCACCTGCGGGCCGAACTGGCGGCCCAGCAGTTCACGGGTGTCGGCTGGGTACAGGCGGCGGCCACCGCAGGGGTCCAGCTGGTGATCGGCGCCAGGCACCCGCAGCAGGAAGTGCCCGGGAAAATTCACCCCCATCAGTGGGATGTCCAGGCGCCGGGCCATTTCCAGGGCCAGCAGCGCCAGGGCCAACGGCTGGCCGCGCTTGCGCTCCAGCACCTTATTCAGCAGCGCGGCCTGGGGGCGTAGCGGGTGGAAGTCGTCCTGCACGAAGCCCAGGGCATTGAGCCGCCGCAACAACGGCTGGGCCAGCTCGGCGACCGGCAGCATGGGCAGGCCGATGCTGATCTGCAGTTGCAGCTCGCGCAGCGCTTCGTCGCACTGCCGGGGGTCGAACCCCGGATCATGTTCGGCAGCCAGCCACAACGCGGCCTCGAAGGTCGCGGGCGGGCTTTGCGCAAGGCACTCCAGGCAAGCCTGGCGGGCGGCGTCGAGAACAGGTTTCATCTTCCACTTGTAGCCCTGCGGCGCGCTTTCGTCCAGTACGCCCATGCACGCCAACCCCGTAGCAGCGGCCGCAGGCCGCGTCCCCAGGCGCCGCGTTTTTCCACCAACACCGCAGCGAGGCCTGACGCAGCCTGGCGGCAGCTGCTACGGGGTGGCGGGCAGCAGCTACACTGGTTAACACAACAAGATCGGGAGCCGTTCGATGTTCGCTCTCATGCAAAGCACCCGCACCCACGCGCTGCACCTGGCCGTCGATCCGGCCACGGGCCTGCGCGCCGTGGTTGCCATTCACGACTGCCGCGCGGGCCCCGCGATTGGCGGCTGCCGTTACCTTGCCTACCCCGATGACGAAAGCGCCATGGTCGATGCCATTCGTCTGGCCCAGGGCATGAGCTTCAAGGCCGCGCTGGCCGGCCTGCCGTTTGGGGGCGGCAAGGCGGTGATCATCCGCAGCCCCCACGTGGAAAACCGCGCCGGCCTGTTCGAGGCGTTCGGCCGCTTCATCGAGACCCTGGACGGGCGCTTCATCACCGCCATCGACAGCGGCACCTCCACCGCCGACATGGACTGCGTGGCCCAGCACACCCGCCACGTCACCAGCACCACCGCCGCCGGCGACCCCGCGCCGCACGCCGCCATGGGCGTGTTCGCCGGGATTCGCGCCACCGCCATGGCGCGCCTGGGCACCGATAACCTGGAAGGCCTGCGCATTGCCGTGCAGGGCCTGGGCAACGTCGGCTACGCGGTGGCTGAACAGCTGCATGCGGCCGGCGCCGAGCTACTGGTCAGCGACCTGGACGCCGGCAAGGTGCAACTGGCCATGGAGCAATTGAACGCCCACCCCGTGGCGGCGGAGGCGCTGCTCAGCACCCCCTGCGATATTTTCTCGCCCTGTGGCCTGGGCTCCATCCTCAACGGCCAAAGCGTCTCGCAACTGCGCTGCGCCGCGGTGGCTGGCGCTGCCAACAACCAGCTCACCAGCCTGCAGGCCGCCGACCAGTTGGAAAAGCGCGGCATCCTCTATGCCCCCGACTACGTGATCAATTCCGGCGGCTTGATCTACGTGGCGCTCAAGCACCAGGGCGAGGAGGTCGGCACCATCACCGCGCACCTGGCGCGCATCGCCACGCGCCTCACCGAAGTGTTTGCCCATGCCCAGGCCGAGAAGCGCTCACCGGCGCGGGTGGCCGAGGCCCTGGCGGAGAAACTGATCTACGCCTGATTTGGCGAGCCGGCGCCTTACCGGCGCCAGCTCCTTGAACGACCTGCGGCCACAAGCGGCGGGTCTTGACCGCTACACGTACCCCGTGTGGACCAGGAGTTGTGCAATGACCTCCAACAAGATCAAGCTTCCCTATACCCGTTACCTATCCCCCGACGGCCGCCTGCTGGGCGCCTTGCCCGCCTGGGCCGATGATTTCAACCTGCTGACCCGCCTGTACCGGCAAATGGTGCTGACGCGCCTGTTCGACCAGAAGGCCGTGGCCCTGCAACGCACCGGGCGCATCGGCACCTACGCGCCTACCCTGGGCCAGGAGGCCATAGGCGTGGCCATCGGCAGCCTGATGCACGCCGAAGACGTGCTGATCCCTTACTACCGTGACACCGCCGTGCAACTGATGCGCGGCGTGCGCATGGAGGAAATCCTGCTGTACTGGGGCGGTGACGAGCGCGGCAGCGACTACGCCGAGCCGGCAGTGGCCCAGGACTTCCCGCTGTGCGTGCCCATCGCCACCCAGGCCCTGCACGCCTGCGGCGTGGCCAGCGCGTTCAAGATTCGTGGCGAGCACCGGGTGGCCGTCACCACCTGCGGCGACGGCGCCACCAGCAAGGGCGACTTCCTCGAAGCGCTCAACGTCGCCGGTGCCTGGCAGCTGCCGGTGGTGTTCGTGATCAACAACAACCAGTGGGCCATCTCGGTGCCGCGGCGCATCCAGTGCGGCGCGCCGACCCTGGCACAGAAGGCCATCGGCGCCGGCTTCCATGGCGAACAGGTGGACGGCAACGACATCCTCGCCGTGTACGACCGCATGCAGGTGGCGCTGGAGCGCGCCCGCCACGGCAAGGGGCCGGTGCTGCTGGAATGCCTGAGCTACCGCCTGGGCGACCACACCACCGCCGACGACGCCACCCGCTACCGCAGCGCCGATGAGGTCAAGCAGGCCTGGCAGGAAGAGCCGATCAAGCGCCTGCAATCGTTCATGGCCGGGCAGGGCGTGTGGGACGAGGGCCGCGAACAGGCGCTGATCGCCGAGTGCCAGGGCCTGGTGCAACAGTCGGTGGCCAACTTCGAGGCCGCCGGCACCCAGGCGCCCGAGTCGGTGATGGACTACGTCTACGCCAAGTGGCCGGCGGTGCTGGCTGACCAGCGCGCGGACTTCCTCGAACGGGTGGCACGCCGCCAGGGAGGGGCCGACCATGAATAACGACAAGATCAGCCTGCTGGAGGCAGTGAACCTGGCCATGCACCGGGCCATGGCCGAGGACGAGAACGTGGTGGTGCTGGGCGAGGACGTGGGCGTCAACGGCGGCGTGTTCCGCGCCACCCAGGGCCTGCGCGAAAGCTTCGGCTTCAAGCGCGTGATCGATTCGCCGCTGGCGGAAACCATGCTCGGCGGCCTGGTCATCGGCATGGCCGCCCAAGGCCTCAAGCCCATCGTCGAGATTCAGTTCATGGGCTTCATCTACGCCACCATGGAACACCTGGTGTCCCACGCCAGCCGCCTGCGCAACCGCACCCGCGGGCGCCTGAGCTGCCCGATGGTGCTGCGCACGCCCATGGGCGCCGGCATTCGCGCGCCCGAGCACCACAGCGAAAGCACCGAGGCGCTGTTCGCCCATATACCCGGCCTGCGCGTGGTCATCCCTTCGTCGCCGGCGCGCGCCTACGGCCTGCTGCTGGCGGCCATCGACGACCCGGACCCGGTGCTGTTCCTGGAGCCCACGCGCCTGTACCGCATGAACCCGCAACCCCTGGCCGACGACGGCAAGCGCCTGCCGCTGGACAGCTGTTTCACCCTGCGCGAAGGCAGCGACCTGACGCTGATCAGCTGGGGCGCCAGCGTGCATGAAACCCTGCAGGCCGCCGCTGCCCTGGCCGAGCGCGGCGTATCGGCGGAAGTCATCGACGTGGCCTGCGTCAAGCCGCTGGACCTGGACACCCTGGAAGCCTCGGTGCGCAAGACCGGCCGCTGCGTGATCGTCCACGAAGCACCGCGCTCCTGCGGGGTGGGCGCGGAGATCGCCGCCAGCCTCTACGAACGCGCCTTGCTCGACCTGCAGGCGCCCATCCAGCGTGTCACCGCCCCGGACATCCCGCCGCCGCTGTACAAGCTCGAGCAGCTGTACATCCCGGCGGTGCCGGACATTCTGGACGCCTGCGACACCGTGCTGAATTTCGCCTGAGGAGGCTGCGATGAAATATTTCAAACTGCCCGACCTGGGCGAAGGCCTGCAAGAGGCCGAAATCGTGCAATGGCACGTCAAGGCTGGCGACAGCGTCAAGGCCGACCAGCTGCTGGTGTCAGTGGAGACCGCCAAGGCGCTGGTGGACATTCCCGCGCCCTATGACGGCGTGGTGGCCAAGACCTTTGGCGGCGAAGGCGACATCCTGCACGTGGGCGAGCCGCTGCTGGGCTACGAGGGCGAGGCCGACGCCGGCACCGTGGTCGGCCGCCTGGAAGGCGGTGGCGGCGCCAGTGCCGACCAGTTCTTCGTCGGCGCTGCGCCGTCCACCCGTGAGCACCTGGGCACCCGGGCCACCCCGGCGGTACGGCAACTGGCGCGGCAACTGGGCGTCGACCTGACCGCGCTCAGCGGCTCGGGCAGCGACGGCCTGGTCACCCGCGCCGACGTCGAAGCCGCGGCGCAAGGCGCCCAGGACCGATTCGGCGGCGAAAAGCTGCGCGGCGTGCGCCGCAGCATGGCGTTGAACATGGCCAAGTCCCACGCCGAAGTGGTGCCGGTGACCATCTTCGGCGACGCCGACCTGCACCGCTGGGGCCAGGCCCGCGACCCGCTGATTCGCCTGGGCAAGGCCATGGCCGCCGCCTGCAAGGTGGAACCGGTGCTCAACAGCTGGTTCGATGGCCGCAGCCTGTCCATCCGCACCCATGCCCAGCTCGACCTGGGCATTGCCGTGGACACCCCCGACGGGCTGTTCGTGCCGGTGCTGCGCGATGTCGGCAACCGCAGCGCCGAGGACCTGAAGGAGGGCATGAGCCGGCTGCGCGCGGACGTGAAAGCGCGCTCCATTCCGGCGAAGGAGATGATGGGGGCGACCATTACGCTGTCGAACTTCGGCACCCTGTTCGGGCGCTACGCCAACCCCGTGGTGGTACCGCCGCAGGTGGCGATCATCGGCGCAGGGGGCATTCGCGAAGAGCCGGTGGCAGTGGAGGGGCAGGTCGTAGTGCACCCGATACTGCCGCTGTCGCTGACCTTCGATCACCGGGCGGTGACGGGCGGAGAGGCCGCGCGGTTCCTGCGGGCGTTGGTGGAAGAACTGGAAAAACCCTGAAACCCCCGTAGCAGCTGCCGAAGGCTGCGTCCTGGACCCCGCCGAGCCATCAGGCCAATCGCGGAGGCGCAGGACGCAGCCTGCGGCAGCTGCTACGGGATTATTCGGCGCCTTCGCCGCTGATCAATTCGTTCAGCGCGTCGGGCTGGCTCTTGAACGCCTTGGCGAACACATCGCGGTTCTTGGCCATGTAGATGCCCGCGTCTTCAACCTGTTGCTCGGTCAGGGACGGGACTGCCTTTTTCAGGACTTCTGCGAGCAGCTCAGCGAGCTCGAGCATTTTGTCATGACGGTCAGCTTCGGCTTTATCCATGAACAGACGCTCCAGATCTCGGCTGCTGCGGTATACCACTTCGACGGCCATTCACCACCTCACATGCCTTTACGAAAGTTGTCGATTTCGACCACTGGTTGTTTATACAGTAAAAGGATAAGGGATTTTGCTGCCGCTGGATAGTGGCAATTTAATCAGCATTGTCGCAGGGTGAGACAAAATGCCTTCACCGCAAGGCCCGGTTGCTGATGCACAATGAAAGCATCCGCACCCCACGAGTCAAGGAAACCGCATCGTGAAAATCAACTGGGCTGATGCCATGCGCAAGAATGTCCACCACCTGGCAGGCTCGCTGGGCAACCTGCTGGTCGAGACCTTCCACTACCTGGCGCTGTTCGCCATCGGCGCCATCACCGCCTGGGCGGCCGTGGTGGCGTTCCTGGGCATGGTGGAGAAGGGCAACATCATGGTCGATGACATCCTGCTGCTGTTCATCTACCTGGAGCTGGGGGCCATGGTCGGCATCTACTTCAAGACCAACCACATGCCCGTGCGCTTCCTGATCTACGTGGCCATCACCGCGCTGACCCGGCTGCTGATCTCCGACGTGTCGCACCACGGCCCCGCCGACCTGGGCGTGGTCTACCTGTCGGGCGCCATCCTGCTGCTGGCGTTCGCCATCCTGGTGGTGCGCTTCGCTTCCTCGCGCTTCCCCTCGGCCAAGGTCCCGGACCCGGATGCGATGGTCAAGGGCGCGCTGACCGAGGAGAAAGGCGAGACCTAAGGCAGATGGATCTTCAACCCCTGGCCCAGTTGCGAGGCGATATAGAAGGCATCCACCAACGCCTGGGACAGGTCGGGGTCGCTTTCCTCGAACTCCTTCACGGCGATGCTGCCCAGGGTCAACTGGTGCAGCTTGGACTTATCGCGTTCGCGGCCCTCCAGCACAGCCTTGATGTAGCCGAGCTGGTCGAGCACAGACGCATACACTCCCAGGCCCGGTGTCTGCTGGTGGCGGTCCTGGGTGATGGCGACGGCCTTGTCGATGAAATCTACGGGGGTCATGGGGTTTCCAGGTTGAACAGATCTTCTGATTGGCTATAGCGGCTGCACACCTGTTTCTGCAAGGGCGGCCCGGCTTCTCGGCCAGGCGTCGCTCGCTGGTGGTTCCCGCAACCGTGGTCAGTTCGCCCAGCCACCCTGGCGCCAGTGCCAGCCGTCGCGGGTCTGCACCCAGTGCGGGTGCACGTAGCGGTAGCCCGGGCGCAGCGGCTCCCAGTGGCCGCGCACCGGCACGTAGCGGCCGCCTTCCCAGGCCCAGTAGCCACGGGCCCACACATAGCCTGGTCGTGGCCCTGGCTCTTCTTCGATGACCTGCACCGGTGGCGCCTGGGGCGCTACCACTTCGACGTATTCACGGTGTACGGGGCGGCGGTCGTGGACCACGCGCTCCTCGACGCAGCCAGCGGTGGCGGCGACGATGGCCAGCAGGGCGATGCTTCGCATCAGCATAGTGTCTACCTCTTGTAGTTTTCTGTAACAAGCTGGAAAACTACAGCAGCGACGACGGCCCGCACAGCGACTTTACCGGGGGCCCGTTATCGCGACAGGCAAGGTTCAGGCAACAGGGCGAAACGCTGGCACACGCAAATTTTGGCCTGGCCTGGCGGCCGGCGTAGGCAGGTTCAGGGCGTCGCCGTCGGTCATGGCCGCGAGGATCTCCATGGCGCTGTGGCCGCGCTCGATGGCGATGCCGAACTTGATGCTTTCGATCAGGCGTTGCACGCGCTTGGGGTCATTGCGTTGGGCGGCGCTGATCATTCGCTTGGCCACTACCCCGGTTTCGTTGGACAGGGTCAGCATGATGCTGCCGTCTAGGCGTTCGATGCTGAGGTTGACCCGGTACTCGGGCTGGAAGGCATCGCTGATCGCTTGAAAGGGGTTTTCCATGGTGCGTCACCTGAGATGTAAGACGTGCATCAATTGACTGGGGGTTTTCGCGTTAGTTCGACCCTCCAGACCATTGGGTCCAAGCAAGCGCCATGCCCGCCCCGCCCTGTAGCCGCTGCCGAAGGCTGCCCTGGCCCTCGAGCACACCCAGGATCAACCGTTGCAATACGTGCCAGCGCAGCCTGCGGCAGCGGCTACAGGGGAATTGCGTGTACAAAAAAAGGCGAGCCACCTGGGCTCGCCTTTTTCGTTACAGAGAATGTCTAGCTGTTGAGCACCTGTTCGTTCTCGAGGAATTCTTCCTGCAACAGGGCATCTGCCTGGCTGGCTGCACCATTCTGGCTATTCACCGCGCGTTTGCTGCGCAGCTTGCCGAACAGGTGTTCCAGCGCGTGGGTGAGCTTGATGGCGGCGCCATCCACTGCCTGATCCAGCGTGGTGGCCTTGTGGGTCACGGAAATCGGTTGGTGGCCTTTTGGCCGGGCTTCCATCTGGCAGCGCTTGTCGTGCGGGCCGGGCTTGTCGCCGTTCTCATCGGCCAGGTGAACCTCGATGCGGGTGAGGTCCTCTTCGTAGCGGTCGAGCGTGCTTTCGACGGTACTGCGTACCCACTCCTCCAGTCGGATGCTGCTTTGAATATGGTTGTCGCTATTGACTTGGATTTGCATAGTTCATCCCTTATTCAGCTAGCTCGCAAGAGATGCGCCGAGGGTGGAAATCAGCGCCTCTTGATTACAAGGTCGGGCACTTGGCCAAACAATTCAACCCCCCAGCGAAGATAAATATTCAGTAACTGCATTCCCCTTGACCTGTAGCAGCTGCCGAAGGCTGCGTCACTGCGTCAAGATTCCTTTGCACATGAGAATATTTATCATTAATATCGAAGTTTGACCGTCTTGTTACCCTGAGCCCGCCACTGCCATGAAAAGCCCTTCTGCCGGCCTGCCGGTTGCCTACCGCCTGGGTGTCTGCTCGCGCATCGTCGCGGCGGCCGTGGGCGGCTATGGGTTGGCCTCGCTGGTGGGCATCAGCCTGGCGGCCCTGCTGCCGCTGGCGCGCGCCGAGGCCATGGTCAGCGGCATGATGCTGTCGTTCCTGGTGTACGTGGCGGGGGTGCTCTGGTGCTTTGCCTGCCGTACGGCCACCCGCGCCTGGCTGGGCTTGCTGGCGCCAAGCCTGGTGCTGCTGGCGATCAATGGGCTGGTTTACTGGATGCAACACTCATGAAGGAAGGCTTGCGCCAGGCCATGGCCTGGCTGCACACCTGGGCGGGATTGGTGTTCGGCTGGCTGCTGTTCGCGATTTTCCTGACCGGCACGTTGTCGTACTTCAAGGATGAGATCAGCCACTGGGCGCACCCTGAAATCGCCGCCTACCCGCTGGATGCCGCCGCCAGCCTGGGGCATGCCCAGGCTTACCTGCAAGCCCATGCGCCGCAAGCGTCGGTGTGGTACATCACCGTGCCCGATGCCCGCCAAGCGGAGATCGGCCTGATGTACCCGGACGCCACGGGGACGTTCCAGCAGGTCAGCCTCGATGCCCACAGCGGCCAGGCGGTCACCGCCCGCGAATCCATGGGCGGCGAGTTCTTCTACCGTTTCCATTTCCAGCTGCAACTGCCGTACCCCTGGGGGCGGTGGCTGGCCAGCCTGTGCGCGCTGGTGATGCTGGCCACGCTGGTCAGCGGCATCATCACCCACAAGAAGATCTTCAAGGAGTTCTTCACCTTCCGCCCGCGCAAGGGCCAGCGCTCCTGGCTGGACGGGCACAACGCCGTGGGCGTGCTGGTGTTGCCGTTCCACCTGATGATCACCTACAGCAGCCTGGTGATCTTCATGACCATGCTGCTGCCGGCCAACATCCTGGCCCAGTACGGCTCGCAGACCGCGGCGGTGTTCGCCGAGCTGATGCCCACCTCGAACGTGCCGGCCGCCGCCAACCAATCGGCCCCATTGGTGCCCTTGGCCGATTTGTACACGCAGTTCCAGCAACAAGCGCCCGGCAGCCACCTGGGGCTGGTGGAGGTCGACCACCCTGGCGACGCTAACGCCTCGGTGGTGTTCGGCCGCCACGGCGCCGACCGCATCGTCCACCAGATCGGCCAGGGCCTGGTGTTCGACGGCGTCAGCGGCATGCTGCGCGCCGACAGCCAGGTCAGCAGCCTGCCACTGGTGATTGCCGGTGGCCTGTACGGCTTGCACATGGGCCACTTCGCCGGTGCGGGCCTGCGCTGGCTGTACTTCCTCGCCGGCGTCGGCGGCACGGCCATGATCGGCACCGGCCTGGTGATGTGGCTGGGCAAGCGCCAGCTCAAGCACGCCAAGAGTGCGCGGCAGCCGTTCCACCTGCGGCTGGTGGCGGTGCTCAACACCATGAGCATGGCCGGCCTGCTGCTGGCCGTGGCCAGCTTCTTCTGGGCCAACCGCCTGTTGCCGGTGGACCTGGCGGCGCGCAGCGACCTGGAGGTGCGGCTGTTCTTCTGGGTCTGGGGGCTGTCGGCGTTGCATGCAGCGCTGCGCCCGCCGCGCCAGGCCTGGTTGGAACAACTGGGGTTGGGGGCGCTGTTGTTCGCCGGGGTGCCGCTTCTCAATGCGCTGACCACCGCCCATGGCTTGAATCATTCAATGCCCAGTGGCGACTGGGCCATGGCCGGGGTCGACCTTGGCGCGCTGGGCTGGGGCCTGCTGATGGCCTGGGCGGTGCGCAAGCTGTGGCGTCACGCGCCGGTCAAACAGCCCCGCAAGCTTGTGCTGCAGGCCGAGGGCGAACCGTCATGATGCCGGTGATCGCACTGCTGTGTTATTCGGGCTTCACCGGCCTGTGCCTGGCCATGGACCGCCACTATCGCGACCTCACGGGGCGTGCGTTGCAGGCGCCGGTAGGTCTGTTCCTGCGCGTGGGCGGGGCGCTGCTGCTGGCCGCCGCGCTGGGCGTGGCGGTACAGGCCGACGGCGGTGGTTGGAGCATGGGCCTGGTGCACTGGTGCGCGGGGCTGATGGGCAGCGCCATGCTGCTGGTGTTCCTGCTGCCGTACCGGCCGCGCCTGGCCCTGGGCCTGGCGGCCGCGGGGTTGCCGTTGGCGCCGCTGCTGGGCCTTGCGCTTTAACCCAGGAAAGCCGCCCGGTAGCTGATGGGGGAGGCACCCAAGGCCTGCCTGAAGCGATTGCTGAAATGGCTGGCGCTGGCGAATCCGCACGCCAAGGCAATGTCCCCCACGGCCAGTTGGCTGCCGCGCAGCAACGCGCACGCCCGCGCCATGCGCCGCGCCAGCACGTATTGGTGGGGCGGCAGGCCAAAGCTGGCGCGGAACATGCGCGCGAAATGGTATTCGGACAGGTTGCACAGGGCCGCCAGCTCGCCCAGGGTCAGGGGCTGGTCCAGCGCGCGGTCCACATGCTCCACCAGCCGCCGCCGGTGGTGGCCGGCCAATCCACCGTTTACCCGCACACCGTCGCGCAAGCCCGCCTGGTGCAGCAGCGTATGGCTGAGCAGCTCATGGGCCAGGCTGGTGCCCAGCAGACGCTCGGCCGGCTCCTGCCAATCCAGGGCGATCAGCTGGCGAAAACGCGTAGCCTGGCGGGGCTCGTCGAGAAACGTCACCTCGCGCAGCTGCATCTCCCGCGGCTCGCGGTCCAGCAGCGTCACGCAGCCCAGGGCGAACTGCTGCTCGCTGAAATACAGATGCGCCAGGCGCAGCTCACCGTTCACCACCCACGCCGAATCCTGCCCGGCCGGCAGCGTGCACAGCTTGTCCGGCGCGCCCTTGCGCCCGGGCGCGTCGGTGCGAAACGTGCCGGTGCCGCCACCCACGTAGCACGACAGCGTGTGGTGGCTGGGCGCCTGGTAGTGCTGCGAATCGTGGCGGTTGTTCCACAGCGCCGCCGTCAAGCCGTCGCCCAACGCAGCACTCTGCTCCAGGCGCGCGTGGGACGAGCGTTGCAGGCATTGGAACACCTGGATGGGCGGGGTTGGGGGCATGGTCGAATCCTCTGCGCACATCGTACCGTTTGGCACCTCCCGTGGCAGTGGGTGGCCGATGAAAAGCGCAAGAATTGGCAAGTGAACGGGGGAAACTGGACCTACCTGTCAGTTCTGTCAGTAGACCCGTTTCGCAAAGCAGAGGAATTTGGTGTCTCCAAGGCACTGTTCGGTGTTGTGCCGAGCAGGCAATAGGAGGGGCTGCGAAATGGCTATCAAATCTTTGAGAGGTATCAATGATTACCTCGATCTTACCTACGGCGAGAACGGTATTGTCGATCTGGAACCGGAGGCCGGTCCGGCTATTGGCTCTTACGTCTATCTTCGTAATCACGGTCATCCCTTCGTCCTGGACAGTCAAGGTAGGAGCTTGATTCTTCATCGCAAGACAACTGTTCAGCACGGCCCATCTTTCCTTGCACTAGCGCGGCTACGAGTGGACGGAAGCTTTGATTTCGATTTTGGCAACAGCGGGATCGCTGAGTTTGATCGAGTATTCAAGTTAGCCGAAGACGCTTGTTGTAGCTTGGCATTCGGCAAGAGTGACGTTGTTCTAGGGCTGTACAGTACCATCATACCGGGTTCCACCCCGGCACTTTTTGATTGTCGAGTATTCCAGTGCCTGGAGGATGGTCAACTTGACCAAGATTTTGGCACGGCCGGGGTGGTCCACTTGGGTAGTTACACTTCTCCCCTTCAAGCCATCACACTTCAGCCCGATGGAAAGTTATTGTTGGTGGGGGGGAATGGCAACGCGGGGCTGGTGATTCGGCTATTGAGCAATGGTGCGTTTGATAATGAGTGGGGGCTGGCCGGTTTTGGCTGGTACCCACTGTCAGTAAACGGATCTGCGTTTGTCGACTGCATTTATACCCAAGTTTCCTCGGGTGGTGAGAAACTCGGAAAAATAATCCTCTACGGCCATGATCAATTTGCACCGAATTTGTCCGACCCGAAAAATTTCATAATCGCAAGGCTGAACATGGACGGCCAGCTTGATCCTGGTTTTGCAACGGAAGGCATACTTCGGGAGTCAAGAGCCTTTGAAACCGTACGACTAATTCAGGGCGACGGCGTTTTGCTGGATGAAAAGGGAAGGCTCACGGTTTCAGCTACTTTGTCGGCAACAACCTCCAGCGCTACCTTGTGGATGGCTCGCTACACCAGTGACGGGCTTCCTGACCCATCATTCAATAACGGGCGTTTCATGACCGACCAACTCCCCAGATCTGGTGAGTTAGTGCTCAAAGGCAGGGTCGTTCAGCCCGGCGACGAGAAGGTTGTGTTCGCCGGCAACTTTCAGGAGGGAACTGTCCCATTTTCTTTTACGGTTGTGGTACGGAGGTACCTACCTGACGGCGCTGGCCGAGATACCACTTTTGGCGATGAAGGGGAGCTTTCGGTAGCGCTGTGGCCGGGGGAAGAGGACATCAGTCAAGGCTTCAGGTTAGCGCTGCAACAGGATGGGAGATATCTGGTGTTGGCGTATCACGGAATACCTTATCAGTTACGTGTCATCGGAATATTACCCAATCCCGCTACTTAGGAGCTGAGAGTCGGCAAGAAATCGTCGCTAACACAGCGGCAGGTAGGTAACAGAAGCGCAAGTTCCTGCAAGTGACAGGTTCAGCAAAGTCGCAGACTGACAGCAGTCCTCTGGAGTGCTTTGCCATGAACCTGTTTCTCTACCTGCTCACCGTCCTCATCTGGGGCACCACCTGGCTCGCCCTCAAGCTGCAACTGGGCGTGGTGGCCATCCCGGTGTCCATCGTCTACCGCTTTGCCCTGGCGGCGCTGGTGCTGTTCGCCATCCTGTTGCTCAGCCGGCGCCTGCAACCCATGAACCGGCGCGGCCATCTGATTTGCCTGGCCCAGGGGCTGTGCCTGTTCTGCCTCAACTTCATGTGCTTCCTGACGGCCAGCCAGTGGGTGCCCAGCGGCCTGGTGGCCGTGGTGTTCTCCACCGCCACGCTGTGGAATGCGCTCAATGCCCGGGTGTTCTTCGGCCAGCGTATTGCCGCCAACGTGTTGGGCGGTGGCGCCTTGGGGCTGGGTGGATTGGGCCTGCTGTTCTGGCCAGAGCTGGCCGGGCATTCGGCCAGCCGTGAGACCCTGATTGGCTTGGGCCTGGCGTTGCTGGGTACGCTGTGCTTCTCGGCGGGCAACATGCTGTCCAGCCTGCAACAGAAAGCCGGGCTGAAGCCGCTGACCACCAACGCCTGGGGCATGCTCTATGGTTCGGTGATGCTGGCGGGCTATTGCCTGGTGCGTGGCGTGCCGTTCAGCGTCGACTGGAGCCTGCAGTACATCGGCTCGCTGCTGTACCTGGTGATCCCGGGTTCGGTGATCGGCTTTACCGCCTACCTCACCCTGGTGGGACGCATGGGGCCGGAACGGGCGGCGTACTGCACGGTGCTGTTTCCGCTGGTGGCGTTGAACGTGTCGGCGTTTGCCGAAGGGTATCAATGGACCGCGCCGGCCCTGGCGGGGCTGGTGCTGGTGATGGCGGGGAATGTGCTGGTGTTTCGCAAGCCCAAACCGCCGGCCGTGGAGGCCGGCGGCAGGCTGGCCTGATCAGCCCTTGAACACCTGCGGGTTCACCAGGTCCTGCGGGCGCTGGCCTTTCAGCGCTGCGGTCAGGTTGTCCATGGCACGGTTGGCCATGGCTTCGCGGGTTTCCGAGGTGGCCGAGCCGATGTGCGGCAGGGTCACGGCGTTCTTCAGTTGGAACAGCGGCGATTCGGCCAGCGGCTCTTTCTCGTACACGTCCAGGCCGGCGCCACGGATGGTGCCTTTCTGCAGGGCTTCGATCAGCGCCGGTTCGTCGACGATCGGCCCACGGGCGATGTTCACCAGAATGGCGGATGGCTTCATCAGCGCCAGCTCGCGGTGGCTGATCAGGTGCTTGGTCTTCTCGCTCAGCGGTACCACCAGGCAGACGAAGTCGGCTTCGGCCAGCAGCTGGTCGAGGCTGCGGAACTGCGCGCCCAGCTCTTGTTCGATGGCGGTCTTGCGGCTGTTGCCGCTGTACAGGATGGGCATGTTGAAGCCCAGGCGGCCACGGCGGGCGATGGCTGCGCCGATGTTGCCCATGCCGACGATGCCCAGGGTCTTGCCGTACACGTCAGTGCCGAACAGGTTGGGGCCGACGGTGGCTTTCCATTCCCCGGCCTTGGTCCAGGCGTCCAACTCGGCGACGCGGCGGGCGCTGCTCATGATCAGCGAGAAGCCCAGGTCGGCGGTGCTTTCGGTGAGCACGTCGGGGGTGTTGGTGAGCATGATGCCGCGTTCGTTGAAGTAGGCGACGTCGTAGTTGTCGTAACCCACCGAGACGCTCGACACCACTTCCAGCTTGCTGGCGCTGGCCAGCTGCTTGGCGCCCAGCGGGCGGCCAGCGCCGATCAGGCCATGGGCGTGGGGCAGGGCTTCGTCGAACTGCGCGGCAATGTCACCCTGCTTGGGGTTGGGCACAATCACGTCGAAGTCTTGCTGCAGGCGCTCGACCATGGGCGGGGTGATGCGGCTGAAGGCAAGTACGGTCTTTTTCATTGGGCTTGTTCTCGACAGTCGGGTGAAGAATGTGAGCACGCTAACATTCCCGCCCTCGCTGACACAAACCCGTAGCCGCTGCCGCCAGGCTGCGCTGGCCCCTGAGCACACTGGAGATCATCAGCGCATGTCAGGGCCAGCGCAGCCTGGCGGCAGCGGCTACGAAGCGTTTCAAATCGCCATGTTCAACTCATGGGTCTTCAGGTCCGCCTCATGCGCCGCCAGAATGTCCGGCAACGAGCCGCGCAGGTACTCCACCCAGGTCTTGATCTTCGCGTCCAGGTACTGGCGCGACGGGTAGATGGCGTACAGGTTCAGCTCCTGCAGGCGGTAGTCGGGCAGCATGCGCACCAGGGTGCCGTTGCGCAGGCCGTCGATGGCCGCGTAGATGGGCAGCACGCCCACGCCCATGCCGCTGATGATCGCGCTTTTCATCGCGTCGGCGGAATTGACCTGGAACGGTGCATTGCTGATGTTGACCATCTCCTGGCCTTCGGGGCCGTCGAACAGCCATTTCTCCAGTTGCACCACCGGGCTGATCAGCCGCAGGCAGGCGTGGGACATCAGGTCGCTTGGCTTGCGGGCGGCGCCGTGGGCCTTCACGTACTCGGGCGAGGCGCAGACGATGCTGTAGGTGATGCCCAGGCGCTGGGACACGAAGCCCGAGTCCGGCAGCTCGCTGGCCAGCACGATGGACACGTCGTAGCCCTCGTCCAGCAGGTCCGGTACGCGGTTTGCAAGGGTGAGGTCGAAGGTCACGTCCGGGTGAGTCTTGCGGTACCGGGCAATGGCGTCGATCACGAAGTGCATGCCGATGCCGGTCATGGTGTGCACTTTCAGCTGGCCGGCTGGCCGGGCGTGGGCGTCGCTGGCTTCCGCCTCGGCTTCTTCGACGTAGGCCAGGATCTGCTCGCAGCGCAGCAGGTAGCGCTTGCCCGCTTCGGTCAGGGCAATGCGGCGCGTGGTGCGGTTGAGCAGGCGGGTTTGCAGATGCGCTTCGAGGTTGGAGACCGCCCGCGACACGTTGGCGGTGGTTGTATCGAGCTGCACGGCGGCGGCAGTGAAACTGCCTGCTTCGGCCACGCAACTGAAAGCACGCATGTTTTGCAGGGTGTCCATGGGTCACTCTCTAAATAGACGGCAAATTGTCGCATGAAGTAACAATTGTCGTCTCGCTGCTTTATACCGATTATCGCTTTTTCCGTAACAAAGATTCACACGAACACCTGCTTATCGGCGCCCGTTTCACCCCCTAGAATCGGCGTCTCAAGGCAATCCCCTCTCTTTCAGTCAGGAATTAGCAGCTGTGCCGCGTCGCATATTTGGAAAGCTGAATGCTTTCAGCGTTTTGGCCTTAACTTTGACCATCAGCGGCTGCATCGGCACAGGAGGCATCGCCCCGCAAGGCAAGGCCCTGTCCGCCAACACCCTGGCCACCGACGAAGCCATCCAGGCCGCCGCCAAGGACGCCCATTGGCCAGCCAGCCAATGGTGGCGTGGCTATGGCGACGCGCAGCTGGACCAGTGGGTGGACACCGCGCTGCAAGGCAGCCCGACCCTGGCCATGGCCGCCGCCCGCGTGCGCCAGGCCAAAGCCATGGCCGGGGTGGCCGAGTCGGCCGAGTCGGTGCAAATCAACGGCAAGGCGTCGATGACCCGGCACAAATGGCCGACGGACAACTTCTATGGCCCCGGCGAGCTGGCCGGTGTCACTGACTGGGACAACACCGCCGGCCTGGGCCTGAGCTACGACCTGGACCTGTGGGGCCGCGACCGCAACGCCACCGAACAGGCCGTGGACATGGCCCACATAAGCGTGGCCCAGGCCCGCCAGGCGCAGCTGGAACTGACCAACAACATCGTCAAGGCGTACATCCAGCTGTCGCTGCAGTTCGCCCAGCGCGACATCGTCCAGGCCACACTGGCGCAACAGCAGCAAATCTTGCAGCTGGCGCAAAAACGCCTCGACCATGGCATCGGTACCCAGTTCGAGGTCAGCCAGGCGCAGACGCCGCTGCCCGAAACCCAGCGCCAGATCGACGCCCTGGACGAAGAAATCGCCCTGAGCCGCAACCAGCTGGCGGCCCTGGCCGGCAAAGGCCCGGGTGAGGGCGCACGCCTGCAACGGCCGACCCTGGCCCTGGGCGCGCCGCTGAAACTGCCGTCGGCGCTGCCCGCCGAACTGCTCGGCCAGCGCCCCGACGTGGTCGCCAGCCGCTGGCAGGTCGCGGCGCAAGCCCGTGGCATCGACGTGGCGCACGCCGGCTTCTACCCCAACGTCGACCTCACCGCCAGCCTTGGCTACATGGCCACCGGCGGCGGCATGCTGGGCTTCCTGACGGCTTCCAAGCTCAGCTACACCGTGGGCCCGGCCGTGACCCTGCCGATCTTCGACGGCGGCCGCCTGCGCTCGCAGCTGGGCGAGGCCTCGGCCGGCTACGACATGGCCGTGGCGCACTATAATCAGACCCTGGTCGAGGCCCTGAAGAACATCTCCGACCAGCTGATCCGCCGCGAGTCCATGGACAAGCAGCAGGCCTTCGCCGCCCAATCGGTGGCCTCGGCGCAGAAAACCTACGACATCGCCCAGGTGGCGTTCCAGCGCGGCCTGACCGATTTCCTCAACGTACTGAACGCCCAGACCCAGCTGTTCCACCAGCAGACGGTGCAACAGCAGGTGCAGGCCGCGCGCCTCACCGCCCAGGCCGAGCTGGTGACGGCGTTGGGCGGTGGCCTGCAGGCCGGCAACGACGTGCCGAGCGACGACAAGACCGCGGCGCCGAAAACCCCGGCGGCCCTGGCCATCCTTAACCACTGACGGACCGATCATGACTTCTCTGTCTGCACCGCTGCGCCGGCTCGGGTCGCTGCAGTGGCGCCGTGGCTTCTTCGAGTGGGCGCGCAGCGACGGCGTCACCTGGGTGTATATCTTCAAGACCCTGTTGGCGGCCTTCCTGACCCTGTGGCTGGCCATGCGCCTGGAACTGCCGCAGCCGCGCACGGCGATGATCACCGTGTTCATCGTCATGCAGCTGCAAAGCGGCCACGTGTTCGCCAAGAGTTTCTACCGTTTCCTCGGCACCATCGCCGGGTCGGTGGTCACGGTGCTGCTGATTGCGCTGTTCGCGCAGAACACCGAACTGTTCCTGCCCAGCCTGGTGATCTGGTTCGGCATCTGTTCGGCGGGCGCCGTGCGCCACCGCAACTTCAAGGGCTACGGCTTCGTGCTGGCCGGCTACACCGCGGCGTTCATCGGCCTGCCGGCCCTGGCGCACCCGGAAGGGGCGTTCATGGCGGCCATGTGGCGGGTGCTGGAAATCTCCCTGGGGCTGATCGTCTCCACGGCGGTCAGCGCGGCGATTCTGCCGCAGTCGGCCAGCGCCTCCATGCGCAACGCCATGTACCAGCGCTTTGGCGTGTTCGCCGGCTTCGTCGCCGAGGGCCTGCGCGGTGCCAGCCAGCGCGCCACTTTCGAGAGCACCAACGTGCGCTTCATCTCCGAGGCCGTGGGCCTTGAGAGCCTGCGCGGCGTGGTGGCCTTCGAAGACCCGCACATGCGCCGTCGCAGTGGCCGGGTCAGCCGCCTCAACAGCGAGTTCATGGCCATCACCACGCGCTTCAACGCCCTGCACCAGTTGCTGGAACGCATTCGCGGCCGTGGCCATGCCGAGGTTGTCACGGCCATCGAGCCCGGCCTGCAGGCCCTGGCGCAACTGCTGGACGGTTTCGCCGGCCGCGCGCTGACCGTGGACGACGCCAAGCGCCTCACTGAACAGCTGTCCATCTACAAGGCCGAGCTGCCGTCCCACGTGCGCCGCCTGCGGGCCATCTTCGTCGAAAGCGCGCCCAGCGAGCACGACCTGCTGGACTTCCACACCGCCTACGAGCTGCTGTACCGCTTCGTCGACGAGCTGCACAGCTACGCCCAGACCCACGCCTCGCTGGCTGACCACAGCCATGTGCGCGAAAGCTGGGACGAGCCGTTCATGCCCCAGACCAGCTGGTGGGTCTCGGCCGCCGCAGCAGTGCGGGCCATGTCGGTGCTGGGCCTGCTGGGCAGCTACTGGGTGGCCACGGCGTGGCCCAGCGGTGCCACCATGACCCTGGTGGCCGCGGCCACCGTGGGCCTGTCGGCCGCGGCGCCGAACCCCAAGCGCATGTCGTTCCAGATGGCCTGCGGGACCATGCTGGGCGCGGTAGTGGGTTTTGCCGAAACCTTCTTCGTGTTTCCCTGGATCGACGGCTTCCCGCTGCTGTGCATGGTGCTGTCGCCGGTGCTGGTGTTCGGCGCCTTTTTGGCCTCGCGCCCGCAGTGGGCGGGGTACGGGCTGGGCTTGCTGATTTTCTTCTCGATCGGCTCGGTGCCCGACAACCTCACGGTGTACAACGCCTACGGCTTCATCAACGACTACATCGGCATGATCCTGGGCATGCTCGCCTGTGCCGCCGCCGGCGCCATCATCCTGCCGCCCAACAGCCGCTGGCTGTGGCAGCGCCTGGAGCACAACCTGCGCGAGCAGGTGGTGTTCGCCATCAGCGGCAAGCTGCGCGGCCTGGGTTCGGCGTTCGAAAGCCGCACCCGCGACGTGCTCAACCAGGCTTACGGCCTGGCCGCCGGCAAGCCCGAGGTGCAGCGCAACCTGCTGCGCTGGATGTTCGTGGTGCTGGAGATCGGCCACGCCATCATCGAGCTGCGCCGCGAGCAGGCGGTGCTGCCGGTGCACCCGGCCTACGCCGAGTCGCAGCCGTGGCGCCAGGCCATCCGCGCAATGGGCCGTTCGCTGATCCGCCTGTTCATCCAGCCCAGCCGCGCCAACCTGGAGCGCAGCCTGGCGGCAGTGGACCAGGCCATCTACTGCGTGCGCGACACCGACGAGCCGTTCGCCCGGCACTTCGACACCTCGGCGCTGCGCCGGGTGCAAAGCTACCTGCACTTCATCCGCAGCTCCCTGCTGGACCCGCAATCACCGCTTGCCGAGCTGGCGCCGCCGCGCCAGCCCAAGGACTGACCCATGCCTCGCGAAATAGCCTTCCATGGCGTGTACATGCCGACCATGACCCTGATGTTCCTGATTGCCCTGGGCGTGGGCTGGGTGCTGGACCGCCTGATCAGCGGCCTGGACCTGTACCGCTTCTTCTGGCACCCGGCGCTGCTGCGCCTGAGCCTGTTCGTCTGCCTGTTCGGCGCCATGGCGCTAACCGTTTACCGTTGAGACCGACCTGATGAAAAAGTTTTTCAGCCTGATTGCCACCCTGCTGATACTGGCCCTGGCCGTGTTCATCGGCCGCGAGTTGTGGGTGCACTACATGGAAACTCCCTGGACCCGCGACGGCCGCGTGCGCGCCGACATCATCAACGTCGCCCCGGACGTGTCCGGCTACGTGGTGGCGGTGCCGGTGCGTGACAACCAACTGGTGAAGAAGGGCGACGTGCTGCTGCAGATCGACCCCGAGCACTACCAGATCGCCGTCAAGCAGGCCCAGGCGCTGGTTGCCTCGCGCAAGGCCACGTGGGAAATGCGCCAGGTCAACGCCAAGCGCCGCGCCGACATGGACAACCTGGTGGTGTCCAAGGAAAGCCGCGAAGACGCCGGCAACGTCGCCAGCTCCGCCGAGGCCGACTACCAGCAGGCCGTGGCCGCGCTGGACGCTGCCCAGCTGAACCTGGCCCGCACCAAGGTGCTGGCCACGGTGGACGGCTACGTCACCAACCTCAACGTGCACGTGGGCGACTACGCCCGCACCGGCGAGGCGAAAATGGCCGTGGTCGACAAGAACTCGTTCTGGGTTTATGGCTTCTTCGAGGAAACCAAGCTGCCGCACGTGAAGGTGGGCGACAAGGCTGACCTGCAAATGATGAGCGGCGAAGTGCTCAAGGGCCACGTCGAGAGCATCTCGCGCGGCATCTACGACCGCGACAACCCCGAGAGCCGCGAGCTGGTGGCCGACGTCAACCCGACGTTCAACTGGGTGCGCCTGGCCCAGCGGGTGCCGGTGCGGATTCATATTGATGAAGTGCCGGAGGGGTTTTTGCTGGCAGCGGGGACGACTTGTACGGTGATTGTTAAGCAGGGGTCTGCTGGGGCTCTGTGAGGGGGTAGGGGCTGGTAGGAGGTTGCATGATGGCCGCCAGGTGCCAGTCATTGTTCTTCTAGCGTTCTCGAGATCGAGCGCCGTCCGCACGGCGCATCGCGACCAAGGTCGGCTCCTACATCTGTTTCGGGCCAGTTATGCCAGTGCCATCGCTTGGTCCGCCTTGTTGGTTCACTGCAGATTCGTGGTGGTGCCACCAAAGCGGGCAAGGTGATCTAACAGGCATAATTGGCCCGAAACAGATGTAGGAGCCGGCCTTGGCCGCGATGCGCCGCGCGGGCGGCGCTCGATCTCAAGGACACTGCACCTCTCAAGACATGCCCCTGGAAGCCCCAGCGCGATCGACCGCCAAGCCAAGCTCAGCGCAGCCTGGCGGCAGCGGCTACAGGTCTCGGTTGAGGCCGAACTTGCGTTTCAGGATTCCCTCCAGCATGCCCTTCGGCACCCACCTCTCCAGCCACGGCAACGCCCGGCTGCCGTTGCCGATACGCACCAGGCGCGGCGGCGCGGGTTTTTGCACGGCGGCCAGCAGGCGGTTGGCGAACTCGTCGGCCGGCGTAGGCCGGTCCTGTGACGCTCGCGCCCGCGCGCGGATCTGCGCCTGCAACGGCCACCACGGCGACCCCTCGGCCAGCACCTGCTCGGCCTCGCGGCTGGCGTTGTTGGCGAACTGGGTGTCGATGGCGCCCGGCTGTACTTCCATCACGCGAATGCCGAACGGTGCCAGTTCCATGCGCAGAGCATCGCTCAAGCCGTGCACGGCGGCCTTGGAGGCGCAGTAGGCGCCGGCGAACGGGGTCACCAGCACGCCGGAGACACTGCCGATGTTCACCACCAGCCCGCGGCTGGCACGCAGCAGCGGGAACAGCGCGCGGGTGACGCCGACGATGGCGAAGACGTTGGTCTCGAACTGCTGGCGCATGCCGGCCACGCCGCCGTCCAGCAGCGGGCCCATGGCGCCGTAGCCGGCGTTGTTGATGAGGATATCCAGCTGCGGCAACTCGGCGGCCAGGGCCGCCAGCGCGGCCTCGTCGTTGACGTCAAGCTGGCGGGCCTGGAAGCCTTCGGCCGCCAGGCGCTCTACGTCCGCGGGTCGTCGTGCCGTTGCCCAGACGCTGTGGCCTGCCTGCTGGAAGCTGCGCGCGAGGGCGAGGCCAATGCCGCTCGAGCAGCCGGTGATGAGGGTGACGGGCATACGGGGTCCTTGTTCTGCGAGTCCGGTGTCAGGTCAATCAGGGCGCAGTCTAGCTGTTCATCCTTGCCCCCTGTGATCAATAACCCGCGGCCATCGGCGTGCACCACGAATTGCGCCGGCACCCCGGTCACGCCCAGGGGCTGCCATAAAGCGCCGTTGCCTTCGGTGGGCATGCTGAAGATGTCGACGTCCGGGTGCTGGCTGGCGATGGCCGTGAGGTGTTGCAGGCGCATGCTGCAGCTAGGGCACCCAGCCGAGTGCAATAACAAAAGGCGCCCCCGGCGTGCCGGGGCAAAGGCATATTCATTGGCGCCGGTCTGCTTGCCTTCGCCGAAATGTTCGACGAAGGCAGCAGCGTTTTTGAGCGGTTTGATGGCATTCATGTCGCTGTCCCCATGATGAATAACGTGACCACGTATTCAACGCCTATGGGGCACAGCGCGAAACTGTAAGAACTGACAGGTACCCCGTCAGTTGGCAAAGCTGCCCTGTACCCGCTCGGCACGCCATTCCAGCGTCTGCGCGCGGTAGCCGGGGCGCAGCGGCGGCAGCGGCAGGCAGTCGCTCCAGCTGGCGCCGGGCTGCAACTGGCCCGGGCCGCGGTAGCGCGGGGCGTCGTAGTCGTCCTGCACCAGGTTCACGGTGTCACCCGGCGCGAAGGCGGCCAGGCGCCATTGCAGCTCCACCATGGGCACGCTGTTGCCGTTCTTCATGCTCACTTGCAGCGGCTTGTCGGCGGGGCACTGCTCGGCCTCGTACTTGAAGTGCAGGCCCATGCGCGCCAGTTGCGCCAGTTCGCGGTTGTCCTGCCACAGCACGCTGAGGCCGACCATGGCCAGGCCAACTACCGCCACCAGGGAAATCGGCAGGGCTTTTTTCGGGTAGCGAATGAGCAGGAACAGCCAGGAGATGATGAGGAGAGTGCCGATGAGCATGGCATGGTTTCGCGTGTGGCTGGACAGGCTTGCCATGGTAACCCGAACGCAATTGTCGAGCCACGTGTGCCTGAAGTGAACGGTGTGAGAAGTCGGAACTTCAGAAAACTCGTACACGACGGTCGGAAACGTCTGGTTTTTTTAGCTGGGAGCAGTGGGTAGGTTGCGCGAACACCCTGTTCAGGAAGATTTCCCTATGGCTAATCACGGCTACATGACCATCACTGGCGCGACTCAAGGGTTGATTTCGGCGGGTTGCTCCACACAGGACTCCATCGGCAACAAGTGCCAGGCCGGGCATCGCGACGAGATCATGGTGCTGTCGCTAAACCACGTTATGGAGCATGTCGGTAATAGCACCCGGGCCACCCATCAGCCCATCATCATCACCAAGAACATCGACAAGTCTTCGCCTCTGTTGGCACAGGCGATGGCAAGCCTTGAGACTCTTGACTGCAAGATCACGTTCTTCCGGGTTTCGGCCCATGGCGTTCAGGAAAGGTTCTACACCATCGAAATAAACGGCGCGCGCATCAGCCGGCTGATGGTGGATATGCCCCATGCCATGCTGGAGAATGATGAAGAAGCTCAAGAGCAGGTCTCTATTCGCTACCGTGACATCAGTTGGGTCCATCACCTGGCAGGGACCACTGGCTACAGCTCATGGGGCGAGCCCGAATGAGGAAATCGACCGAGCAGGAAGTCAAAAGCACCTGCGACTACTGGGAGGTGACACAGGCTGCAAACTACTTGGTGAGCCAGGCTTGTACCTTGGGTGGTCGGCATATTAGAGATGGCGGTTTGCGGGCCAGCTTCAGCCGAGAGGTGGCCTACTACGCGAGGGGAATTGTTCGGGATGTGGACAGTGGGCGCAAGACGGCCGATGAGGGGTTGGAAGCGTTGCTCCACGAAAAACGAGCGTTAGTGAAGCAGTCGCGTGACATTGCGCTGAAAGGAATTGGCGTAATTGCGGGGTCGGCGCAGTTCGTAGCCGGGGCGGGGCTTTGTTATGGTTCAGTTGGGCTTTTATGCCCTTTTTTCGGGGTGCCGTTGATGGCTCACGGCGCGAATAATATCTACGAGAACGGGCGTAATATGCTCCAGGGACGTTCTGATACTCAAGGTCCGATTAGAAAACTGTACCAAAAGGCATCGTCGGCTTTGGGCGGAACGAGTGTTGAAGGGAATATTGCCTATGGCGCGGTCGACATCGGTATGTCCGCTTATGGACTTCTCAGGTTGAGGCTCAGGCCGGATGCTTGGCGATTGTTCAGGTATGTGCGCACAGATTATGTCCGTGCCTATCAGATGGTCAGCAAACCTGCTTTGCTGATTGATGGAGTGTCTGGCGGGGTCACGCTTGATGCAATACGTGATGAGGCCACACGGCGTGATTGAGTCATCTCACGTGTGGGAAGGGGGGTACTACTTAGTTTCATTGTTGGTGTGGGTGCAAACTTATTATCTATCACGCCGGTTTTCAGGTGAGCGATTCAATCTGCTTGCATTTTCAGTGTTGTTTTTATTCGCATTTGGTTGGGGAATGGTACAAATGAGCCTGGTGTATCATGGGTACTTCAGGTTGTGGGGAACCACGGTTAAATTATTCGACGAAAGCGAGTTTGCGAACTGGTTTGCTCTTGTTTGTACAGGGTTGCAGGCATTTTGTATTCCCGGGCGGAGCGGCCACGGTCAATGGCGTGGCAAATAGTGGTTAGTGGATACGTTTTGAGATGGCGGACAGTGGTTTTCAAATGCTTTGGAGCGACAGCGCCTTTAGGACACAGACAATAAAAAGCCCCTGCCTCACCGGCTGCGGATAGGGGACGCAGCGGATGAGGCAGGGGCTTTCGGGGCCGACCTTACTGGGCGATGGTTTTCACCGACACGCCGCGCTCGATCGGGGTGGAACGGCCGTAGATGTCCTCGAAGCGCTCGATGTCGTCTTCACCCAGGTAGCTGCCCGACTGCACTTCGATGATTTCCAGCGGGATCTTGCCCGGGTTGCGCAGGCGGTGCACCGAGGCGATCGGGATGTAGGTGGACTGGTTCTCGCACAGCAGGAACACGTTCTCGTCGCAGGTGACCTCGGCGGTGCCCGACACCACGATCCAGTGCTCGGCGCGGTGGTGGTGCATCTGCAGGCTCAAGCAGGCGCCCGGTTTCACCGAGATGTGCTTGACCTGGAAGCGGCCGCCCATGTCCACCGAGTCGTACGAGCCCCAGGGGCGGTACACTTCGCAGTGGTTCTGGGTTTCGCTGCGGCCCTGCTCGTTGAGGGTGGCGACCATCTGTTTCACGCCCTGGACCTTGTCCTTGTGGGCAATCATCATCGCGTCCTTGGTTTCCACCACCACGATGTTTTCCAGGCCGATCACCGACACCAGCTTGCCGTTGCCATGGATCATGCAGTTGCGGCTGTCCTGCACCACCACGTCGCCCTTGGTGACGTTGCCGTTGGCGTCTTTCTCGTGCACGTCCCACAGCGACGACCAGCAGCCCACGTCGCTCCAGCCGGCGGTCAGCGGCACCACGCAGGCACGCTGGGTCTTTTCCATCACCGCGTAGTCGATGGAATTGTCCGGGCAGCAGGCGAAGGTGGCTTCGTCGATCTCGATGTTGTCGCCGTCCTTCACGCTGCGCTCAAGGGTGAGCATGCAGGTGTCGTAGATGTCCGGGTCGTGCTTCTTCAGCTCTTCCAGGAAGCGGCTGGCGCGGAACAGGAACATGCCGCTGTTCCAGAAGTAGCCACCGGCCTCGACGAATTCACTGGCGCGTTTTTCATCCGGTTTCTCGACGAACTGGGCCACACGGCTCACGCCTTCGGGCAGCAGCGCATCGTTGGTGGACTTGATGTAGCCATAGCCGGTTTCCGGCTTGGTGGCCGGCACGCCGAACAGCACCATCTCGCCACGCTCGGCGGCCACGGTGGCCAGGGCCAGGGCGCGTTGCAGGGCTTTCTGGTCGTCGATCACGTGGTCGGCGGGCAGCACCAGCATCAGCTCGTCGCGGCCTTCATTCACCAGCTTCATGGCGGTCAGGGCCACGGCTGGCGCGGTGTTGCGGCCGAAGGGCTCCATCAGGATGCCCTGGGTTTCCAGTTTCAGGTTGGCCAACTGTTCGTTGACGATGAAGCGGTGGTCCTTGTTGCAGACCACGATGGGGGTGTCCATGCCTTCGAACACCAGGCGTTCCAGGGTTTGCTGGAACAGTGTGTGCTCGCCGGTCAGGGCCAGGAATTGCTTGGGGAATTGCTTGCGCGAAAGCGGCCACAGACGAGAGCCACTACCACCTGACAAGATCACCGGAATCATAATGTTTCTCCATAAAACGAATGGTTAGTTAGACGCGTTGCCGTTTCTGTCTTGTTGTTGTTCCCTGCTGGCCGCCCGTTGCTGCGGGCGGCCGGCTCGATGTTTCTCAGCGGGTGGACACCGGGCGCTGTACCCAGACTGGCGACAGGCTGCTGCCTTCGCCGGTCACGTAGAGCACGGCGGCCTCGCCACGCTCCAGGGCCACGGGCTTGAGGTCGCTGACCTTCTTGTCGCCCTCGTACAGCGCCAGGCTGACTTTCACCGGGTTGATCTCGCGCTCGCCGGTGCCCTTGGCGGCCACGTCCTTGACCACGTCGGTCTTGCCGTCGGCGGTCTTCAGGGTCAGCGGCTTGTCACTCAGGTTCTGCACGCGTACCAGCGACTTCTGCTTGTTCTTGAACGGTGGCTCTTCCACCAGTTGCGGGTTGCCGTTGGTGTTGTTGACCACGGTGTAGTAGTGGTCCGAGGCCAGCTTCACCGGCAGGGTCTTGCTGCCGACCTTGGCGCTGTAGTCGCCCTGGGGCATGAAGCTGAAGTCGCTGCTGGCCAGCGGCGCGATCTCGTTGAGGTTGGTGTTGCCGACGCTGGCGCTGACTTCCTGGTTGCCGGCGTTGTAGACACGGACAAAGGCGGAGCCTTTCGGCGCGGTAGGGCCGTAGAGGGCGGCATCGCCACCGGCGAAGGCGTGTGCGGAGAGCAGGCCGGTGGCGGCAATCAGGGCAGCGGCCAGACGGTTTTTAGTGATATGTGCGGTCATGTGCATTTCCTCTTTGCTTGTAAGGTTCGAGCTTTTCAACGGCTCAGTTGGATTGGCCCACAGCCAGGTTCTGGTTGGTATTCGGGTCTTTTTTCAGCTCGGCGATCCAGTTCGGGTCGAAGTCGCCGAGGTCGTTCTTCATTGGCAGATAACGTTCCGGGAACTCCCAGATCAGCACCTGGGGCGGGCTGTTCTTGAAGGCGTCGGTTTGCAGGTACTTGAGCATCGGCAGAATCGGGCCATGGCCGTCTTCGGCGTAGTTGACGACGTCGCTGTTGAGCGACTGCTTCAGCGCGCCCAGGAAGTTCCAGTGCGGGTTGGCGCTGTAGCTGGTGCCCACCAGGGCCACCGGGATTTCGCTCCCGCCAAACAGCGCGTCGCCGCTGTCGGCCTGCTCGCCTGCCTGGGTGGTAGTGCGCTGGGCCAGCTCATCCGGTTTGGGCAGCAGGTTGCTGAACAGCGGGTCCAAGGGCAGGAAGTTGGTCAGGTCGCCCTTGTAGGGCTTGCTGCTGTCGCTGGCAGTGACGAAGGTCTGCGGCTGGCCGCTGAGCGGCATGTGCGCGCTGATGGCGGTGCCCAGGTTGTGGGCGACCACGTCGGCGCCCATGGGCGTCCAGTGGGTGTCGGTGCGCAGGAACACCTGGCCATGGGCCTTGGCCTGCTGCAGCGGGGCCAGCAGGTCGGGGGCGAAGATGCCGGCGGCCGCAGCCTGGGCGTGGAACTGCTGATACAGGTCCTGGTGCAGCGCGGCCGGGGCGGTGGCGCCGATGTGCTCGGGGTACAGGCGCGCCTTGGCCGGGACGATGGCCAGCACCAGCTGCACGCCGTGCTGCTTGAGCTGGGCCTGCACGCCCTTGATCAGGGCAAAGTTGTCCGCTTCCACCTGGGCGCCGTTGGCGACGGGGTCGAATTCCTCGTCGCTGTACAGCCATTGGTCGCGGCCCAGCACCACGCCGGGGCGGCCTTCGTGGAACAGCTTGAAGTCCACCGCCGCCCACAGGTTGGTGCCCAGGCGCTTGATCGGGAACTGGTCGTCGTAGTGGGTTTCCACCGCCTTGGTGAACTTGCCGTTGAGCACGGTCATCTGTTGGGTGCGGTTGAAGCTGGCGAAGCTCCACAGCGACCAGATGCCCAGGCCCAGCAGCACGGCCAGGAACAGCAGGATGTAGAGGATGCGTAATGATCGGGTCATGGTCGGCTCGCTCAGAACTGGAAGTAGAGGAACGGCGAGAAACTTTGCGCCGACAGCTTCAGGATCGAGGCCAGGAACAGCACCAGCACCAGCGTGCGCATCAGGTAGCGGCTCCAGTCCACGGTCCAGTACGAGGCTTGCACCTGGTGGCCGTGGGCGTGGGCCGCCAGCGCGGCCGGGTTGTCGCCCGGGGTGGCGCGGTACAGGCCAGGTTGCGCGGTGGCCGGGCCGTTGGCTTCGGCAACCGGGGCCTTGGCTTTTGGCTTGGGCTGGTTGGTGTACAGGTCACGCAGGCCGAAGAACGCCAGGGTGATGTAGGCGATCACCAGGGTCGCCACTTGCAGGCCGGTGAGGCTGGCGGCGTTGAGCTCGGACAGGTGCCAGTCGCCGAAGCTGAACATGGCGCCGTACATGCGGTAGGCCACGTGCAGGTTCTCGGCGCGGAAGATCACCCAGCCCATGATCACCAGCAGGAAGGTCAGCGCCCAGCGAATCGGGTTCAGCGCCCGTGGCGTGGTGTTGATGCCCAGCAGGCGCTCGATGGCCAGCCACGCGCCGTGCCAGGCGCCCCAGATGATGTAGGTGAAGTTGGCGCCGTGCCACAGGCCGCCCAGCAGCATGGTCAGGAACAGGTTGCGGTAGGTGGCCAGGGTGCCTTTGCGGTTGCCGCCCAGGGTGATGTACAGGTAGTCGCGCAGCCAGGTCGACAGGCTGATGTGCCAGCGGCGCCAGAACTCGGTGATCGACTGGCTGATGTAGGGCTGCTTGAAGTTTTCCATGAAGCGGAAGCCCATCATCAGGCCCAGGCCGATGGCCATGTCGCTGTAGCCGGAGAAGTCGAAGTACAGCTGCGCGGTGTAGGCCAGGGCGCCCAGCCAGGCGTCGCCGGTGGTCGGTGCGGCCAGGGCGAAGCAATGGTCGGAGACGGTGGCCAGGGTGTCGGCGATGAACACCTTCTTGATGAAGCCCTGCATGAACCGCGTGGCGCCCTCGCTGAACTTGTCGAGGGTGTGGGTGCGGTTGTTGAACTGGTCCACCAGGTCGGCGAAACGCAGCACCGGCCCGGCGATCAGGTGCGGGAAGATGGCCACGAAGGCGGCGAAGTCGATCAGGTTGCGCGTGGCCGGGGTGTCGCCGCGGTACACGTCGATGATGTAGCTGATCGATTCGAAGATGTAGAACGAGATGCCGATAGGCAACAGCACGTGCGTGAGGATGAACGGCTGCATGCCGAACGAGCTGATGATGGCGTTGATGCTCTCCACGCCGAAGTTGGCGTACTTGAAGTAGCCCAGCACGCACAGGTCCACGGCCACGCCCAGCAGCAGCCAGCGCTGTGCGGGTTTGGTGCGCACGCCGGCGGCGCCTACGCGCAGGCCGATCCAGTAGTTCCACAGGGTGACCGCGGCGAACAGCGCCAGGAAGTCCACCCGCCACCAGGCGTAGAACACGTAGCTGGCGACCAGCAACAGCAGGTTGCGGTAACGATTGCCGCACAGGTAGTACAAGCCGAGAAAGACCGGCAAGAACAGGAACAGGAACACGTTAGATGAGAAAACCATCCCGATCTCTCCTTGTTTGATCCATACACAAGGGCCAAAGCCCCCCCAAACCCCCCATTTATTCCAGGGGGTAAATCACCTCTACGCCATCTCGTAGCCGCTGCCGCCAGGCTGCGCTGGCCGGTGTGAACCCTGAAGATCTCCAGTGAGGTTCAGGGCCAGCGCAGCCTTCGGCAGCGGCTACAGGTCTAGGAGCCTTTGTTGCCTTTTTCGTGCTCGGGGTCGTAGACCTTGGTCAGGTCGCCGCCCAGGCGGAAGGTCTTGAACGGCTGGCCTTCGTGCTTGCGTTCAAGCGCGTCGGACGGGCAGCTGTAGAGGCTGCACCAGGGCTCCAGCCAGGCGAATTTGCTGTCCACCTTGAGGTCGGTCATGTCCTGGTCCTTGCCGTTCTTGGCCTCGAAGATGTCCGGGTCTTTCACCCCGGCCAGCACCTTGTCGCCCAGGCGTTTCAGGGCACCGTTGTTTTCCTGGCGCAGGTCCACGCCGTTGGCCTGGGCGAAGCTGGCGATCATGGCCAGCGGCGGCAGGGCGTAGTTGTGGTAGGCCAGGGCACGCTGCTGGCGCTTGAGCTCGTTGGGCAGGAAGCCATCGGCGTCGACCTGGCTGGCGCCGATCTTGTATTCCTTCACCGACCAGTCGAACAGGTCGCGGCGGTCCAGGGCCACGGATGCGGCCATCACCGACCAGGCGGCCCAGTACGAGTGGTTGTTGGTGTGGTCCAGCGGCAGGTTGTTCCAGTCGCTCACCACCTGGTCGGCCAGGCGCCCGAACCAGGCCTCGATCACCTGGGTCTGCTGCTGGTGGGTGGCCAGCGGGTGCGAGTCGGAGAACTTCAGCCGCACATACGCCGAGGCCATGCTGCCCAACGCCCATTTGCGCATGGACTTGCCGGTGTGGTTGAAGTCCTTGGACATCAGCGCGTCGGCCTGGGCCCACGTCACCATCCAGTTCAGCGCGCAATCCAGTTGCGCCGGGTTGCCGTCGCGCATGTACACCATCACCTGCTTGCTGATGCCGCGCTCCATGCTGGTGATGTCCTTGGTGGCATCGCGGAAGGCTTTGTCAGAGGTGGCGTTGAAGGTCGAACGGGTCTTGTCCGAACCTTCGTACTTGCTGCGGAACTGCAGGCTCTGGGTGTAGGGCTGCGGCATGGCCGGGCAACCCTGGTCGTTCGGGCTGGTCTTGAACTTGTCCACGGCGGCCAGGTAACCCTGCGGCGGGTGCAGGGGCGCGGCGGCCTGGGCGTGGCCGGCGAAGATGGCCAGGCCCAGCAGGGTAGGGGCGAGCAGGTGGCGTAGTGCGTTGGTGCGGTTCATGGGTAACCTCACAGTCCGGCTTGGGCGTTCTGTTGTTTCGGCGATTGCTGAACGCCAGGGAAGACGTTGCGCTTGCACACGGTGGCTTCGACTTTCTGGGCAGGTTGGCCGGCCTCGGGGCCTTCCACTTCCAGGGCCAGCAGGTTCTGCGAAGCCCAGTCCTCGTCGTTGCGCAACTCGAAGGCAAAGCGCCCGTCGGTTTCCGATGTGGTCGGTTTTTCGATCTTCAGGTCCTCATGCCGCCCGTTCAGGTACCACAGGGTGGCGTGCAGGGTCTTGACCGAGGTGTCGGCGAACTTGATGTCGATCTGGTGGTTGCCGTTGTGCAGGTCCTTGATGCCGTTGCGGCCGTTGATCAGCAATTCGTTCTTGCCGGTCTTGAGCGTGGTGCTGGCCGACAGCTCGGCGGTCTTGCCGTCGCAGCCGTTGTCCAGCAGCGACATCATCTGCCGGTAGATGGTCTCCTGGTCCAGGCGGTACAGCGGCGAGAACTCCCAGATGAGGATTTTCGGCGGGTGCTTCTGGAAGTCGTCGCTGCCCAGGTACTGCAGCATCGAGCCTTCCAGGCCGCCGCCGGGGAAGGCGACGTTGAGGATGTCGGCGCCGATGTCCTGCTCCAGGAAGCCCGAGAAGTTGTAGTTCTTGCCGCTGTGGCTGGTGCCCACCAGGGTGATCTGCGGGGTGCCGGCGTCGCCGAACAGGTCGCCGTCGGCGGCCTCGCCCTTGGGCTCGGTGGTGAACTGGTCCATGTACTGGATGGCGTAGCTGGTGCCGCACAGCTGGCCGGCCATGTTGTGCAGGGTGCCGGTCTTGCCCATGCGGCCGGACAGGTGGGTCTCGAACTCGCGCTTGGGAATGTCGGCGAAGGCCGGCATTTTCTTCACGGTCTCGGCAACGATCTTGGCGGTGCGCTGGGCGCCGTACGGGGTCCAGTGCTG
Organism: Pseudomonas sp. GYB4201; assembly: GCF_056312595.1. Taxonomy (NCBI): domain Bacteria; kingdom Pseudomonadati; phylum Pseudomonadota; class Gammaproteobacteria; order Pseudomonadales; family Pseudomonadaceae; genus Pseudomonas; species Pseudomonas sp. GYB4201. The sequence continues at coordinate 151,051 of NZ_JBWGIG010000002.1, read as the reverse complement.
GTCACCGCGGAAGTAGAAGTCGTGGGCCTGCTGCTCGTTGGTCAGCGGCGACAGGTCCGGCACGTTGAAGCCCATGCTGGCGAAGCGCTTGAGCATGGCCTGGTAGTTCTGCAGCGCCTTGTCGTACTGGAACTTGTCGCGGTCGGCGGGGAACAGCTTGTTGCGGTCCACCAGGCCACGGGTGGGCTGGTACACCACCACCAGCTCCACGCCCTTGCTCTTGAAGGCGTCGTGCAGCTGTTGCAGGCGGCGGTAGCCCTCGGGCGTGGTGTCGAATTCGGTGCGCAGGTCTTCCTGGGTACGGAACAGCCAGTCGCCCTGGGCCTGTACCAGGGTGGTGAAGTTCTGCTGGTAGCGGGTGACGTAGTTCTTCGCATCATGGGCGGCCGGGCACAGGCTGCAGCACGGCGCTGCCTGGTACTTGGGCGCGGCGAAGTCCTGGGCGCTGGCGCCGTTGGACGCGGCCATCATGGCGGCGGCCAGGCCGGACAGGCTGAGCAGCTTGATCAAGGTGGGGTGCATGAAATTCATCCTCAGTCCTGCATTTCGGTCTGGCGTTCGACAGGGTCGATCAGCACGGCTTTTTGTTGGCGAACCATCAGGTCCATGATTTCGGCCTGGCGGTCGCCCAGGATGCCGGTGAAGCTGATGCCGCTGGATTTGGTCGGGGCAAGCATCGACACGCGGTACATTTCAAGCGACAGCGGCGAGTCGATGGACAGCGGCCCGGTGCCGTTGCCGGCCAGCTCGCCACCCACCAGGATCAGCGAGACCTGGGCGTCGAACGGGTCGAGCTTGATGTTGCGGTCGGTGTTGCTCAGGTCCTTGATGTGCCCGTACACGCCGGTCAGGCCGTTGCCCAGGGCTTTGTTCTCGTAGAGGCGGATGTTGGTGCTGTTGCGCACGCGAATGCCGTGGCGCTTGTTGCCCAGCAGCATGTTGCCCCACAGCAGGTTGTCGGCGCTTTCGTACAGGGTGATGCCGTCGGTGTGGTTCTTGTAGATCTTGTTGTAGGCCACCAGGTTGCCCACGCTGTTACGGTCGATCACCACGCCGGACAGATGGTTGTCGTAGCTGCGGTTGTTGATGATGAAGCTGTCGTTCACCTCGCGGGAAACGATGATGCCGTGCTTCTTCTTGGTCCCGTACACCGTGTTGTCGGCGATGATCAGGCCGTGGGAGCGGTCGTGCGGGTCGATGCCGTAGATGACGTTGTCGCGGTAGGTGTTGCTCTTCACCACGAAGTCGGTGGTCTCATAGCAGTAGAAGCCGTACCACATGTCCGAGAAGGTGCTGCCGATGATCCAGCCGGTGGGCTGGGCACGGCCCATCTGCTCGCTCATGTTCGGCGTGTACTGCGAGATGCTCACCCCGTACGACTTGGACTGGTTGTAGCCCATGCTCGCCATCACGGTGTTGACCATGTAGGTCTCGGTGCCGCCCCAGGACAGCAGGAACGGGCGGAAATCCTTGGGGTCGCGGAAGGTCGACGGGCCGTTGTCGGCCTCGCGCCAGCCCAGCACGCGGGTGTCACGGATGAACAGCTTGCCGTCGTTGACGATGAACGCACCGCCTTCCTGGGACAGGCGCAGTTCCTTGGTCTGCTTGTCGATCTCGAAGGTTGCGTTGTGCCCGACCACGATTGGCAGGCGCGCCAGGTACACGCCCGGGGCGGTCTCGCGGATGTACTGCTTGGGCAGCTTGCGCACCAGCTCGGTGAGGTTGACGTAGCCGTCCTCGACGAAGATGGCCTGGGGAATGCCGTGCTGGCGGTTCACCCACTCGGCCATCTTGTTGTCGCCGCCGATGAATTCCTTGAGCACGTCTTCCTGCAGCATGCGCTTGACCACGATCTTGCCGGCCTTGCGGCGGTCAATCTTGGCGGCCACGGCCTTGGCGGTGTAGCCGCTGAGGTCGGGCAGTTTCGGCGCGGCCAGCTCCAGCGACTCGGGGGCCGCGGTGGTGATGGTGTAGGTCTTGGCCTGCTGCAGGGTCTTGGCCTCGTCATCGCCCAGGGGCGGCGCCGGGTGGGCCGCCGGCGCGGCAGCCAGGGCCGCGCCGCTGGCCAGCAGCAGGGCGGTGGCCAGCAAGGCCCTGGGCCATGGCAATCTGTCTGAATTCATCATTTCCTCGCACTCCCTTCGCGGTCGCATCAGAAGCGCCAGATCACGTCGATAAAGGCGCGGTGCATGTAGCTGTCCACTTGATTGCCATAGGCCGAGCCGGGCTTGAACACACCCGCGCGCAGGCGCACCAGGGCCGAAGGCTCGTCGATGGACTGGCTCAGGGCGGCAGGCAGCAGGCCTTGCTTGAAGTACTTGCTGACCACCAGGTCCATCTCCTGGCCCAGGTCCTTGTCACCGTCAGCCAGCGGCAGCGAGCTGATGGAGGTGATGTCGGTCGGGTTTTCCGGGTCGGTGGTGGTGTTCACCGCGTCCAGGGTGCTGGTGCCGATGCCCTGGTTGCCGTCCACGCGCCAGAACTTGTGGTAGATCAGGCTGGCGTCGTATTCGTCGCGCAGCTGCCAGCTGGCGAACAGCGAGGCGCTTTGCACGTTGGCCATCTCGGCCTGGTAGGCCTCGCCGAAGCGCGCCACGCGGGCACGGGTGCCGGTCCAGGTCGAGCGGTTGCTTTGCAGGCCGTTCTGTTCGTAGTCGCGGCTGGCACGCGAATAGGCGCCGCCCACTTGCCACTCGGGCGTCAGGTGCACGCGCAGGCCCAGGTCGGTGGCCCAGCCGTTGACGTGGCCACTGGTCTTGTCGCCGGCCACGGTCTGGCCGTCGACCACGTTGCTGCCAATGCTGTCGCGGTTGCCGGACATGAACGTCAGGCTGCCCCAGTAGTTGATGTTGTTCAGGTTGTCGTGGTTGTAGGCGTCGCTGTCGGCTTCAAGGCCCAGCCAGGTCAGGTCGCCGGTGCTGCTCTTGTCCGAATCGTCGATGGCCTGGCCGGTGCTGGGCAGGCTGCCGCTGTCATGGGTGTGGTGGGCGCGCAGGCCAATCCACTGGCCCGGGGTCCACTGGTACGAGACGTCGCCGTAGGCGTGCAGCACGTCCTTGTCGGTGGCGGCCAGTTCGGTGAGGTCGGTGCGGTATTCGCTGAACCGCTCGGCGACGCCGGCGTGGGCGCGCAGCAAGGTGGTGTCGAAGTCCCAGTTCAGGGCCTCGATGTTGGTGTCTTTCCATTCGCCGTCGTCGTTGCGCAGGCGCTGGCGGCCGAACTTGAGGATCTCGCCGGGGTAGGGCGTGAAGCCGCTGTAGCCGACCCAGAATTCACGCATGGCCAGGTAGTTTTTTTTCTGCTCGCGGCCCTTGGCGGTGCTGTCGCTGGTTACGTCGGACTCTTGCAGGGTGTCGGTCTGGATGGTGTCGGTGGCGGTCACCAACTGGCCCATGGCGTAGGCGCTCCAGTCGCCCCATTGGCCGTACGCCCAGGGGCGCAGGTCCAGGCCCAGGCCGTTGACGTCGCCGCCGGAGCGGGTGCCCAGGTCGCGGTCGTCCTCGGACTGCAGCGTGCCTTTGACTTCGATGCCGAAGTTCTGGTCAGCGGTCAGTGCCGCCAGTGTCGGGCAGGACCAGAGCGCGGCGAAACCCAGGCCAATGCCGGCTTTCATCCATTGGTTCAGTTTCATAGCGATTTGTCCTCAGCGTCTTCGTCTTCCAGCGTCTGCAGGGCAATGCTGCTGTTCTGGTTCATGGCACCGCGCACGTGCTGCTCCTGTTGCAGCAGTTGCTGGGCCTGGGCGCGTTGGTCGGGTGTCAGGGTGGTTTCCAGCTGGGTGGCCAGGTCCAGCACCGGCTGCGCCGGTTCGGGCTGGGCCTTGGCCAGTTGCACGAACATATAGGCGTACACCGGGTTGGGCTGGGTGCCACGGCCGCCCGAATACAGCTGTGCCAGGGCGAAATCGGCGCTGGCCTGGCCACCGCGGGCGGCCATCAGCAGGTTGTCCACGGCCTTCTGCGGCTCGGGCTCGCCCAGGTAGCCACGGCGGTAGATCTGGCCCAGGTAGTAGTGGGCGCTGATCTGGGTAGGGGCGGCGGCCTTGAGGTGCTGCTCGGCCTTCTTCGCGTCCGGGATCACCAGCTTGCCTTCGTAGTACACCTTGCCCAGCAGCAGCTCGGCGCGCGGCTGGTCGGCGTTGCGGCCCTTGTCCAGGTATTCCATCATCTTGTCGACGTCGCCCAGTTCCGGGAAGTCGTAGAGCAGTTGCGCCAGGCTGACCCACGAGGCGGGGTACACCGGGGCGATCTTTTCCAGCATGGCCTGGGCGGTCTTCTCGTCGGTCTGGCCCAGGGTGGCGTCACCCAGCACGCGGGCCACGGCGTCCACGCGCATGGCCGGCACGGCGCCGCGGGCGTAGGCGGCCTGCAGCTGGGCCAGCAACGCCTGCTGACGGTCGCTCTGCTGGCGTTTCTGGTACACGGTGGCCAGTTCCACGTAGCACACGTCGGCCACGGTCAGGGCCTTGCGGCACAGGTTCTCGACGTCGTCCAGGTGCTGGTCGTAGGTGCCCTGGATGCGGTACACCAGCACCTGGGCCAGGTTGGCTTCGGCGTAGCCGGCGGCCTGCCATTCGTTGATCTTTGCCTGGGCGTTCACGCCCGGGAAGGTGTTGGGGTATTGCAGGTAGAGCATGGCCAGCGGCGTCAGGGTGTTGCCCTCGCCGTTGGCAAAGGCTTTCTTCAGCAGGCCTTCGGCTTCGCGTTGTTCCGCCTCGGTGGGGTGCGGCTTGAGGGCCAGCAACCGGCCCAGGCGTGCCTGGGCCCGTGGCGAGGTGTCGGCCGCGGCGCGGTAGGTCGCCTCGGCCTGGCGCAGTTGCTCGGGGTCGCGGGTGCCCACCTGGATATCGGCCAGGCCGACCTGGGCTTCGGTGTAGCCCAGGTCTGCCAGTTGCTGATAATTCTGCTGGGCCAGCGCGGTGTCGCCACGCTTCAAGGCTTCGTTGGCCAGGCGTTGGTCCGGCAGGCCGCTGCAACCGGCCAGGCCGATGGCCACGGCCAGGCCCAGCAGTGCAGATCCTGGCAATATTCTTAGAGTGCTAGCCACAGGTGTTCTCCTCGATCCCACTTACTGGCCGGCGGCCATGGCTTTGTCCATCAGCCAGTTCAGCGACGGACCACGGTCGCTGCTGACGTCCACGGCGCGGCCGGTGAGGTTGCTGTTCAGTGGCTCGTCGGGCTGGATCTGCACGCGCAGGTCCGAGGACAGGTCCAGCGGGTTGATGCTGGTGGCGTTGATGATCTTGCCCTGGCGCACGGTGCTGTCGCCGGCCACCTGGAAGTTCACCGCGGTACCCGGGGTCACGTCGCCGAACTGGCGGTAGGCGAAGCGCGCCTCGACGTTGGCGGTGGTGTTGCGCGGTACCAGGGTGAAGATCACGTCGCCCTTGCTGGCGTACTGGCCGTCGGCAACCAGTTGCTGGCCCACGGTGCAGTCACACGGCGAGGTCAGGGTGCCGGTCATCTGCTTGCCGAACAGTTCGGTGATCTTGTCCGGTTGCAGTTGGTCGGGGTCCAGATTGCCTTTCAACACGTCGAGCATGCTGGTGCTGAAGCTGGCCAGCGGTGCGCCCTTGGGTGCCACGCCGTCGGCGCCCACCAGGCTCTGCACGGTGCCGTCGCGGGGCATGGTGATGTTCATCGATGGCGCGGCGACCAGGCCCGCCTGGGCGTGGGTCACGAAGTACAGGCCGTACACCGATTTCAGCACGAAGCCGAAGGCCGCCAGGCCCACCACGAACACGCCGGCGCTGAAGGTCACGGCTTTCAAACGGGCGAACGCCGACTGGCCACCGCCCAGCTTCTTGTCCTTGCGCGCCTTGGTGAAATTGTCGCGCTGCAGGGTGCCCAGCACGTCGCCGACGCTGATGATCTCGCCGCTCAGGTGCGAGGTGATCAGGTGGCGCATGGTGGCGATGTCCTGCTGCTCCAGGTTCTGGAACTGGCAGCCGACGCGGCCGGTGCTGTCGTTGAACGAGCGCACCTGGAACTCGATGTCCATGCCCAGGCCCAGGGTGTCGATGACGAACATCAGGCGCCCGCGGTGTACCTCACCTTCCTTCAGCGGCTTGGGCGCGTGGAAGGCCAGGCCACCGGCCGACAGGTCCTCGATGCGCACCTCGATGTTTTCCCGGTTGGGCCCCTGGTAGCGCAACTTGGCGGGCAGCTTGACCCGGGCGTGCTGGCGCTGGGCTTCGGACTCATGCACGACATTCACGTTCACGGCGTTATTCATGGCGGTAATTCCTGGTTAATCCATTAGTGTCCGGTTCACACCATCACGAACAGCACAGCCACGAAGATGCTGGCGGCCGAGAACGTCATGGTCCGTGAAGACCAGGTGTTGAACCATTGTTGAAAGCTCGCGAGATCGCGTTTGAGCACGGTGGGCTGGCGGGTCCAGGACTGCTTGTCGAGGCGGAAGAACACGTAGATCTTCATGATCGCGCCGACGATCTGGTTGTAATACAGGATCACCGGATAGGCAGGCCCTACCGAGTGGCCCGAGCACATCAGCATGATGGTCAGGATCAAACGGGTGATGCCGATCCACAGCAGGTAACCCAGCAGGAACGCGATGTTGAACTTGAGCGTGGCGATGATGGCCGCGGTCAGGCCCAGCAGGCTGGTCCACATGGACACACGCTGGTCGAACAGCACGATGCTGGTGAACACCCCCAGGCGGCGTACGCCCAGGCCCAGCGCGCGGGAGTTCTGGCGCAGGTTGTTGCCGTACCAGCGGTACATCAGCTTGCGGCTGGCCTTCAGGAAGCTCTTCTCGGGCGGGTGCTCCACGGTGTTGATCGCGGCATCGGGCACGTAGAAGGTGTCATAGCCCAGGCGCATCAGGCTGAACCAGCTGGACTTGTCGTCACCGGTGAGGAACTTGAAGCGGCCCAGGCGCCAATGCTCCAGGGAGTCGCTTTCCACGTCGGCGATGAACTCGGGGTTGGTGACCACGGTGGCGCGGAACACCGACATGCGCCCGGTCATGGTCAGCACGCGCTTGGACAGGGCCATGGAGCACATGTTGATGTGGCGCTGGGCGAAGCGCAGCTTGTGCCACTCGCTCATGATGTAGCCACCGCGCACTTCGCAGAACTCGTTGGTGGTCAGGCCGCCGACGTTGTCGTAGAGCTTGAACCAGGGCACGGTCTTGCGCACGCAGCCGTCGGCCAGCACGGTGTCGCCGTCGATCACCGCCACGACCGCGTTGTCGTCGGGCAGGTGGCGGGAGATGGCGCGGAAGCCGAAGGCCAGGCCGTCGCGCTTGCCGGTGCCGGCGATGCGCACGAAGTCCAGGGAGACGCGGTCAGGGGGAGCCATCTTGGCCCACAGCGCCTTGACCAGCAGTTCATCGGACATTTCCACCAGCGAGCACACCACGGTGGTGGGGTAGCCGCAGTTGATGGCTTCGCGGATCACCGAGCTGTACACCTGGGCGGTGGTCAGCGCGTCGATGCGGAAACTGGTGACCATCAGGAACACATGGCTGGGGTCGGCCGCGGCGCCCAACTTGCGGACCTTGCGGCGCAGGTGCGGGTACACCACGTACAGGAACAGCATGCCGCGCACGAAGTGCGTGGCGCCCATCGAATAGCGCCAGATACCCACGGCGCCAATCAGGAAAATGAAGTCTTTCGACTGTGAGTCGAAAAGAGTGGTTGGCAACGCCAGGGCGAGTGCCATCAGCAATGTCAGGTAGAACAACCATCCGGCGGCCTGGAGTAGACCGTGTTTTAGCCTGTGCATGATCTGCGTCCGTATCGATTGTCGGTCATTGCGGGGTAGGGGAGCGGGCCTGCCGGCGAACCGGCAGGCCCTTGGGCCTTACCAGCAGATGCCTTCAGTGCGGGCTTCCGGGCAGGTGGTGTTTGGCATGAAGCCCACCAGGTCGATGACCTGCTTGCCGTGTGGCACCGATTGCACCAGCGCACGGAATTTCTCGTCGCGGTTGCCCAGGATGATCACGTCGGAGTTGTCGATGACGCCCTCGAAGTCCGAGTCCAGCAGCGACGACACGTGGGGGATCTTCGACTCGATGTAGTCCTTGTTCGCGCCGTGGACACGGGCGTACTCGACGTTGCTGTCGTAGATCTTCAGGTCGAAGCCCTTGCCGATCAGCATCTCGGCCAGCTCTACCAGCGGGCTTTCGCGCAGGTCGTCGGTGCCAGCCTTGAAGCTCAGGCCCAGCAGGGCGACCTTGCGCTTGTCGTGGCTGGAGATGATGTCGAAGGCGTTTTGCACCTGGGACACGTTGCTGCGCATCAGCGAGTTGAGCAGTGGCGCGTCCACGTCCAGGGAGCTGGCGCGGTAGGTCAGGGCGCGTACGTCCTTGGGCAGGCACGAGCCGCCGAAGGCGAAGCCTGGGCGCATGTAGTACTGCGACAGGTTCAGGGCCTTGTCCTGGCAGACCACGTCCATCACTTCGCGGCCATCGACGCCCACTGCCTTGGCAATGTTGCCGATTTCGTTGGCGAAGGTGACCTTGGTGGCGTGCCACACGTTGCAGGTGTACTTGATCATCTCGGCCACTTCGATGTCCTTGCGGATGATCGGCGCGTCGAGTTCTTCGTACAGCGATTGCAGGGCATCACCGGAGGCGGCGTCGAACTCGCCGATGACGGTCATCGGTGGGTGGTCGTAGTCCTTGATGGCGGTGGATTCACGCAGGAACTCGGGGTTCACGGCCACGCCGAAGTCGACGCCGGCTTTCTTGCCCGAGCAGTCTTCGAGGATCGGGATCACCACGTTCTTGACGGTGCCCGGCAGCACGGTGCTGCGCACCACGATGGTGTGGCGGGTGGTCTTGTCGCGCAGTACGAAACCGATTTCACGGCACACCGACTCGATGTAGTTCAGTTCCAGGTCGCCGTTCTTCTTGCTCGGCGTGCCGACGCACAGCATCGACAGATCCGTGTCACGAATGGCTTCGGAGAAGTCGGTGGTGCCACGCAGGCGGCCACTTTGAATTCCCTGTGCCAACAACTCTTCCAGACCCGGTTCGACAATAGGCGATTTACCGTTGTTGATAAGGTCAATCTTGGCCTTGGAAATATCCACGCCAACCACGTCGTGACCGCGTGCAGACAGGCAACCGGCACAGACTGCACCGACATAACCCAAACCGAAGATGCTGATACGCATCGCATTCACCTCATGTGTTATCGCGCCGACTCAAACAAGTAAGAGCCAGACCGGGTTTAATTAACCAGCAGTATTCGCGCACTCGGAAGTGTGACAATTGACTGTCATGCTCCCGCTTGCAGGCATATATTTAAAAGTGAGTGCGCAATAATGCACTCAAGTAGCGCAGCACGTGGCCGTGTCGTGGGCTTGTGCCCTAGTGTGTAGCCAGCCTGTATTACAAAGACGACTTCCCAGCTTGCAGTGCTGACCGCTGTCTTGGCTATCCGCCAATGAAATCAAGCACTAAGACGCTTTGCAGGAGCTCGGTAAACGGGGCTCTGGCGTGGCCATGTCAAAGATTACTTTTGGTGCGTTCTCTCCTGAGATCAACTTCCGGTCATAGCCATGACCGTTGTTTGCAAGTTGTTCGAACGATAAGGCTCGAATCGTTCCCTGTTTCGCTGTAGGTCATCTCTCACATAGCGCTCGAGAATCGTTACGGGTGGTATGAGCTATTGGATTTGAAATTAGTTCCTGATGTCATTCCGCTCGGATGACAAAATCTTCAAGAAATTCATGGTTACAAATGCTCTCATTCTGATAGCACTGTACGGTTTTGTCCTGCGGGGCTGGGGACTTGCGGAGTCGTCATGTTTTTGTGCCAGCATTCAAAAAAAAGTCGTCAAAAAAATCGAAGTTTTCTGAACGGGAGCTGAATGAAGGACGGTAATCATCTAATTTGACGACTATTTGACGCCATTCGGTTGGCGGGTGGTGGCACTCTGCACTTTTTTGCAGGGGTAGCGGTGCCCGTTTTGTAGGACAAAACGGTGCACCGAAAGGAGGCTCAGTCGGCGGGGTGGTCGCGCAGGAAAACCAGGTTGTCGGGTTTCGACTGCTCGGCGCTGAAGTAGTAACCCTGCTGGTCGAACTGCTTGAGCTGCTGCGGGTCGTTGATGCGTTCCTGGATGACGAAGCGGCTCATCATGCCCCGGGCCTTCTTGGCGTAGAAGCTGATGATCTTGTACTGGCCGTTCTTCAGGTCCTTGAACTCGGTGTTGATGATGCGCGCCTTCAGGGCCGTGCGCTTGACCGCCGAGAAGTACTCGGTGGAGGCCAGGTTCAGCAGCAGGTCGTCGCCTTGCTCGGCCAGGGTGTCGTTCAGCCATTCGCTGATGCGCGTGCCCCAGAAGGCGTACAGGTCCTTGCCGCGGGCGTTGGCCAGCTTGGTGCCCATTTCCAGGCGGTAGGGCTGCATCAGGTCCAGCGGGCGCAGCAGGCCGTACAGGCCCGAGAGCATGCGCAGGTGGTCCTGGGCGTAGCTGAAATCGGCGTCGGTAAGGCTGTTGGCGTCAAGGCCGGTGTACACGTCGCCTTTAAAGGCCAGCAGGGCCTGCTTGGCGTTGTCGGGCGTGAAGGCCGGGTTCCAGCTGCCGAAGCGCGCGGCGTTCAGGCCGGCCAGTTTGTCGGACAGGTGCATCAGCTCGCTGATTTGCGCCGGGGCCAGCTCGCGCAGGATCTGGATCAGTTCCTGGCTGTGGTCCAGGTACTGCGGCTGGGTGAAGCGATCGGTTACGGGGGGTGTTTCGTAATCCAGGGTCTTGGCGGGGGAAATCACCGTCAGCATGAAATCGTCTCCATTTATCGTGGCGGCGATTTTAGGGGGTGGGGGCGGGGAACTCCATCTATTAGGGCGATAGAAGGATCGGCGGTGGGGTGGGACGCGGCCTGCGGCCGCTGCTACGGGTGGCTGCCTGATGGTTTATGATTCCGGCACCGCCGCCCCATGGAGATCCGCCCTTGCGCCTTGCCTGCCTGCTATTTGCCGCCCTTGCCAGCCTTGGCGCCCAGGCCGCCGTGCCGCCGCCGGTCGCCACCATCGAGCGCAGCGCCTGGCCCGAGACGCTGAGCACCCCGGCGCTGTTCGACGTGGCCTCGCGCGCGGAAATCCTGATGTTCGCCCACGTGCTGTTGCAATCCGAAGCCCTGGGCGAAGCCGACCTAGCCGACCGCCTGGACCTGCGCACGGTGAACATGGTGGCCATCAACGACCTGCGCCAGCAGCTGTGGCAGCGCCTGTGGAAGAACTACGACGCGGCCCAGCAGAGCTGCGACCAGGACGCCTCGTTCTGTTTCGCCATCGATAGCCTCGACGACCTGCGCACCCAGGCCAACAATTTCGCCGTGGCGCCGGACTCCTTTTATGCCAACTGGGGGGCGCCGGCGCGGGTGTTCGACCTGATCTACGTCGACGAGCTGCTGCGCAAGGCTGCGCTGGCGCCACAGATCAGCAGCGAGGTGCTGAAAATCTCCGATAATGAGCTGAACGGCAGCGATTTCAACGACCGGGTGTTCCTGCTGACCTTCGACAGTGGCCCCAGCATCGCCGTGGGCGGCACCGAGTGGGTCACCGACTACCTGCGCAAGCAGAGCATCAACGCCACCTTCTTCGTGCTGGGGCAGAGCTTCAGCAACCGTCGCGACAAGGGCGAGCCGGGCAGCCTCGTTGCTCTTTATAAAGGCCAGTGCGTGGGCGTGCAGGGCTGGCAGTATCGCTCCCACGCCGACTGGAACGACTGGCAGGGCTCAATCACCCGCAGCACCACCCTGGTGGAAAACGAGCTGCCGGACAACTACGTGCCGCTGTTCCGCCCGCCCTACGGCACCCGTCGCGCCGACGCCGATACCTTCCTGGGCACGCAACAGATGAAGGTGGCGCTGTGGGACATCGACTCCCAGGACAGCAACGCCCAGCTCACCGCCGAACAGAGCGCCCAGCGCGTGCTCACCCTGATGCTGCTGTGGCGCCATGGCGTGATCGATTTTCACGATACCCAGGCCAAAGTGCAGGTGGCGTTGCCCTGGCTGCTTACCCAGACGGCCCAGGCAGGCATCGGCTGGCAGGATTGCCGGCAGTTTCAGTGACCGGGCGTCACAGCCAATGTTTACGGGCACGGCGAGGCTGGAACGGTAAAATTTCCAGGGCAGCAGAAGGGGGGTGGACTTCTGACTTTACCGGTGGTTTTGACCTGCGCCAAGCGTTATTCGTCATGCAGAAAAATAAACTTCAAAAAAGCGTCAAAGTGCTTTTTAACGTCATGGGTTTTGCGGTATTACGAAGTTAGATCGCCGAACCCTGCAGCACAGGTGGCGTCGTCACCCGGCCCACCGCAGTTGCAGTTCCACACGTCCACAGCCCTCTGGGAGGTGCGGAAACGGCGGTCACTTCGCGGCGCAGCACCGTTCAGGTATTGCGTCGAACGGCTCTCTCAAAGGTGACCGAGTATGGATGATCAAGGACGCACCATTTCTTCCGACAAGCCAATCCTTTATGTGCTCGATACCAATGTACTGATCCACGATCCAAACGCGTTGCTGAACTTCGAGGAACACCACGTCGCCATCCCCATGACGGTGCTGGAGGAGCTGGACAAGCTCAAGAGCGGCAAGCAGTCGGTGGCTGCCGAGTGTCGGCAAGCCATCCGCCTCATCGACCAGACGCTGGGCGACGCCTGCCCTGCGGACGTGGAACTGGGCGTGCCGATCCAGCGTGGCAAGGGTGCACCGAAAGGCTTCCTGTCCATTCTCATGACCAAGGGCGGCCCGCCCACCACCGTGCTGCCGGGCAACCTCAACGACAACATCATCATCAACCAGCTGGTTGACCTGCACCAACGCAAGAAAGACTGGGACGTGGTCCTGGTCACCAAAGACATCAACATGCGCCTCAAGGCCCGTGCCTGCGGCATCGCGGCCGAGGACTACAGCACCGACCAGCTGGTGGATGACGTCTCCCTGCTGTCGCGTGGCTACCATGAAATGACCGGCTCGTTCTGGGACCGCGTCAGCAAGGTCGAAACCCGCCAGGACCATGGCCGCACCTGGCACCGCGTGCAGCTGCAGGAACAGCTGCCGGCCGTGCACATCAACGAGTTCGTCATTGATGAGCAGGGCTTCGTCGGCTGGATCAAGGGCGTGAAGGACGATGAGCTGGTGCTGCTCGACCTGCACCAGGAACCGCTGCTGCACCAGGAAGCCTGGGGCCTGAAACCGCGTGACATCCATCAGGCGCTGGCGCTGTTCGCGCTGCTGGACCCGGACATCCACCTGGTAAACCTGACCGGCGCCGCAGGTTCGGGCAAGACCATCCTGGCCCTGGCGGCGGCCATCGAGCAGACCATGGTGAGCAAGCGCTACCGCCGCATCATCGCCACGCGCAGCGTGCAGGGGCTGGATCAGGAGATCGGCTTCCTGCCGGGCACCGAGGCGGAGAAGATGGAACCTTGGCTGGGGGCCATCACCGACAACCTCGAAGCCCTGCACATGGACGATGAAAACACCCACGGCAGTGTCGACTACATCCTCAGCAAGGTGCCGCTGCAGTTCAAGTCGCTGAACTACATCCGCGGCCGCAGCTTCCAGCAGAGCCTGATCCTTATCGACGAGTGCCAGAACCTGACGCCGCACCAGATGAAAACCATCATCACCCGTGCCGGCGCCGGTTCCAAGGTGATCTGCCTGGGCAACCTGGCGCAGATCGACACCCCGTACCTGTCGGCGCCAAGCTCCGGCCTGACCTACCTGACCGAGCGTTTCAAGGACTTCCCCAATGGGGTGCACATCACCCTGCAAGGGGTGCCGCGCTCGATTCTGGCGGAGTACGCGGAGTCGCACCTGTAGTTTTTCGCTGCGTCGAAAAAGCCGTCATTGCCCTTGGTAATGGCGGTTTTTTTTAGATATTGGCGTCGAACATCAGGGTTACATCGCCGCTATAGGTGGCGCCGCGGTAATGCAGCAGCATTCTTCGAGCGTCGTTTTGCAGCACTTCAAAATGCACCTGCCCTGGCTGGCTGGAAACGTTGCCCACGGGGGTGATCATCTTGGCGTTGGCTACGCCCACGCCCAGCGGCAGGCGGGTCACGGGCTGGCCGTTGTAATGGAAGGTGGCTGGCAGGGTCAGTGCGGTATACACCGCGGACAGGTCGGGCAAGCGTGGGTGCTTCATGCCACAGTGAGTCGGGTTGCCGCCGTACTGGCAGCTCACGTACACGGCAAACGGGCTGGAGGCCCAGATCTTCAACGGGCTGTCGTGCACCAGCTTCGGTGGTATCTGGTTGGTGGTCTCGTACTGCTTCCAGCCGCCGGGCGGGATGACTTCCACGGCGCTGCCGCTGGCGGGGAAGTCCACCTGCATGTCGTGCTTGACGGTGATTTCCATGCGAAAACGAATGGTGTCGGCGCTGACCTGCACCAGGTCGCCGAAATCGAACCCGCCAGCCTGCCCCACTGGGTAGTCGATAAAGCCTTCCCACAAGCCGGGGCTCAGGCTGGCGGCGGCCGGGAAGCTGGCGTTGTAGGACAGCATGGTCTCGTTGAACATCGAGTGCTGGATTTCGCTGGTGCCGGTGGCTGTGGCCATGCAAGGGCGTTGGGCGTCCGGATAAAATGTAGACCACAGATACCGTTTCCAGTTGCTGGCTCCGCCCAGGCCATAGGGCGCTGTGCAGCCACCACTCACACCCGTGGTGAGCACGGGCTGTGTCTGGTGGCTGACTTTCTGGCTAATGAAGCGAAATGCCAGGCCAGCGCTGGCTGTTTCCTGGGTTGTCCGGTTGATCAGGGTGATGGTCTGGCGCGACGGCAGGTGCACGTAGACCTTTTCGCGAGCGTTCGTCGAGGCGAGGTTGATCTCCTTGGCGTATTCGAAGGGCAGGTCGATGGTCTTTTCGCTACTGCACATCTGCCAGTGCTGGCAGTACCGGGATCGAGGCGTAACGTCGACGACCCGTTCGTTTTCGACCCGGGCGCTGATCAATGCTTCGCCGCCCTGGGCGCTGAAAGCGCCCAGGCAAAGCATACCGAGCAACAGGCCGCGCAGCCCTGCCCGTGGGGTGATGTCTGGCATGGCTATGCTCCAGAAAGATCGTGGGAGCGCGATTATTGGACTGGCGAGGCACGTGGGAAGTCGGACAATTCCTAACTGAAGGAGGAAATGTCTGATGGGCCAGTGCCGTGCAATGGCCGGGCCCCGGGTTTACAATCCTCCCTCCGCCCCCAGGAGCAAGGCAAGTGCTGACCCATCTCGATTCCCAAGGCCATGCCAACATGGTCGACGTCACTGAAAAGGCGGTGACGTCCCGCGAAGCCGTGGCCCAGGCGCGGGTGCGCATGCTGCCTGCCACCCTGCAGATGATCGTCGACGGTGACCACCCCAAGGGTGACGTGTTCGCCGTGGCGCGCATCGCCGGTATCCAGGCGGCGAAGAAGACCAGCGACCTGATTCCCCTGTGCCACCCGTTGATGCTCACCAGCGTCAAGGTGCAGCTGAGCGCCGACGGCGACGACGCCGTGCTGATTGTGGCGCGCTGCAGGCTGGCCGGGCAGACCGGGGTGGAAATGGAGGCGCTGACCGCCGCCAGCGTCGCCGCGCTGACCATCTACGACATGTGCAAGGCCGTGGACAAGGGCATGACCATCGAGAGCGTGCGCCTGCTGGAGAAAATCGGCGGCAAGAGCGGCCACTACCAGGCGGCGCAGGCATGAAGGTCAACATCGTTTATTTCGCCCGTTACCGCGAAGCCATGGGCATGGATGGCGAGGAGCTCTCAGGCACGTTCAGTAGCCTGGAAGACGTACGCCAGGAGCTGCTGGAACGCGGCGGCAACTGGAGCGTACTGGGTGAAGCCAACCTGATGTGCGCCCGCAACCAGGACCTTTGCAAGCTGGACGAGCCGGTGGCCGACGGCGACGAAGTGGCGTTCTTCCCGCCCGTGACCGGGGGCTGACCATGAGCGTTCGTGTGCAGCTTGAGTCGTTCGACCCTGGCGTTGAGGTGAATGCCATGCACGCCGCCAACGTTGGCGTGGGCGCGGTGGTGAGCTTCGTGGGGTACGTGCGCGATTTCAACGATGGCCTGGAAGTGGCGGGCATGTTCCTGGAACATTACCCGGGCATGACCGAGAAAGCCCTGGGCAAGATCGTGGTGGAGGCCGAGCAGCGCTGGCCGTTGCTCAAGGTCGAGGTGCTGCACCGCATCGGCGCCCTGGCGCCGGGCGAGCCCATCGTCTTCGTCGGCGTGGCCAGCGCCCACCGGCAGGCGGCGTTCGACGCCTGCAACTTCATCATGGATTACCTGAAGACCCGCGCGCCGTTCTGGAAGAAGGAACAGACCGGGGCAGGGGAGCGCTGGGTGGAAGGCAAGGCCAGCGACAACCAGGCGGCTGACCGCTGGTTGTAACCGCGGACGCGGCCACAAGCCCCCGTAGCAGCTGCCGTAAGGCGGCGTCCGGAAACGCCGCGGTGTCTCAGGAATGCTTGCGCGGCACGGCGCGCAGCAGCTCGGTCGGCGGCATCTCGCAGCTGATCTTGCGGCCCAGCAGCGCCTCGATCGACGGCAGCTGGTAGGAGTCATCCTCGCCGGCAAAACTGATCGACACGCCGCTCATGCCCGCACGGCCCGTACGGCCGATACGGTGTACGTAGTCGTCCGGGTCTTCGGGCAGGGTGAAGTTGATCACGTGGCTGATGCCATCGATGTGAATGCCACGCCCGGCCACGTCGGTGGCCACCAGCACGCGAATCTTGCCTTCGCGGAAGCCTTCCAGGGTCTTGATGCGCCTGTGCTGGGGCACGTCGCCCGACAGCTGCGCGGCGTTGACGCCGTCACGCACCAGCTTTTCCTCGATGCGCCGCACCTCGTCCTTGCGGTTGGCGAACACCATCACCCGCTCCCAGCCGTTGTCGTTCACCAGGTTATACAGCAGCTTGTACTTGTCGCTGCCGGCCACGGCGTAGACGTGCTGTTCCACGGTTTCGCTGGCGACGTTCTCCGGCTCGATCTCGACGATGGCCGGGTCGGTGGTCCACTGCTTGGCCAGGTTCATCACGTCGTCGGTGAAGGTGGCGGAGAACAGCAGGGTCTGGCGCTCGCTTTTCGGCGGGGTCTGGCGAATGATCTGGCGCACTTGCGGGATAAAGCCCATGTCGAGCATGCGGTCGGCTTCGTCCAGCACCATCACCTCGACCATGTCCAGGTGCACTTCACCGCGCTGGTTGAAGTCCAGCAGGCGGCCCGGGGTGGCCACCAGGATGTCGCAGTAGCGGGCTTCCAGCTGCTTGAGCTGCTTGTCGAAGTCCATGCCGCCGACGAACGTCATCACGTTCAGGCCGGTGTACTTGGTCAGGTTGGCCGCGTCCTTGGCGATCTGCACCACCAGCTCGCGGGTGGGGGCGATGATCAGCGCCCGTGGCTCGCCCATGTAGCGTTCCTTGGGCGGCGGGGTCTGCTGCAGCTGGGTGATGATCGAAATCAGGAACGCCGCAGTCTTGCCGGTGCCGGTCTGGGCGCGGCCGATCGCATCCTTGCCCTTCAAGGTGTAGCCCAGCACCTGCGCCTGGATGGGCGTGCAGTAGGGGAAACCCAGGTCGTGGATGGCGTGCATCAGCTCAGCGGAGAGCTTGAAGTCGTGGAAGCGGGTCTTGCCTTCCTGGGGTTCGACCTTGAAGTCTTCCAGTTTCCACAGCGCGGCGGCCGGCTTGGGCTTGCGTTCGCGGGGGGAGGGCTTGACCAGTTCGGCTTCGGCGTTGGTAACGGGGGCGGGGGCGGGCGTTGGGGCTGACAGGGTCTCGGTTTCCTTGATGGTTTCCACGGGCGTGGGGATGGCCGCTTCCCGAGCTGGGCTCGGTGCTACAGGAGCAGTCATTTCGGCTGCGAGCGGCTCAGCCTCGCTTTTTCCGAACAGGTTCTTGAGTGCTTTGAGCACGGTCTTCTCATTATATTTGATTAAGGAATGTACGCGGGGCAGTGTAATGCAAGAATCGGGCGCGTAGTAGCAGCTGCCGATACACAGGGCTGCAACCTCGCCGTAGCCGCTGCCGCTGGCTGCGGGGCCCCTGTGCCACGATGTAGATCTTCAGGCTTCACGCGGGCCAGCGCAGCCTGGCGGCAGCGGCTACGGGAGGTTATTTCAGGCGAGTTTCTTTGCGAGCCACGCGGCGATGTCGCGAATCTCTTCAATCACCACTTCATGGCCCATCGGGTATTCCAGCCACTCCACCGCCACGCCCCACTGCTTGAGGTGGTCGTGGGCGCTGCGGCCCATGGCGTTGAACACCACGTCATCCTGGTCACCGTGCAGGCACAGCACCGGTGTGGCGCGCTGGGTGGCGCTCAGTTGCACCTGTTCATTGAAGGTAGGCGCGTAGGTGGACAGCGCCAGCACCCCGCCCAGGGTGCCCGGGTAACGCAGGAACGCGGTGTGCAGCACCACGGCGCCACCCTGGGAGAACCCGGCGATGAAAATGCGCTGTTCTGGCACACCGGCGGCCACTTGCGCTTCGATCAAGCCCTTGACCATGTCGGCCGACTCGTCCAGTTGCGCCTCGTCAATGGCCCGCGCCGGGGTCATGGCCTTGATGTCGTACCAGCTCGGCATTTCATAGCCGCCGTTGATGGTCACCGGGCGCGTGGGCGCCTGGGGCAGGATGAAGCGGGCGCTGGGCAGGCTGGCCTGCAGGGCCTCGGCCACCGGCAGGAAGTCGTAGCGGTCGGCGCCCAGGCCGTGCAACCAGATCACACAGGCGTCGGCTGGCTGGGTAGGTTCGAGGATCATCGGGTTGCTCATGACTGCTCCAAAATTGGGCGAACGCTCTCATAAAGTGCATTGCAAAAGGGCGTATCGGGGCGATACCGGAAAAAGATGTCGCAAGGCTACACGTTTTCCTATTGACGGGCGCTGAAACGCTTGCGCTCTGTAACGTGGTACGCGCTTTGCTATGTATCCGCCAAGTGGAAGGAAAGATGTATCCGGTAACACTATCAGGCTGTACGCCCCATGGCGAAAGCGGGATGGTATTCAAGCGGATTGCAGCCCTTCCACGGGTCATGCGAAACGACAGGGGCGAACCATAACGCCTCATCTGTTCGACCGATCAAGGAGCCGTGAGTTTGCAGGAATCCCGAAGGTGAACTGCACTTACACAATCAAAAAATGAGTTCTGTACCGCTTGACCCAAAAACAAGCCAGCAACGGGTCGAAATCGCCTCAAAAGGGTGCGGCAGAACACAGCTCGACACAACAAGAGCAATTTGGAGGTTTGAATGAAAATGCTGAAATCCACCCTGGCTGTCCTGACCGCCGCCACCGTTCTGGGGGTAAGCGGCTTTGCCCAGGCAGGCGCCACTCTGGACGCGATTCAGAAGAAAGGTTTCATTCAGTGCGGCGTCAGTGATGGCCTGCCTGGCTTCTCCGTTCCGGACTCCACCGGCAAGATCCAGGGCATCGACGCTGACGTCTGCCGCGCCGTGGCCGCTGCCGTGTTCGGCGACGCCACCAAGGTCAAGTTCAGCCAGCTGAACGCCAAGGAGCGCTTCACCGCCCTGCAGTCCGGTGAAATCGACGTGCTGTCGCGCAACACCACCTGGACCAGCTCCCGTGACGCCGGCATGGGCCTGATGTTCACCGGTGTCACCTACTACGACGGCGTGGGCTTTCTGGCCAACAAGAAGCTGGGCGTGAAGTCGGCCAAGGAACTGGACGGTGCAACCATCTGCATCCAGGCCGGTACCACCACCGAACTGAACGTCTCGGACTACTTCCGCGCCAACGGCCTGAAGTACACCCCGATCACCTTCGACACCTCCGACGAAAGCGCCAAGTCCCTGGAAAGCGGCCGTTGCGACGTGCTGACCTCCGACAAGTCGCAGCTCTACGCACAACGCTCCAAGCTGGCCTCGCCGGGCGACTACGTGGTACTGCCGGAAACCATCTCCAAGGAGCCCCTGGGCCCGGTGGTGCGTAAAGGCGACGAAGAGTGGTTCAGCATCGTCAAGTGGACCCTGTTCGCCATGCTCAACGCCGAAGAGGCTGGCATCACTTCCAAGAACGTCGTGGAAGAAGCCAAGTCCACCAAGAACCCTGACGTGGCACGCCTGCTGGGCGGCGACGGCGAGTACGGCAAGGACCTCAAGCTGCCAAAGGATTGGGTAGTGAAGATCGTCTCGCAAGTGGGTAACTACGGCGAAGTGTTCGAGAAGAACCTGGGCAAGAGCACCCCGCTGGCCATCGACCGCGGCCTGAACGCGCTGTGGAACAACGGCGGCATCCAGTACGCCCCACCAGTACGTTAAGCAAGCCCCGCGCCTGGCGGCCCGTATGCCGCCAGGCGCTGTTACATTCCCTTTCTTCCGGGGCACTTCATGCAAAATCAAATCGGCGCACCCAAAGGGTTCTCCCTGACCGATCCACGTGTGCGTGCGTGGCTGTTTCAGATCATCACCATCGTGGCGGTGGTCTCGCTGGGCTGGTACCTGTTCCACAACACCCAGACCAACCTGCAACACCGCGGCATCACTTCGGGTTTCGACTTCCTTGAACGCAGTGCCGGCTTCGGCATTGCCCAGCACCTGATCCCGTACACCGAGTCGGACACCTACTCGCGGGTCTTCGTGATCGGGCTGCTCAACACGCTGCTGGTGACCTTCATCGGCGTGATCCTGGCGACCCTGCTGGGCTTCGTCATCGGCGTGGCACGCCTGTCGTCCAACTGGATGGTCAACAAGCTCGCCACCGTCTACGTCGAGACCTTCCGCAACATCCCGCCACTGCTGCAGATCCTGTTCTGGTATTTCGCCGTGTTCCTGACCATGCCTGGCCCGCGCGGCAGCCATAACCTGTGGAACACCTTCTACCTGAGCAACCGTGGCCTGAACATGCCGGCGGCGCTCAAGGCCGATGGCCTGTACCCGTTCCTGATCGCCGTGGTGGTGGCCATCGTCGCCATCGTCGCGATGGTCAAGTGGGCCAACAAGCGCTTCGAGGACACTGGCGAGCCGTTCCACAAGTTCTGGGTCGGCCTGGCCCTGCTGGTGGTAATCCCGGCGCTCAGCGCGCTGGTGTTCGGCGCGCCGCTGCACTGGGAAATGCCCGAGCTGCGCGGTTTCAACTTCGTTGGCGGCTGGGTGATGATCCCTGAACTGCTGGCCCTGACCCTGGCGCTCACGGTGTACACCGCGGCGTTCATCGCCGAGATCGTGCGCTCGGGCATCAAGTCGGTCAGCCACGGCCAGACCGAGGCCGCGCGTTCCCTGGGCCTGCGCCCCGGGCCGACGCTGCGCAAGGTGATCATTCCCCAGGCGCTGCGGGTGATCATTCCGCCGCTGACCAGCCAATACCTGAACCTGGCGAAGAACTCCTCGCTGGCGGCCGGTATCGGCTACCCGGAAATGGTTTCGCTGTTTGCCGGCACGGTGCTCAACCAGACCGGGCAGGCGATCGAAGTCATCGCCATTACCATGAGCGTGTACCTGGCGATCAGCATCAGCATTTCCCTGCTGATGAACTGGTACAACAAGCGCATTGCGCTGATCGAGCGGTGAGGAAACGGCCATGACGTCGCATGTATTCAAACCCAACATGCCACCGCCCAACCTGGCGGTCGGCCCTGTCGCATGGATGCGCGCCAACCTGTTTTCCAGCTGGTTCAACACCCTGCTGACCCTGCTGGCCCTGTACCTGGTGTGGCTGGTGATACCGCCGCTGCTGAGCTGGGCGTTCCTGGACGCCAACTGGACCGGCACCACCCGCGAGGACTGCACCAAGGCCGGCGCCTGCTGGGTGTTCATCGAGCAGCGCTTCGGCCAGTTCATGTACGGCTATTACCCGCAGGAACTGCGCTGGCGCGTCGACCTCACCGTGTGGCTGGCCGTGCTGGGGGCAGCGCCGCTGTTCATCCCGCGCGTGCCACGCAAGGCGGTGTATGGCCTGAGCTTCCTGGTGATCTTCCCGATCGTGGCCTACACCCTGCTGCACGGTGGCTACCTGGGCCTGGAGAACGTGGCCACCAGCCAATGGGGCGGCTTGATGCTGACCCTGGTGATCGCCACCGTGGGTATTGCCGGCGCGTTGCCGCTGGGCATTTTGCTGGCCCTGGGCCGGCGCTCGAAGATGCCGGCGGTGAAGGTGGTGTGCGTGACCTTCATCGAGTTCTGGCGCGGCGTGCCGCTGATCACCGTGCTGTTCATGTCGTCGGTGATGCTGCCGCTGTTCCTGCCCGAAGGCATGAGCTTCGACAAGCTGCTGCGCGCGCTGATCGGCGTGATCATGTTCCAGTCCGCCTACGTGGCCGAAGTGGTGCGCGGGGGCCTGCAGGCCATTCCCAAGGGCCAGTATGAGGCGGCTTCCGCCATGGGCCTGGGCTACTGGCGCAGCATGGGCCTGGTGATTCTGCCGCAGGCACTCAAGCTGGTGATTCCCGGCATCGTCAACACCTTGATCGCGTTGTTCAAGGACACCAGCCTGGTGATCATCATCGGCCTGTTCGACCTGCTCAACAGCGTCAAGCAAGCCGGTGCCGACCCCAAATGGCTGGGCATGGCCACCGAAGGCTATGTGTTTGCCGCCGCCGTTTTCTGGATTTTCTGTTTCAGTATGTCCCGCTACTCCGTGCATTTGGAGCGCAAGCTGGACACTGGCCACAAGCGTTAGGAGTGTCATCATGAGCGAAGCAATCAAACAGCCTGTGGGCGCCGATGGCATTATCCAGATGCAGGGCGTGAACAAGTGGTACGGCCAGTTCCACGTACTGAAAGACATCAACCTGAACGTCAAGCAGGGCGAGCGCATCGTGCTGTGCGGGCCGTCGGGCTCGGGCAAGTCCACCACCATCCGCTGCCTCAACCGCCTGGAAGAACACCAGCAGGGTCGCATCGTGGTGGACGGCGTGGAGCTGACCAACGACCTCAAGCAGATCGAAGCCATCCGCCGCGAAGTGGGCATGGTGTTCCAGCACTTCAACCTGTTCCCGCACCTGACCATCCTGCAGAACTGCACCCTGGCGCCCATGTGGGTGCGCAAGATGCCCAAGCGCAAGGCCGAGGAAATTGCCATGCATTACCTGGAGCGCGTGCGCATCCCGGAGCAGGCCAACAAATTCCCCGGCCAGCTCTCGGGTGGCCAGCAGCAGCGCGTGGCCATCGCCCGCGCCCTGTGCATGAAGCCCAAGATCATGCTGTTCGACGAACCGACCTCGGCGCTGGACCCGGAAATGGTGAAAGAGGTACTGGACACCATGATCGGCCTGGCCGAAGACGGCATGACCATGCTCTGCGTGACCCACGAGATGGGCTTCGCCCGCACCGTGGCCAACCGGGTGATCTTCATGGACAAGGGCGAGATCGTCGAGCAGGCAGCGCCGAACGACTTCTTCGACAACCCGCAGAACGAGCGGACGAAGTTGTTCCTGAGCCAGATTCTGCATTGATGCTGTTGATGTGATGAAAACCCGGCACTGGTGCCGGGTTTTTTTATGGGGCTTGAAAACGCGTCATGGCTCTTGGGTGCAAGCCGATGTTGTTCTGGGGCCCTTGAGATCGAGCGCCGCCCGCGCGGCGCGACGCAGCCTGGCGGCAGCATCTACATTTGTTGCAACGTGCCATGGCCTGTGGGGGCGGCGTTGCCAGCCTTTTTTGCGGCATCCTGGGCGACCGCTCAACAGATAGCTAGCAATTTACCTTGCTACGCCTTTCCTCAAACTTTACCCTTCTGTCTTGCCCGCGATTACCTATAGATATTCAAAGCGGGGCCTCTGCAATTCCAGGAACCTGCCTTATGCCCAGCCAAACCACCGAGACGCTCAGCGCCTCCGCCGACCAACCCGCCGCCCTGCCCAAACCCTGGCTCCTGCTGCTGGGCCTGGTGCTGGTGGCCCTGAACCTGCGCCCGGCGCTGTCGAGCATGGCGCCGCTGTTGGACCAGGTGTCCGACAGCCTGGGCCTGAGCGCCGCCACTGCCGGCTTGCTGACTACGCTGCCGGTGCTGTGCCTGGGGCTGTTCGCGCCCTTGGCGCCGATTCTCTCGCGGCGTTTCGGCGCCGAGCGGGTGGTGCTGGGTGTGCTGTTGCTGCTGGCGGCGGGCATCGCCCTGCGCAGCCAGTTCGCGGTGGTCGGGCTGTTCGCCGGCAGCGTGCTGTCGGGGGCCAGCATCGGCATCATCGGCGTGCTGCTGCCGGGCATCGTCAAGCGCGACTTCCCGAAGAACGCCGGCACCATGACCGGCGTCTACACCATGGCCCTGTGCCTGGGCGCCGCCCTGGCGGCCGGTAGCAGCGTGCCGCTGGCCGAGGTGTTCGACAACCGCTGGACCGTGGGCCTGGGCTTCTGGGTGCTGCCGGCGCTGGCGGCCGCGGTGTTCTGGCTGCCCCAGGCACGCCAGAAGCACGGCGCGCACCATGCCGCCTACCGCGTGCGCGGCCTGTTCCGTGACCGCCTGGCTTGGCAGGTGACGCTGTTCATGGGGCTACAGTCGTCACTGGCCTACATCGTCTTCGGTTGGCTGCCGTCGATGCTCATGGGCCGTGGCCTGGGCGCCGCCGAAGCGGGGCTGGTGATGTCGTTCTCGATCATCATCCAGCTCGGCAGCTCGCTGATCGCGCCCTGGCTGGCCACCCGTGGCAAGGATCAGCGCATCGCCATCGTCACGGTGATGGGCCTGACCCTGGCCGGGCTGTTCGGCTGCCTCTACGCGCCGCTGGGCGGCCTGTGGGCCTGGGCCGTGGTGCTGGGGCTGGGGCAGGGCGCCATGTTCGCCGTGGCGCTGACCCTGATCGTGCTGCGTGCCAGCGACTCGCACGTGGCCGCCAACCTGTCGAGCATGGCCCAGGGCGTAGGCTACACCCTGGCGTCCATGGGCCCGCTGGCGGTGGGCCTGGTGCACGACTGGACCGGCGGCTGGAGCGCCGTGGGCTGGATCTTCGCCGTGATCGGCAGCCTGGCGATCATCGCCGGCATGGGCGCCGGGCGTTCGTTGCACGTGCAGGTCACCAGCGAGAAGATCTGACCTGCTAGGATGGCACTCTACCAAGGAGAGTGCCGCCCATGAGCGAAGCCAACGCAGCCCAGATCACCCGTTTCTACCTGGCCTTCCAGCGCCTGGACGCCGAGGCCATGGCGGCCTGCTACACCGATGACGTGGTGTTCAGCGACCCGGCCTTCGGCACGCTGCGCGGCAAGGACGCCGGCGACATGTGGCGCATGCTGGCCGCGCGCGCCAAGGACTTCTCCCTGACCTTCGACCACGTGCATGCCGGCGACAGCACCGGCGCCGCGCGCTGGGTGGCCACTTACCTGTTCAGCCAGACCGGCCGCACCGTGGTCAACCACATCCACGCCCGCTTCGTGTTCCGCGACGGCAAGATCTGCGAGCACCACGACCACTTCGACTTCTGGCGCTGGTCGCGCCAGGCCCTGGGCACCCCGGGCCTGCTGCTGGGCTGGTCGCCGCTACTCAAGGGCAAGGTCCGGCAGCAGGCGTTGAAGGGCTTGCGGGCGTTTCAGGCTGGGCGCGGCTGATCAGCCTTCAGCCTTGACCACCTGGTCCTTGGGGTCGTAGGCAAAGCGCGCCGCCGTGCCGTTGGCCGGCAGGCTGATGCTGATCACCGGGACGAACCGGCCGGCCTCGCGCTGCCAGTCGCGCTGCACCCGTTGGGCGTCTTCGCGGCCGGCGGTGTTGCCGGCGATGTAGAAGAAGGACTGGATTGGCAGTTCCTTGAAGCGGCTTTCGCTCCAGGTCTGGATCATCACCTCGTTCCAGGCGAAGGGGCGGTCCTTCATCAGTTGCATGACCCGCAACGTCTCATGGAAGTTTTTCGCCCCGGTGGCGCCCAGGCGGTCGCGAATGTCGAAGGCGCATTGGGCTGCATAGCGGTAGTCCGGGTTGCCGGCCCAGCGGTCGATCACTTCCGGGTCGGGGGAGGCGTTGTAGTGGGCGATCCATTGCTCGGCGGTGTTTATGCCCACGGCATCGCACAGGTTTTCCTTCACCTGCGGCGTGCGCTGGTTGTCGCCACAGCCGCCTTTACCACGCTCCCAGGTGTCGCCATCGGTGGGGAAGGCGCACAGTGGGTTGTAGGCCATGGTGCCGGTGGCGCGCTGGTCCAGCGGCGCCAGGGTGTAGCCGCTGCGCGCGCTCTCGGCCAACGCGCGGATGGGCGCATCGGCCCTGAGGTAGGAGAACGACACGCCGCGCTTGGCCACGGCGTTGGGGCTGTTGTTCCAGGTGTAGTACTTGTCCGACGGCTTGGTCACCCGCAGCAACACCCCCGAGCAGGCATAGGCCGGCTTGCCGTCGCAAGCCTGGCGGGTGTCATCGTAGGCAGCCTGCATGGCGGCGGCGGTGCGCGACCCCAGGTCGGCCTGGGCGGTGCCGGCCACGGCCAGCGCGCAGGCCAGCAGGGCGTGAGTGGCGTAAGTCAGTTTCATGATGTGCAGCCTCATTGTGTGTGAGCTGCCTACGGTATTTTCCGTAGCCTGCGACGTATGTCGCCCGCTGGCGGCAGGCTTGAGTAAAAAAGCGCCGCCGTGCCTGGCCGAGCGAGGCGCATGGCGTAGGAATGCGTGAGAAAGGGGATTGTTCCTCTGCGGAATTGGTAGAATCGAACCCCTCATGAAACCGGTCCAGCCTGCGTGATCGACAGCCCACCGCCTCCTTCCAAGCCCTGGTACGTCTACCTGGTGCGCGCTGCCAATGGCGCGCTGTACTGCGGCATCAGCGACAACCCCCAGCGCCGCTTCGCCCAGCACCAGAGCGGCAAGGGCGCACGCTTCTTCGCCTCCAGCCCCGCCACCGCGCTGGTGTACGTGGAGTGCTGGCCCGACAAGGGCGAGGCCCTGCGCCAGGAGCGGCTGATCAAGCGGCTGCGCAAGAGCGCGAAGGAGCGGTTGGTGGCGTCGTATGTGGCGAGTGATGTGAGTAATGAGGCGCTGACGGGCTGACGCGGACTAGGTCGTAATATTCGGCGACGGTTTCGTTGTTTGCGTATCGCCAAAATGGCGATACGTTCGTATGATGTCTACTAAACACCGAATCCGTGAGAAGTACCGTATCGAATTACGGGAGAGAGATCATTTGCCTCCGCATGTGCATTTGACTGGCGGCGGTGTTGATGTCGTGATCTGTCTCGAAACCGTCGTGGTCACGCAGGGCAAAGCTCCTTCAGGGATATTGCGGGAAGCCTTGGAGTGGGTTTCGGCCAATCAGCCTGAGCTATTGAAGGAGTGGAATAAATGGCATCGATGAAACGCCCCCGCCTGCGGGCTGTGCAGGCACTTTGCGGTGCAGCCCTGGCACTGACCTTTACTAATGGGCAGCAGTTCAAGCTGGATATGCGTGATAGCCTCAAGTTTTATCCAGGCCTCAAGCCCCTGTCCGATGCCGAGGCGTTCAGCGGTGCAGTCCTGGGCGACGCTGGCTGGACAGTGGAGTGGCCCGAGCTCGATATTCAAATAGGTGCCGATACGCTGTTTCTTGATGCCCTTGCCCAAGCGGCGCCAGATGAAAATACCCGTCTGTTCATTCGCTGGCGGCTACGGCACCGAATGACGCTGGAACAGGCCGCAGAAGCTTTAGGCGTGAGTTCGCGTAGCATCAGCCGGTATAGCAGTGGACGCGAGCCTGTTCCGAGGACATTGGCTTTAGCGTGCCTGGGCTGGGAAACCCTTGAGCATCCGCACGCTGCCTGATCACTGGAAGTGATGACCCCCTATCAGCCTGATCAGGTAGGCCATCCCCGCCCACACGGGTAAGCTTGGGGTTTACCCCTCGTGGCGGAGCCGACGATGACCGAGCTGATCCTGCATCACTACCCAACATCCCCGTTCGCCGAAAAGACTCGCCTGATGCTGGGCTTCAAGGGCCTGTCATGGCGCTCTGTGCTGATTTCGCCGGTGATGCCCAAGCCTGACCTGGTGGCGCTGACCGGCGGCTACCGCAAGACCCCAGTGCTGCAGGTAGGCGCGGATATCTACTGCGACACGGCGTTGATCGCCCGTCGCCTGGACCAGGAAAAAGCCCTGCCGGCGTTCTTCCCCGAAGGCCAGGAATTCACCGTCGCCACCTTTGCCGCCTGGGCCGACTCGGTGCTGTTCCAGCACGCCGTCAGCCTGGTGTTCCAGCCCGAGTCGGTGGCGGTGCGCTTTGCCCGCCTGCCGCCGGAAGCGATCAAGGCGTTCGTCGCCGACCGTGCCCAGCTGTTCAGCGGCGGCACCGCCAGCAGGCTGCCGCTGGAGCAGGCCAAACACCAGTGGCCGGTGTTCATGGCGCGCCTGGAGCAGCAGTTGCAGCGCGAAGAGCGCGACTACCTGTTTGGCGAACCGTCTATTGCCGACTTCGCCGTGGCCCACCCGCTGTGGTTCCTCAAGGGCACGCCGGTGACCTCGCCGTTGGTGGATGAGTACCCGGCCGTGCATGCCTGGTTGGGCCGGGTGCTGGGCTTCGGGCATGGCGCCTACAGTGAGCTGAGTGCCGAAGAGGCCCTGGAAATTGCCCGCTCCACTGCGCCGGCGCCTTTGCCGGAAGACGGCTTTAGCGACCCGAACGGTTTCAAGGTGGGCGACCAGGTGAGCGTTGCGGCCATCGACTATGGCGTCGACCCGGTGGTGGGCGAGTTGCTGTACGCCGGCGCCGAGGAGCTGATAGTGCGCCGCGAAGACCCCAGGGCGGGCGTGGTGCACGTGCACTTCCCGCGCCTGGGGTTCAAGCTGGAGAAACATTAATCTCGATTCATGCTTATCCTGTAGCCGCTGCCGTCAGGCTGCGCTGGCCCGCGCCCACGCTGGAGAGCTTCAGTGTACTCCAGGGCCAGCGCAGCCTGACGGCAGCGGCTACGAGGGTGTGGTGTTACGGGCGCTGGAGGGCTTGCAGGATCTGCGCTTCGTCGTATTGGCGCAGTAGCGTGCCATTCACGTCCAGCATCGGTATCCCACGCCCGCCCAGCGTCTCGTAGCGCTTGCGCGCCTCCAGGTCCTTGTCGATGTCGAACTCCTTGTAGGCCACGCCCTGGCGGTCCAGCAAGCGCCTGAAATCCTTGCAGTAGTCACACCAGTCGGTGGCGTACAGGGTGACCTGGGCGTTGGCGCGCGCCTGCGCCGAGAGCTGCGAGGTGGGGTTGAAGAAGGCCTCGATCTTGCCCCACTGCTGGAAGATCACCACCACCAGCAGGATGGGCAGCACGCGCTTGAGGGTCTTGTTCAGCACCCGCTCAGTCCTTGCGACGCTTGAGCTGGTCGGTGAGCTGAGTGGGCAGGCCCTTGATGATCAGGGTGCCGGCTTCTTCGTCGTACTCGATCTTGGAGCCCAGCAGGTGCGCCTCGAAGCTGATGGACAGGCCTTCGGCGCGGCCGGTGAAGCGGCGGAACTGGTTGAGGGTGCGTTTGTCCGCCGGGATCTCCGGCGACAGGCCGTAGTCCTTGTTGCGGATGTGGTCGTAGAAGGCGCGCGGGCGGTCTTCGTCGATCAGCCCGGAGAGCTCTTCCAGGGCCACCGGTTCGCCGTGCTTGGTCTGGGTGGTGGCGTAGTCCACCAGCGCCTGGGTCTTCTCGCGGGCGGCTTCCTCGGGCAGGTCCTCGCTTTCCACGAAGTCACTGAAGGCCTTGAGCAGGGTGCGGGTCTCGCCCGGGCCGTCGACGCCTTCCTGGCAGCCGATGAAGTCGCGGAAGTACTCCGAGACCTTCTTGCCGTTCTTGCCCTTGATGAACGAGATGTACTGCTTGGAGTTCTTGTTGTTCTGCCACTCGGAAATGTTGATGCGCGCCGCCAGGTGCAACTGGCCCAGGTCCAGGTGGCGCGAGGGGGTCACGTCCAGCTCGGCGTTCACCGCCACGCCTTCGCTGTGGTGCAGCAGGGCGATGGCCAGGTAGTCGGTCATGCCTTGCTGGTAATGGGCGAACAGCACGTGGCCGCCGGTGGACAGGTTGGACTCTTCCATCAGCTTCTGCAGGTGTTCCACCGCCGTGCGGCTGAATGCGGTGAAGTCCTGCTCGGCGTCCATGTACTGCTTCAGCCAGCCGCTGAACGGGTGGGCGCCGGACTCGGCGTGGAAGAAGCCCCACGCCTTGCCTTGCTTGGCGTTGTAGCTGTCGTTGAGGTCGGCCAGCAGGTTCTCGATGGCCTGGGATTCGGCCAGTTCCGAGTCGCGGGCGTGGAGCACGGCAGGGGTGCCGTCGGGTTTCTTTTCGATCAGGTGGACAATGCAGTGACGGATCGGCATGGGGCTTCTCGGTTCGTCGAAAGGGGCAGGGCAGGGGCGAGCAGGTCGGCCGTGCGCAAAGGCGCCAAGTGTAACGCAACTGGGGGTTTGGCGGCCCGGCTGGGCCGTTTCAGCCTGTGATTTAGAGACTTTTGTCTATTTTTCAACCAAACCAGTGATAAACCTGAACAAATGGCCAGGTAGAGGCGGATATTTCTGTTTCTGTGTGCTAGTTTTGCCCGGTCTTGCGCTCCACAAGGGCGCATCGCCCGCAGATAGCTGCCGTCAGGTCGAACCAAATACCGATTTGTGCATCTACATTCGCGATTGGCGTGACTGTAGACCGATTGCCGAACCCCAGGGGTTACGGCGTTTTTGACTGATGTTGCACTCTGCAATCCAACTGAATTTGATAGGGAAGGAACACCACCATGGCATTGACCAAAGACCAACTGATCGCCGACATCGCTGAAGCCATCGACGCGCCGAAAACCACCGCGCGCAATGCTCTCGAGCAACTGGGCCAGATCGTTGCCGACCAGCTGGAAAATGGCAGCGAAATCACCCTGCCAGGCATTGGCAAGCTGAAAATCTCCGAGCGTCCAGCTCGTACCGGCCGTAACCCTTCGACTGGCGCACCGATCGAAATCGCTGCCAAGAAAGTCGTCAAGTTTGTTCCAGCCAAAGTGCTGACTGATTCGGTTAACAAGTAATCTTGTAACCCGTCATGAAAAAGCCGTGACCGGGGCAACCCGGTCACGGCTTTTTTGTGCCCGCAATCCCCGTAGCAGCGGCCGCCAGGCCGCGTCCTGGGCACCGCGGTGGCCCCGGACGCAGCCTTCGGCAGCTGCTACGGGTACCAGGTTTGCTGCTGGGCGTCGGTCTGGAAGGTCCAGGCCACGAAGCGGCTTTGCTTCTGCCCCTGGCCCATTTCAACCACCTGCACCTGCAGCGCGCCGGCCTTTTTCAGCGCCAACTGGATCGGTGGCAGGTTCGAGGCCTTGGACACCAGGGTGCTGAACCACAGCACCTGTTGGCCCACTGCCACGCTCTCGTTGATCAGTTGGGTAACGAACCGGATCTCGCCGCCCTCGCACCACAACTCGTTGCTCTGGCCACCGAAGTTCAGCACCGGCAGCTTGCGCTTGGGGTCGGCCTTGCCCAGGGCGCGCCATTTGCGTTGGCTGCCGCGGGTGGCTTCTTCCAGCGAGGCGTGGAAGGGCGGGTTGCACAGGGTCAGGTCGAAGCGCTCGTCAGGCTTCAGCAGCCCGGTGAGGATGTGCTTCGGGTTGCCCTGCTGGCGCAGGCTGATGCCCTTGTCCAGCTTGTTGGCCTGCACGATGGCCTTGGCCGACGCCAGGGCCACGCTGTCGATGTCGGAGCCGGTGAACTGCCAGCGGTAGTCGCTGTGGCCCAGCAGCGGGTAGATGCAGTTGGCACCCGTGCCGATGTCCAGCGCGCGCACCGAGCTGCCACGGGGAATCTCGCCACCGTTGGTTTCGGCCAGCAGGTCGGCTGCAGCGTGTATGTAGTCGGCGCGCCCGGGAATGGGCGGGCACAGGTAGCCCTCCGGGATCGTCCAGTGCTGGATGCCGTACAGGGCCTTGAGCAGGGCACGGTTGAACACCTTGACCGCCGCCGGGTTGGCGAAGTCGATGCTTTCCTTGCCATAGGGGTTGAGGATCACGTACTGGCCAAGCTCGGGGCTGCTCTTGATCAGTTGCGGGAAGTCGTAACGGCCTTGATGGCGGTTGCGGGGGTGGAAGGTGGGCTTGCTGGGGGCGGACATGAGGGGAAACTTCCGTTGTCCGTGCTGGCCCCATCGCGACCAAGGTCGGCTCCTACAGGGTAGGAGCCGACCTTGGTCGCGATGGGGCCGCCGGAGGGTTTACAGGCTGGCGATGCGCGCGTGCTGCTCGGCCAGCTTGCTCAGGGCTTGCTCGGCCTCGGCCATCTTCGCGCGCTCCTTGTCGATCACCGCAGGCGGTGCCTTGTCGACGAAGGCGGCGTTGGACAGCTTGCCACCCACGCGGGCCACTTCACCCTGCAGGCGCTGGATTTCCTTGTCCAGGCGCGCAAGTTCAGCGTCCTTGTCGATCAGGCCGGCCATGGGCACCAGCACTTCCAGCTCGCCCACCAGCGCGGTGGCGCTCAGGGGGGCTTCGGCGCCGGCGTCCAGCACGGTGATGGCTTCGAGCTTGGCCAGCTTCTTCAGCAGGGCTTCGTTCTCGACCAGGCGGCGCTTGTCTTCGGCGCTGGCGTTCTTCAGGAACAGCGCCAGGGGCTTGCCCGGGCCGATGTTCATTTCGCCACGGATGTTGCGCACGCCCAGCATCAGGCCCTTCAGCCACTCGATGTCCTGCTCTGCGGCCTCGTCGATGCGTGCTTCGTTGGCCACTGGCCAAGGTTGCAGCATGATGGTCTTGCCCTCGGCACCGACCAGCGGCGCCAGGCGCTGCCAGATTTCCTCGGTGATGAACGGCATGAACGGGTGCGCCAGGCGCATGGCTACTTCCAGCACGCGCACCAGGGTGCGACGGGTGCCGCGCTGGCGCTCCACCGGGGCGTTCTCGTCCCACAGCACAGGCTTGGACAGCTCCAGGTACCAGTCGCAGTACTGGTTCCAGATGAACTCGTACAGGGCCTGGGCGGCCAGGTCGAAGCGGAACTGGTCCAGCTGGCGGGTCACTTCGGCTTCGGTGCGCTGCAGCTGCGAGATGATCCAGCGGTCCGCCAGGGACAGCTCGTAGGCCTCGCCGTTCTGGCCGCAGTCCTCGCCCTTGTCCAGCACGTAGCGGGTGGCGTTCCAGATCTTGTTGCAGAAGTTGCGGTAGCCTTCCACGCGGCCCATGTCGAACTTGATGTCGCGGCCGGTGGACGCCAGCGAGCAGAAGGTGAAGCGCAGGGCGTCGGTGCCGTAGCTGGCGATGCCGTCGGCGAACTCGTCGCGGGTCTGCTTCTCGATCTTCTTCGCCAGTTTGGGCTGCATCAGGCCGTTGGTGCGCTTCTGCACCAGGGCTTCCAGCTCGATGCCGTCGATGATGTCCAGCGGGTCGAGCACGTTGCCCTTGGACTTGGACATCTTCTGGCCCTGGCCATCACGCACCAGGCCGTGCACGTAGACGGTCTTGAACGGTACCTGCGGGGTGCCGTCCGGGTCTTTCACCAGGTGCATGGTCAGCATGATCATCCGGGCGACCCAGAAGAAGATGATGTCGAAGCCGGTGACCAGCACGTCGGTGGAGTGGAATTTCTTCAGGAACTCGGTCTGTTCCGGCCAGCCCAGGGTGGAGAAGGTCCACAGGCCCGAACTGAACCAGGTGTCGAGCACGTCGTTGTCCTGGTTTAGGACCACGTCGGCGCCCAGGCCGTGCTTGGCGCGCACTTCTTCTTCGCTGCGGCCCACGTAGACCTTGCCGGACTCGTCGTACCAGGCTGGAATGCGGTGGCCCCACCACAGCTGGCGGCTGATGCACCAGTCCTGGATGTCACGCATCCACGAGAAGTACATGTTTTCGTACTGCTTGGGCACGAACTGGATGCGGCCGTCTTCCACGGCGGCGATCGCAGGCTCGGCCAGCGGCTTGGTGGACACGTACCACTGGTCGGTCAGCCACGGCTCGATGATGGTGCCCGAGCGGTCGCCCTTCGGCACTTTCAGCGCATGGTCGTCGACGCTCACCAGCAGGCCGGCGGCGTCGAAGGCAGCGACGATCTGCTTGCGCGCCTCGAAGCGGTCCAGGCCGGCGTATTCGGCCGGCAGGGTGCCGTCGACGCTGTCGTTCAGCGTGCCGTCCAGGTTGAACACCTGGGCAGCCGGCAGCACGTTGGCGTTCTTGTCGAAGATGTTCAGCAGCGGCAGGTTGTGGCGCTTGCCGACTTCGTAGTCGTTGAAATCGTGGGCCGGGGTGATCTTCACGCAGCCGGTGCCGAACTCAGGGTCGCAGTAGTCGTCGGCGATGATCGGGATGCGGCGGCCAACCAGCGGCAGCTCGACGAACTTGCCGATCAGGGCCTGGTAGCGCGGATCGTTCGGGTTCACGGCCACGGCCGCGTCACCCAGCATGGTTTCCGGACGAGTGGTAGCGACGATCAGGTAATCCAGGCCCTCGGCGGTCTTGGCGCCGTCGGCCAGCGGGTAGCGCAGGTTCCACAGCGAGCCTTTCTCGTCGTGGTTCTCCACTTCCAGGTCGGAAATCGCCGTGTGCAGCTTGGTGTCCCAGTTGACCAGGCGCTTGCCGCGGTAGATCAGGCCGTCTTCGTGCAGGCGCACGAAGGCTTCCTTCACCGCTTCCGACAGGCCGTCGTCCATGGTGAAGCGCTCGCGGCTCCAGTCCACGGACGAGCCCAGGCGGCGGATCTGGCGGCTGATGTTGCCACCCGACTGGTCCTTCCATTCCCAGACTTTCTCCAGGAACTTCTCGCGGCCCAGGTCATGACGGTTCTGGCCCTGGGCTTCGAGCTGGCGCTCCACCAGCATCTGGGTGGCGATACCGGCGTGGTCGGTGCCCGGCTGCCACAGGGTGTTGCGACCCTGCATGCGGCGGAAACGGATCAGGGCGTCCATGATCGCGTTGTTGAAACCATGGCCCATGTGCAGGCTGCCGGTGACGTTCGGCGGCGGGATCATGATGGTGTACGAGTCGCCCGCGCCTTGCGGAGCGAAATAGTTCTCGGACTCCCAGGTCTGGTACCAGGAAGTTTCAATGGCGTGCGGCTGGTAGGTCTTATCCATGCTCGGCGGGACCCTAATAGGCATTTATTCAGGAAAGCCGATTAGTATAACGGGGATAGGCCGGGATCGGTAGGCATGTAGCCGCTGCCGCAGCCTGCGCTGGCCCCTGAGTGCGCTGGAGATCTTCAGCGAGGTAGAGGGCCAGCGCAGCCTGCGGCAGCGGCTACGGCATGGCAGCGTTACGGGTTGAGCAGCCGTTCCATGCGCGCTTCCAGGCGGCGCTTGATCTCGGTCTCGATGTGCGGCGCGAAGTCGTCGATCACGTCCTGCATGATCAATTGCGCGGCGGCGCGCAGTTCGGCGTCCAGGTGCAGCAGGGTGTCCTGGCGGTTCTGCGCGGGGGTGGCCGGCTCGGGGGCGGGCGGCGGCTCGGGTGGTGCGGCCTGGGCCTGGGCCTCGGCGCGTTGCTGGGCTTCGAGCTGGTCGAAGAGCAGCGGGATCTGTTCGGCGCTGACCACGGTGTCGGTCAGCAGCGGCGGTTGCAGGGTGTCATCGCCGAGCAGCTTGCGGATCGACTCGAGGTCGTCCAGCAGGTGCACGGACTTGGGCAGCTTGTTTGCAGTGTCCATCGTTGGCTCAGAGTCGCTGTAAGCGGTGATCTTGCAGAGGATAGCCCTGTTCACGGTAGAAACGGAAACTCTCCCGTGCGGCCTGACGAATAGCAGGGTCTTCGACCACCACCTCGGCCACGCGGGCGAAGCGGCCGGCGAAGGCCGGTACCTTGAGGTCCAGGTTCACCAGCAGGTCCTGGTGGCTGGCGGGTGCGTCGGCAAGGCCCAGGACGATGACGGCGTCCGGGTCTTGTTCTGCCAGGCTGTGGGGCACGAAGCTTTCGCCCTTGAAGGCCCACAGGCGGGCGTCGAGTTGCTCGCGCTGCTCGGCGTCGCTGCAGTGCAGGTACACCCGGTGGCCCAGGCGCCAGGCCTTTTCCACCAGCTTGCAGGCGAAGTCCAGGCGCGCTGCGGGCAGCGGGCTGGGCAAAATGTAGAAGTCGACTTTGGTCATGTTGGGTCCATGTGCGGCGCTGGTGACGCGGCCTGGCGGCCGCAGCTACACGGAGGTGCGTAGCAGCGGGCGCCAGGCCGCGTCAGGGGCATCACGCGCCAGCGCGGTCCAGCAGGTACTGGGTCAGCAGGGGCACTGGGCGGCCACTGGCGCCCTTGTCCTTGCCGCCGCTGACCCAGGCGGTGCCGGCGATGTCCAGGTGCGCCCAGGGGTAGCTCTTGGCGAAGCGCGACAGGAAGCAACCAGCGGTGATGGCGCCGCCTTTCGGGCCACCGATGTTGGCGATGTCGGCGAACGGCGAGTCCAGCTGTTCCTGGTACTCATCGAACAGCGGCAGCTGCCAGGCGCGGTCGTCGGCCTGCTGGCCGGCTTCCAGCAGTTGGGCCACCAGTTCCTCGTTGTTGCCCATCAGGCCCGAGGTGTGGGCGCCCAGGGCGACCATGCAGGCGCCGGTCAGGGTGGCGATGTCGATCACCGAAGCCGGCTTGAAGCGCTCGGCGTAGGTCAGGGTGTCGCACAGCACCAGGCGGCCTTCGGCGTCGGTGTTGAGGATTTCCACGGTCTGGCCGCTCATGGTGCTGACGATGTCGCCAGGGCGGGTAGCGCCGCCGCTCGGCATGTTCTCGGCGCAGGCCAGCAGGCACACCAGGTTGATCGGCAGCTTGAGCTCCAGCACGGCGCGCAGGGTGCCGAACACGCTGGCGGCGCCGCACATGTCGTACTTCATCTCGTCCATGCCGGCGGCCGGCTTGATGCTGATGCCACCGGTGTCGAAGGTGATGCCCTTGCCCACCAGCACGTGGGGCTTCTCGGATTTCTTGGCGCCCTGGTAGTTGAGCACGATCAGGCGCGGTGGCTGCTCGCTGCCCTGGGCCACGGCCATGAAGGCGCCCATGCCCAGTTCCTTGAGCTTCTTCTCGTCGTGGATCTCGACCTTGAGGTTCTTGTGTTCCTTGCCCAGCTCCTTGGCCTGCTCGGCCAGGTAGCTTGGGTGGCAGATGTTTGGCGGCAGGTTGCCCAGGTCGCGGGTGAAGCTCATGCCGGCGGCGATGGCGCTGGCGTGGGTCACGGCGCGCTCGACGTCAGCCTGGCTGGCCTTGTCGGTCACCAGGGTGATCTTCTTCAGGGCGCGGGGCTCGGCCTTCTTGCTCTTGAAGCGGTCGAACACGTATTCGCCGTCCAGCAGGGTCTCGGCCAGCAGGCGCGTCTTGCCGTAGGCGTCACGGCCTTTCACGCCCAGCTCGTCCAGTGCCAGCACGGCGTCGCTGCCGCCCAGGCCCTTGAGCGCGCCCAGCACGGCGGCGCCCAGCTTGCGCCAGGCGCGGTCGCCCAGCAGTTCGTCGGCGCCGGTGCCTACCAGCAGCACGCGCTCGGCCTTGAGGCCCGGCAGGTTGTGCAGCAGCAGGGTCTGGCCCGGCTTGCCGGCCAGGTCGCCACGCTTGAGCACGGCGGTCAGGGCGCCGCTGCTCAGCTCGTCGACCTGCTTGCCGACGGTACCCAGGGTGCGGCCTTCGCCCACGGCGACGACCAGGGTCGCGGTCTTCAGGCTTTCGGCGCTTGTGCTTTTTACAACCAGTTCCATTTCCGGGTCCCCTAATGATCTATTGGTGTGCACGGCAGCGTTGGCCGTGCGAATACAGCCCCCGGCACTGCCCGTGGCGGGCCGGGTCAAAGTCCCCAGTTTGAGCCCTGCCGACGGAGCCTGACAACCCTTCGCGCAGGCTTTGCGTAACTGGGTATGCACGCGAAGTGACAGGCAGGCCCAATCACAGGATAATGCGCCAACTTTTTTCCGGTTCGCCTGGTGCGAATCCACCCGTAGAAGTGTCAGCTATGTATCCCTTGTTCGGCCGTCTGAGCCTGACAACCCTGGAGTGTCCGGTTTGATCGTCTTCCGTTATCTGTCCCGCGAAGTCATGCTCACCCTCAGTGCCGTCAGCGCGGTCCTGCTGGTGATCATCATGAGCGGGCGCTTCGTCAAGTACCTGGCCCAGGCCGCTTCCGGCGCCCTGGACCCAGGCGTGCTGTTCCTCATCATGGGCTACCGCCTGCCGGGCTTCCTGCAGTTGATCCTGCCCCTGGGCCTGTTCCTGGGCATCCTGCTGGCCTACGGCAGGCTGTACCTGGAAAGCGAGATGACCGTGCTGGCGGCCACCGGCATGAGCCAGCAGCGCCTGCTGGCCATGACCATGGCACCTGCCGCGGTAGTGGCCGTCATCGTCGCCTGGCTGAGCCTGAGCCTGGCGCCCCTGGGCGCGCAGCAGTTCTCCATGGTGCTCAACCAGCAGGACGCCATGACCGAGTTCGACACCCTCGAACCTGGCCGCTTCCAGGCCCTGCGTGACGAAAGCCGGGTGACCTACACCGAGAGCATGAGCGACGACCGCATCAACCTGGGCGGCGTGTTCATCTCGCAGAAGCGCCTGGGCCAGGACGCCAAGGACCGCGGCATCACCCTGCTGCTGGGCGAGAAGGGCCGCCAGGACCGCCACCCCGACGGCAGCCGCTACCTGATCCTGACCAACGGCTACCGCTACGACGGCATCCCCGGCCAGGCCGACTACCGTGCCATCAAGTACGACACCTACGGCGTGATGCTGCCCAAGCCCGAGGTCAGTGAAGAAGTCACCGACCGCGACGCCATCCCCAGCGCCAAGCTGTTCTCCGGCGAGGTCAACGACCCTGCCGAACTGCAATGGCGCCTGTCGCTGCCGTTGCTGGTGTTCATCGTCACCCTGATGGCCGTGCCGCTGGCCCGGGTCAACCCGCGCCAGGGCCGCTTCCTCAAACTGCTGCCGGCGATTCTCCTGTATATGGCCTACCTGACCATCCTGATCTCGGCGCGTGGTGCCCTGGAAAAAGGCAAGATCCATTCCGCCCTGGGCCTGTGGTGGGTGCACGGGCTGTTCCTGGCCATCGGCCTGGCGCTGATGTACTGGGAACCGCTGCGCCTGAAGCTGGCCAGCCGTCGCGCGGCGACGGAGGTGGCCCATGGTTAAGCTCGACCGGTACATCGGCAGCAGCGTGCTGATGGCAATCCTCGCCGTGCTGGGGGTTATCCTCGGCCTGGCCACGCTGTTCGCCTTCATCGACGAGATGAGCGACATCAGCCCCACCTACGGCCTCGCCGACGTGGCCTGGTTCGTGTTGCTGACCGCACCACGCCGGCTCTACGACATGCTGCCGATGGCCGCGCTGATCGGCTGCCTGATCGGCCTGGGTACCCTGGCCAGCAACAGCGAGCTGACCATCATGCGCGCTGCCGGCGTGTCGGTGTCGCGCATCGTCTGGGCGGTGATGAAGCCCATGCTGGTGCTGATGGTCTGCGGCCTGCTGGTGGGCGAATACATCGCCCCGGTCACCGAGGCCAAGGCCCAGGCCGACCGCTCGCTGGCCCAGGGCATCGGCGACGCGCAAAGCGGCCGCCACGGCCTGTGGCATCGCGAGGGCGAGCAGTTCATCCACATCAACACCGTGCAGCCTGCCGGCCTGTTGTATGGCGTGACCCGCTACACCTTCGACAGCGAGCGCCACATCAAGACCGCCAGCTTCGCCAAGAAGGCCCAGTACGCCGATGGCCACTGGAACCTCACCGACGTGGCCACCACGGTGTTCCATGACGACCGGACCGAGGTCATCAGCAACCCCACCGAACAGTGGGACGTGACCGTCACGCCGCAGCTGCTGAGCACCGTGGTGATGGCCCCCGAATCGCTGTCCATCACCGGGCTGTGGAGCTACATTCACTACCTGTCGGACCAGGGCCTGCGCAACTCCACCTACTGGCTGGCGTTCTGGACCAAGATCCTGCAGCCGCTGGTGACTGCGGCGCTGGTGCTGATGGCGATCTCGTTCATCTTCGGCCCGCTGCGTTCGGTAACCCTGGGCCAGCGTGTGTTCACTGGCGTGCTGGTGGGCTTCACCTTCCGCATCGTCCAGGACCTGCTGGGCCCGTCGAGCCTGGTGTTCGGCTTCCCGCCGCTGCTGGCGGTGGTCATCCCGTCGCTGGTGTGTGCGGCGGTGGGCTGGTGGCTGCTGCGCCGCGCGGGGTAAGCCTTCGCCTCATGAAAAAACCGACCCTCGGGTCGGTTTTTTTGTGCCCATCAACGGGCCTTCTTGGGGATATGCACCAGCTGCGTGCCTGAATACAGGTCATGCCAGCCACGCTTCTGCTTGTCCACCAGGGCCCACCAGAACCCGGCGCCAAAGCACAGCCACGAGCCAATGGCGACGATGAAGCGCAGCAGCGCCTGCCACAGGCTGATGGCCGTGCCGTCGGCGTTCTGCACGCGCACGCCCCACACCTGCATGCCCAGGGTCTGCCCGGCGTGCATCCAGAACTTGGCGAAGAAGGCGAACAGGGCGCAGAACAGCAGCGTCGACAGGAACGGGTCGCCGTCCAGCGCGCCGGACTCCGACAGCGCCCGCAGGCGTGCCTCGCCGATGAACGCCATCATGATCAGCTTGTACACCAGCGTGGTCACCATCAGCAGCGCGATGCACAGCAGGAAGTCGTACAGCACGGCCGCCATGCGCCGGCCAAAGGCGGCGGGGGCGAAGTCGCCTTGCGGGGTCAGTCGTCGGGTCATCCTTGGCTCTCCGTGTGGGTGCGAGCAAATCGCGGGCACAAAAAAGCCCCTGGCGTTCCCGGCAGGGGCTTTTTGCGCAACTAGACGAATCAGCCTTCGGCTTGTACTTCGTCAGCTTGCATGCCTTTCTGGCCTTGAACGGCGATGAAAGTCACTTTTTGGCCTTCTTTCAGGCTCTTGAAGCCGTTGCCCTGGATAGCGCGGAAGTGCACGAACAGATCCGGACCGCTTTCTGGAGTGATAAAACCAAAACCTTTCTCGTCGTTAAACCACTTGACGGTACCGCTCTGACGTTGGGACATTTTCTTATTTCCTTGGAACTTGAATTGATGACAGCTTCTTTCAGGTGAAAGAGATACTGGGCTGGTTGCAGGAAAGTAAGAGACGTCGAACGGGTTGTAGCAATACTCAGAGCTACTGCCCAGGTCACGAACCATAGCGACCCATGCAAACACAGTGAGGAAACTCTACGCTAACTTCAGCCAGAAAAACAAGCCCTGAGCCACGCAGGTTTTTCACCTTTTTTACGACCGTTCGAGCCTTTTCCTACGGGGGTTTCCGACTCTTTCATTCAGGTATTTTCGAATGGTCTAACGCCAGTTCGAAATCGAATAGAACACCCTGCACGTTGCGGCAAAATGACAGCTCGCCCTGAGCTGTCATTGCCGGCCCCTCAGCCGCGGTAGTAGCGCTGCGGCACGAACGGCATCTTGCTGACCTTCATGGCCACGTTCTTGCCACGCACGATGGCCCACACCGGGGTGTCCAGCGCCGCGTGGGCGCTGTCCACATAGCCCATGGCTACCGGGCCGCCCAGGGTAGGGCCAAAGCCGCCGCTGCACACGGTGCCGATGATGGCGCCGCTGGCATCGACGATCTCGGCGCCTTCGCGCACGGGCGTGCGTTCCTGGGGCAGCAGGCCCACGCGCTTGCGGGCCACGCCAGCCTGTTGCTGGGCGAAGATCGCCTCGGCGCCAGGGAAGCCACCGGCACGGGCGCCGTCGGCGCGGCGGGCCTTGGAGATGGCCCACAGCAGGCTGGCCTCGATAGGCGTGGTCTGCTCGTTCATGTCGTGGCCGTACAGGCACAGGCCGGCTTCCAGGCGCAGCGAGTCGCGTGCCCCCAGGCCGATGGCGGCCACTTCCGGTTCGGCCAGCAGGCGGCGCGCCAGGGC
Organism: Pseudomonas sp. GYB4201; assembly: GCF_056312595.1. NCBI lineage: Bacteria > Pseudomonadati > Pseudomonadota > Gammaproteobacteria > Pseudomonadales > Pseudomonadaceae > Pseudomonas > Pseudomonas sp. GYB4201. The sequence continues at coordinate 109,402 of NZ_JBWGIG010000002.1, read as the reverse complement.
CTCGGCACTGGCGGCCGGCACCGAGATCTCGAAGCCGTCTTCACCGGTGTAGCCCGAGCGGCTGACGTAGCAGTCCACGCCCAGCAATTGCACCGGGGCAAACTGCATGAAAGTCATCTGCGCCACCTGTGGCGCCAGGCGCGCCAGCACGGTGACCGCAACAGGGCCTTGCAGGGCCAGCAGGGCGCGTTCCTCGAACAGCGGCTGGATCTGGCAGCGGTCGCCGATGTGCGCGCGCAGGTGGGCCAGGTCCTGGTCCTTGCAGGCGGCGTTGACCACCAGGAACAGTGTGTCGTCGCCCAGGTTGGCGACCATCAGGTCGTCGAGGATGCCGCCCTGCTGGTTGGTGAACATGGCGTAGCGCTGCATGCCCACGGGCAGGTCGACGATGTCCACCGGCACCAGGGTTTCCAGAGCCTTGGCGGCGTCGCTGCCCACCAGGCGGATCTGGCCCATGTGCGACACGTCGAACAGGCCGGCCTGCTCGCGGCTGTGCAGGTGTTCCTTCATCACGCCCAGCGGGTATTGCACCGGCATGTCGTAGCCGGCGAAGGGCACCATGCGGGCACCCAGTTCCAGGTGCAGGGCGTGCAGCGGGGTGTGTTGCAGTGCTTCGGACATCGTTGACTCCTGAATTCGAAAGGGTGCCTCAACACTCGATGATGTTGACGGCCAGGCCGCCACGGGCGGTCTCTTTGTATTTGCTTTTCATGTCGGCGCCGGTCTGGCGCATGGTGCGGATGACCTTGTCCAGCGACACGTAGTGCACGCCGTCGCCGCGCAGGGCCATGCGCACGGCGTTGATGGCCTTCACCGAGCCCATGGCGTTGCGCTCGATGCAGGGCACCTGCACCAGGCCGCCGATGGGGTCGCAGGTCAGGCCCAGGTTGTGTTCCATGCCGATTTCGGCGGCGTTCTCGACCTGCTGCACGCTGCCGCCCATCACCTCGCACAGGGCGCCGGCAGCCATGGAGCAAGCCACGCCGACCTCACCCTGGCAGCCCACCTCGGCGCCGGAAATGGAGGCGTTTTCCTTGTACAGGATGCCGATGGCGGCGGCGGTGAGCAGGAAGCGCACCACGCCGTCCTCGTTGGCACCGGGCACGAAGCGCATGTAGTAATGCAGCACCGCCGGCACGATGCCGGCCGCGCCGTTGGTGGGCGCGGTGACCACGCGGCCACCGAAGGCGTTTTCCTCGTTCACCGCCAGGGCGTAGAGGTTGACCCAGTCCAGCACCGACAGCGCGTCGCGCAGGGCGGCCTCGGGGTTCTTGCACAGCTGCCGGTACAGCGCCGCGGCACGGCGCTTGACCTTCAGCCCGCCGGGCAGGATGCCTTCGTTGCGGCAACCGGCCTCGACGCAGTCCTGCATCACCTGCCAGATGTTCAGCAGGCCGGAGCGGGTCTCGGCTTCCGGGCGCCAGGCGCTTTCATTGGCCAGCATCAGCTGGCTGATGGTCATGCCCTGCGCCGCGCAATGGGCCAGCAGTTCCTTGCCGGTCTTGAACGGGAAGGGCAGCACCGTGGTGTCTTCGACAATGCGGTCGGCACCCGCCGCGCCTTCGTCCACCACGAAGCCACCGCCCACCGAGTAGTACTCGCGGCTGCGAATCTCCAGGCCGTGTTCGTCCAGGGCACGGAAGATCATGCCGTTGGGGTGGAAGGGCAGGGGTTTGCGGATCATCGCCAGGTGCTGTTTTTCGACGAAGGCGATGCTGTGTTCGCCCAGCAGGTTGAGGCGCCCGCTGGCGCGGATAGCCTGCAGGCGGGCGTCCACGGTTCCGGTGTCGACGCTGTCGGGGTGCGAGCCTTCAAGGCCCAGTAGCACCGCCTTGTCGCTGCCGTGGCCCTTGCCGGTGGCGCCCAGCGAGCCGTACAGCTCGGCCTTGACGGTGGCGGTGGCCAGCAGAAGGTCGTCGCGGCGCAGGCCCTCGACGAAGCGCGCGGCGGCGCGCATGGGTCCCACCGTGTGGGAACTGGAGGGGCCGATGCCGATCTTGAAGAGGTCGAAAACGCTTAAAGACATGGACGTGCTCCAAAGACTGCTTCGATTCGGCGCCAACGCAGCGTAACCGCTGCCGTAGGCTGCGCTGGCCCTTGAGGGCACTGAAGATCTCCAGTGGCCATGCAGGCCAGCGCAGCCTGGCGGCAGCGGCTACAGGGTTGCGCTGTAGCCGATGCCAAAGGAGCCAGGCTTAATCCTGATACGCCTCGATCGACGGGCAGGCACACACCAGGTTGCGGTCGCCAAACACGTTGTCCACGCGCCCGACCGGCGGCCAGTACTTGCTTTCCACCAGCGAGGCCAGCGGGTACACCGCCTGTTCGCGGCTGTAGGCGTGGGTCCACTCGCCCACCAGTTCGGCAGCGGTGTGCGGCGCGTTCTTCAGCGGGTTGTCGTCCTTGTCCAGGGCGCCGCTTTCCACCGCGCGAATCTCTTCGCGGATGCGGATCATGGCGTCGCAGAAGCGGTCCAGTTCAGCCTTGGATTCGCTTTCGGTCGGTTCGATCATCAGCGTGCCGGCCACCGGGAACGACATGGTCGGGGCGTGGAAGCCGAAGTCGATCAGGCGCTTGGCCACGTCGTCGACGCTGATGCCGCTGCTGTCCTTCAACGGGCGCAGGTCGAGGATGCACTCGTGGGCCACCAGGCCATTGCTGCCGGTGTACAACACAGGATAGTGCTCTTCCAGGCGGCGCGAGATGTAGTTGGCGTTGAGGATGGCCAGCTGCGAGGCGCGTTTGAGGCCTTCGCCGCCCATCATGCGGATGTACATCCAGGTGATCGGCAGAATCGAGGCGCTGCCGAACGGTGCGGCGCAGACCGCGCCTTCCTTGCGCGCCATGGTGCCGTGGCCGGGCATGAACGGTGCCAGGTGCGACTTCACGCCGATCGGGCCGACGCCCGGGCCGCCACCGCCGTGGGGAATGCAGAAGGTCTTGTGCAGGTTCAGGTGCGAGACGTCGCCGCCGAACTTGCCCGGGGCACACAGGCCGACCATGGCGTTCATGTTGGCGCCGTCGATGTACACCTGGCCGCCGTTGTCGTGGACGATGGCGCAGATCTCGCGAATGCCTTCCTCGAACACGCCGTGGGTGGACGGGTAGGTGATCATGATCGCGGCCAGGCGCTCACGGTGCTCGATGGCCTTGGCGCGCAGGTCTTCGATGTCGACGTTGCCGCGTTCGTCGCAGGCGGTCACTACCACGCGCATGCCGGCCATGTGGGCGGTGGCGGGGTTGGTGCCGTGGGCCGACGACGGAATCAGGCAGATGTCGCGACGCTCGTCACCACGGCTGTGGTGGTAGGCGCGAATGGCCAGCAGGCCGGCGTACTCGCCCTGGGAGCCGGCGTTGGGCTGCAGCGACACGGCGTCATAGCCGGTGGCCTTGCACAGCATGCTTTCCAGCTCGTCGGTCAGCAGTTGGTAGCCCTTGCTCTGCTCGGCCGGGGCGAAGGGGTGCAGGCTGCCGAATTCCGGCCAGGTGATGGGGATCATCTCGCTGGCGGCGTTGAGCTTCATGGTGCACGAGCCCAGCGGGATCATGGTGCGGTCCAGCGCCAGGTCCTTGTCGGCCAGCTTGCGCAGGTAGCGCATCAGCTCGGTTTCGGAGTGGTAGCGGTTGAACACTTCGTGGGCGAGGATCGGCGACTGGCGCAGCAGGCTGGCGGGCAGGGCTTCGGCAACGCTGGCAGCCAGGGCGTCGAACGCTGGTTGCTGGCCTGGGAACAGTGCCCAGAGGGCTTCGACGTCGGCCTGGCGAGTGGTCTCGTCCAGCGACAGGCCCAGGCGCTGGGCGTCGATTTCCCGCAGGTTCAGGCCGGCGGCACGGGCCTTGGCGTGCAGTTCGGCGGTGGCGCTGCCGGTGGCCAGGGTCAGGGTGTCGAAGAAGTGCTGCTGCTCGACGGTGACGCCCATGGCGGCCAGGCCCTGGGCCAGGATGGCGGTCAGGCTGTGGGTGCGGCGGGCAATCTGCACCAGGCCGGCCGGGCCGTGGTACACGGCGTACATGCTGGCGATGTTGGCCAGCAGCACCTGGGCGGTGCAGATGTTGCTGGTGGCCTTCTCGCGGCGGATGTGTTGCTCGCGGGTTTGCATGGCCAGGCGCAAAGCGGTCTTGCCGTGGCGGTCGATGGACACGCCCACCAGGCGGCCGGGCATGTCGCGCTTGAACGCGTCGCGGGTCGAGAAGTAGGCCGCGTGCGGGCCACCGAAGCCCAGCGGCACGCCGAAGCGCTGGGCGCTGCCGATGGCCACGTCGGCGCCGAACTCGCCCGGCGGGGTCAGCAGGGTCAGGGCCAGCAGGTCGGCGGCCACGGCTACCAGGGCGTTGGCGGCGTGGAAGCGCTCCACCAGCTCGCGGTAGTCGAAGATGTCGCCGTTGCTGGCCGGGTACTGCAGCAGCGCGCCGAAGTACTCGCTGACGTCATCCAGTTGGGCCTCGTCGGCCACTACCACTTCAATGCCCAGGGGCTCGGCACGGGTGCGCAGCACGTCCAGGGTTTGCGGGTGGCAATGGGCGGAGGCGAAGAACCGGTGGCTGCCCTTGTTCTTGCTCAGGCGCTTGCAGAAGGTCATGGCTTCGGCGGCGGCGGTGGCTTCGTCCAGCAGCGAGGCATTGGCGATCGGCAGGCCGGTGAGGTCGCTGATCAGGGTCTGGAAGTTCAGCAGCGCTTCCAGGCGGCCCTGGGAAATTTCCGGCTGGTACGGGGTGTAGGCGGTGTACCAGGCCGGGTTTTCCAGCAGGTTGCGCAGGATCGGCGCCGGGGTGTGGCAGTTGTAGTAGCCCTGGCCGATGTAGGTCTTGAACAGCTGGTTCTGCGCGGCGATGGCCTTGATGGCGGCCAGTGCCTCGGCTTCACCCTGGCCGGCCGGGAGGTCGAGCACGCTGGTGCCCTTGATGCTGTCGGGGATGACGCTGGCGGTCAGCGCGTCGAGGTTGTCATAGCCCAGGGTGGCCAGCATGGCCTGCTCGTCGGCGGCGCGCGGGCCGATGTGACGGGCGATGAATTCGTTGGTGGTGGTCAGCGCAGTGGTCATCGTGAATCCTCAGGCCTGGGCGGCGATCAGGTTGTCGTAGGCCTGCTGGTCCAGCAGCTCGCCCACCTGGCTGGCGTCAGCCGGGATGAAGCGGAAGAACCAGCCGGCGCCCAGGGCGTCTTCGTTGACCAGCTCGGGGCTGGCGTCGAGTTCGTTGTTCACTTCAACCACTTCGCCGTCCAGCGGCATGTTGATGCTGCTGGCGGCCTTCACCGATTCCAGCACCGAGACTTCGGCATCCTTGGCGTAGGTGGTCAGTTCCGGCAATTGCACGAACACCACGTCACCCAGGGCGTTCTGGGCAAAGGGGGTAATGCCGACCGTAACGCTACCGTCCGCTTCAACGCGCAGCCATTCGTGTTCGACAGTAAAACGCAACTCGCTCATGGAAACTCCTCGGGGCCAGATGACGGCTGGCCTACGCAATGGATGTGTCCGGGGCAGGGCACCGGACGGGGTCTGCCGGTTACATAGCAAGTTCGTTGCCAACCTTGGTTTTGGCCTTTGAAATCAGGGTTTTAGCGGGTTCGGGGGAAGTTTGGCGAATTGCAGGTGTAGCGAAATCGCTACGGGGCCGCCGGAGAAAAAAAGCCTTGGGGGATCAGGCCCTTGGGAATGGGCACCTGAAACGAAGTGGAATGATATCGGTACGACGTAACGATATCATTCCATGTTTCATTTGCCGCCGATGCCGTACTTGCGCAGGCGGTGGGCGATAGCCGTGTGTGAGGTTTGCAGGCGGGTGGCCAGCTGGCGGGTCGAGGGGAAGCTGGCGTACAGCTTTTCCAGCAGGGCCTTTTCGAAATCGCCCACGGCTTGCTCCAGGCTGTTCACCTCGCCGTCGCTGGTGTGCCGCGCCACTGCGGTGCCGGCGATGTCCAGGTCGCCGATGTCCACCAGCGAGCCTTCGCAGATGGCCGCCGCGCGGAAGATCACGTTCTGCAGCTGGCGCACGTTGCCCGGCCAGCGGTTGCCCAGCAGCGCCGGGTAGGTGGCCGGCGCCAGGCGGCAGATGGGGCGCTGGATCTGCGTGCAAGCCTGCTGCATGAACGAGCGCGCCAGCAGCAGGATGTCCTGGCCGCGTTCGCGCAGGGGCGGCACGTCGAGGTTGAGCACGTTGAGGCGGTAGAACAGGTCTTCGCGGAACGCGCCCTCGCTGACCATCTTCTCCAGGTCGCGGTGGGTGGCGCTGAGGATGCGCACGTTGACCTTCACTTCCTTGTCGCCGCCTACCCGGCGGAAGCTGCCGTCGTTGAGGAAACGCAGGAGCTTGGCTTGCAGGTACGGCGACATCTCGCCAATTTCGTCGAGAAACACCGTGCCCTGGTGCGCCAGCTCCATCAGCCCCGGCTTGCCGCCGCGCTGGGCGCCGGTGAAGGCGCCGGGGGCATAGCCGAACAGCTCGCTTTCAGCGAGGTTCTCCGGCAAGGCCGCGCAGTTCAGCGCCAGGAACGGTGCGCTGTGGCGCGCGCTGATGGCGTGGCAGGCACGCGCCACCAGCTCCTTGCCGGTGCCGGTCTCGCCTTGGATCAGCAGCGGTGCGTCCAGTGCCGCCACGCGCTGGGCGCGGGCCTTGAGGGTACGAATCGGCGGCGAATCGCCCAGCAGCGAATCGAAACCTTCGGCGTGGTCGTGGTGCAGGGCCGCCAGGCGCTCGCCGATGCGGTTGGGCGGGTACAGGGTGAGAAGGGCGCCGGCGTCGGTGATGGGCGTGGCGTCCAGCAGCAGGGTCTCGCCGTTGACGCTGACTTCGCGCAGCGGCAGGCGGAAACCCTGGTCCAGCAGGGTGTCGAGCAGGTTGGGGTCGCGGAACAGCTCGGTCACCGACTCGCCCGCAGGCTCCCGACCATACAGGCTGATCAGCGCCGGGTTGGCCAGCAGCACGTTGCCGGCGCTGTCCAGGGCCAGCACCGGGTCGGTCATGGCCGCCAGCAGCGCGTCCAGCTGCAGGTGCCGGCGCTGGCCGGGAAGAATGTCCACCACGCTGACGTTCTGCACGCCGCGCACGCTCAGCAGCGCCTCGCGCAGCTCGTCCAGCACCTTGGGGCTCAGCGTCGGGGCATCGATGTAGACGTTGGGCGGCACCATCTCCACGGCATCGAGGTTGAGATTGCGCGCCCCCAGCAGGGCGAGGACTTCCTGGGTGATACCGACTCGATCGATGAAACTGACGTGAATGCGCATGGGCAGGCAGGGAATCTGGACAGCAGGGAGGGCGAGTATGCCTTGTCTGGCCTGCTTCGCGCACCCCGTAGCAGCTGCCGAAGGCTGCGTCCGGACGTACTTGATGCCTGGCGCAGGGGACGCGGCCTGTGGCCGCTGTTACGGGTGCGGTGTGCACGATTGCTGTAGCCGCTGCCGTCAGGCTGCGCGGGTCCCGGCGTGCACTGAAGATTTTCAGTGTAGAAAAAGGGCCAGCGCAGCCTGCGGCAGCGGCTACACCGAACCTACGTAGCCGCTGCCGCGGGGTATGTCTGGGAGTGCGTGGCGGCTGCGGACGCGGCCTGTGGCCGCTGCTACGGGTGGGGTGTGCACGATTGCTGTAGCCGCTGCCGCCAGGCTGCGCTGGTCCCGGCGTGCACTGAAGATTTTCAGTATAGAAAAAGGGCCAGCGCAGCCTGCGGCAGCGGCTACACCGAACCTACGTAGCCGCTGCCGCGGGGTATGCCTGGGAGTGCGTGGCGGCTGCGGACGCGGCCAGCGGCCGCTGCTACGGGTTGGGGAACTCTCGGATTTCGAGGACGTGGCTGAAGGTTTGCGATTTGCCGTCCCAGCAGTAACGGAAATGTGGGCCTTGGGTGGTGGGAGATAGTGCTGGTGGTCGCAGGGCTGCCACGCATTCGTGTTGGGGTGAACGTACGCTGCGGTAGAGCAGCCCCCATGCCTGTTCATCCCTTTGCTGACGGGCGAAAGCCTGGGTCGCGGGATAGCTTGACGCATCCCTGGAGTGAAAGTCCTTGCGGTCTCTCACATCGACCAGGGGTTTGGTGACCTTGTTGATGTAAGTCCGTATGGTCACCTCGATGTTGTCTTGCGCGGTGGCGCGCCAGAACGCTTCCTGGTGATGGCGAGTCTCGGCGATCGCCGCCTCAATCGCATTGGCGCAGTAGTAAACGCCAAAACTTCCATCGGTGTAGCGGCTCGCCCGGCCGATATGGGTGAACGCCGCCATGACTGGCGTGGACCCTGGGCCGCACATTCGGTCCTGCGGGGGTACACGCTGGATTTGCCCCGCTTCATCACACAAGCGATCGTTGGTCAGCCCCTCGATCAGAAACGCAGTTTCCAGGTCTGCAGGGTCGAGGGTGTCCTCGAAAACGCTGATGGGCGGGAAGGCGCTGTTGACGATGCGAAAGGCCTGGTCCCAATCAGGCAGCACAGGGGAGGCCATCAACCGCGCACTGCGTCGAGGTAGCGCCGCACATCAGCCAGGTCCACTACGCGCCCACCCAACATGTAGTCCAACGCGGAGCGACCGTTGAACGGCGCTGCCGAATTCGCCAGCCGGGGCCATTCATAGCTGCGTTCCGGTTGGTTGCTGAACAGAATGCGCAGGGCTTTGTGAATACCCATCAGGTAGGAAATACGCTCCAGGGTGTCATGGGGCAGCCGCACGGTTGGGCGTTTTTTCCAATTGAAGTAGGTGGTGTTGCCGATGCTGCCCAGCAGCACCCTTTGCTGGTCGGCCGTGCATTGCCAGTGCTCCATCAGGTTGAAGAAGAACGTAAGCGCCACTCGACCCATTTCAGCGTTATCGCTGGCAGGATGTTTCAACGGGGCCGAGGAGGTCATGGTCTTCTCCGAATATGACGGGTGAAACAATCATACTCCCGATACGAATTAATTGAATCAGATGATTCATATTCGGATTAAGCCAAGGTACCAGATTCTTGTCAGGCGTTTCTCAATCAACCATAGGGGTCAAGATGCTTAGGCGACACCGCATCCCCCGACTGCGCGCCAATCTTGCTGCGAATGTCCTCGAACACCGCGTCGTAATGGCTGTGCATCGACAGTGACAACACGCTGGTGGTGGGCAGGCCGTTCTTGCGGGCGATGTGGTCGGCGGCGCTGGCGAAGTTGTACCAGTCGTCCTTGCCCAGTTCGAATTGGTCCTTGAAGGTCTTGTCGTTAATGTGGCCTTCGACGTCGAACTGTACGTATTTGCCGCGGCTGGCCTCGTGCAGCACCTGGTAGTCGAGCTTGATGTCGTAGCTGAAGTCGGTGGGTTGCAGCGCGGTGCGCTGGATGTGCAGGTGACCGGGTTCGAACTGGGCCATGGCGGGGCTCCTTCACGGAAAAAGTAGAGGATAGACCCTGGGGCCCATCCTCTGGTTCGACTACGGGTAGCGGATGCCCGGCGTGGCAGTGCTGATGCGGGTGCCGGCGCTGCCCTGGACGATGGCGTCGATGTCGGCCAGGGAGCCGATCACCGCTACTTTGCCGGTATTGCGCGCGAATTCGCAGGCTGCCTGCACCTTGGGCCCCATGGACCCGGCGGCGAAGCCCAGCTGTTCCAGGGCGTCAGGGTGCGCCTGGGCGATGGCTTGCTGGGTGGGCTTGCCCCAGTCGATGAACGCAGCCTGCACGTCGGTGGCGATCACCAGCAGGTCGGCGTCCAGTTGCTCGGCCAGCAGCGCCGAGCACAGGTCCTTGTCGATCACCGCTTCCACCCCCTGCAGCTTGCGGCCTTCGCCGTACAAGGTGGGGATGCCGCCGCCACCGGCGCAGATGACGATGCTGCCTTTCTCCAGCAGCCACTTGATGGGGCGGATTTCGAAGATGCGCTTGGGTTTGGGGCTGGCCACCACGCGGCGGAACTTGTCGCCATCGGCGGCAATGCTCCAGCCTTTTTCCGCCGCCAGGCGCTCGGCCTCTTCCTTGGAATACACCGGGCCGATGGGCTTGGTGGGGTGCTGGAACGCCGGGTCGTTGCGGTCCACTTCCACCTGGGTGAGCAAGGTGGCGAACGGCACTTCGAAGTCCAGCAGGTTGCCCAGTTCCTGCTCGATCATGTAGCCGATCATGCCCTCGGTCTCGGCGCCCAGCACGTCCAGGGGGTAGGGCGTGACAGACGTGTAGGCCGCAGCCTGCAGCGACAGCAGGCCCACCTGGGGGCCATTGCCGTGGGCCACCACCAGTTCGTTGCCAGGGGCTATTTTGGCGATCTGCTCGGTAGCGATGCGAATATTGGCGCGCTGATTGTCGGCGGTCATGGGTTCACCACGCCGCAGAAGGGCGTTACCGCCCAGTGCAACGACGATACGCATGGAGAATTCCTCTCGTCAGCAAATGATCCCCCGTAGCAGCTGCCGAAGGCTGCGTCCCCAGGCACCTCGGTCGTGCGCTCGGACGCAGCCTGGCGGCAGCTGCTACGCGGGTGTCTACAGGTCCGCCAGGGTCGCCACCAGGATCGCCTTGATGGTGTGCATGCGGTTTTCCGCCTGCTCGAAGGCGATGCACGCCGGCGACTCGAACACGTCGTCGGTCACCTCGATGCCGTTGGCCAGGTGCGGGTACTGCTCGGCAATCTGCTTGCCCACCTTGGTCTCCGAGTTGTGGAACGCCGGCAGGCAGTGCATGAACTTGCTACGCGGGTTGCCGGTGGCCTTCATCAGCTCGGCGTTCACCTGGTAGGGCAACAGCTGCTTGATGCGCTCGCCCCAGGCGTCCACGGGCTCGCCCATGGACACCCAGACATCGGTGTGCACGAAGTCCACGCCCTTCACGGCGGCTTTCGGGTCTTCGGTGAGGGTCAGGCGCGCGCCGCTTTCCTCGGCGTACTGCTTGCAGCGCGCCACCAGGTCTTCGTGGGGCCACAGCGCCTTGGGCGCGGCAATGCGGACGTCCATGCCCAGCTTGGCGCCGATCAGCAGCAGCGAGTTGCCCATGTTGTTGCGCGCATCGCCCAGGTAGGCGTAGCTGATGTCATGCAGCGGCTTGTCGCTGTGTTCGCGCATGGTCAGCACGTCGGCGATCATCTGGGTGGGGTGGTATTCGTCGGTCAGGCCGTTGAACACCGGCACGCCAGCGTATTTTGCCAGTTCCTCGACAATGTCCTGCTTGAAGCCGCGGTACTCGATGGCGTTGTACATGCGCCCGAGCACGCGGGCGGTGTCTTTCATGCTCTCCTTGTGGCCGATCTGCGAGGAATTGGGGTCGATATAGGTGACATTGGCGCCCTGGTCGTAGGCGGCCACCTCAAAGGCGCAGCGGGTGCGCGTCGAGGTCTTCTCGAAGATCAGCGCAATGTTCTTGCCCTTCAGGTGCTGCTGCTCGGTGCCGGTGTACTTGGCGCGCTTGAGGTCGCGGGACAGGTCCAGCAGGTAACGCAGCTCGCGGGTGGTGTGGTGTTCCAGGCTGAGCAGGCTGCGGTTGCGAATGTTGAAAGCCATGATGGATCTCCTTTGGCAGAGGGTCGATCAGTAGTCGATAGGGTCGCGGACAATCGGGCAGGTCATGCAGTGGCCGCCGCCGCGGCCGCGGCCCAGCTCGCCGGCGCTGATGGTGATGACCTCGACACCGGCCTTGCGCAGCAGGGTATTGGTGTAGGTGTTGCGGTCGTAGCCGATGACCACGCCGGGCTCCACGGCCACCACGTTGTTGCCGTCGTCCCACTGTTCGCGCTCGGCGGCGAAGCTGTTGCCGCCGGTTTCCACCACGCGCAGGGCCTTGAGGTTGAGGGCCGCGGCCACGGCGTCGAGGAAGGGCTTTTCCTCGCGGCGGATGTCGATGCCGCCCGGTTTGCTGTCGTCAGGGCGCAGGGTGAAGGCGACGATCTGCTTCACCACTTCCGGGAAGATGGTCACCAGGTCGCGGTCGCAGAAACTGAACACGGTGTCCAGGTGCATGGCGGCGCGGGACTTGGGCAGGCCGGCGACGATCACTCGCTCCACCGCCTTGTGCTTGAACAGGTTCTGCGCCAGCTGGCCGATGGCCTGGCGCGAGGTGCGCTCGCCCATGCCGATCAGCACCACGCCGTTGCCGATGGGCATCACGTCGCCGCCCTCCAGCGTGGCGCTGCCGTGGTCCTCGTCGGGGTTGCCGTACCACACCTGGAAGTCGGCGTCGGTGAACTCGGGGTGGAACTTGTAGATGGCGCTGGTCAACAGGGTTTCCTGGCGGCGCGCCGGCCAGTACATGGGGTTCAGCGTTACGCCACCGTAGATCCAGCAGGTGGTGTCGCGGGTGAACTGGGTGTTGGGCAGCGGCGGCAGGATGAAGCTGGAGTGGCCAAGAAAGTCGCGGAACATCTGGATGGTCTTGCCACCGAAGCTGTCGGGCAGGTCGTCGGCCGACACGCCGCCAATCAGGAATTCGGCGATCTTGCGCGGCTCCAGGCTGCGCAACCAGCTGCGCACCTCATCCACCAGGCCGACGCCGACCTGGTTGGGCACTACCTTGCGCGACAGTATCCAGTCCAGGGCTTCGGGTTGCCCGACGATATCGGTCAGCAGGTTGTGCATTTCCAGCACGTCGATGCCGCGCTCGCGCATCTTGGTCACGAAGTCGAAATGGTCGCGCTTGGCCTGGTTCACCCAGAGCACATCGTCGAACAGCAGTTCATCGCAGTTGTTGGGGGTCAGGCGCTGGTGGGCAAGGCCTGGGGAGCAGACCATCACCTTGCGCAGCTTGCCCGCCTCGGAATGCACGCCGTATTTGATTTTTTCCGTGGACATTGCAGTGTTCCTCCAGATTCACAAACAGGGGTTAAAGCGTTAAGAACCCGTCATACAGCCCGTAGGCCGCGAACAGGGCACCGACGATCACCAGGGCGAATATCAATTTCTCCACGTTGGTAAAAATGGCTTGGCCCACCTCCCGCCGGGCCTTGGCGAACAGCAGCGCCCCGGGGGCGTACAGCAGGGCCGAGAGCAGCAGGTATTTGACGCCGCCGGCGTACAGCAGCCAGATGGCGTAGACCAGCGCGATGGCGCCAATGAACAGGTCTTTGCGGCGCTCGGCCAGGGCCTGTTCATAGGTTTCCCCGCGCACCGCCAGCAGCAGCGCATAGGCCGCCGACCACAGGTAGGGCACCAGGATCATCGAGGTGGCGAGGTAGATCAGCGACAGGTAGGTGCTGGCCGAGAACAGGGTGATCACCAGGAATACCTGCACCATGGCGTTGGTCAGCCACAGCGCGTTGACCGGCACCTGGTTGGCGTTTTCCTTGCGCAGGAATGCCGGCATGGTGTGGTCCTTGGCGGCGGCGAACATGATCTCGGCGCACAGCAGCACCCACGACAACAGGGCGCCCAGCAGCGAAATGATCAGGCCGACGCTGATCAGCACGGCGCCCCAGTGGCCCACCACATGCTCCAGCACCGCGGCCATGGACGGGTTCTGCAGCTTGGCCAGCTCCGGCTGGGTCATGATGCCCAGGCTCAGCACGTTCACCAGCACCAGGAACAGCAGCACGGTGATGAAGCCGATGACCGTGGCCTTGCCCACGTCCGAGCGTTTTTCCGCGCGGGCGGAGAAAATGCTCGCGCCTTCGATGCCGATGAACACCCACACGGTGACCAGCATCATGTTGCGCACCTGGTTCATCACGCTGCCCAGGTCAGGGTTCATGCGCCCCCAGATGTCGGCGGTGAAGATGTCCAGCTTGAAGGCAAACAGTGCGATCAGCACGAACAGCACCAGTGGCACCACCTTGGCGACGGTGGTCACCAGGTTGATGAACGCCGCTTCCTTGATGCCGCGCAGCACCAGGAAGTGCACCGCCCACAACAGAATGGACGCGCAGATGATGGCAACCGGGGTGTTGCCCTCGCCGAACACCGGGAAGAAGTACCCAAGGGTGCTGAATAGCAGCACAAAGTAGCCGACGTTGCCCAGCCAGGCGCTGATCCAGTAGCCCCAGGCCGAGGAAAAACCCATGTAGGCGCCGAAGCCGGCCTTGGCGTAGGCGTACACGCCGCCGTCCAGGTCGGGCTTGCGATTGGCCAGGGTCTGGAACACGAACGCCAGGGTCAACATGCCCACCGCGGTGATTGCCCAACCAATCAATACTGCGCCCACGTCGGCACTGGCGGCCATGTTTTGCGGCAGTGAGAATATTCCGCCACCAATCATCGAACCCACGACCAGCGCTACCAACGCGCCGAGCCTTAGTTTGTCGTTAGCTGCTGACATTGCTTGACTCCACGCTAGGAGAAGAGGCGATAGGGTAAGTCCGTTCCTAACCTTCGAGCATGATCCAGGTCATCTAATGTGCTTATTCCATGTTGCAATGGAAGTTCGTTTGTTTTGCGGAAAGATGAATCTCGGTCGCACAGAAGCCTTGTGCTGTGGGGCTTCCATGCGATATTTCGCCATGGGTTGGCGATGCCGAGAGCTTTCAAATTAGCCCGGTTTTTCGATTTCGCAAATTTTATCGAGAATTTTTACCATTTGTTCATTGTGTAAGAAACCGTACTGAATGGTTAATTAGCTGGCTATCTTTTCTTAATGCTGGTGGCGATTGAAACAATATTCTTTTAGTCTTAAAACTGTCGGCGCAGCCTTTGTTTATATATTTAACTGCGCGGGTGGAGCGCCAATTAGATACTGGAGAGCCGCATGGCGGAACATGGACAGAAGTTGCGATTGGGCGCATTGATCGCGCTAGTGGTGGGCTCGATGATTGGCGGCGGTATTTTCTCCCTGCCGCAGAACATGGCCGAACGCGCCGAGGTGGGCGCGGTGCTGATCGGCTGGGGCATCACCGCCGTGGGCATGCTGATGCTGGCGCTGGTGTTCCAGAACCTGGCCAACCGCAAACCCGCGCTCGATTCCGGGGTGTACGCCTACGCCAAGGCCGGGTTTGGCGACTACATGGGCTTCTCGTCGGCGTGGGGCTACTGGATCAGCGCCTGGCTGGGCAACGTGGGGTACTTCGTGCTGCTGTTCAGCACCCTGGGTTACTACTTCCCGGTGTTCGGCCAGGGCAACACGCCGCTGGCCATCGGCTGCGCGTCGCTGCTGCTGTGGGCGGTGCATTTCCTGGTGCTGCGGGGCATCAAGGAGGCCGCGTTCATCAACCAGGTGACCACCGTGGCCAAGGTGGTGCCGCTGGTGATGTTCATTGTCATCGCTGCCGTGGCGTTCAAGGCGGATATCTTCACCCAGGACATCTGGGGCGTCGGCAACCCCAGCCTGGGCAGCGTGCTGCAGCAGGTGCGGCACATGATGCTGGTGACGGTGTTCGTGTTCATCGGCATCGAGGGCGCCAGCGTGTATTCGGGGCGCGCCGAGCGTCGCGCGGACGTGGGCCGGGCCACGGTGCTGGGGTTCCTGGGCGTGCTGGCGCTGCTGGTGCTGGTGAACGTGCTGAGCCTGGGGGTGATGAGCCAGGGCGAACTCGCCGGCCTGCAGAACCCGTCGCTGGCGGCGGTGCTGGAGCATATCGTCGGGCGCTGGGGCGCGCTGCTGATCAGCC
The DNA here is from genome assembly GCF_056312595.1 of Pseudomonas sp. GYB4201. Taxonomy (NCBI): domain Bacteria; kingdom Pseudomonadati; phylum Pseudomonadota; class Gammaproteobacteria; order Pseudomonadales; family Pseudomonadaceae; genus Pseudomonas; species Pseudomonas sp. GYB4201. The sequence continues at coordinate 93,937 of NZ_JBWGIG010000002.1, read as the reverse complement.
TGGGGCTGGCGGTGTCGCTGCTCGGCGCGCTGCTGTCGTGGGCGCTGCTATGCGCGGAAATTCTCTACGCCACCGCGCGTGACGCCACCATGCCGCGCTTCCTGAAAAAGGAAAACGCCAACGGCGTGCCGGTGAACGCGCTGTGGATGACCAACCTGATGATCCAGCTGTTCCTGCTGATCACCCTGGTGTCGGCGGGCACCTACACCAGCCTGATCTACCTGGCGTCGTCGATGATCCTGGTGCCGTACCTGTGGTCGGCGGCCTATGCGGTGTTGCTGGCAGTGCGGGGCGAGACGTACGAGGGCCTGGCAGCGGTGCGCCAGCGTGACCTGCTGATTGCGGCAGTGGCGCTGCTGTATGCGATCTGGCTGCTGTACGCGGGCGGGTTGAAATACCTGCTGCTGTCGGCGCTGTTGTACGCGCCGGGGGTGGTTTTGTTCGCCAAGGCCAAGCGCGAGCAGGGGCAGCCGTTGTTCACGGGGTGGGAGAAACTGATATTCGCCGCGGTGCTGGTGGGAGCCGGGTTGGCGGCGTATGGGTTGTACAGTGGGGTGTTGGGGTTATGAGCCGGACGCGGCCTGCGGCCGCTGCTACGGGGGGCATTTTCCGTAGCAGCGGCCGCAGGCCGCGTCCGCGGTTCAGCTGAAGCTCGCAGGGCTGGCGCCCAGCTGGCCGGCGGGGCAGGCCCACTGCATGGGCGTGCCGGGTATCGCCAGCGGCGGCGTCAGGCGCTGGGCCGGGCCCCACCGGGTGTGCTCGATCTGGCTGGCCAGGTCGGCGCCGGTTTCTGCGGCCAGGGGCAGGTCGGTGGTGACCTGGCCATGGTCGATCAGCGCCTTGGCGGTGCGTGCCAGCGACAACCGCGCCGCGCTGCCGCGGCCGCTGGCCAGGCGCTCGCGCAGGCCATTGATGGCGGCTGCGGCGGCCAGGTAGCCGGTGGCCATGTCCAGCGCCTGCACCGGCAAGGGCACGGGCTTGTCCGCCTGGCGCCACTGCTGGCCGGCGGCGGCGATGCCGGTGCTCATCTGCACCAGGCTGTCGAAGCCACGCCGGTTGCGCCACGGGCCGGTCCAGCCGTAGGCGTTCAGGCTGATGTCGATCAGCCCCGGGTTCAGCTGGCGCACGCGCTCGGCGCCGAAACCCAGGCGCTCGAGGGCGTCGGCGCGGTAACCGTGGACGAAGATATCGGCCTGGGCCAGCAGGCGTTCGAAGCTGATGCGGTCCAGGCTGTCGTGCAGGTCCAGGCGCGCGCAGCGTTTGCCCAGGGTCACCTCCGGGGCCAGCGACGGCTCTTCCCAGCCCGGCGGGTCGATGCGCAGCACGTCGGCGCCCATTGCGGCGAGGAAGCGCGTGGCCACAGGCCCTGCGAGGATGCGCGTGAGGTCCAGCACCTTGATCCCGGCCAGCGGCTGCGCGCGGCTGCCGCGCCAGGCCTGCACGCCCTGCGCATCGCACTGTTCAAGCTGCACCAGCGGCTCGCCGGCCACGGCCTGGCCCTGGGCATGGCCGGCCCACTGCGCCAACTGCAGCATCTGCGCCGCGCAGCCATTGGCCTCGACTACGGCGCGCTCCAGTGCCTCGGCGTCCCACTGGCTGACAGCCGCAGCCATGCTGTCACGATCTTCGCACGGCCCCAGCACCTGCAGGGCCGCAGCGCGGTGATGGGGCGCATTGGTGTGCAGGCGAATCCAGCCGTCGCGGGTGGCGTAGTCGCCGGAGATCGGGTCCCAGGGCGGTGGCGGCGCCCAGCCCATGGGGCGCAGGCTGCTGGCGAACCAGAACGAGGCCAGGCGCCGGTCGACGCTGAGGCTGCCTGCGGGCACGCCTTGCTGGCGCAGCAGGTCGGCCACGGCCAGGCCTGCCGCGCCAATGCTGGCGCTGGCCAGGTCACTGACGGCGAAGGTCGAGGGCAGGGCGCCCATGCCGGGGAAGCTGATGGCGGGCAGTCGCTCCAGCGGCAGCTGCAGCGCCTGGGCGAAAGTGGCGAGTAGTTCGGACATCGCAAACGGCCCTCCAAGGTGAAGGACCGTGGGGCAACAGTCCCTGTGCATTGCAGCAACAATACACAGGGTTGGACCATCAAACGCGGAATTGATCCATCAATTTCATCTGCTGGGTGGCCAGCGCGTTCAGCTGGCTGCTGACCTGGGCCGACTCGGTGGCCTGGCCGGTCAGGGTCTCGGTCACCGTGCGAATGGCCGAGACGTTGCGGTTGACCTCTTCGGCCACCGCGCTCTGTTCCTCGGCGGCGCTGGCGATCTGCAGGTTCATGTCGCTGATCACCGTCACCGCCTGGCTGATCTTGCCCAGGGCCTGCACGGCCTGGTGGATCTGCCCGGCGTTCTCCTGGGCCTTGGCGTGGCTGGAGTGCATGGTCTGCACCACGCCGCGGGTGCCGCTCTGGATGCGCTCGATCACGTGGCGAATCTCTTCCACCGAGTCCTGGGTGCGCTTGGCCAGGTTGCGCACCTCATCGGCCACCACGGCGAAGCCACGGCCGCTTTCGCCGGCGCGGGCGGCCTCGATGGCAGCGTTCAGGGCCAGCAGGTTGGTCTGTTCGGCGATGCTGCGGATCACCTCCAGCACGCTGCCGATCTGCTCGCTGTTCACCGCCAGGGTCTCGACCTCGCCCACGGCCTTGCTGACTTCCTCGGCCAGCAGGTTGATGTCGCGGGTGCTGCGCTCGATGATCGACATGCCGTCCTTGGCCGACTGGTCGGCGCCACGGGCAGCGCTGGCGGCGTTGGACGCGCTGTTGGCGACGTCGTGGGCGGTGGCGCTCATTTCGTTGGAGGCAGTGGCCACCTGGTCGATCTCGCGGAATTGCACCTGCATGCCGTCGCTGGTGCGGCGGGCGATTTCCGAAGACTGGTCGGCGGTGGTGCGGGCGTCGGTGACGCTCTGCTTGATCTGCGCGATGGTGGGTTGCAGCTTGTCGAGGAAGCGGTTGAACCAGCTCACCAGCTCGCCCAGCTCATCCTTCTTGGTGTATTTCAGGCGCTGGGTCAGGTCGCCGTCGCCGCTGGCGATGTCCTTGAGCATGGCCGCCACGCTGTTGATCGGGCGGGTCACGCCGCTGGCGGTCAGCCAGATCAGCACCAGGCCGACCAGGGTGGCGACGATGCCCACCAGGATGGCGGTGATGGTGCCGCGGGTCTGGGCGGCATCGAGCACGCCCTGCAGCTTCACCGAGTCGGCCAGCAGGACCTTTTCCGGCAGGTCGATGACCACGCCCCACGGCGTGCCACCGGTGATTGGCGCGGCGGGGTACACGGCGCGGATGGTGTCGCCCTGTTTCAGCACCTTGGGCTGGTCGCTGGCGATCAGGCGCATGATCTCGCTGCCGTCGGCGCCCAGCACCTGGTCGATCTTCTTGCCCAGCAGGCTGGCGTCGCCGCTGTTGGCCGCCAGGGCGCCGGCGGTGGAGGCGATCATGATGCGCCCGGCGCCGTTGAACAGGTCGGCCTGGGCTTTTTCCGCCGAGGTCTGCAGCGAGTCCAGCGCCAGGTCCACGCCCACCACGCCCACTACCTTGCCCTGGTCCAGCAGCGGCACGGCGATGCTGGTCATCAGCATCAGCTTGTTGCCCACGGTGTCGGTGTAGGGCTGCAGCAGGCACGGCTTGCCGCTGTCGCGGGCGCAGGTGTACCAAATGTTGTACGGGGTGCCGGTGAGGTTCAGCTCGGTCTTGTTCATGTCACCTTCGGAGGTGACAGTGTTCAGCGCGGTGCCGTTGGAGCGACTCCAGTAGGGGGCGAAACGCCCGCTTTCGTTGGAGGTGCGCTTGTCGTCGTTGACGAATTCGGCGTCGTGGCCGTCCAGCGCCTGGCGCTCGAACGAGGTCCACACGCCCAGCACTTTCGGGTTGCGTTCGAACACCGCTTTCAGCGCCTGGTTCAGCTCTTCACGCAGGGCTGCCGGCGGCAGGCCACGCTTCACCGCCAGGGCGCGCAGGCCCATGATCTGGTCGGCGGCGGCGTTGGCCACCAGCAGGTTGTCGCCGAAGGTCTTCTGCATCTGCGCGGCTTTTTCCGCGGCCTTGCTCTGTAGCAAATTCTGGACGCTTTCGGTCAGCATCTTGCGGCTGGACGCGCTCACCAGCGCATCATTCTGGCTGGTCTGGTACAGGTTTATCCCGACGATCAAGCCCGCCACGCCCAATAGGCAAAGGCCGGCCAGCAGTACTATTTTCAGACGTATCGAAAGGTTGTCGAACATGGGCGCGCACTCACAAGTTGACCAGTCGGGACAGCGGGGGTCGAGCACGACCCCGCCCGCCGAAGCACTTCAGCGATACCGGGAGATCGGCGTATACGCGCCTAACTTTAAATATTTTTGACAGAAGGCTCGGGGCGCGACCAAATCCACAGGTTCACCACCAGCATGCAGCCGATGGCGGCGAACACTGGCCAGGCGTGCTTGAGCGTCAGCAGCATGATCACCGAGCAGGCGAGCATGCTCAGGGTGGCGCTGACCTTGGCCCGGCGCGCGACGATCTTGCCGTTGCGCCAGTTGCTGAGGATGGGCCCGAACAGGCGGTGGTTTTCCAGCCAGGCGCTCAGGCGCGGCGAGCTGCGGGTGGCGGCCCAGGCGGCCAGCAGGATGAATTCGGTGGTGGGCAGGCCGGGAATGACGATGGCCACCAGGCCAATGCCCAGGCTGACATAGGCGAGCAGGCCAAACAGGATGCGCGCGGTTTTGGAGGGCAGTGGGCGGGTCATGGAATCAGCGTGTAAAAGGTGTTCGCCGGCCGGTGGCACGCCACCGGCCGGTGGCGACTCAAGCGTGAGCGGAATACGTGTGCTGCAAGAGTATTTGCAGGCGCGCGAAGGCGTCAACCGCGGCCCGATCGGCGTCGGCTTCTTCACTGGGGGTGAAGGGCAGGGCGTCGAAGATCGCGTTGAAGGCTTTCCAGCCGCGCATGCGGCCGCCTTCAGGCTCGGCCAGGTGGCGGGCGCCGAAGGTTTCGCTCAGGCCCATGGCCTCGGCGCGCTTGATCAGGATGGCGGCGCCCAGCTTCGAGCCTTCCGACACGCGGATCCAGGTCAGCGCCGTGGCGCGGTTGGGGTTCGCCAGGGCGCCAGGCACGGCGGCCGGCACGTCCAGGCCCAGGTCGGCAAGGTCGGCCAGGGCTGCGTCGGCGCGGCAGCGCGAGGCCAGGTCGGGGAACAGCTGGTTCAGTTCCGGGTCGGTGTACAGGCCCTTGAGTTCGGACTGGAACAGGTACTGCATCTGCAGGAAGCGGCCGTAGCTTTCGCGGCTTTCAAACGGCGCGTGGGCGCCCACGGCGTGTTCCAGTTGGTCGTGCAGCACGGCGCTGGCCTGGCGCAGGCGCAGCGAGCGCAGGGCCGGCTGCTCGGCGGCCGGGGCGGCGTTGGTTTCGATGGCACTCATATGCAGGATCCTGAAAAAAGGGAAAGGCTGCCTTACTAGACGAATCAGCCAGGCAAACTCAGTAAAAAAAGTGCTGCGGTACCGTTGCCCAGGGCAACGGTACCGCGATTGACATCAGATGTCCCACACCAGGTTGACCGAGAAGTTGCGGCCAGGCTGGGTCAGGCGGTCGAGGTTGGCCGGCTGGGTCACCGAGGCCTCGCCCACGCTGTCGTAGCCGCGCACGTCATCCCACAGCCAGTATTTCTTGTCAGTCAGGTTGTACAGGCCGGCGCTGACGGTGACGTCCTTGGTGACCTTGTAGTAGCCGGTCAGGTCGAGGATGCCGAAGCCAGGGGTCTTGAACTGGGTGCTGGTGCCGTCCGGGGTGTGGAAGCTGCTGCTGTCCACGCGGTCCTTCTTCTTCACCACGGTCCAGCTCAGCAGGCCGCCGTAGGTGTCCTGGTCGTAGCCCAGGCCGAACACGCCGGTCAGTGGGTTGACGCTGTTCAGCGGCTCGCCGCTGTCGTCGTTGCGGCCGTAGGCGTACGACACCGAGCCCTGGGTGTACAGGCCGCTGGCCAGGCCGAAGGTGTCCAGGTTCAGGCGGCCCTTGGCCTCGGCGCCCTTGATGGTGGCCTTCTTGATGTTGACGCTCTGGAAGGTGGTCTCGGTGTAGCCGGGGGTCAGCGAGTTCTCGTCGATGAAGTCGTGGTACTTGTTGTAGAACACCGCCAGGTCGAAGGTGCCGTGTTCGAACTGGCCACGCAGGCCGGTCTCGAAGCTCTTGCTGCTCTCAGGCTTGAGGTTCGGGTTTGGCGCCACGGTGTAGCCCTGGGAGGTGTTGGTGAAGCGGCCGTACAACGCCTTGGCGGTCGGCGTGCGGAAGCCCTCGGCGTACTGGCCGTACCAGGTGTAGTTGTCGTTGAAGGCATAGGTCACGCCCAGGCGCGGGGTAGCCTTGTGCCAGGTTTTTTCTTCGGCGCTGACGTCGTCGCCGCTCTGGGCCGCGGTGTTGAGGAATTCCTGGGTGATGTGCGGCTTCATCTGCGTGTAGTCGTAGCGAATACCCGGCAGGAAGGTCCACTGGTCCCACTTGATCTCGTCCTGGGCGAACAGGCTGTAGGTGTTGACGGTCGGGTCCGGGAAGTCGCTGGCTGGCGTCAGGGTGTCGGAGGTGTTGGTGCTCACCGCGCCGATGGCGCTGCAGTAGGTGGCCACCGACATGCAGATGCCTTCACCGGTGCGCAGGCCGGTGACCTTCTGCTGCTTGAGGGTGGTGCCGTAGGTCAGGTGGTGGTCGGTGTCGGCGATGGCGAAGGACTTGTCCAACTGCGCATCGAAGATCCAGGTGCGTTCCTTGTACTGGGTGTCGCGGGTGCGGTACACCACGCGCGACGGCGCGTAGATTTCCTCGGTGCTCTCGTCGGTCTTGGCGATCTGGTAGTTGAGGCTCATCTTCACGTGGTCGGCCAGGTAGCTGTCCAGGCCGAAGCTGTTCTCGATGCCGAAGCGCTCGCGCGAGGTGGTGGTGTTGCCGCTGCGGGCCTTGTACATGCCAAAGCCGGCGCCGTTGACGAAGGGGCCGCCTACCGCGCTTTTCTGGTTGGTGTCGCGGTCATCCTTGTACTTTTCGTAGGTCAGGCCCAGACGTGCGTCGTCGCCGTAGTTCCAGCCCAGCTTGGCCAGCACGTTGGTGGTCTTGGCGTCTTCGGGGTTGGCCGCGGTGCGGCTCAGGCCGGTGCCGCCATGGTCGCCGTAGGACTGGGTCTCGTGGCCGTCGCGCTGGCTCAAGTGCAGCAGGCCGTCGAAGTCGCCTTCGCGGCCGGCGATGGTGCCGGACTTCAGCCAGCTGCGGTCGGCCGAGCTGTAGCCGGTCTTCAGGCGGGCGCCGAAGTCCTGGCCGGGCTTGATGATGTCGTCCGGGTCGAGGGTGTAGTAGCTGACGGCGCCGCCGATGGCGCTGCTGCCGTACAGCGACGAGGCCGGGCCGCGCAGGATCTCCACGCGCTTGACGATTTCCGGGTCCACGTAGTTGCGGTTGGTCTGTGCGTAGGGGCCGTTGAAGAAGCTGGCCGGCACTTCCACGCCGTCGACCTGGGTGAGCACGCGGTCGCCGTCGATGCCGCGGATGTTGTAGCCGGTGATGCCGGCGCGCTGGCCGGCGCCGCCTACCGACACGCCGGGCTCGTAGCGCACCAGTTCCTTGATGGTGTTGACGTTGTTGCGGTCCAGGGTCTGGCGGTCCTGCACGGTCACGGTGGCGGGCACGCTGTTGACGTCCTGGGCGTTGCGCGTGGCGCTGACGGTGACCTGCTGCAGGGCAATGGCGCCGTTGTTGCGCGCTTCCAGCACGACGTTGTTGGGGCCCAGCTTGTGCACGCTCAGGTTGGTGCCCACCAGCAGGCGCTCCAGGGCCTGTTCAGGCTTGAGCGAGCCGCGCACGCCCGGCGATTGCACGTCCTTGGCCAGGTCTGCCGACAGCCCCACCTGCCAGCCGGTCACCTGGGTGAAGGCGTTGATGGCCGACACCAGCGACTGCTGGCCGATGGCGAAGCTGTAGTTGCCCATGGCCTGGCTGCCGCCGGCGGGTTCCGCGGCCATGGCCGGGGCCACCTGGGTGGCGGCCAGCATGATGGCCATGGTCAGCACGGACAGCGTGCGTGGGCCGGGTTTGGCGGTGCTGAAACGATTGAAACCTGAGGACATCGAAGGGCGCTCCCTGTCGCGCGGCGTTATAGTTATGAACTGACTCAAAATGCGAATCAGTTGCATTGGCTATAACGAGACGAAGCAGGGTGCGTGATCGCGTAAAAATAAATTGAAGATTGTTTAATCATGCCTACGCCGCCGGACGCAGCCTTTGGCAGCTGCTACGGGGCGTTGCCGTAGCAGCGGCCGCCAGGCCGCGTCCCGGGGCGCCGCGCTAATCAGTTCAGAATCACAAGGGCGGGATATTCGCTCACTGACGCCGAGGTGATGTGCGCCAGCGAGCGCACCACGTCCAGCGGGTTTTCCAGCCGGTAGTTGCCGGTGACTTCCACCTTGGCCAGGCGCTCGTTGGTGTTGACGATCCACCCCGGGTAATACCGGCGCAGTTCGTCCAGCACCTGGCTCAACGGGCAGTTCTCGAACACCAGGCGGCCCTGCACCCAGGCCAGGTCTTTCTGCGCGTCCAGGTGCTGGCGCTGGCCAAAGCCCTTGGGCCCTACGCGGATGCTGTCGCCGGCGCTCAGGCGCACGTGGGCATCGTCCTCGCTGAGCAGGTCGACGTTGCCGCGCTGTACCTGCACCTGGGCCACGCCGTCCAGCAGGCGCACGGCGAAGTCGGTGTCGCGCATGCTCGCGCGCACCGGGCCGGCCTGCAGTTGCAGCGGCTGTTGGCGGTTGCCGGCGACCTGGAAGAAAGCCTCGCCCTGGTACAGGCGTGCCTCGCGGCGGTGCTGGTCGATGTCCGAGGAGAACGCCGTGTTGGTGTTGAGCAGCACCTTGGAGCCGTCGTCCAGTTGCAGGCGCTGGCGTTCGCCCACCACGGTCAGGTGGTCGGCCTCCAGGCGCAAGGGCACGTTGGTAAAGCCGAACACGCCCACCAGGATCACCGCCGCCGCGGCCATGGGCTTGAAGAATGGGCGCAGGCGCGTGCGCCACGAGCGCGCGGTGGCCGTCTGCAGCTGTTGGGCGGCCTGGTTCACCGCCGTGCCGTTCCACACGGCGCTGGCACGGGCGAACGCCTGGGCGTTGGCGGGCGTGGCGGCCAGCCATTGCTCGAAGGCCATGCGCTCGTCGGCGCTGGCGCAGTCCAGGCGTATCAGCCAGTCCAGTGCCTGGTCCATGGCGCTGTCGTCGGGTTCGGTCACTCGGGTTCCTCGGGCGGCGAGTTCATGGCGGCGGTAAGGGGCAAAGCTTACCAAAGAGTCGGAGCCTGTGCGGTGAACGTCGTGTCACTTCAGAGGCGTCCTACGGCGCGTCTGTCAGACGTCCATGCGTTGCGCCACGCCAACGCAGATGGCCATGATCAGTTTCAGTTCCTTCTGCACCGTGCTGGCGGAGACGTCCAGTTCGCCGGCGATCTCCAGGTAGCTGCAGCCGTGCAGGCGGCTGAGGATGAAAATGCGTTGTTGGCGGGCCGTCAGCTGGCTCAGGCTGGTATTGAGGCGCATCAGCAGTTGCTCGGCATGGGCGGCTTCCTCCGGGGTGCTCTGGCAGGCGGCCACGTTGTGCACCACGTCGCTGGGCACGTCCTCGAGCATCGTGCGTTCCTGCACGCGGCGCGCGCGCAGGTGGTCCAGCGCCAGGTTGCGCGCGGTCTGGAAGACAAAGGGTTCAAGGTGCTCGATGGCGCGCTCGCCCAGGGCGCGCGTCACCCGCAGGTAGGTTTCCTGCAGCAGGTCTTCGGCGGTGCTGGGGTTGTCGACCATGCGCTGCAGGGTGCGCAGCAGGCTGAGGCGCTGGGCCAGGAAGACGGAATTGAAGTGTGACTGACTCACGGCGATACCGGACCAGGAAGGTGTTAATGATAATGCTTATCATCTATGCCGTTGGTCAAGTGTTTCCGTGTAACAAGCTTGCGTAGCCGCTGCCGCAGGCTGCGCTGGGCCTATGCCTCGCTGAAAATCTTCAAGGGGCTCACGGGCCAGCGCAGCCTGGCGGCAGCGGCTACGGGGCGCGCGTTATTGCGCGTTCCACAGCGCCAGGCAGTTATCCAGCATGCGGTTGCTGAAGCCCCACTCGTTGTCGTACCAAGCCATGACTTTCAGCATCTTGCCGGCAACCTTGGTGTGATTGGCGTCGAAGATCGACGAAAGCGGGTTGTGGTTGAAGTCGCACGACACCAGCGGCAGGGTGTTGTAGCCCAGGATCTTCGAATGCTGGGCCGCTTCTTTCATCAACGCATTGACCTCGTCCGCGCTAGTCTCGCGGGACAGGTTCAGGGTCAGGTCCACCAGCGACACGTTGATCACCGGCACGCGCACGGCCATGCCGGTCAGCTTGCCGGCCAGTTCCGGCAGCACCAGGCCCACGGCTTCGGCGGCGCCGGTCTTGCTGGGGATCATCGACTGGGTGGCCGAACGCGCCCGGAACGGGTCGCTGTGGTACATGTCGGTCAGCACCTGGTCGTTGGTGTAGGCGTGGATGGTGGTCATCAGGCCTTGCTCGATGCCCAGCTCGCGGTGCAGCACCTGGGCCACCGGCGCCAGGCAGTTGGTGGTGCACGAGGCGTTGGAGATGATCTGGTGCGAGGCGCGCAGCACGTCATGGTTCACGCCGTACACCACGGTGGCGTCCACGCCTTTGGCCGGGGCCGAGATGATCACCTTGCGGGCGCCGGCGCTGATGTGCGCGGCAGCCTTGGCGCGGTCGGTGAACAGGCCGGTGCATTCGAACACTACGTCGACGCGCTCGGCCTTCCACGGCAGGTCGGCCGGGTTGCGAATGGCGCTGACGGCAATACGGTCACCATTGACGGTGATGCTTTCCTGGTCCGATTCCACCGTGGCATCGAAGGCGCCGTGCACGCTGTCGAACTTCAGCAGGTGGGCGTTCATGGCGCTGTCACCCAGGTCGTTGATGGCGACGACCTGCAGGTCCTGGCGGTAGCCTTGGGTATACAGTGCGCGAAGCACGTTGCGGCCGATGCGGCCAAAACCGTTGATGGCAATGCGAAGAGTCATGTCGGTACCTGCGTTCAGATTGTGTGGGGCGCCCTATAGATGTGAAGCCAAGGAGCCGCAGAACGTTCACAGAATCTGTTTTGTTATTGGAATTACAAGATTATTCGCAAAAAAATAGAAAACAAGCCTTTTTGATGGCAATATTTTGTCTTATCTACAACGAGTGACCGGCGCGGCTGTTCCTGTTGATCAAAAGCAAGCCTGTGCGACGAGCCTGGGCGGCGAATGGGATAATGGGAAGGAGTGCAGCGGTTGCCCCCATAGCCTGGAGTTCTTCACATGCATCCCCGTGTTCTAGAGGTTACCCAACGGCTGATTGATCGCAGCCGCGCGACGCGCGAGCGTTACCTGCAACTGATCCGCGGGGCTGCCAGCGATGGCCCGATGCGTGCCAAGCTGCAATGTGCCAACTTTGCCCACGGCGTGGCCGGGTGCGGCACCGAGGACAAGAACGCGCTGCGGATGATGAACTCCGCCAACGTGGCCATCGTGTCGTCGTATAACGACATGCTCTCGGCGCACCAGCCCTACGAGACCTACCCCGAGCAGCTCAAGCAGGCCCTGCGCGAGATTGGCTCGGTAGGCCAGTTCGCCGGCGGCGTGCCGGCCATGTGCGACGGCGTCACCCAGGGTGAGCCGGGCATGGAGCTGGGCATTGCCAGCCGCGAAGTGATCGCCATGTCCACCGCCGTGGCGCTGTCGCACAACATGTTCGACGCCGCGCTGATGCTGGGCATCTGCGACAAGATCGTGCCGGGCCTGATGATGGGCGCGCTGCGCTTCGGCCACCTGCCGATGATCTTCGTGCCAGGCGGGCCGATGCCGTCGGGCATTTCCAACAAGGAAAAAGCCGACGTGCGGCAGCGTTACGCCGAGGGCAAGGCCAGCCGCGAAGAGCTGCTGGAGTCGGAGATGAAGTCCTACCACAGCCCTGGCACCTGCACCTTCTACGGCACCGCCAACACCAACCAGCTGCTGATGGAAGTGATGGGCCTGCACCTGCCGGGCGCCTCCTTCGTCAACCCCAACACGCCGCTGCGTGACGCCCTGACCGTGGAAGCGGCGCACCAGGTCACGCGCATGACCAAGGCCAGCGGCGCCAGCTTCATGCCCATTGGCGAAATCGTCGACGAAAAGTCGCTGGTCAACTCCATCGTGGCCCTGCACGCCACCGGCGGCTCCACCAACCACACCCTGCACATGCCGGCGATCGCCATGGCGGCGGGCATCATCCTCACTTGGCAGGACATGGCCGACCTCTCCGAGGTGGTGCCGACCCTGTCGCACGTGTACCCGAACGGCAAGGCCGACATCAACCACTTCCAGGCCGCCGGCGGCATGTCGTTCCTGGTGCGTGAGCTGCTGGCCGCCGGCCTGTTGCACGAAGACGTCAACACCGTGGCCGGCCATGGCCTGAGCCGCTACACCCAGGAACCGTTCCTGGACAACGGCAAGCTGGTATGGCGCGAAGGCCCGGCCAACAGCCTCGACGAGAACATCCTGCGCCCGGTGGCCCGTGCGTTCTCGCCCGAAGGCGGCCTGCGGGTGATGGAAGGCAACCTGGGCCGTGGCGTGATGAAAGTCTCCGCCGTGGCCCCCGAGCACCAGATCGTCGAAGCCCCGGCGCGGGTGTTCGAAGACCAGCAGGACCTGGCCGACGCCTTCAAGGCCGGCGAGCTGGAGCGTGATTTTGTCGCAGTGATGCGCTTCCAGGGGCCGCGTTCCAACGGCATGCCCGAATTGCACAAAATGACCCCGTTCCTCGGCGTTCTGCAGGATCGCGGCTTCAAAGTGGCCCTGGTCACCGACGGGCGCATGTCTGGTGCATCGGGCAAAATCCCGGCCGCCATCCACGTGTGCCCGGAAGCCTTCGACGGCGGCGCGCTGGCCAAGGTGCGCGACGGTGATATCATCCGCGTGGATGGCGTCAAGGGCACCCTGGAGGTGCTGATGGACGCCAGCGAATTTGCCGCGCGCACCCCAGCCGTGGGCCAACTGGCCAACGCGGTGGGCTGTGGTCGCGAGCTGTTCGGTTTCATGCGACTGGCCTTCAGCTCGGCGGAGCAGGGCGCCAGCGCCTTCACGTCCGGCCTGGAGATTCTCAAATGAAGCTCGCCCTTGTTGGCGATATTGGCGGTACCAACGCGCGCTTTGCGTTGTGGGAAGACAACAACCTGCACTCGGTGCGGGTGTTCCCTACCGCGGACTACACCAGCCCCGAGCAGGCCATCGGCGTGTACCTCAAGGACCTGGGCCACGAGCGCGGGGCCATTGGCGCCGTGTGCCTGGCCGTGGCCGGGCCGGTCAGCGGTGACGAATTCCGCTTCACCAACAGCCACTGGCGCCTGAGCCGCAAGGCCTTCTGCGAGACGCTTGCGGTCGAGCACCTGCTGCTGATCAACGACTTCACCGCCATGGCCCTGGGCATGACCCGCCTGGAAGACGGCGAGTTCAAGACCGTGTGCCCCGGCACCCCGGACCCTGAGCGCGCCGCCGTGGTCATCGGCCCGGGCACCGGGCTGGGCGTGGGCACCCTGCTGAACCTGGGCGAGCAGCGCTACATGGCCCTGCCCGGCGAGGGCGGCCACGTCGACCTGCCGGTGGGCAACGCCCGCGAAGCACAGCTGCGCCAGCACATCCAGGACGAGATCGGCCACGTCAGCGCCGAGACCATCCTCAGTGGTGGCGGCCTGCTGCGCCTGTACCAGGCGGTGTGCGCGGTCGATGGCCATGCAGCGACCCTGGCCACCCCTGCGGCCATCACCTCGGCGGCCCTGGCCGGCGAGCCGGTGGCGCTGGCGGTGATCGAGCAGTTCTGCCGCTTCCTGGGGCGCGTGGCCGGCAACAACGTGCTCACCGTCGGCGGTCGCGGCGGCGTGTACATCGTCGGTGGCGTGATCCCGCGGTTCATCGAGCTGTTCCTGGCCAGTGGCTTCGCCGACAGCTTCGCCGACAAGGGTTGCATGAGCGAATACTTCCAGGGCATTCCCGTCTGGGTTGTGACCGCCGAGTTCTCGGGGCTGATTGGCGCCGGTGTGGCCTTGCAGCAAGCACGGGGGTAGGCGTTTAATCTGCGTTTATTGATCGGGCGTCTCGACCCGACGCTGGACACAAGGACGCAGCACGTGACCACTGCCGGCAAAACGATCCTCCTGGTCGACGACGACCAGGAAATCCGCGAACTGTTGGACACCTACCTCACCCGTGCCGGCTTCACCGTGCGCACCACGGGTGACGGCCAGCAATTTCGCCAGGCCTTGAACGAGGCCCCGGCGGACCTGGCCATTCTCGATGTCATGCTCCCCGACGAAGACGGCTTCAGCCTGTGCCGCTGGGTGCGCCAGCACCCGCGCCAGGCGCAGATGCCGATCATCATGCTCACCGCCAGCTCCGACGAGGCCGACCGAGTCATCGGCCTGGAACTGGGCGCCGACGACTACCTGGGCAAGCCCTTCAGCCCGCGCGAGCTGCAGGCGCGCATCAAGGCCCTGCTGCGCCGCGCGCAGTTCGGCCAGGAGCGCGGCGGCGAGGTGGTGGCGTTCGACGACTGGCGCCTGGACATGATCAGCCATCGGCTGTTCCACACCGACGGCGAGGAAGTGTTCCTTTCGGGTGCCGATTTCGCCCTGCTCAAGCTGTTCCTCGACAACCCCCAGCAGATCCTCGACCGCGACACCATCGGCAACGCCACCCGTGGTCGCGACCTGATGCCCCTGGACCGCATCGTCGACATGGCCGTGAGCCGCCTGCGCCAGCGCCTGCGCGACACTGACAAACCGCCACGGCTGATCCGCACCGTGCGCGGCAGTGGCTACCTGCTGGCGGCCAACGTTGTCACGGCTTAAGCGCCTGGTGCCGCGCTCGCTGCTGGGGCGCATGCTACTGCTGACCCTGCTGGTGGTGCTGCTGGCGCAGGGGCTGTCGAGCCTGATCTGGGTCTCGCAGCTGCGTGCCACCCAGCTCGAAGGCCTGGTCACCAGCGCGCGCAGCCTGGCCCATTCCATGTCGGCCAGCGTCAGCTACTTCCGCTCGCTGCCACTGGCCTACCGGCCCATGGTGCTGGACCAGCTGCGCAGCATGGGCGGCACGCGATTCGTGGTGTCGCTCAACGACCGCCCGCTGGACATGCGCGTGCTGCCGGCCACCCAGCGCAAGAGCGCGGTCATCGACGCCGTGGACGAGGTGCTGCACGAAAGCCTGGGTTCGCAGATGGACATCTCCGTGCAGTTCGTCAGCCCCCAGGACCTGCGCATCTTCAACAGCGGCCTGGCCCTGGACGAGCTGCCGCGCTCGTGGGCGCACTATTCCCTGACCCTGGAACCGGTGAACCCGCCGGTGCTGGTGACGCAGATCCGCCTGGGCGAGGGCGAGTGGCTGTACATCGCCTCGCTGCTGCCCGAGCCCTACACCAGCCTCGAGGAGGAGGGCCTGCCGGCCCAGCAGTGGTGGTTCATTTTGCTCACCAGCTCGTTCCTGCTGCTGTTCATCGGCCTGTTGGTGCACTGGCAGAGCCGCCCGCTCAAGCGCCTGGCGCGCGCCGCCCGGGAGCTGTCCCTGGGCGCCGAGCCCGAGGAGCCGGAAGTGGAGGGCGGCGGCAGCGAAGTCATCGAAGTGAGCCGCGCCTTCACCGCCATGCGCGGGCGCATCAGCCGCTACCTGACCGAGCGCAGCCAGCTGTTCAGCGCCATCTCCCACGACCTGCGCACGCCCATCACGCGCCTGCGCCTGCGCGTGGAACTGCTGGAAGACGACCCCCTGGCCGCCAAGTTCACCCGCGACCTGGACGAGCTGGAGCTGCTGGTCAAAGGCGCCCTGCAGTGCGTGAAAGACACCGACATCCACGAGAACATCGAACCGGTGGACCTCAACCACGTGCTCGACTGCCTGATCGAGCCCTTCGTGGCCCCCGAAGGCAACGGCCGTGTGACCCTGCACGGCGGCGCGTGGAAGGCCTACCCGGGCAAGCCGCTGGCGTTGAAGCGCTGCATGGGCAACCTGATCGACAACGCCCTCAAATACGGCGAGCGGGCGCACCTGCACGTGGAAGACAACGCCCGGGCGTTCATCCTCCACGTCGACGACGAAGGCCCGGGCGTGCCGGCGCAGCGGTTGGAGAAAGTGTTCGAACCGCATTTCCGCCTGTCCGGCAACCAGCATGGCTATGGGCTGGGGTTGGGAATTGCGCGCAACATCGCGCACAGCCACGGCGGCGAAGTCAGCCTGCAGAATTTGCCAGAGCGGGGGTTGCGCGTAACCCTCTACCTGCCCCGCACCTAACCCGTAGCCGCTGCCGCAGGCTGCGCTGGCCCTATGCCCCGCTGGAGATTTTCAGGGTTCACGCCGGCCAGCGCAGCCTGGCGGCAGCGGCTACGGGACGTCGCCTGCCCACCCAATCGGTTGACCTGCACCACTGCCATCCCTATCCTCTGGCCCGTCACGGCACATCCGTGATGGGGTTTGACGGCTCCGATTCATCACTAAGAAACACCGCATGCCGCGTTTAGTGGCGGCTGCGCGTGGGGCACCTTCGCGTGCGCCGGGTTTCTTGGTAACCGGGCCGTGTGGGTGATCAATTGATCAATCACAGAGAACAAACCATGCAAGATGATGGAACCCTGCTTACCCAACACCTCCCTTTCTGCCCAGGCGCCGACGGCGTTCCGCTGTTCAGCGTGCAACCGGGGGTACCCGTCCATCAGGCATTGGCCCAGGCGAGCGTGCTCTTCGGCTGCGCCGAGCGCCTGTCGGCCGAGAATTGTGATGCTGACCTGCAGTTGAGCCGATCCCTTGGGGTTGTTACCGCGCAGTTGGTGCAGATGGGTAGGGCGTTGGTTGATGCCTCGATCACCAGCGTCGAGCGTTGACGTGTAGCCGCTGCCACAGGCTGCGCTGGCCCTATGCCCCACGGGAAATCGCCAGGGTTCACACCGGCCAGCGCAGCCTGGCGGCAGCGGCTACGGTGCGCCGTCTGCGAGCGCCGTTCGCACGGCGCGACCCGGCCTTGCGGCCGGTGCTACAGGTACCGGCGCCAAACCTGTAGCACCGGCCGTTAGGCCGGGTCGTGCGGCCGCCGCATAACCCTGTGACATTTGGTTACCCGCCCCCCGCCATCCGTTGTTTAGACTCACTCCACCACAATAAAAAAACCAAGGCACTCCCATGGACAGGCTGCACCTGGACTTCAACAGCTGGCTCAACACCCCCGCCCATCACCACTGGCTGGCCGCCGAAGGCCTGCGTTTGCTGGACTTTGCCCGCGCTTCGCGGCTGCCCGAAGGCTTTGGCCACCTGGATGAACGCGGCTGGCTGCCCGATGCGCCGGCGCAGACGTTGATCACCGCCCGCATGACCCACAGCTTCGCCCTGGGCGCCCTGCAAGGCCTGCCCGGCTGCGCGCCGCTGGTGGACCACGGCCTGGCCGCGCTGAACGGTTGCCTGCGCGACGCCGACCAGGGCGGTTGGTACGCCGTGGCCCACGCCGCCGACGGCGACCTGGGCAAGGCCGCCTACCTGCACGCGTTCGTGGCGCTGGCCGCCAGCAGCGCGGTGGCAGCAGGCCGGCCCGGCGCCCAGGCGCTGCTGGACGAAGCCGTGGAGGTGATCCACACACGGTTCTGGCACGAGGAGGAGGGCGCCATGCGCGAGTCCTTCGACCGCATCTGGAGCCGCGAAGAGGCCTACCGCGGCGCCAACTGCAACATGCACAGCGTCGAGGCGTTCCTCGCCCTGGCCGACGCCACCCACGACCCGCGCTGGCTGGAACGCGCCCTGCGGATCGCCGAGCGGGTGATCCACCAGCACGCGGCGCACAACCAGTACCGGGTCATCGAGCATTTCCACCCCGGCTGGGAAGCCGACCTTGAGTACAACCACGCCCGTCCCGACGACCCCTTCCGCCCGTACGGCAGCACCCCGGGGCACGCCTTCGAATGGGCGCGGCTGTTGCTGCACCTGGAAGCCGCGCTGCTGGAGGCCGTGCGCCCGGCGCCCACCTGGCTGCTGACCGACGCCCGCGGGCTATTCGCGCAGGCCTGCCGCACCGCCTGGCACGTCGATGGGGCGCCGGGGCTGGTGTACACCCTGGACTGGCAGGACCAGCCCGTAGTGCGCCAGCGCATGCACTGGGTCACCTGCGAGGCCATCGCCGCCTCGGCTGCGCTGCTGCGGCGCACCGGCGAGCACGCCTACGAGCAGTGGTACCGGGATTTCTGGGAGTTCGCCGCCGAGCATTTGCTAGACCGCGTGCACGGCAGTTGGCACCACGAACTGGACGAACACAACCGCCCTGGCGCCAAGGTCTGGGCCGGCAAGCCCGACCTGTACCATGCGTTGCAGGCCGTGCTGTTGCCGCGCCTGCCGCTGGCGCCCAGCCTGGCCTGCGGCCTTGCCAAGGTGGGCGGGCAGCACATTGTCACCGGCTGGTGACAATTGTGCATCGCTTCGTTACCTGGCGTACTAACTACCCTGTTTACACTCCATCGCAGCGCAAGCATCAGACTTGCAATGCATAACAACAAAAAAAGGGAATCCGATGAACGCGATCAATCGCCTCGCCGCTGTCATTTCGCTTGCCACCCTGTTTCCTTTCGCCGCCCACGCCGCCGATTCCAAAGGCACCGTGGAAGTAGTGCATTGGTGGACCTCCGGGGGTGAAGCCAAGGCTGTGGGTGTCTTGAAACAACTGGTCGAGAAAGACGGCTACACCTGGCAAGACAGCGCTGTCGCCGGTGGTGGTGGCGCCGCCGCCATGACCGTGCTGAAAACCCGTGCCGTGTCGGGCAACCCGCCGTCTGCCGCGCAGATCAAGGGCCCGGACATTCAGGAATGGGCTTCCCTGGGCCTGCTGACCAACGTCGACGACGTGGCCAAGGCCAACAACTGGGACAAGCTGCTCTCCAAAACCGTCTCCGACACCATGAAATACGAAGGCCACTACGTAGCCGTGCCGGTGAACATCCACCGCGTCAACTGGCTGTGGGTCAACCCGGAAGCCTTCAAGAAGGCCGGCATCGCCAAGGCCCCCACCACCCTGGAAGAACTCTACGCCGCCGGCGACAAGCTCAAGGCCGCAGGCATCATCCCGATCGCCCACGGTGGCCAGCCGTGGCAGGACAGCACCGTGTTCGAAGACATGGTGCTGAGCATCATGGGCGCCGACGGCTTCAAGAAAGCCTTCATCGACCAGGACGAGGCCACCCTCACTGGCGCGCAGATGACCAAGGTGTTCACCGAGCTGAAGAAACTCAAGGGCTACATGGACCCGGATGGCGCTGGCCAGGACTGGAACCTGGAAGCGGCCAAGGTCATCAGCGGCAAGGCCGGCATGCAGATCATGGGCGACTGGGCCAAGAGCGAGTGGAGCGCGGCAGGCAAGAAAGCCGGCAGCGACTACGAGTGCGTGCCGTTCCCGGGCACCCAGGGCAGCTACACCTACAACATCGACTCCCTGGCCATGTTCAAGCTGGCCAAGAAGAACGACACCCCCGGCAACAACGCTGCGCGTGACGACCTGGCCAAGGTCGCCCTGGAGCCCGAATTCCAGTACGTGTTCAACCAGAACAAAGGCTCGATCCCGGTGCGCAATGACCTGGACATGAGCAAGTTCGACAGCTGTGGCCAGGCCTCGGCCAAGGACTTCGCCGAAGCCGACAAGGCCGGCAAGCTGGAACCGAGCATGGCGCACAACATGGCTACCTCGCTGGCAGTACAAGGCGCGATCTTCGACGTTGTCACCAACTTCATGAGTGACAAGAACGCCGATCCGGCCAAGGCCGCCAAGCAACTGTATGCGGGCATCTCGTCGGCCAAGTAACACCGACGGATAACGCGTCCGATACCTGCGCCGGGGTTCCCCCTCCCCATCCCCCGGCGCAGGGATTCGGTGCCGATTGACCTTTACCCTGGATGTTCCCGATGAGCTCTGTGGCTGTGTTCAGCAAGGCCTCGCCGTTCGACGCGCTGCAACGCTGGTTACCCAAAGTGGTGCTGGCGCCTAGCATGCTGCTCGTGCTGGTCGGTTTCTATGGCTATATCTTCTGGACCTTTTTGCTGTCCTTTACCAATTCCACCTTCATGCCGACGTACAGCTTCGTCGGCCTGCAGCAATACGCGCGCCTGCTCGACAACGACCGTTGGTGGGTGGCGAGCAAGAACCTGGCGGTGTTCGGTGGCCTGTTCATCGCCATCAGCCTGGTGCTGGGGGTGTTCCTGGCGGTGCTGCTGGACCAGCGCATCCGCCGCGAAGGCTTCCTGCGCACCATCTACCTGTACCCTATGGCGCTGTCGATGATCGTCACCGGCACCGCCTGGAAATGGCTGCTCAACCCCGGCCTGGGCCTGGACAAGATGCTGCGCGACTGGGGCTGGGAAGGCTTCCGCCTGGACTGGCTGATTGACCAGGACCGCGTGGTGTACTGCCTGGTGATTGCCGCGGTGTGGCAGGCCTCCGGCTTTGTCATGGCGCTGTTCCTGGCGGGCCTGCGCGGGGTCGACCAGTCGATCATCCGTGCTGCCCAGGTGGACGGCGCGAGCCTGCCCACCATCTACCTGAAGATCGTGTTGCCCAGCCTGCGGCCGGTGTTCTTCAGCGCCTTCATGATCCTGGCGCACATCGCCATCAAGAGCTTCGACCTGGTGGCGGCCATGACCGCGGGCGGCCCGGGCTACAGCTCGGACCTGCCGGCCATGTTCATGTATTCGTTCACCTTCAGCCGTGGCCAGATGGGCATCGGCTCGGCCAGCGCCATGCTGATGCTGGGCGCGATCCTGGCGATCCTGGTGCCGTACCTGTATTCGGAATTGAGGACCAAGCGCCATGACTAATGCCTATGGCAAATCCTCGCTCAGCTTTAGCCGCGTGGCCATCTACGCCACGCTGATCCTGGCGGCCGCCGTGTACCTGGTGCCGCTGGTGGTGATGCTGCTGACCAGCTTCAAGACCCCGGATGACATCCGCACCGGCAACCTGCTCAGCTTGCCCGAGGTGTTCACCGGCATCGGCTGGCTGAAGGCCTGGGACATCGTCGGCGGGTTCTTCTGGAACTCGGTGAAGATCACCGTGCCGGCCGTGCTGATCTCCACCTTCATCGGTGCCATGAACGGCTACGTGCTGTCCATGTGGCGTTTCCGCGGCTCGCAGCTGTTCTTCGGCCTGCTGCTGTTCGGCTGCTTCCTGCCGTTCCAGACCGTGCTGTTGCCGGCTTCGTTCACCCTGGGCAAGTTCGGCCTGGCCAACACCACCACCGGTCTTGTGATCGTCCACGTTGTATATGGGCTGGCTTTTACTACGCTGTTCTTCCGTAACTACTACGTCAGCGTGCCGGATGCGCTGGTCAAGGCGGCGCGACTGGACGGCGCGGGGTTCTTCACCATCTTCAACAAGATCCTGCTGCCCATGTCGATCCCGATCATCATGGTCTGCCTGATCTGGCAGTTCACCCAGATCTGGAACGACTTCCTGTTCGGCGTGGTGTTCGCCAGTGGCGACTCGCAGCCAATCACCGTGGCGCTGAACAACCTGGTGAACACCAGCACCGGCGCCAAGGAATACAACGTAGACATGGCCGCGGCAATGATCGCCGGCCTTCCAACACTGCTGGTGTACATCATGGCCGGCAAGTATTTCCTGCGTGGGCTCACCGCCGGCGCGGTCAAGGGGTAGAAACATGGCAACGCTAGAACTGCGCAATGTAATCAAGACGTATGGCGCCGGCCTGCCGGACACCTTGAAAGATATCCAGCTGAAGATCGATTCCGGCGAGTTCCTGATCCTCGTGGGGCCGTCGGGCTGCGGCAAGTCGACGCTGATGAACTGCATCGCTGGCCTGGAGAGCATCAGTGGTGGCGCGATCCTGGTGGACAACGCCGACATCAGCGGCATGAGCCCCAAGGACCGTGACATCGCCATGGTGTTCCAGTCGTACGCGCTGTACCCGACCATGACCGTGCGCGAGAACATCGCCTTCGGCCTGAAGATTCGCAAGATGTCGGCCGAGGCCATCGACGAGGAAGTGGCGCGGGTGTCCAAGCTGCTGCAGATCGAGCACCTGCTCAACCGCAAGCCGGGCCAGCTGTCCGGCGGCCAGCAGCAGCGCGTGGCCATGGGCCGGGCGCTGGCGCGGCGGCCCAAGATCTACCTGTTCGACGAGCCGCTGTCCAACCTCGACGCCAAGCTGCGGGTGGAGATGCGCACCGAAATCAAACTGATGCACCAGCGCCTGAAGACCACCACGGTGTACGTGACCCACGACCAGATCGAGGCCATGACCCTGGGTGACAAGGTGGCGGTGATGAAGGACGGCATCATCCAGCAGTTCGGCACGCCGAAGGAGATCTACAACGACCCGGCCAACCTGTTCGTGGCCAGCTTCATCGGCTCGCCGCCGATGAACTTCATTCCCCTGCGCCTGCAGCGCAAGGATGGCCGCCTGCAGGCGCTGCTGGACAGCGGCCAGGCGCGCTGCGAGCTGCCGCTGGCGATGAATGATGCGGGCCTTGAGGACCGCGAAGTGATCCTGGGCATGCGCCCCGAACAGATCGTGCTGGCCGGCACCGAGGCCAATGGCCTGCCGACCATTCGTGCCGAGGTGCAGATCACCGAGCCGACCGGCCCCGACACCCTGGTGTTCGTCACACTCAACGGCACCAAGGTATGCTGCCGCCTGGCCCCGGACGTGGCGCCGCAGGTGGGGGAAACACTGAATCTGCAATTCGATCCGGCCAAGGTGTTGTTGTTCGACGCCAAGACCGGCGAGCGCCTGGGGGCGGTGGGGCGTGCACAGGCACCCGTGGCGGGCGACAACGTCGCCCAGTTCAAGGGCCGCTGAATTCGTGCCGGGCGGCCTGTCGCCCGGTAACACCGATTTACACCGCGTTTAATCAACAGCCAATAACAATAAGACGAGGAAGCAAGGGATGAAAAAGCGCATGAATACCAAGTTGGCACGCAATCGTTTGTTGCAGATTTCAGTGCTCAGCGCACTGGGTCTGGCCACCAGCGCCCATGCGTACGACGCCTTCGACCCTGAATCGCCATGGATGCTCGGCGACTGGGGTGGCGAACGTACGGAGCTGATGAAAAAGGGCTATGACTTCACCCTGGAGTACGTGGGCGAGGCCGGCAGCAACCTGGGGGGCGGCTACGACAAGCACGTCACCGCGCGCTACAGCGACCAGTTCGCGCTGGGCGTGGACATGGACCTGAACAAGATCCTCGGCTGGCAGGACGCCGAGTTCAAGCTGACCGTCACCGAGCGTAGCGGCCGCAACATTTCCAACGACCGTATCGGCGACCCGCGCGCCGGCACCCTCAGCTCGTCCCAGGAAGTGTGGGGCCGGGGCCAGACCTGGCGCCTGACCCAGATGTGGTACAAGCAGAAGTTCTTCGACGGTGCGTTGGACGTCAAGGTCGGCCGCTTCGGCCCGGGCGAAGACTTCAACAGCTTCCCGTGCGACTTCCAGAACCTGACCTTCTGCGGCTCGCAGGTGGGTAACTGGGTGGGTGGCATCTGGTACAACTGGCCGGTCAGCCAGTGGGCCGGCCGCATCAAGTACAACATCACCCCCGAGTGGTACGCGCAGGTGGGTGCGTTCAACCAGAACCCGTCGAACCTGGACCGCAACAACGGCTTCAAGCTCAACGGCAGCGGCACCAAGGGCACCCTGTTGCCGGTGGAGTTGGTGTGGACCCCGCAGGTCAACGGCCTGCCAGGCGAATACCGCCTGGGTTACTACTACAGCAGCGCCAACGCCGACGATGTCTACGAAGGCGCCGACGGCCAGCCACAACCTGTCTCGGGCACCTACAAGGAGCACAACGGCAAGCACGGCTGGTGGATCGTGGCGCAGCAGCAACTCACCACCCACAACGGTGATGCCAGCCGCGGCCTGAACGTGTTCGCCAACTTCACCGTGCACGACAAGGCCACCAACTACATCGACAACTACCAGCAGGTAGGCCTGGTGTACAAAGGCCCGTTCGATGCACGTCCCAAGGATGACATCGGCGTGGGTATCGGCCGCATTCACGTCAACGACGACGCCCAGGACCGCGCACGCCTGGTCAACCAGCTGAGCGGCATCGAAGACTACGACAACCCGGGCTACCTGCCGGTGCAGAGCACCGAGTACGACGCCGAGATCTACTACGGCTTCCACGTCACCAACTGGCTGACCGTGCGCCCGAACCTGCAGTACATCAAGCACCCAGGCGGTGTGGATGAAGTGCAGAACGCGGTAGTGGCTGGCCTGAAACTGCAAACCAAGTTCTAACCGCGTAACGGTGGCCGCTGCTGCACCCGTAGCAGCGGCCACCAGGCCGCGTCACGACCACCGCGTTGCCCCAGGACGCGGCCGGCGGCCGCTGCTACGCGTATCGTGTGAGACCATGCGGCAAAAAGCTCGGCGAAATATCGGTTTATATCGGTAAGATAGCGCTACCTCTAACAATATCAGCCGTACCCAGGTGAGCTTTCACGCCCGTGTCCAGGATTTCTACTGTCATGCACGACCACCCGCTCCAGCGCTTCTTCAAATCGCAGCGGCCCCGGCCTACGTTCGAATGGGAGCGTTTTCAGCAACGTGACGTGCTGGTCATCGACCATCCCAAATGCCAGGCGGTGTTCAGCCGCCAGGGCGCGCAACTCCTGCATTTCCGCCCCCAGGGGCAGAAGCCGTGGCTGTGGTGCTCGGCCCACTGGCCCCAGGCCGGCGCCATTCGTGGCGGCGTACCGGTGTGCTGGCCGTGGTATGGCCGCCATCCCAGCGAAGGCATGTGGCCGGCCCATGGCTGGGGGCGCCTGGTGGATTGGAAACTGCACGCCAGCAGCGAGGACGAGGAGGGTGTGACCCTGCACTGGCGCCTGCTGCTGTGCGACTGGCAGGTCGACCTGCACGCGCGCCTGGGCGACCAGATGGAGCTGCGCCTGAGCACCGAACACCAGGACAGCGAGCCCTGCCAGCTGAGCCACGCGTTGCTGGCCTACTGGCGCATCGGCGATGTGAACGAGGTGAGCCTGGCGGGGCTGGAAGGCGTGCAGAGCTACGATAAGCTCAGCCGCAAGACCACCACCCACAAGGGCGAACTGGAAGTGACCGGCGCCTGCCAGCGAGTGTTCAGCGGCGCCAACCAGGTGCAGCTGCAAGACCGCGCCTGGGCGCGCAAACTGGCGATTCATACCGCCGACAGCGACGACACCGTGGTGTGGCACCCCGGTTCACGGCCGCTGATGGGCGTGGCCGGCAATGAAAGCCAGGGTTTTCTGTGCGTGGAAGCCACCAGCGGCAGCCAGGACAACCTCAGCCTGGCGCCCGGCGAGAAAGCCCACATCAGCCTGCAGGCCCGCCTGCTCAACTAACGTAGCAGCTGCCGCAGGCGGCGTCTTGCGACACGCTGCGTCAGGCAGCGCGCGGCGTCCGGGACGCGGCCTTTGGCCGCTGCTACAGCCGGTTACTCATCCATGGGGTAGCGGCTGGCGTTCAGGCTTTCCTTGATCTTGCGCAAATGCGGCTGGAAGTCTGCGCCGCGACGAAGGGTCATGCCGGTGGCCAGTACATCGAGTACGGTTAACTGAATGATCCGCGAAGTCATCGGCATATAGATGTCGGTGTCTTCGGGCAGCGGAATGTGCACGCTCATGCTGCAGGCCTTGGCCAGCGGCGAGTCCTTGGCGGTCAGGCCCAGCACCGAGGCGCCGTTTTCCCGCGCCACGCGGGCCACCTCCACCAGCTCGCGGGTGCGGCCGGTGTAGGAAATGATCACGAACAGTTCACCGGTGTGCGCCACCGACGCCAGCATCCGCTGCATCAGCACATCGGCATGGGCCGACACGGCCAGGTTGAAACGGAAAAACTTGTGCTGGGCGTCCAGCGCCACCGGCGCCGAGGCGCCCAGGCCGAAGAAGTGGATCTGCCGAGCCTGGATCAACATGTCCACGGCGCGGCTGATCAGCTGCGGATCCAGTTGCTGGCAGGCACTGTCCAATGATGCAATGGCGCTGCCAAAAATCTTCTGGGTGTACGCGGCGGGATCGTCGTCGGCTTCCACGGCGCGGCTGACATAGGCAGCGCCGCTGGCCAGGCTCTGGGCCAATTGCAGTTTCAGCTCGGGGTAGCCGCTGACGCCGAACGAGCGGCAGAACCGGTTGACCGTCGGTTCGCTGACCGAGGCGGCCTGGGCCAGCGCGGCAATGCTGAAGCGGGTGGCTTGCTGGGGGTTGAGCAGGATGACTTCGGCGACCTTGCGTTCAGCCTTGTTCAGCTCTTCGAGGCGGCTCTGGATCTGCTCCAGGAGATTGCGCACGCGGTCCATGTTATGTCCTTGGGTCGAGGATGCAGCCAGTACAGCTGTCTGGCGCGGCTGTATTCACGGGTGGCCTATCGTACTGAGGGCTTGGTGCGATCACCACTCGAATCTGATCTACCGGGAAAATGTTGTGTTTATTACTACATTTTCCCTTGAATGGTGCCTTGAAAAAAGGTATTTCTAGTCTAACTTGATAAAAGAACAAACATCATGCCTTCGACTTCCGTAGAACCCTGCACTTTTGCCTTGTTCGGCGCCCTAGGCGACCTGGCACTGCGCAAGCTGTTCCCGGCGCTCTACCAGCTTGATCGAGCCGAACTGCTGCACGCTGACACCCGCATCCTGGCGCTTGCCCGTGAGCCGGGTACGCCGCAGCAGCACCTGGCCAATATCGAGGAACACCTGCGCCTGTTCGTTGCCAAGGCACAGATCGAGCCAGAAACCCTGGACCGCTTCCTGGCCCGGGTCACCTACGTGCATGTCGATTTCATGAACGAGGCTGACTACGTCAACCTCGCCGAACAGGTAGGGCCCAGCGAGCAGCTGATCGCCTACTTCGCCACCCCTGCGGCCGTGTACGGCGCCATCTGCGAGAACCTGCACAAGGTCGGCCTGGCCGACCGTGCCCGCGCGGTGCTGGAAAAGCCCATTGGCCACGACCTGGTGTCGTCGCGCCGGGTGAACGACGCCGTGGCGCAGTTCTTCCCCGAGAACCGCATCTACCGCATCGACCACTACCTGGGCAAGGAAACGGTGCAGAACCTGATTGCCCTGCGGTTCGCCAACAGCCTGTTCGAAACCCAGTGGAACCAGAACTACATTTCCCACGTGGAAATTACCGTGGCTGAGGAAGTCGGCATCGAAGGCCGTTGGGGCTACTTCGACAAGGCTGGCCAGCTGCGCGACATGATCCAGAACCACCTGCTGCAGCTGCTGTGCCTGATCGCCATGGACCCGCCTGCCGACCTGTCGGCCGACAGCATCCGCGACGAAAAGGTAAAAGTGCTCAAGGCCCTGGCGCCGATCAGCGCCGAAGGCCTGACCACCCAGGTGGTGCGTGGCCAGTACATTGCTGGCTACAGCCAGGGCAAGCCCGTGCCGGGCTACCTGGAAGAAGAGAATTCCAACACCCAGAGCGACACCGAGACCTTCGTCGCCCTGCGTGCCGACATCCGCAACTGGCGCTGGGCCGGCGTGCCGTTCTACCTGCGTACCGGCAAGCGCATGCCCCAGAAGCTGTCGCAGATCGTCATCCACTTCAAGGAACCGCAGCACTACATCTTCGCCCCCGAGCAGCGCCTGCAGATCAGCAACAAGCTGATCATCCGCCTGCAGCCGGACGAAGGCATTTCCTTGCGCGTGATGACCAAGGAGCAGGGCCTGGACAAAGGCATGCAACTGCGCAGCGGACCGTTGCAACTGAACTTCTCCGACACCTACCGCAGCGCGCGCATCCCCGATGCCTACGAGCGGTTGTTGCTGGAGGTGATGCAGGGCAATCAGAACCTGTTTGTCCGTAAAGATGAAATCGAATATGCGTGGAAATGGTGCGACCAGTTGATCGCCGGCTGGAAAAAGTCCGGTGATGCGCCCAAGCCGTACGCGGCGGGCTCCTGGGGGCCGATGAGCTCCATCGCACTGATTACCCGCGATGGGAGGTCCTGGTATGGCGATATCTGAACTCAAACTGCCAAGCGAAGTGGTTCCACGTGACTTCGCCAGTGCAGCGCTGCTGGCCGAAGGCCTGGCAGCCCATGTGGCCGAACAACTGCGCGGCGCCATCGAGCGCCAGGGTGTCGCTACCCTGGTGGTCTCCGGCGGCCGCAGCCCGGTGATGTTCTTCCAGTGCCTGGCGCGCCAGGCACTGGACTGGTCGAAAGTGGTCATCAGCCTGGCTGACGAGCGCTGGGTGCCGGTGGAACACGCCGACAGCAACGCCGGCCTGCTCAAGCGCTACCTGCTGGTAGGCGCGGTGGCCAAGGCGCGTTTCGTCAGCCTGTACAACCCGGCCCAGAACCTCGAGCTGGCGGCGCAGGAAACCGACGCGCTGTTGGCCGAGCTGCCGGCCATCGACGTGCTGGTGCTGGGCATGGGCGACGACGGCCACACCGCCTCGCTGTTCCCCAACAGCCCGAACCTGGCCGAGGCGCTGGAGCCTGCCGGCAGCCGTCGCTGCCTGCCGATGCTGGCGCCGACCGTGCCGCACCAGCGCCTGACCATGAGCCGTGCCCTGCTGGCCAGCGCCCGCTACACCGCGCTGTCGCTGCAAGGGGCGGGCAAATTGAACACGTTGCGCGACGCGCTGGCGGGCGATGACGTTGCCCAGATGCCGGTGCGCGCGTTCCTACACTCCCCACTGGATATCTACTGGTGCCCCTGAGCCAAGGATCAGCCGCTATGACGACACTCGAAAAACAACAACTGGTGCAAAACCGCATGGCGGATAAAGTCGCCCTGATCGACAAGCTGGCCGCCAAGGCGAAGATTCTTCCGGTGATTACCATCGCCCGTGAAGAAGACATTCTGCCCCTGGCGGACGCCTTGGCGGCCGGTGGCCTGACTGCACTGGAAGTGACCCTGCGCTCGGAACTGGGCCTGAAGGCCATCCAGATCCTGCGCCAGGAACGCCCCGAGTTGATCGTCGGCGCGGGCACCGTGCTGGACCGCCACATGCTGGCCGCCACCGAGGCGGCGGGCTCGCAGTTCACCGTGACCCCGGGCGTGACCCAGGACATGCTCGAAGCCGGCGTTGAAAGCCCGCTGCCGCTGCTGCCGGGTATCAGCAGCCCGTCGGAGCTGATGATGGGCTACGCCCTGGGCTACCGCCGCTTCAAGCTGTTCCCGGCGGAAGTCAGCGGCGGCGTGGCGGCCATCAAGGCCTTCGGCGGCCCGTTCCCGTCGGTGCGCTTCTGCCCTACCGGCGGCGTAGGCCCGGCGAACCTGAAGAACTACATGGCCCAGCCCAACGTGATGTGCGTGGGTGGTTCGTGGATGCTGGAAAGCGCCTGGATCAAGAACCGCGATTGGGCACGCATCCAGGAGTGCACCGCCGAGGCGCTGGCCCTGTTCGACTGAATTTGTTGCTTGCTGTTGATTGTTTTACGGCTTTTGGGGGCGCTTGGTCGGCGCCCCTTTTTTTTTTTGCCTGCGTTTTTTGCCCGCGTTCTATGCCCGATCAATGCTTCGGCGCGGGGCGGTTGTGTTTCTTGCGCAAGGGCTCCAGCAAGTCGCTCAGGCCGTTGTGGTCAATTTCCTGCATCAGCGCCAGCAGGCCGCCCAGTTCCCCTTTGGGGAAGCCTTCGCGGGCGAACCAGTTCAAGTAGGGCCCGGGCAAGTCGGCGATGATGCGCCCCTTGTATTTGCCGAAGGGCATTTCACGGGTAATCAATAATTCAAGTTTTTCCGGGTTCATGGATAGTAAATACCGGGGTGCAAAACAACGGTGAACAGAGTTGCATTCTGCATGAAGGCCAATGGCTGTTTCATGCAGAACGCGGTGTGTTGTAAATTCTGTAAAATCATAAGTTATTGAATTTAAAGGATTTATTTAAATAAAAAAGATGGCACGAAGTCTGCGATATACCTCTGTAACCTTTCAACCCAGAGGGAATCGAAAATGTCTAATCCAACCAAAGAAGTTATCTCGGTACTCAACGACCTGATTCAGACCAGCAAGGATGGCCAGGAAGGTTTCAAAACCTGTGCGGAAGATATCAAGAATCCTGAGCTGAAGGCATTGTTCGTCAAGCGTTCCCAGGAATGCGCCCAGGCCGCAGGCGAACTGCAACAGGAAGTTCGTGCGCTGGGTGGTGATCCCGAAGACTCCACTAGCGTGGCCGGCGACCTGCACCGCCGCTGGGTGGACGTGAAGTCGGTGTTCACCGGCAAGGACGAAGAAGCGGTGCTCAATGAAGCCGAGCGGGGTGAAGACCACGCCATCAAAGCGTACAAGGAAGCCCTGGCCAAGCCGCTGCCGGCCAATGTGTATGCCATCGTCGAACGTCAGTTCCACGGTGTGCAGCGCAACCATGACCAGGTCAAGGCGCTGCGCAATATCGCCCGCGCCAGCTGATACCTGAGCAGCCCCCGAACGCCGGCCCCGTGCCGGCGTTTTTTTTGCACCTGTAGCAGCGGCCGCAGGCCGCGTCCCCTCAGGCGACCGCTTTCTCGCAGAAACCCACCTGGTTGCGGCCATTCGCCTTGGCCTGGTACAGCGCCAGGTCTGCCGCCGCCAGCAGGTCTTCGAGCTTCATGCCCGCCCGCGTGCGCCGGGTGCCCACGCCAATGCTGACGGTCACCGGCCGGTCGTCGCCGGCGAACGGCGCCTGGCTCTCGATGGCGTTGCGGATGGTCTCGGCGATGATCAGCGCGCCGTTGAGGTCGGTTTCCGCCAGCACCACCATGAACTCCTCGCCGCCGTAGCGCGCCGCCAGGTCTGCGGGGCGGCGCACGCAGCCATGGATCACCTTGGCTACCCGCCGCAGGGCCTCGTCGCCGCCGGGGTGGCCGTGGCGTTCATTGAAGGCCTTGAAGTGGTCGACATCGATCATCAACACGGACATGGGCTTGCCGCTGCGCTGGGAGCGTGCCCACTCGGTGCGCAGCGCGCGGTCCAGGCTGCGGCGGTTGGCCAGGCCCGTGAGGCTGTCGGTGGAGGCCAGGGTGGCCAGTTCGCGCTCGGCGCTGAGCCGCCGGCGCAGTTCGCGGCCCATCATCAGGCACAGCCATAGCAGGGCCAGGCACAGGGCTGCGGTGGCGGTGCCGACGAACATCGCCGTGCGCCGCCACGAGGCGTACACCTCTTCGGTAGACAGGGCGACGATCACCACCATGGGCAGTTGCCCCACCTTGGCGAAGATGTACAGGCGCTCCTTGTGGTCGAAGCTGGAGATGGACACGAAGCTGCCGTTGCGCTCGCGCACCACGCGCTTGAAGTTGGGGCGCTGGCTGAAGTCCTGGCCGATCAGGTCCTGGCCAGGCACTTCCGGCTCGCGGGCCAGGAACAGCCCTTGCTCGCTGATCAGGTTGACGCTGCTGTCACGGCCGATGGTCAGGCGCTTGAACAGCTCGGCGAAGTAGTCCAGGCGCAGGGCGCCGGAGGCCACCCCGAGGAACTCGCCGCTGGGCGAGGAGATACGCCGGGCGAAGCTGATGCACCAGCCCAGGCTGCCGATGCGGTCATGGAAGGGGTCGCTGATCTGCAGGCCGGCGTCGGGGTGGTCGCGCAGGTACTGGAAGTTGGGGCGGTCGCTGAAGTTGGCCTTGCGTGGTGGGTAGGCGCGCGAATCGGCGACGATATCGCCCTGTGGCCCCAGCCACAGAATGTCGCCGCGGTAGGGGCCGGTAATGGCGGCGTCGAACAGCACCCGGTGCCGCAGGCTCTGCGGGATGCGTTGGTAGTCGGGGTGCTGCGAGGCCTCGATCAGGCCCTTGAGCGACAGGTCGTAGAGTTCGACGTTGCGCTGCACGTCGATGTTGATCAGCTGCACGATGTTGTTCGCCGCCCGCGCGGCATCCCGTTCGGCGTTGGCATGTTCACGGGCCAGCAGGAACGTGACGATGGCAATGATGGCCAGGATCGTCAGCCCGCACCCGATGTTCAGGTACCGCAGCGGGGCGCGGAGTTGCGGCCGCGAGGGTGGGTGGGAATGGCGCAAGATGGCGAACTCTGATCGGGTTTGTCGCCACGGACACGGGCGTGGGGCGCGCAAAGCGGCGGTATTCTAGGGGTGTGTATCAGAGTGGACAACCCGTCCGGCGGGATGATGGCAAATTGCCAGATGAACGGTTTGACTGAACAGTCAGACAATTTTCCTGATTTCTCAAGCCTTTCCGAGGTTTAGGCAGGAAACAAAAAGCCGGCATCAAGTGCCGGCTTTTTTATGAACAAACGTTTGATTAGAAGATGTTGATCGGGTAGTCGACGATTACGCGGTATTCATCCGAATTGTCGTCCACGGTCTTGTAGCCATCGTTGCTGCGGTTGGTGGACCAACGCAGACGCACACCCAGGTTCTTGGCCGGCCCTTGTTGCACCACGTATTTGATGTCCACGTCGCGTTCCCAGTGCATCGCATCCTTGCCATCGGCGTTGTAGTAGCTGCTGTAGCCCGAATCCGCGGCTTGGGTCGCCTTGGTCAGGTCAGCGGTACCACGGGTGTAGGAAATGCCTGAGGTCAGCCCGGGCAGGCCCCAGCCGACGAAGTCATACAGGTAGGCCAGCTTCCAGGACTTCTCGCCGGGAGAGTTGAAGTCAGACCATTGTTGGGAGTTGTCGAGGAAAATGCTGTCGCCGTCCTGGATGTAGTCGAACGGGGTATTACCGTTGACCTTCTGCAGCGACGCGGTGACGGTCTGGTGGCCGACAGTCACGCCCATGTGCACGCTGAAGGTATTGTTGTCGATCTTGCCCAGCAACGCCTGGCCGCTGCTATTGGTGCGGTAGTAATGGAAGCCAGGGTTCACACTGACGAGGTCGTTGAGCGCATAGGTGTAGTCCAGGTCGTAGTAATACTGGTCCCAGATGTCCTTGAGCTGCGAGGCAAACAGGTTGGTGGTCACGCCTGGAATGCCGGTGTAGGTGGCACCAGCCCAGTCCATGTGCTTGCTTTCCTCGCCATCGGGCAGGGTGCCGTAGTAGGTACCGATGCGGCCGTTGCCGCTCTGGTTGAACAGTTTGTCGAAGCTCACCCGGCCGGCGTCCAGGGTCAGGTGGTCGAAGCTGGTATTGGTGGCTTCGACGCCGCGGAAGGTCATTGGCAGCATGCGCGAGGCGCCGCCGGCGATGACAGGGTTGTTCAGGAAAATGTCGCCCGCCTTGATCACGGTGCCGAAGGCACGCATTTTCACGGCGCCGCCTGCCGAGGAGAAGGAGTCAGGCGCATCACCATAAAGATTACCCGCCTTGGTGGCGCGGGTGGTTGGCAGGATGCTGGACCCGCCGGTGCCGCCACCGCCGTCCAGTTTCAGGCCGAGCATGGCGTTGACGTCCAGGCCAAAGCCCACGGTGCCCTGGGTGAAGCCCGATTCGAAGATGCCGGTGAACCCCTGGCCCCATTCGACGCTGTTGTTCTCGCCATTGTGGCGACGGTGGCTCAGGTAATAGTTCTTCAGGTCCAGTGTCAGGGTGGACCCGTCGATGAAGCCATCCTTGCTGGCGGCCGCGGTGGTGCTGTCATCGGCGTAGGCGCCGGCGGACATCGTTGCAGCCAATGCAACGAACAAAGGGCTGAAGCGGAAAGTGGATTTCACTGTTTCTAAACTCCTTGGTAAATGTTTTTTAACTTTGGCAGTTGTTATTTTCATCAGCTCAGTTTTTTGTTGTGGGTAAAATCACGCGTAACTCTGTGTTTTCGCAAGACGAAAAAAAAGCCGCTGAAAGCAGCGGCTTTAAGATCAATCGCTTGGACAACCATCATCTAAGCAACGTCGAGGGAAAAGGGGTTCAATTCCAATTTCAGCTGTCCTTGGCGTCGCTCTGAGGCTTTACAGCCTGCGCCTGCTGAATATTCTGATGTTGCTGGGCCTTGAGCGCCACGGCCTCTTGATGCTGTTCGAAGTTGGCTTGAATAGCCGCGTTCCGCGCCGCGAAGGCTGGCGATTCTTCTGCCATGGCCAGCGGGGACAACATCAGGGAAGACAGGATAATAGCGCCGGCAATACCCAATGATTTGGACATTTTGGAAAACCTTCTTGCGTCTGCAAGTTCGTTGGTGTGCAACAAATATATAAAGCGAGGCGCCACGGAACAAGTGAAAATAAAGATAAGAGCCTTTACGAAACTTGTAACAGTGGCGCGCAATCAGGCGGGAAGGCTGATGCCAAAGGTGTTGGCGCCTTGTTCGCTGCGCACGAAAACGCTGCCACCGTGCATCAGCGCGATGGCCTTGACGATGGCCAGGCCCAGGCCATGGTTGGCGCCGCTGTTGCTGCGCGAGGCGTCCACCCGGTAGAAGCGCTCGAACAGCTTGGGCAGGTGTTCCTGGGCAATGCCGGGGCCGGGGTTGCTGACTTCAATGTGCACC
Organism: Pseudomonas sp. GYB4201; assembly: GCF_056312595.1. Classification (NCBI taxonomy): domain Bacteria; kingdom Pseudomonadati; phylum Pseudomonadota; class Gammaproteobacteria; order Pseudomonadales; family Pseudomonadaceae; genus Pseudomonas; species Pseudomonas sp. GYB4201. The sequence goes on along the minus strand of NZ_JBWGIG010000002.1, from coordinate 59,564 downwards.
TGGTCGCCGTGGGGCGTGATGCGCACGTCGATCTGCTGGCCGGCGGCGGTGTGCTGCACGGCGTTGTTGAGCAGGTTGATCAGGGCGCGGCGCAGGTGCGCGCGTTCGATGTGCACCTGGGCGTCGCCGCTCACGCGCACGCTGATCTGCGCGTCCTCGAGGATGAACTCCAGGTAGTCGACGGTGGTGGCCACTTCCTCGGCCAGGGAGCTGGCGGTCAGTTGCGTGGCCTTGCTGCCTTGGTCGGCGCTGGCCAGGAACAGCATGTCGTTGATGATGCTGCGCAGGCGCTCCAGCTCTTCGAGGTTGGATTGCAGCACCTCGAAGTAATGTTCGGCCGAACGGCCACGGGTGAGCGCCACCTGGGTCTGGCCAATCAGGTTGGTGAGCGGCGAGCGCAGCTCGTGGGCGACGTCGGCGTTGAAGGCCTCCAACCGCCCGTAGGCCTGGTCCACCCGTTCCAGCGACGAGTTGAAGGCCATGACGAACTCGTTGAGCTCCGGCGGCAGCGGCGACAGTTGCAGGCGCCCGGACAGGCGCGGTGGCGCCAGCTTCTGTGCCTCGCGGGACAGGCTCACCAGCGGCCGCAGCCCCACCCGCGCCACCCAGTAGCCCAAGGCCGAGGCCAGCAGCACGCCCAGGGCGGCGAAGCTGATCAGGGCGATTAGCAGCGTGTGCTGGGTTTGCGAGAAGGTGTCGGTCTCGATGCCGGCCAGGAAGCGCAGCGGCGGCCGCTGGTCCACCGCCGGCAGGGCGTTCACCAGCACTTTCAGCGGGTAGGCGTGCTCGGCCAGCACCAGGTCGCGCTTGCCCGGCCTGCCCAGGGCGAAGTCGCGCACCTGCGGGTCGGGGTGGCCGTATTCAAAGGCCGGGTTGCCGCTGACCACCCAGAAATGCAGGCGCCGGTCTTCTTCTTCCAGCAGGTGCAGTTTGGCAACGATTTTCGCCCAGCGCTCGGGCGAGCCGTCGCGGGTCAGCACCGATTCCAGCACGCTGTAGCGTGCGTCCAGCTCGGCCTCGGGCAGCAGGCCCAGGCTTTTGTCGACCTGGCGGTACAGGGCCCAGCCGATCAACAGGAAGATGACCATCGCCACCAGGGTGAACAGTGCGCTGAGGCGCACGGCGATGGAGTTAGTACTCACGCCGGCTCTCCAGCACATAGCCCATGCCGCGGATGGTGTGCAGCAGTTTTTCCTCGAACGGCCCGTCGAGCTTGGCGCGCAGGCGCTTGATCGCCACTTCGACGACGTTGGCGTCGCTGTCGAAGTTGATGTCCCACACCAGCTCGGCGATGGCGGTCTTCGACAGGATCTCGCCCTGGCGCCGGGCCAGCACGCTGAGCAGCGAGAACTCCTTGGCGGTCAGGTCCAGGCGCTGGCCGGCGCGGCTGGCCTTGCGGCTGATCAGGTCGATCCACAGGTCGGCCACGCTGATCTGCACCGGTTCGTGGCCGCCACTGCGGCGGGTCAGGGCCTGCAGGCGCGCCACCAGTTCCAGGAACGAGAAGGGCTTGCCCAGGTAGTCGTCGGCGCCTTCGCGCAGGCCGCGGATACGGTCTTCAACGCGCTCGCGGGCAGTGAGCATGATCACCGGGGTCTGCTTGCGCGCGCGCAGGGCGCGCAGCACGCCGTAGCCGTCGAGCCCGGGCAGCATCACGTCAAGGACGATCACCGCGTAGTCGCTTTCCAGTGCCAGGTGCAGCCCTTCGATGCCATCGGGGGCCAGGTCGACGGTAAAGCCTTGTTCGGTGAGGCCGCGGTACAGGTAGTCCGCGGTCTTTTCTTCGTCTTCGATAATCAGGATACGCATGGTCCGCTCTCAATGGCCGGCTGGCAGCGCCGCGGCAGGGGCCGCCTGGCGCCGATGGAACAGCCGCTCCAGCTGCAAGTATATGACTGGCGTGGTGAACAGTGTCAGTGCCTGGCTCACCAGCAGGCCGCCAACCACGGCCATGCCCAGGGGCTGGCGCAGCTCGGCGCCGGCGCCGAAGCCGAACATCAGCGGCAGGGCACCCAGCAGGGCCGCCAGGGTGGTCATGATGATGGGCCGGAAGCGCGTGAGGCAGGCCTTGAAGATCGCGTCGTGGGGTGACAGGCCTTCATGGCGCTGGGCCTCCAGGGCGAAGTCGACCATCAGGATGCCGTTCTTCTTGACGATGCCGATCAGCAGCACCAGGCCGATCAGCGCCATGATCGAGAAGTCCTGGCCGCACAGCCACAGCATGATCAGCGCGCCAAGGCCGGCCGAGGGCAGGGTGGAGATGATGGTCAGCGGGTGCACGAAGCTTTCGTACAGCACGCCGAGGATGATGTACACCGCCACAAGCGCCGCCAGGATCAGCCACGGCTGGCTGGCCAGCGAGCTCTGGAACGCCTGGGCGGCGCCCTGGAAGTTGCCGGTGATGGAGGCCGGCATGCCGATCTCGCTCTGGGCGCGGTTGAGGATCTGCACCGCATCGCCCAGGGCCACCCCAGGGGCCAGGTTGAACGACAGGTTGGCCGCCGGGAACATGCCATCGTGGGCAATGGACAGCGGGCCGATGCTGGGCGCGTCGACCCGGGCCAGCGCCGACAGCGGCACCATTTCACTGGTCAGCGGCGAACGCAGGTAGAAGAAGTTCAGGCTCTCGGCCTTGCCGCGCTGGGCCGCGTCCAGCTCGAGCACCACCTTGTACTGGTTGGTCTCGGTCTGGAACTCGTTGATCTGCCGTTGGCCGAAGGCGTCGTACAGCGCCTGGTCGATGTCGGCGGCGCTGATGCCGAAGCGCGCGGCGGCGCTGCGGTCGATGCTGATGTGGGTGATGCTGCCGCCCAGTTGCAGGTCGTTGGACAGGTCGCGGAAGGCCGGCAGCGAGCGCAGTTTCTCGGTCAGGCGCTGGGCCCACAGGTTGAGGGTAGGGCCATCGTTGCTCTTGAGCACGTACTGGTACTGGGCACGGCTGGGGCCGGAGCTGAGGTTGATGTCCTGGCCGGCGCGCAGGTAGAGGACGATGCCCGGCACCTTGGCCAACTGCGGGCGCAGGCGGTCGATGAACTCGCTGGCCGAGACATCGCGGTCGCCACGGTCTTTCAGGGCAATCCAGAAGCGGCCGTTGGCGATGGTCTGGTTGCTGCCGGTCACCCCCACCGAGTGGGAGTAGGCCTGCACGGCCGGGTCGGCACCGACGATCTTCGCCAGTTCCAGGTGCTTCTTGATCATGTCCGGGTAGGACACGTCTGCTGCCGCCTCGGTGGTGCCGAGCACAAAGCCGGTGTCCTGGATGGGGAAGAAGCCCTTGGGAATGAAGATGTAGCCGCAGATGGCCAGGCCCACCGACAGGCCGAAGATGCCCAGCATCAGCCGCTGGTGCGCCAGGGCCTTGCGCAGGTAGTGTTCGTAGCCGGCCAGCAGCCGCCCGCCGAAGCCGGGCCTGGCGTCGGCGTGGTGCACCGGGGCGCGCATGAACATGGCCGCAAGCGTGGGGGCCAGGGTCAGCGACACCACCACCGAGATGAGGATGGTAGAGGTGGCGGTCAGGGCGAATTCCTTGAACAGCCGGCCCACCACGCCGCCCATGAACAGCAGCGGAATGAACGCCGCCACCAGCGAGAAGCTGATGGAGACCACGGTGAAGCCGATTTCGCCGGCGCCTTTCACCGCCGCCTCGCGCATGCCTTCGCCGGCTTCCAGGTGCCGGTGGATGTTCTCCACCACAACGATGGCGTCGTCCACCACGAAGCCCACGGCCACGACGATGGCCACCAGGGTGAGGTTGTTGAGGCTGAAGCCCAGCGCGTACATCAGCGCGAAGCTGGCCACCAGTGACACGCCCAGCACGCTGGAAACGATCAGCGTCGCCGACCATTGGCGCAGGAACAGCGCCATCACCGCCACCACCAGCAGGACGGCGATCAGCAGGGTGGTTTCCACCTCGTGCAGCGAGGCGCGGATGGTGCGGGTGCGGTCGATCAGCGTGGTGACCTGCACCGACGCCGGCATCATGGCCTGCAACCCGGGCATGGCGGCCTGCACCCGTTCCACGGTGTCGACGATGTTGGCGCCGGGCTGCCGGGTGATCACCAGGTTCAGGCCCGGCTGGTCGCCGGACCAGGCCTGCACGTAGGCGTTTTCCGAACCGTTGATGACTTTCGCCACGTCGGTCAGGTGCACCGGCGCGCCGTCCTTGTAGGAAATGATCACCTGGGAGTAGTCAGCCGGCTCGAACAGCTGGTCGTTGGCGGCGAAGGTGGAGACGCTGGAGTCGCTGTACAGCGCGCCCTTGGCCAGGTTCAGGCTGGTGTTCTGCAGGGCCACGCGCACGTCGGCCAGGGTCAGGCCGATGGCGGCCAGCTTGTCGGCCGAGGCCTGCACGCGGATCGCCGGGCGCTGCTGGCCGGTGATGTTCACCAGGCCCACGCCTTCGATCTGGCTGATCTGCCGGGCCAGCAGCGACTCGGCGTAGTCGCTCAGTTCGGTGCCGGGCATCTGCGACGAGCTGATGCTGTAGATCAGCACCGGGCTGTCCGCCGGGTTGACCTTCTTCCAGGTGGGCAGGGTGGGCATGTCCTTGGGCAGCAGGCCGGCGGCAGTGTTGATGGCCGCCTGCACTTCCTGGGCAGCGGTGTCGATGCTCTTGCCCAGGGTGAACTGCAGGATCAGGTTGCTGGTGCCCAGGGCGCTGGTGGAGGTCATCTGGGTCATGCCGGGGATGGCGCTGAACTGCACCTCCAGCGGCGTGGCCACTGACGAGGCCATGGTCTGCGGGCTGGCTCCGGGCAGCGCGGCGCTGACCTGGATGGTGGGGAACTCGGCCTCGGGCAGGGGGGCCACGGCCAGGCGCGGGAAGGCGATGCAACCCAGCAGCACCAGGGCGAAGGTCAGCAGCAGGGTGGCCACCGGGTGGTCGATGCACCAGCCTGAAACGCCGCCGCGCACGCTCATGGCTGTGGCTCCACGGTGGTGTCGGCAACCGCTGGGGGTTGCTGCTTGACCACTTCGACAGTGCTACCGGGCTTGAGCCGCGACTGGCCGTCGCTGACCAGGGTGTCGCCGGCGGCCACGCCGTCGATCACGGTCAGGCTGCTGTCCTGGTAGACCACCTTGACCGGCACCGACTCGACGCTATTGGCCTTCACCCGGTAGACGAAGTGGTTGTCGACGCCGCGCTGCACCACCTGGGGCGGTACCACCAGGGCATTGCGCAGCAGCTCGCTCTGCAGGCTGACGTTCACCAACTGGCCGGGCCACAGGGTCTGGCCCTTGTTGTCGAACTGCGCCTTGGCGCGGATGGTGCCGGTGGTGGCCGACACCTGGTTGTCGATCAGGCTCAGGTGGCCGGTGCCCAGCAAGGTGCCGTTGTCGCTGTCGCCATCGACGAAGGCTTTCACCTGGGCCGGCTCGCTGCCGTGCACCAGGACCTGCAGGGTGGGCAGGCTTTGCTGGGGCAGGGCGAATTCCACGGCGATGGGGTCGATCTGGGTCACGGTGAACAGGCCCTGGGTGTCGGTCACGCGCAGGAAATTGCCTTCGTCGACGCTACGGATGCCCACGCGGCCGGTCACCGGCGAACGGATCTGGGTGTAGGACAGCTGCACCTGGGCGGCAGCGATGCTGGCCTGGTCGCCCTCGATGGTGGCCTTGAGCTGGTCGACCAGCGCCTGTTGCTGGTCCAGGGTCTGGCGCGACACGCCGTTGTCGACGCTCAGGTCCTTGTAGCGCTTGAGGTTGACCCCTGCCACCTGCAGCTGCGCCTGGCTCTGGCCCAGCTGCGCCCGGGCCTGGTCGAGGCTGGCGCGAATGGCGCGGTCGTCAATGCTGGCCAGCAGGTCGCCCTGCTTGACCCACTGCCCTTCCTTGACCGCCAGTTTGGCGAGGATGCCGTCGATCTGCGGGCGCACGGTCACGCTTTGCAGCGACTGCACGGTGCCAATGCCGGTGAGGTACTTGGGCACGTCCTGGCGGCTGACTTGCACCACGCGTACGGGGATGGGCGCGGCGGCCGCGACCTTGTGCGCCGGCTTTTTCCAGTACCAGAGGGCGGCGCCCAGCAGGGCAATGATGATCAGGGCCAACAGCAGTTTTCTTGTTATCGGTGTGCGCATGCGGGTGAGACGCCGGGGTCGTGGGCAGGGAAGGGGGATTGCTTCTCTTTATATAGCGGCAATCGGGTCGCGAGCATGACGTGTCGCTGTCAGTTTTGTCAGGAAAGCGGCGCTGGTCCGCCACGGCCTTGCTTGCAATCTCGGCTTTTTCCTACAAGCAAAAGGGAAACGCCCAATAGCGGTAACTTTTTGATACCGAGACACTTGGTTACGTTTTGTCCACCTGCAGAGGTTGCCCTTGAATCGCCCCCACCTGGGTAAATGGTTGAACCCCGTTGCGCTCGTGCTGATGCCGCTGCTGTTGGTGGTGTTGCACTACTTGCCGGTGGCGCCAGGCAGCAAGGCCTGGCTGGCCAGCCTGGGCGGCCTGGCGGTGTGCCTGGTGGCCCTGCTGCAGGACAACCCCTGGTTCAAGGCCTCGTTGTTCGCCAGCCTGCTGGCCAACGTGCTGTGCCTGGCGTTGCTGGGCAGCAGCGACAGGCTGCAGCCCTGGCTGGACCTGGTGTACCGGTTTGTCTGGCTGTGAAGCTCAGGGCTTGCGCACGCTCATGATCGAGTCCCACTCGCTGACCTGGGCGCGCTGCTGTTTCTTGTCGAACAGGCACAGCTCGCGGCCCTGGCGGTTCTTCATGTGCGCCTGGGGGTAGCGGCCCTGCAACAGCAGGGCGCTGTAGCCGACGCTGTCGTCGAATTCTGCGGGGCGGCCCACGGGCTGGCTGTCCTTGAGTTGGCTGGCCGCCACGCAGGCGTCGATCACCTGCTGGTCGTGGGCAGCCCAGGCTTCATCGCTGGAGGCCTGGGCGGTGGCGCACAGGCCCAGCAGCAGCAACGCGGGAAGGCGGGTGGTAGTCATCGGGAGCCTCGTTGGGGAAAGCGCGAAGTATGACTCAGGGCTAGGGCCGGCTTGTGACCGGCATTGTTACTGGATATAGCTACTGACTATAGCGACGCACCTCGTGCATGCCAGCGCGGGCATAAAGTCTCAGCGCGTCGGCATTGTCAGCCAGCAGGGTCAGGTCGACGAAGCCCTCGTCGCGGCGCCGGTAGGCGTTGAGCAGGTCGTTGAGCAGGGCCAGGCCCAGGCCCTGGCGGCGGGCGTCGGGTTGCACGGCCAGGTGGCGGATGAAACTGCTGGTCCAGCCCATGGCGAACCCCGCCAGGCCGTCGGGGCCGTAGGCCAGCCGGCACAGGCGCGGGTCGAACTCGGGGTCGCTGGCCAGTTGTTCCAGCCAGGCCTGCGGCGTGCTGGCGGGTTCCAGTTGCTGCACGCTCAGTAGCAAGGCATGGGCGGCTGCGGCGGCAGAGGGTTCCCAGGGCCGCAGTTGCACGCCGAGCGGCCACCACACGGGGGCCTCGGCAATGCCCAGGGCCTTGCGCATCAGGATGCACTCGGCCATGGCGGTGTCAGTGGGGCACGCCGGCCACCGCGCGGGCAGCGCGGATCAGGCATTGGGTCAGCTCGGGCGACGAGAACTTGGTCAGCACGGCGTTGGCGCCGGCGGCCTGGGCCTTGTCGCTGTTCATCTTGCTGTCCAGCGAGGTGTGCAACAGCACGTAGAGGTCCTTGAAGTCGGGGGTTTCACGCAGGGTACGGGTCAAAGCGTAGCCGTCCATTTCCGACATTTCGATGTCCGACACCAGCACGTTGATCTGCTCGGCAGTGCCTTGCAGCTCCAGCAGGCGGTCGATGGCCTCGCGGGCGCTGCGCGCGGTGTGGCAGTCGATGCCCAGGTTGCGCAACGTCAGCAGCGACTGCTGCAGGGCCACCTGGCTGTCGTCCACCACCAGGATGTTGGCCTGGGCCAGCAGCTGCGCGTCTTCTTCGCTGAGTTGCTCGTGGCCGGCCTCGATGGGCGCGGGGGCGATGCCGTGGATGACTTTTTCGATATCCAGCACCTGCACCAACGCGCCGTCCACCTGGGTGACCCCGGTGATGAACGACTTGACCCCGGCGCCGTAGGGCGGCGGGCGGATGTCGGTGGTCAGGCAGTGGACGATCTTGCTCACGCCCTGTACGTGCAGGCCCTGCTTGGAGCGGCTGATGTCGGTGACGATCAGGCAGCCGCCGCTGGGGTCCAGCAACGGCATTTCGCCGATGGCACGGCTGAGGTCGATCACCGACAGCGAGGTGCCGCGCAGGGTGGCCACGCCCTTCACGTGCGGGTGCGACTCCGGCAGGCGGGTCAGGGGCGGGCAGGGGATGATTTCACTGACCTTCAACAGGTTGATCGCCATCAACTTGCCGCTGCGCAAGGTAAACAGCAGGAGCGAGAGTGAATCTGCGCGGGCATTCTTGGACGACATGGGGACCTTCTCTGTCAGACCGGTTTCAATTCGATGCCAGGTTTATCGACCCGGCGCGGGCAGGCTTTAGGCCGGCGGGCGGTTGTTTGTCATCCTGGGGCTGCGTGGTGGCCGGGACGCGGCCCGGAGGGCGTAGCAGCGGCCGGCAGGCCGCGTCCGGGCGCCCCGCAGGGTTACTTCAAGCCCAGGCGACGGGCCAGGCGCGCCAGGTTCGCGCGGTCCAGGCCCAGCTCGCGGGCGGCGGCGGCCCAGTTGTGCTGGTGGCGGGCCAGGCAGGCCTGGATCTGCTGGCGCTGGAACAGGTCGGTGGCCTGGCGCAGGTCGATGCCCGGTGCCACGGTGTCGTCGGTGATCAGCGGTGCGCTGCTGGGCGCGGTACGCAGGTCCAGGTCGGCGGCGGCCAGCGTGAGGATGTCCGGCCGCTTGCCCTGTTGCCCCAACGCCTTGAGCGCGGCGCGGCCGATCAGGTGTTCCAGCTCGCGCACGTTGCCCGGCCACGGGTAGGCCAGCAGCGCGGCCTGGGCGTCGGCGCTCAGGCGCAGGCTGCCCAGGCCCAGGCGCGAGCGGTTCTGTTCCAGGAAATAACCGCTGAGCAGCAACACGTCATGGCCGCGCTCGCGCAGCGCCGGCACCTGCAGCGGGTACACGCTGAGGCGGTGGTAGAAGTCTGCCCGGTAGCGGCCCTCGCGGACTTCCTCGGCCAGGTCCCGGTTGGTGGCGGCGATCAGGCGCACGTCCACCTGGTGCTCGCGGTCCGAGCCCAGGCGTTGCAGCTGGCCACTCTGCAATACCCGCAGCAGCTTGGCCTGCACGCTTAGGGACAGTTCGCCCACCTCGTCGAGGAACAGCGTGCCGCCGTTGGCCAGCTCGAACTTGCCGCGCCGGTCGCTGGTGGCGCCGGTGAAGGCGCCGCGCACGTGGCCGAACAGTTCGCTTTCCACCAGGGTGTCGGGCAGCGCCGCGCAGTTGAGGCTGATCAGGGGCTGCCGGGCGCGCGGCGAAGCCTGGTGGATGGCCTGGGCCACCAGTTCCTTGCCCACCCCGGTTTCGCCGGTTATCAGCACGGTGAGGTCGCTGCCGCCCACCAGGCGGATTTCGTCACCCAGGCGTTGCAGCGCTGGGCTCTGGCCGATCATTTCATGGGGCTGCTGGCCGCTGGCCTGGCGGTAGACCTCGGCACGCTGGTGCTCGTCCTCGGCGCGCATGGCCAGTTGGTCCATGCGCTCGGCCACGGTGACGGTGGCGGCGGCCATGCTGGCGAACGCCTCCAGGGCGTCCAGGTCCAGGCTGTCGAAGCGCTGCGGGTCCAGCGCGTCCAGGGTCAGCAGGCCCCAGGGGCGTTCTTCCACGAACAGCGGGCAGCCCAGGCAGTCGTGCACGTGCAGGTCTTCGTGCAGGCCGTCCACCAACCCGTCGTAGGGGTCGGGCAGGGTGGTGTCGCTGTCGAAGCGGGTCGGGCCGGGGTTGTTCAGCAGGATCTCGAAGCGCGGGTGTTCGCTGACCTTGAAGCGCCGGCCCAGGGTGTCGGTGCTCAAACCGTCCACGGCCAGTGGCACCAGGCAATCGCCGTCCAGGCGCAGCAGCGCGGTGGCATCGCACGGCAGCAGGGTGCGCAGGCTTTGCAGCAGGCGGCGGTAGCGCTCGCGTTCGGGCAGGTCGCGGGACAGGTCGGAGACCAGTGGCAGCAGGGCAGTGAGCAGCGGTTTTGCAGTCATAATGACCTCGTGTAGTCATTATGACTTTACGCTGTTGTTGTCATTTTGACCATGATGTTTATTAACTTATTGATTTATATCGATAAAATAGTTGGCATGAAGCGTGAAATACCTTGGGCAACCTTTTCAACTCACGCTTCAAGGAGTTACGCCATGCTCAGTGCCCAGGATCGCGCCATCGTCAAATCCACCGTCCCACTGCTGGAAAGTGGCGGCGAAGCGCTCATCACCCATTTCTACCGCACCCTGCTGGAAGAGAACCCCAGTGTGCGCCCGCTGTTCAACCAGGCCAACCAGGCCAGCGGCGATCAACCGCGGGCCCTGGCCAATGGCGTGTTGATGTATGCCCGCCATATTGACCAGCTCGACCAGCTGGGCGGCCTACTGGCGCGCATCATCAACAAGCACGTGGCCTTGCAGATCCAGGCCGAGCATTACCCCATTGTCGGCGCCTGCCTGCTGCGTGCCATCGAGGAAGTGCTGGGCAGCGAGATCGCCACCCCGCAGGTGCTGGCAGCCTGGGGCAACGCCTACCAGCAATTGGCGGACATCCTGATTGCCGCCGAGGCCGAGGTGTATCAGCAGAAGGCTGACGCCCCAGGCGGCTGGCGCGGTGGCCGGGACTTCAAGCTGGCGGCGCGGGTGCAGGAGAGCAGCGAAATTGTGTCCTTCTACTTCGAACCCGTGGACGGCCAGGCCATTCTCGATTTCAGCGCCGGCCAGTACATCGGCATCAAGCTGCTGATCGACGGCGAGGAACACCGCCGCAACTACTCCCTGTCGGCCTTGGCCAAGGGCGGGCAGTACCGCATCAGCGTCAAGCGCGAGGCCGGGGGCAAGGTCTCCAACTTCCTCCACGAGCGCCTGCAGGTAGGCGACCAGGTGCAGCTGTTCCCGCCTGCCGGCGAGTTCGTGCTGCACGCCGGCAGCAAGCCGCTGGTGCTGATCAGCGGGGGCGTGGGCATCACCCCGACCCTGGCGATGCTGGAAGCGGCGTTGCCCAGCCAGCGGCCGATCTACTTCATCCATTGCGCGCGCAACGCCGCGGTGCACGGCTTCCGCGACTGGGTGGACAACCTGGCGGCGCGCCACCCGCAGCTCAAGCGCTTCTATTGCTACGCCGAGGCGGGCGGCGCAGCGGATGCGGTGGGCTTGTTGGATAACGCGCTGTTGAACCGCTGGTTGCCGGCCGAGCGTGACCTGGACGCCTACTTCCTGGGGCCCAAGGGCTTCATGAAGGCGGTGAAGGGCAACCTCAAGGCGCTGGGCGTGCCGGAAGGGCAGGCGCACTATGAGTTCTTCGGCCCGGCTGCCGAAATCTGAATCACGTAGCAGCGGACGCCAGGCCGCGTCAGGGGCGATGCAATTGTCCCGGACGCAGCCTTCGGCAGCTGCTACGCGGTCAGCGGGTTAACGGCGGGTTAACGCAGGGTTAATTTCGCTGCGGTTTACTCCACAGTCCCGCGCAAGTCCCGGAACCTTCCTGTTTTTTCAAGGTCTTGGTGAGCGTGTAGACTGGCGGGCGCAACGGCACGACAGCCTACCCACACCAATGAAGGGACAAGCAATGAGTGATGTGAAATCGCAGCTGAACCGCGAGAAGCGTTTCCTGGTCTTGCTGGGCATCATCTGCCTGGCGTTGATCGGCGGTGCGCTGTACATGCAGGTGGTGCTGCAAGAGGCGCCATGCCCGCTGTGCATCCTGCAACGCTACGCGCTGCTGTTCATTGCCCTGTTCGCCTTCATTGGTGCCGCCATGCCCGGCAAGCGCAGCCTCACGGTGTTCGAGGCGCTGGTGGTGCTCAGCGCCGTCGGTGGCGCGGTGGCGGCCGGCAATCACGTCTACGTGCTGGCCAACCCTTCCTCGAGCTGCGGCGTCGACGTGCTGCAGCCCTTCGTCGACGGCCTGCCCCTGGCCGACGCCTGGCCCATGGTGTTCCAGGTCAGCGGTTTCTGCACCACGCCCTATCCACCCGTGTTGGGGCTGTCCTTGGCACAATGGGCTCTGGTAGCCTTCGCGCTGACGATCGTCCTGGTGCCGCTGGGCATCTATCGCAACCGCCGCAAGGGCTGAAACGGCGCCCTTCGAGGTCAAGTTACAAATCATTAATCGTGCCGATTCCACCGCCTTGCCAAGGCGTGACCGATAAGCACAGACCTTTTGTAAGGGCTTTATCCCTAGCAAAACCAGGCTTTTAGGGGTGCGGCAGGGGGTGCGACATCGTGTCGCAATCCCTTGAAAGTGGGCTTCATTGTTACACTAGCGGAAACTTATTGTTGCTAAATAAGCCATAGTCAATGAAACCTGAGGTATCTACAATCCCCGCAAAATCCGCTGGGCCAGGCTTTGCGAGACGCTCGACAGGTGGCAGAAATGCCCCCCGCCAGTGCTCCAGGCCACGTCAGGCGCGGGGTTGAGAGCCCACCTTGTGTTTCCGCACCCAAATGGATTTGGTCTGCAGACAGGCTATTGCCGACTAACCGACACTTAGCCTGCAAAGGCACAATAAGAAATTACCGTACCACACAGGTCTGCCAAACAGCAGCAGCTGATCTCTAGGCATGCCCGTATCCAACTCGATAAATGCTGACGCTTGGCAGGACGAAGTGTTGGCGATCAAAACACAATTGCACTGATGCAAGCTGCTTAGAGGTCGTGAGATGAGCAAAAAGCGTTACCCCAGACTGTTTGGCATATTGCCCTTTTTCGGCATGCTTTTTCTCGGTGGATGCAAGTGGACCCTGCTTGACCCGAAAGGGCCGATCGGTCTCGACGAGAGAAACCTGATCATTACCGCTACCCTGCTGATGCTGCTGGTGGTGGTACCCGTCATTGTGATGACCATCGTGTTCGCGTGGAAATACCGCGCTACCAACACTTCGGCCAAATACACGCCGGACTGGAGCCACTCCAACAAGATCGAAGCCGCCATCTGGGGTATTCCCCTGTGCCTGCTGATCGTGCTGGGCGTGATCACCTACAAGTCCACTCACGCCCTTGACCCGTATCGCCCGATCGAGTCCGACGTGAAGCCGATCACCATCCAGGTCGTTTCGCTGGACTGGAAGTGGCTGTTCATCTACCCGGACCTGGGTATCGCCACCGTCAACAAGATCGAGTTCCCGGCCAACACCCCGATCAATTTCCGCATTACATCTGACTCGGTGATGAACTCGTTCTTCATTCCGGGCCTGGGCGGCCAGATCTACTCGATGGCCGGCATGACGACCCAGCTGCACCTGCTGGCCAGTCAGCCACATGAATTCGATGGTATCTCCGCCAACTACAGCGGCGAAGGTTTCACCGGCATGAAGTTCAAGGCAGTCGCCACCACCCAGGCGGACTTCGATGCATGGGTCGCGGAAGTGAAGAATTCACCTAAACAGCTTGATTCGGCTGAATACGCTGCTCTGGCCAAACCAAGCGAGAAAGCACCTGTCGCGCTTTATTCCTCGTTCACGCCAAACCTGTTCCAGACCATCATCGACAAGTATGAGGGTATGAATCCAGGCCACATGGCGCACGAAGGCAAAGAAGTCGCCGGTATGGAAGGTATGGACATGGGTTCGCATTCAGCTGCTGGGGCAGAGGAGTAAACGATGTTTGGTAAATTAACTTTGGAAGCGATCCCCTTCCATGTCCCGATAGTGATGGTCACGATCAGTATGATCATCCTGGGTGGGCTGGCGCTGGTCGGGGCGATCACTTACTTCAAGAAATGGTCCTACCTGTGGACCGAATGGCTGACCTCGGTTGACCACAAGAAAATTGGCGTGATGTACATCGTCGTCGCCATGGTGATGTTGGTGCGTGGCTTTGCCGACGCCCTGATGATGCGTTCGCAGCTTGCCTTGTCCGCCAACGGCGGCGAGGGCTACCTGCCGCCTGAACACTATGACCAGATCTTCACCGCCCACGGTGTGATCATGATCATCTTCATGGCGATGCCATTCTTCACCGGCCTGATGAACCTTGCAGTTCCACTGCAGATCGGCGCCCGTGACGTTGCGTTCCCGTTCCTGAACTCCCTGAGCTTCTGGCTGCTGGTATCCGGTGTGGTACTGATCAACCTGTCGCTGGGCGTCGGTGAATTCGCACGTACCGGTTGGGTTGCCTATCCACCGCTGTCGGAACTGGGCTATAGCCCGGGCGTGGGTGTGGACTACTACATCTGGGCGCTGCAGCTGTCGGGTATCGGTACGACGCTGACCGGCGTGAACTTCCTGGTCACCGTGCTGAAAATGCGTACCCCAGGCATGAAGCTGATGGACATGCCTATCTTCACCTGGACTTGCACCTGGGCAAACGTCCTGATCGCGGCTTCGTTCCCGATCCTGACCGCCACCCTGGCCCTGCTGACCCTCGATCGTTATATGGACTTCCATATCTTCACGAACGAGCTGGGCGGCAACCCGATGATGTACGTCAACCTGTTCTGGGCATGGGGTCACCCTGAGGTGTACATCCTGATCCTGCCAGCGTTCGGCGTGTTCTCCGAAGTGGTCTCGACCTTCTCCGGCAAGCGTCTGTTCGGCCACGTGTCGATGATTCTGGCTTCTGGCTGCATCGCGGTACTGGGCTTCATGGTTTGGCTGCACCACTTCTTCACCATGGGTTCTGGCGCCAGCGTCAACTCCTTCTTCGGCCTGGCAACGATGTTGATTGCCATCCCGACGGGTGTGAAGCTGTTCAACTGGCTGTTCACTATCTACCAAGGTCGCCTGCGCTTCACCGCGCCGGTCATGTGGACCCTGGGCTTCCTGATCACCTTCGCGATCGGCGGCATGACTGGCGTACTGCTGGCCATTCCAGGTGCTGACTTCGTGCTGCACAACAGCCTGTTCGTGGTGGCTCACTTCCACAACGTGATCATCGGTGGTGCTGTATTCGGCTACATCGCAGGCTTCGCCTACTGGTTCCCTAAAGCGTTCGGTTTCACCCTGAACGAGAAGTGGGGCAAGGCAGCGTTCTGGTTCTGGATCTCGGGCTTCTACGTGGCATTCATGCCGCTGTACGCACTGGGCTTCATGGGCATGACCCGTCGTCTGAACCACACCGACAACCCGGACTGGACCCCGTACCTGTACGTGGCCATGGGTGGTGCACTGCTGATCCTGGCCGGTATCGCTTGCCAGTTCATCCAGCTGTACGTTTCGATCCGTGACCGTGATCAGAACCGCGACGTGACCGGTGACCCGTACAACGGCCACACCCTGGAGTGGATGACTTCCTCGCCACCGCCGTTCTACAACTTTGCCGTGCTGCCAACCGCAAACGACATCGATGCCTTCACCGAAGCCAAGCGCAACGGTACCGCGTACACGTTCCCGACGAAGTACACGGATATCCACATGCCTAACAACACTGCCACGGGCCTGGTGATGAGCGCCTTCCTGACTGTGTTCGGTTTCGCGATGATCTGGCACATCTTCTGGCTGGCCGCTGTTGGCCTGATCGGCTGTGTTGGCTACTTCATCATCCACGCTGCGCGTGATGATCAAGGCTACATGGTCCCTGCAGCAGAAGTGGCTCGCATCGAAGGCGAACGTCAACAAATCTTGGCGAAAGCAAACGTGGCTGGTGTCTCCAAGACCCCCGTCAACGCGCTTGAACAGGCTTAAACAATGTCGAACATAGTATTGAACGCTGGAACTGCCCATGGTCACGACCATGGGCACGACGACCACGAACACCATGATGCGGGTCCAATGACCGTATTTGGTTTCTGGATCTACCTGATGACGGACTGCATCCTGTTCGCATCGCTGTTCGCTGCCTACGCCGTACTGTCGGGCAACGTTGCAGGTGGTCCGTCGGGTCATGACATCTTCGAACTGCCGTACGTATTGGGCGAGACCGCCTGCCTGCTGCTGAGCTCCATCACCTACGGCTTCGCCATGCTGGCGCTGCACAAGGGTAACAAGGGTGGCGTACTGGGTTGGTTGTTCATCACCTTCCTGTTCGGCCTGGGCTTCATCGGCATGGAACTCAACGAGTTCCACAAGCTGATCTCGGAGGGCTTCGGCCCGTCGCGCAGCGGCTTCCTGTCTGGCTTCTTCACGCTGGTCGGTACCCACGGCCTGCACGTGACCAGCGGTCTGATCTGGATGGCGGTGATGATGTACCAGGTCTCGAAACACGGCCTGACCCCGACCAATAACACCCGCCTGAGCTGCCTGAGCCTGTTCTGGCACTTCCTGGACGTGGTGTGGATCTGCGTGTTCACCGTTGTTTACCTGATGGGGACCCTGTAATGGCTAACGCTCACGCTCACGCCCACGATTCGGGCAGCCACGGCAGCTTCAAGTCGTACATGATCGGTTTCGTACTGTCGATCATCCTGACTGCGATCCCGTTCGCCCTGGTCATGCACCCAGTGTTCTCCAAGTCGGCGACGCTGTTCCTGATCCTGGCATTTGCCGTGATCCAGGTACTGGTTCACCTGGTGTACTTCCTGCACCTGGACCGTAGTGAGGCGCAACGCAACAACGTCATCGCCTTCGTGTTCGCAGGCATCGTCATCGTGCTGTTGGTTGGCCTGGCGCTGTGGATCATGGTCAGCATCCATACCGTCATGATGGCGCACTGAGGAAAACTGCATGTCCGTTAAGCACTTTATCCAAATCACCAAACCGGGGATCATTTTCGGTAACGTGCTTTCTGTGGCAGGCGGCTTTTTCCTGGCCTCGCAAGGGCATGTAGATTTCGCCCTTTTCCTGGCCACGGTGATTGGCACTTCACTGGTGGTGGCGTCGGGTTGTGCATTCAACAACTGCATTGACCGCGACATCGACGTGAAGATGGAACGCACCAAGAACCGCGTACTGGTCCAGGGCCTGATCTCGTTGAAGGTCGCCCTGGCCTACGCCACCCTGCTGGGTGTGGCGGGCCTGGCCATGCTGTACAAGATGGCCAACCCGCTGGCGGCCTTGGGCGGCCTGATCGGCTTCATCATCTACGTGGGTTTCTACAGCCTGTACCTGAAGCGCAAGTCGGTGCACGGTACCCTGGTCGGCAGCCTCTCCGGAGCCATGCCGCCCGTCATCGGGTACGTGGCCGTGAGCGGTCACTTCGACATGGCTGCATTGACCCTGCTGGTGATGTTCAGCCTCTGGCAGATGCCGCATTCATATGCCATCGCGATCTTCCGCTTCAACGACTACCTGGCCGCATCGATTCCGGTGCTGCCGGTCAAGCGTGGCATCGTTGTAGCCAAGAAACACATCCTGCTCTACATCCTGGCGTTCCTGCTGGCGACTCTCATGCTGACCCTTGGTGGTTACGCAGGCATGAGCTACCTGGCAGTGGCGGCAGCGATGGGCATGTACTGGCTGTACATGGCCTGGACCGGTTACAAGGCAGTTGATGACAAGGTGTGGGCACGCAAGCTGTTCGTGTTCTCCATCTTCACCATCACGGCCCTGAGCGTGATGATGTCCCTGGACTTCAAGGCGCCGACGGAGCTGCTGCTGACCTACGCTCACTGAGTGTAGGTACGCGACTCGATCGCTGTCCTGCTACACCGAAAACGCCCCGTACCGCAAGGTCCGGGGCGTTTTTGCGTTCAAGAACCCCCCGTAGCAGCGGCCGATAGGCCGCGTCATGCATTTCTCACTTATTCAGGATAATCCACTGAATTGTGTTTTGTTTTAAGGTGAAATTTCTGGTTTTAACATAAATAATTCAACTATCCCTGAAAAGGGGCTGGACAGCTTTTCCTCCCCAGGCTTATTGTTATGCCTCTGGCCAGCGCACTGGCCGCGTCGCTCGGACGGTTCCGGGCGCTTACGTCTCGAGGTTTCAACATGGCTGACAACGGTTCTTCGCCGCGCCGCTTTTCGCGTATCGATCGTCTTCCCCCCTACGTCTTCAACATCACCGCCGAGCTCAAGATGGCCGCCCGCCGCCGTGGCGAGGACATCATCGACCTGAGCATGGGCAACCCCGACGGCGCCACCCCGCCGCATATCGTGGAAAAGCTGGTCAGCGTTGCCCAGCGTGAGGACACCCACGGCTACTCGACTTCGCGTGGCATTCCCCGTCTGCGTCGCGCCATTTCGCGCTGGTACGCCGACCGCTATCAGGTCGAGATCGACCCTGAAAACGAAGCCATCGTCACCATCGGTTCCAAGGAAGGCCTGGCGCACCTGATGCTGGCCACCCTGGACCAGGGCGACACCGTGCTGGTGCCCAACCCCAGCTACCCGATCCACATCTACGGTGCCGTGATTGCCGGCGCCCAGGTGCGTTCGGTACCGCTGGTGCCCGGCGTGGACTTCTTCGAGGAACTGGAGCGGGCGATCCGTGGCTCCATCCCCAAGCCGAAGATGATGATCCTCGGCTTCCCCTCCAACCCCACCGCCCAGTGCGTGGAACTGGACTTCTTCGAGCGCGTGGTCGCGCTGGCCAAGCAGTACGACGTGCTGGTGGTGCACGACCTGGCCTACGCCGACATCGTCTACGACGGCTGGAA
The DNA here is from genome assembly GCF_056312595.1 of Pseudomonas sp. GYB4201. Classification (NCBI taxonomy): domain Bacteria; kingdom Pseudomonadati; phylum Pseudomonadota; class Gammaproteobacteria; order Pseudomonadales; family Pseudomonadaceae; genus Pseudomonas; species Pseudomonas sp. GYB4201. The sequence goes on along the minus strand of NZ_JBWGIG010000002.1, from coordinate 40,991 downwards.
AGCCCCCTCGATCATGCAGGTGCCCGGGGCCAAGGACATCGCAGTGGAGTTCTTCACCCTGTCCAAGAGCTACAACATGGCCGGCTGGCGCATCGGTTTCATGGTCGGCAACCCGGAGCTGGTCAACGCCCTGGCGCGCATCAAGAGCTACCACGACTACGGCACTTTCACGCCGCTACAGGTCGCGGCCATCGCGGCCCTGGAAGGCGACCAGCAGTGCGTGCTGGACATCGCCGAGCAGTACCGCCAGCGCCGCAACGTGCTGGTCAAGGGCCTGCACGAGCTGGGCTGGATGGTCGAGAACCCCAAGGCCTCGATGTATGTGTGGGCGAAGATCCCCGAGCAGTACGCGCACCTGGGCTCCCTGGAATTCGCCAAGAAGCTGCTGGCCGAGGCCAAGGTGTGCGTGTCGCCGGGCATCGGCTTTGGTGAGTACGGCGACGACCACGTGCGCTTCGCCCTGATCGAGAACCAGGACCGTATCCGCCAGGCGCTGCGCGGTATTCGCCAGATGTTCCGCGCCGATGGCTTCGGCAAGGCCGCCAAGGCCTAGAACACCTGCACCGTGACAACGGCGAGCCCTTCCTGTGGCTCGCCAACTGTCTCAACCCGCAGTTCCGCGACCCGCCCGCTGTCCTCGCAGCCCGGGCCTGCGGTCGCGAGGCGGGCCAATACAGGCTGGTCCGGTGCCAGAAGCAACGGGCACAGGGGCGTGGTCACCGCGCCGCTGAAGTGGATCACGCCTTCCGTGGCCAGGGCGCCGAATGGCGTCAAGGCCAGCAGCAGGAAGGGCAGCGTGTTCGGGGCGTGTAGGGGCATTGTCACTATCCGGTACGAGGTGGAAGCGGCTGCATTATCCGGACGCTCGCACCACGCCGTAACCGGATGCTTCCAGTATTGCCTCGGAAGCTTCCCGAAACGATCTAGGAAATTTCTCCTCAGGGCTGATCTTGCCAGGGGTATTGCATCTGCCTGGCCGTGCTCGCCGCGGTGTCGGCACCCAACAGGCGAGCGACCACATGCAGGCTCATGTCGATGCCAGCGGAAATCCCCGCAGAAGTGATCAGGCTGCCCAGGTCCACGTAGGGCACGTCGGCAACCACTGTCAGCGCAGGAAAGTCGCGCTGCAGCAGCTCAATGTCGTCCCAATGCGTGGTCACCCGCTGGTTCGTCAGCACGCCGGCCTTGGCCAGCACGAACGCACCGGTGCACACCGACGTCACCAGCGCGGTGCGGGTGGCCGTCGTGGCTACCCAGTCGAGGGTGCGCGCATCCGCCAGCGGCTGGTCGACCACGCCCCCAGGCACTATCAGAATGTCGCAGGGCAGGGCGCTTTCCAGGCTGGCGTCAGCCTCCACGCGCAGGTTGTAACGGGCGCGGACCAGGCCTGCCTGGGCGGCCACGGTGTGCACGCGAAACGCCGGGTGAGCCAGCACGCCGTCGCGCAAGGCCACGCGGCTGGCGACGCTGAACACCTCGTAGGGGCCGGCGAAGTCGAGAATCTCGACCTCGGGGTACAGCAGCAGGTTGATGTCCAGCGGGCGTTGGCGAATCAGGTCGTTGAGCATGATGGCTTCCACGAAGAGAGGTGGAACCATCATCGCTCGACCGGCCATTGGCGGGAATGACAACAATCGCACAAATGCTGCCAATCCAGCGAGCTACATCACAATGGCGCCCACCACGTTCTTGCCCTTCAACTCCGACGGTTCACGCAGGCTGGCGTCAGAGCGGCACGCTGCCAACGTGCGCGCGGTGGCGGTGGCAATGGCGTTGACCGTGTGGGTCTGTTCATCGATGTCGCCGGACAGGCAGGCGCAACCATAGCCGTAGTCACCGTTGGTGCGTATCCACTGGCTGGCGCGGAAAATCGGCTTCTGCCCTGGCGCGCTGTAGCCGTCCGCAGTGGCCACTTTCCAGCTGCCTTCGTGGTCGATGAGATTGATGACCCGCGGTGTAGGGTTCTCGTACCAGCCACACAGGCGCTCTTGGGTGGCCTCTTCGGCATGGACCAGGGGCATGAGGGAAACAGCGAGCAGCGCGACGCTGCCTGGAATGCGAAATAGGCGCATAAGACCTCCGTGTCTTGGGCGTGCCGACATAAAGCGCGGCAGCCAGATGAACAATGAGAATGGGATTGGCTTCTCAATAACCTTATTATTAGTAACATTATATTGACGGTTTTTGGTGTCAAAAATGTAGCGTCGTGAGTACTTTTGATGGCGTTGTGCTTAAAATGACGAGGCGGTCACAATTTTCATGATGGCGTTTTAGGCTCGTATTCATGGGTCGTAACACTTGAATTACGGCATCTGCTATCATAAAGTGATAGCGTTTATCGATGAATAATCGATACCGGAAAACGCTTGAATCCATCTGGCGCCAACCCACCAGTGCCACCATTGTCTTTGCTGATATCGAGGCACTGGTCAGCCATCTGGGCGGAAAGATCCTGGAGCGCGAAGGCTCCAGGGTTAAGTTGACCCTGAATGGGGAGACCTGGCGTTGCCACAGGCCTCATCCAGGTAAAGAGGCGAAACGCTACCAAGTGGAACAGGCCCGCGAGTTTCTCGAGCGGGCAGGAGTTGACGTATGAATTGCATGACCTACAAAGGCTATACCGCGCGCGTCGAGTTTGATCAGCGCGATGATATTTTTGTCGGCCGCCTGCTCGGCGTACGTGACATCATCAGTTTCCACGCCCATTCCGTTGTGGAATTACATCGTGAACTGGCGTTGGCTGTTGATGACTATCTGGAAGACTGCGCGGAACGGGGTGTCACGCCTGACAAGCCGGCTTCAGGCAAGGTGATGCTGCGCATTCGCCCGGAAGTTCATGCTGCCGCCACCATTGCCGCGCAGGTTGCCGGGAAAAGCCTCAACCAGTGGGCGGATGAAGTGTTCGCACGCGCGGCCCATGCCTGAACCTGCCTATCGAGGCCGGTGAGAGCTTAACCACCCGGTCACAAATTCTCCCTACCATCTCGGAAACGTCCGACATCCACGGGAGAATCCATCATGCACGCCAGCGCCGATACCCTGATGCACCGCATTCACCGCGAGCTGGTCGACCACGGTGACGAAGAGCTTGAACTCGAGTTGCTGGACGATGGCTTCGACTTCGATGAGCTGTTCGACAACAACATCCCCGAAAGCCCCGAGAAGCACGCGCGCCGGCAGTATTTTGCCGAGCTGTTCCGCTTGCAGGGCGAGTTGGTGAAGTTGCAGAGCTGGGTGGTGAAGACCGGCCACAAGGTGGTGATCCTGTTCGAAGGCCGTGACGCGGCGGGCAAGGGCGGGGTCATCAAGCGCATCACCCAGCGCCTCAACCCGCGGGTGTGCCGCGTGGCGGCGCTGCCGGCGCCCAACGACCGCGAACGCACCCAATGGTATTTCCAGCGCTACGTGTCGCACCTGCCGGCCGCCGGCGAGATCGTGCTGTTCGACCGCAGCTGGTACAACCGTGCGGGCGTCGAGAAGGTGATGGGCTTCTGCAACGACGAGCAGTACGAGGAGTTCTTCCGCAGCGTGCCGGAGTTCGAGCGCATGCTGGCACGCTCCGGCATCCAGCTGATCAAGTACTGGTTCTCCATCTCCGACCAGGAGCAGCACCTGCGTTTCCTCAGCCGCATCCACGACCCACTCAAGCAGTGGAAGCTCAGCCCCATGGACCTGGAGTCGCGGCGCCGCTGGGAGGCCTACACCAAGGCCAAGGAAGTGATGCTGCAGCGCACCCACATCAGCGAGGCGCCGTGGTGGATCGTGCAGGCCGACGACAAGAAGAAGGCGCGGCTCAACTGCATCAACCACCTGCTGTCGCAGATGCCGTACGAGGAAGTGGAACACCCGGCCATCGAGCTGCCCCAGCGCGAGCGCCAGCTGGACTACACCCGCAGCCCGGTGCCCGAAGAGTTGATTGTGCCGCAGGTGTATTGAAGCCGCCTACCAGTGCGACCTGGCTTGCCAGTCGCTGATCCAGCCCAGCACCGCGTCGGCGGCCATGGGCTGGGCGATGCCAAAGCCCTGGGCCAGCTCGCAGCCCATCTGTAGCAGGCGCCTGGCCTGGGCGGCGTTGTCCACGCCTTCGGCGATGATCTCGCGGTCGAAGGCGCTGGCCAGGCCCAGGATGGCCTGCAGGATGGAGATATCCTGGGGGGCATCGAGCATGCCCTGGATGAAGGACTGGTCGATTTTCAGCTGCGCCACTGGCAGGCGCTTGAGGTAGCTGAGCGACGAATAGCCGGTGCCGAAGTCGTCCAGGGCGAAGCGCACGCCCATGGCCGCGCAGGTGCGCAACGTCTGCGACACGCCTTCGATGTCCTCCAGCGCACTGGTTTCCAGGATCTCGATCATCAGCATGCACGGGTCGACGTCCGGGTGCGCGGCCAGGCGCTCGGTCAGGTTGGCGACGAAGTCGGGGTGCTGCAGTTGGCGGGCACCGACGTTGACGCTGACCGGCACCTGCACCCCTTGCCGCTGCCATGCCTGAATCTGCTTCAGGGCGCCGTCCAGCACCCAGTCGCCGATCACTTCCGACAGCGCGTTGCTTTCCACCAAGGGCAGGAAACTGTCAGGCAGCAACAGGCCTTTTTCCGGGTGCTCCCAGCGCAGCAGCGCCTCGGTGCCTACCACCAGGCCGGTGCGCAGGTTGACCTTGGGTTGGTAGTACAGCCGCAGCTCCTGTTCGCGAATGGCGCGCTCGATACGGTCGAGGCGCGCGTTGTGGCCGCGCAGGTCGAGGTCGTGCTGGGCATCGAAGACGTGAAAACGATTCTTGCCGGCTAGCTTGGCCTGGTACATGGCCTGGTCGGCCTGGCGCAGCAGCTGGTCGGCGCTGACTTCGCCCTCCTGCGGGTAATAGCTGACGCCGATGCTGGCGGACAGCTCGATGGGCAGCGCACCGATGTGTACCACTTCGCTGGCGGCGGCCAGCAGGCGTTCGAGCATCAGCGCGCTGTCGCACACATGGTCGAGATCGACGATCAACGCCACGAACTCGTCGCCGCCCAGGCGCGACAGCGTGCAGGCGTCACGCAGGGTGTGTTTCATGCGCCGGGCCACGGTGGTCAGCACGCGGTCGCCGGCCTCGTGGCCGTGCAGGTCGTTGATGGCCTTGAAACCGTCCAGGTCGAGATAAGCCAGGGCCAGTTTGCTGCCCGCCTGCAAGGCACGGGTCATGGCCTGCTGCAGGCGGCTGGCCAGCAACACGCGGTTGGGCAGGTGGGTCAGCGGGTCGTAGTGGGCGATGTATTCCAGCTGGCGCTGGTGTTCGTGCAGTTCGGTGACGTCGGTGAACAGCGACACGTAGTGCTGTACCCGGCCCTGTGGGTCGAGGATGGCGGTGATAGTCTGGCGGGTGGCGAAGTTCTCGCCGTTGCGCCGGCGGTTCCACAGGTCGCCTTGCCAGTGGTGCGTCTCGCAGAGGCTGCGCCACAGGTCGGCATACAGGCCCGGCTCGGTCAGGCCCGAGGCCAGGAAGCGCGGGTTCTGGCCGAGCGCCTCGGCCCGGGCGTAGCCGGTGATGGTGCTGAAGGCGTCGTTGACCTCGACGATCGCGCCGCCCGCGTCGGTGATCATGATGCCTTCGCGGGCATGGGTAAACACGCTGGCGGCCAGGCTCAGGCGGCTTTCCAGCTGCTGGCGGGCGGTGAGGTCGGTGATGCTCACGCGCACGCTGGGCGGCTGGCTGGGGTGCTGCACGCAGTTCAGCCGTGCCTGCCACAGGCTGCCATCGGCGCGGCGCAGGGTCAGCTCGCATTCCTCGGGCTGGGCGCCACGGCACATGCGCACGAACACCTGCTGCCAGCGGTCGCGGTCATGGCTGGCCACCCGGCTGGCGAAGCGGCGCTGCAGCAGGCGCTCGCGCGCGCAGCCCAGCAGGCTCTCGCCAGTGCGGTTCACCGCTTCGATCACCCCTTGGGTAGACAGGGTCAGGTAGCCCACCGGCGCGTGCTCGTAGAGGTCCAGGTACAGGTCGCGGGAGGTCTCCAGGGCCAGGTGGGCGTTGCGCAGCTCCTCGTTCTGCATCTGCAGCTCGACCTGGTGCATCTGCAGGTCGTACAGCAGCTGCGTGTTGCCGGCCTGCGCAGCGTGGGGTGAAGCCTGTGCAGGTGTCGGCAACTTCATGGAGCAGACCCTCTAGGTTTTCGACGGTTGGAGTTGCATGGCCAGCAGGATCAGGTGCGGCCGCGCGCCGCTGCCGGCGACACGACGGGCATTCAGGGTGATGGTGTGCGGGCCGCCGCCGGCCAGCACCTGCTCCACCACAAAACCATCGAAACTGGTGTTGTCCTGCAGAATGGTGCCCAACTGATTGCGCAGTGCCACGATATCCCATTGGCCGTTGCCCAACTCATATAGCCGACGGCCAGCAGTCTGCGCCGGCCCGGTGTGGAATTCACGATAGTACGAGCGACTGGCCGTCACCACCCGCAGGTCGTGATCGAGCAGCAAAAGCGGCTCGATCACCGTGTCCACCATGGCTTCGGCGAGTTCGCGGGCGGCCTGGATCGCCTGTTCGTTGGCCACCCGGGCGTTGATGTCGTGGAAGGTCATGACCACGCCGTCGATCACGTTGTCCAGGGTGCGGTAGGGCAGCAGGCGCGCCATGAACCAGTCGCCGGTGGTGGTGCACAGCTCTATCTCGCGGGGTATCAGGGTGTCGAGCACCTGTTGCGCGGGCACCAGCAGGTCGAGGTTGTCCAGGTACGACGTTATGTCGGCCAGCGGCCGCCCGACGTCCTTGGGGATCAGCCGGTAGATTTTCACCGCGTCGCGGGTGAAGCGGCGGATGGTCAGGTGGGTGTCGAGGAAAATGGTGCCGATGTTGATGCTGTCCAGCAGGTTCTTCATGTCGTTCTGCATGTCGCCCAACTGCTCGATCTTGGCCTGCAGCTCGGCGTTGACGGTCACCAGCTCCTCGTTCACCGATTGCAGCTCCTCACGCGAGGTCTCCAGTTCCTCGTTGGAGGACTGCAACTCTTCATTGGTGGACTGCATTTCCTCGTTCGCCGAGCTCAGTTCTTCGTTGGCGTCCTGCAGCTCGTCGATGGTGGCCTGCAGGTTGGCGCGGGTATAGGCCAGGTCGCGCTCCAGGCGCGTGACGTTCTCGGGGCTTGGCTGGCTCAGCGACTCGCTGCTGGTGACAGGCGCACCGGGCAGGTCCTGGAAGGTAATCAGCAGCAGGCGTTCGCCCTGGGCGCTGTCGGCCAGGCGCCGGGCGCTGACCTGCACCTGGCGGTTGATGCCATCGGTGGTGACGGTCAGCGGCTGCGTCAGGCTGCCGTCGGCCGCCTGCTGCACGGCGTTGCGGACGGCCAGTTGCAGGCCTTCGCGGGCCATGTCGATGACGCTCAGGCTGGGTTGGCCGGGCGCCGGGCGCAGGTAGTTGCCTGTGTCGCCGTGGATGTAGAGGATGGTGCCAGTCAGGTCGGTGACCACCGACGCGGGGCCGAAATCCTGCAACAGGGCGCGGCGGGTGAGTTCGGCGATGTTGCTTTCACGGGTCATTTTCGCGGGGTGTTCCGGTAGTTTGGCGATCCGTTCGGGCACCCAGGACAGGCTGCGGTTCAACGGCATGGAGGCGGGCATCGTACCCTTGATGGCCCGGTACAGTTTCCACTTGCGATGCAGCGGCGAAAACAGCGTGGCGTGGCCGCCGATGCTCTCGCTGGGGGACAGGAACAGCACGCCGCCCGGCTTCAGCGCGTAATGGAAGCTGGGCACCAGGCGGTTCTGCAGCGCGTGGCCCAGGTAGATCATCAGGTTGCGGCAGCACAGCAGGTCGAGCCGGGTGAAGGGCGGGTCCTTGATCACGTTCTGCACCGCGAACACGATCATCTCGCGGATTTCCTTGCGCACCCGGTAGCCCGCTTCTTCCTGGGTGAAATAGCGCTGCAGCCGGTGCGCGCCCACGTCCTCGGCGATGCTGGGCGGGTACAGCCCGGCCCGTGCGGTGGCGATGGCGTCGGCGTCGAGGTCGGTGGCGAAGAATTGCACGGTCAGCGGCTGGTCGCGGCCCTGCAGCAGCTCGTGCAGCAGGATGGCCAGTGAATAGGCCTCCTCGCCGCTGGCGCAGCCGGCCACCCAGATGCGCAGCATCTCGTCGCGGCCCTTGGCCGCCAGCATGGGCTGCAGCACCTGCGCCTGCATCACCTGGAACGCCAGCGGGTCGCGGAAGAACTGGGTGACGTTGATCAGCAACTCGTTGAACAGCAATTGCGCCTCGCTGGCGCTGGCTTCCAGCAGCTGCACATAGTCGGCTTCGCTGGCCACCTGTTGCACCTGCATGCGCCGTTCAATGCGCCGGGCGATGGTGCTTTTCTTGTACTGGGTAAAGTCGTGGCCCGTGCTTTGCCGCAGGTGCAGCAGAATGTGTTGCAGGGCGGTATTGGCCACCGGCAGCGGCTCGCTGAACAGCGCCCCGGCCATCTGCACCACGGTCAGCACCTGGGTGGCATTGCCGGCCTGGATCACGCTGTCGGGCATGCCGCTGTAGGCGGCTTCCTCGGGGGATTGCACCAGCGTCCTGCCGCCGTGGTCGAGAATGGCCCGGCAGCCACGGGTGCCGTCACTGCCGGTGCCGGACAGCACGATGCCCACCGCGCGCGCACCGTGTTGCTCGGCCAGGGAGGTGAAGCAGGTGTCGATCGGCCGGTGCTGGCCCGCGGGCTGCTGGCGCGGCCCCAGCACCAGGCGCTTGCCGGCCAGGCGCAGGTCGTGGTTGGGCGGAATCACGTACACCGTGTTGGCCAGCAGGCGCGCGCCGTCAGTGGCTTCCAGTACGGCCAGGGTGGTGGCGCGGCCAAGAATCTCGGCCAGCAGGCTGGGGTGGTCGGGGTCCAGGTGTTGAATCACCAGGAAACAGGCGCCCGAATCGGCCGGCATCAGGCGCAGGAAACCTTCCAGCGGCCCCAGGCCACCGGCGGAAGCGCCGAGGGCGACGATGAGTGATGACACGGTGGGGCCTGCGGTGGCGGGGGAGAGGCTTATCTTAACGGGTTTGATACGCGGGTGCGTCAAACCTGTAGCCGCTGCCGCAGGGGGTCACGGCCCCAGGTAGGCCTGCAGCTCCTTGGTGCGCTGCTCGGCGTGGGCCCGCTTGCAGCCCAGCGCCGCCAGCCCGCGAAGGCTGCCCGAGGCGTTCATCTGGTACACCGCTTCGCAGTCGGCGTCGCGGAACTTGATCCACGCGCGCTGGGCCACCTGCAGCTTCTGGCGCATCAGGCTGAACCTGTCCGTGGCGGTATCAGGCTGACCCAGCCGTTTCAACAGTTGCTGATACGCCGCGTTCAGTTGCGCCTCGGCGGCGTCTGCATCCAGCGCTGCGCACTGGGTCATCTGCACCGTGGTCAGCGCGTTGGCGCAGTCGGGCTTGGGTTCGCTGGCGGCGAATGCGCCGGTGGCCAGGGTGCCGAGCAGCAGGAGTACAAATGTTCTCATCGGTGCGCCCCCACCAGCAACAGCATCGGCCGCTCCACCTCATCGGCCAGTGCCGGCACCGCCGCCAGCTGTTGCGCCGTGGGGCCCCAGTCCTCGATATGCGCCAGGGTAAAGCCGGCGTCGATCACCGCGTTCAGTAGCGTGCCCAGGGTGCGGTGCTGTTTGACCACGCCGTCGGCCAGCCAATTGGTCACTCGCTCACCCTCGCGCTGGTAGCTGTCCACCGGCCAGGTCTTGCGCCCGTCCTTCGTAGTGACCCAGTCTGCGTGGCGCGCGGCCATGAAAATCGGGTGTTCGATGGAGAACACCAAGTGGCCGCCCGGCACCAACGCCTTGTGCGCTGCGGCCAGCAGGCCGGCCAGGTCCTTGAGGTAATGCAGGGTCAGCGAGCTGTAGACCAGGTCCACGCTGCACTCGGGCAACACCAACTGTTCCAGGTCGGCCTGGGCGTACTGGATGCGCGCGTCGCCGGTGGTGGCGCGGGCGCGCTCCAGCATCTTCTGCGACACGTCCAGCCCCAGCACGCTGCGCGCGCCCTGTTCGGCGGCCCAGCGGCAGAACCAGCCATAGCCGCAGCCCAGGTCCACCACCCGCACGCCGTGCATGTTCGGCAGCATGGCCTGCAGCGCCGGCCACTCGGCGGCGCCGTCCAGGCCGTGTACCGAGCGCCCCAGCTGGGCGTAATTGGCGAAGAAATCCGGGTTGTCGTAGATGTTCTGGGTCATGGGCAGCGGTCCTTGGCGTTTTCCCCAAGCCTACTACAGCCCGGTGGGTGCGACGGAGCCTATAGTGTAATAGCCAATGTCTTACACGCCGTGCTTCCAATCGCCTCTATGGGAAACCCGCCCGTGGCCTTAATCTACGTCCAACAGCTGAGGCAAAGGAGTTGCCCGGCGTCAGGATGACAGGCCACGAAAGGATTCACTTCGACAGGGAGTTGAATGGGCCAAAACACAAAACCCGCTTCGGCGGGTTTTTTGTTGGGCGCGATTTGAGCTTCTGTTCATATACGGAAATAGTCTGGGTATTGTTGGGTTGTACGGCTTTGCGTAGGGTGCCTACCTCGTTGCTCAAGCGACTCAAACACGAGATACCCAATGGACGCTGAGATGGAACAGTTCCAGCGTGATTTGCTGACCTCGGTTCGCCAGATGAAGGCAGGCCATGCAGCACGAATCACCCCAGTGGCGTTGTCCCGTGCGGCTGAGGCCCGTTCGCGGGTTGGCGTTTCCCAAAGCGTTTTTGCCAAGCTGCTCGGTGTGAGCCTGCGTACCTTGCAGGATTGGGAGCAAGGTCGCCGTCAGCCAACCGGGGCGGCGCAGACGTTGCTTCGCGTTGCCAGCCTGCACCCCGAGGTTTTGCGCGAGTTATCTGCGCTGGATTGACTAATCGAGCCTGGGTAGGGCCACCGGCCACCAGCGCTCACCGCCTGCCCGCAACCGCCGAAAATTACCCGTCCGATCAATAAAGATTCCGCCCGCGCCGCCGATGGCACAGGCGACAGCGTGTCGCAGAAGGCCGTCATCCGAAAACTTGACCAGGCTCTCCGAAAATCCGGCCCGAACGCTTACAATCCGTTCATCGCAAATGACCCGCACAGGCCTTGTCAGAACATGGCGCTCGACCCACCCACAATGTTGACGATCACCATCGCCCTGGCTGCCGCTGCCGCGCTGTACCTGGCGGTGGAGTGGGCCAGCGTGCGCTCGCCATCGCTGCTGCAGTGGAGCGCCGGTTTCGCCATCATCACCGTTGGCTCCACCCTGGCCCTGCTGCGCGGCAGCGGCCTGCTGGTGGTGGGCATCTGGTTCGCCAACGGCCTGCTGGTGACCGCCCACTGGCTGTTCCTGCTGGGCGTGGCGCGTTTCACCGAGGCGCGGCTGTCCAAGGCCTGGTACCTGATCATCGCCGTCTGGCTGGGCATGCTGTTCCTGCCCGACGGGCCCTGGTGGTCCAAGGTGATGATGGCCACGCAATCGAGCATGATCGGCCTTGTCACCCTGCGCGCCAGCTTCCTGCTGCGCCCCCACGGCAAGTCCCTCAGCGTGGGCGCCGTGCAGTTGCGCTACGTGCTGTTGCTGCACGGCCTGTTCTACTTTGCCAAGGCGCTGTCGGTGGTCATCCCCGGCACCCTGATCGACCTGGCGGCCTTCCGCGGCGAAATCATCCAGATCTCCCTGGTGGAAGGCGCCATGGCGATCATGCTGATTGCCCTGTCCATGACCGGCACCGAGCGCTACCGCCGCGAGCAGCACATCGCCCGCCTGGCCGCCCGCGACCCGCTCACCGCCCTGTACAACCGCCGCGCCCTGGAACAGCGGGCGCCGCGCCTGCTGCAGGATGTGTCCAGCGCGCGGCCTGGCGCCTTGCTGCTGATCGACATCGACAACTTCAAGCTGGTCAACGACCTGCACGGCCACACCGCCGGGGACCGCCTGCTGATTGCCCTGAGCGAGATGATCCGCGCGGTACTGCCCGAGCACGCCCTGGCCGCGCGGCTGGGCGGCGACGAATTCGTGATCCTGGTGAGCAACGCCTCGCGCGACGCCATCGTCGAACTGGGCAGCGCCCTGCGCGACCGCTTCCACAGCGCCGCCGCAGAGGCCTTCGCCACCCCTGAAGCGGTGACACTGAGCATTGGCGCCAACCTGTTCGACCAGCCGCCGGCCAGCCTGACGGCCTTGATAGAACTGGGCGATGCGGCGCTGTACGAATCCAAGCGCGGCGGCCGCGACAGCATTCGCCTGGTGGACTGGACGTGCGCGGGTGGGGAGCCGGTGCGCGCGCAGTGAGTGGCGCGGCAGGCGACCTGCCCGTGGTCAGTCCACGGGAAGGTCGGGAGTGCTGGTCAGTACTTGTCTGAGCGGACCCACTCGCCTAGCCCGACGTTGCGCCAGCCTGGTGTCACGGCACTACCCCGCGCCCCGGGACCGCTACGCGAGGTGTCCAGGCTGCCAATGTCGGAAATCGCCACGGTGTCGTAGCGGCCCGAATACACCGTGCTTTTCAGCACGAAGCTGCCGTTCTGCTCATCGATGCTTTCGAGCACCCCTTGCACGGCCAGCGGGTTGCCGCCTCCCGTGGTGGTCTTGCGCCACACCAGCAGGTAAGTCCCCTGCAATGCCTTCAGGGTTTCCACGGTGCGAGCACGCTCGACCTGGTCGTTCACGTAGGCATCGGCGGCTGAGCGCACAGGGGCTGTGAACTCTTCCAGGCGCATCACCAGCCGTATCGAGTCCTCGTCGATTTTCGTGCCCACGATGGTCGCAATGTAGGGTTGCGCGGCGGTGTAGGCCTCTTCGGCGGCGTTGGCGTCGGCGATGGCGTCGCTGGCGCTGCCGCCCACCGCGGCCTTGGCATCCTGCTTGACTGCGGCGATAGCGGTTTCCAGCACCTCGCCATTGGTTTGCTGGGCCTTGATAAGGGCTTTGAAGGCGGTGTCATCGCCGCCGTCGTATTGCTCGATGGCGAGACTGGCAGCACTGTCCTCGCGGGTAGCCACTGCAACCCCCCACACCAGTGCATACACCTCTGCATCGCGCAGGGCGCGCAAGGTGCTGGGGTCCTGGGTAGCGGCCTTGTTTTGCCGAATGGCAGCCAGGCGGGCGGTGACTGATTCATAGGTTTTACCAGCGCGAACGCTGGCCAACAGCTCGTTGAATTCCGAAGCCATGATGGCGATCTCCCTGTTCGTACATTCCATTGGTGACGCTTCCTGCGACTTAACCATAGCCATGGAGCACTGATGCGCAAATGACAATCATCTTCACCGACGAAGGGCGTCCGGCGAGCCGATCTGCTACAACTTAACCCTGCCCAACGTTGCGGAGGCCCCATGCAAACCCTCGACAAAGCCCTGGCCTTCCAGGCCCTGCACGCCCAGCCCAAGCTCTTCATCCTGCCTAACGCCTGGGACGCCGGCAGCGCGAAAATCCTCGAATCACTGGGTTACCAGGCCCTGGCCACCACCAGCGCCGGCCTGGCCTTCAGCCTGGGCCGCCGTGATGGCGAAGGGGCCGTGTCGCGCGCCGAAACCCTGGCCAACGCCCAGGCCATCGTCCAGGCCACCCACCTGCCGGTCAGCGCCGACTTGGAAAACGGCTTCGGCGACAGCCCTGAAGCTGTTGCCACCACCATCCGCATGGCCGGCGACATCGGCCTGGTGGGCGGCTCCATCGAGGATGCCACCGGCAACGCCGCGGCGCCCATCTACGACTTCAACCACGCCCTGGAACGGGTAATCGCCGGCGTCGAAGCTGCACGCAGCCTGCCGTTCCCGTTCACCTTCGTGGCCCGCGCGGAAAACTTCAGCCAGGGCCGCCCGGACCTGGACGACACCATCCACCGCCTGGTGGCCTTTGAACGGGCTGGTGCCGATGTGCTGTTCGCGCCGTCGTTGCCCAACCTCGAGGCCATTCGCCAGGTGTGCGCGGCGTTGGGCAAGCCGGTGAACGTGGTGATGGGGCTGGCGGGGTCGAAACTCACTGCCAGCGAGCTGGAAGGGGCAGGGGTGCGCAGGGTCAGCCTGGGCAGCTCGTTTGCCCGGGCGGCGCTGGGGGCGTTGCTGCGGGCGGCGCGGGAGGTGAGGGATGGCGGGACGTTTGAGTTTGCCGATGAGGCGCTTGGGTTTCGGGAGGCGAATGGGGTGATGGGCTCAAGTTACGAGCCGGATTTGTAGCTGCCACAAGGCTATGCCTTTCAATAGCTGATCAGCTACTGGCCTATGGATACATATCTTCCCTGTCGATCGCGTTGCGCAGGGCGACCTCTAATATGTGCAGGCAGGGTAGGGCGGTTGCTCAAATTTGCCCATCCTGTCGTGGCCAATTATATTGGCACCGCAGCCCTAGCCCGTCCTCTCCCAGAAGCCCTTCTGGTTCATGCTGGTGATGGCACTAGGTAAGTATTTATGGCCCCGCTCTGCGGGGCCATTTCGTTTCTGGGCGGCGGAAATCTTAGCTGCTCTGATGGTGCTGCCTCCCCCCGTTTTTTGTGTCGCTGTATGCCACGTGCTTTTCCGTCGATTTTGCCTGCTGCGTCCTTGGGGATGTGGTGGGCTGCGGCCAAACCCCAGGCACAAAAAAACCGACTCAAGGCCGGTTTCTCTGCTGCAAATCCCACTGAAATCATGACCGATTGCTGGTTTCCTGAGGCACCTGCAACTCAGGAATGAACGGCATGGGCGCACGCGCTTTGCCGTTGAGGCGTTTGCCCAGCTGCATGAAGGGCCACTCGACGTAGTGGTAACTCACATGGGCTGCCACAAACGCAAGGCCGGTAGCCACGAGTGCCAGCAAAATCGACGGCTTGGCACTGCCCAGCCAATAACCCGCCAGCAACGCCATGCTGGGGTGCAGCAGGTACAGCGAATAACTGCGGGTGCCCAGCCACAGCAGCAGTGGCTGCTGCAGGCGCACGCGCTGGGTCAGCACCAGGAAGCTGCTGATGGCCAGGGCATAGGTGAACAGATAGCGCAGCCAGTACTCGCCCAGGCCGGTGTCGAAGCCGTAGGCCGCGTAGAAGGTCGGCGGCAGCAGCACGCAGTAGGCGCCGAGCAGCGCAACAGCGCAGCGTTTGGTGGTGGCGGTGGCCTGGCCCAGTATCCAGTCGCGCCAGATCGAGCCGAACAGCATCAATGAAAGCCCCAGCGGCAGGGCGACCGGCAACTTGCGGTGTAGCAGCATGCGCGCCATGCCCATGGCCAGCGCAACCAGCAGCAGCCCCAGTGCGCAGAGGGCGCGGAACGTCGTATCGTGCAGCCTGCTCATCAGCGTCAGGCCCAGGCACAGGGCGTAGAACACCCACTCGATGAACAGTGTCCAGTACAGCCCCACCACGTCGTCGTACCCAAAAGCTGACTGCAGCATGGTCAGGTTGGCCATGATGGCGCGGCCACTCGGCAGCTCCGCGCCGGTCAGCGCCAGCATGGCGACGAACACCGCCATCGAGAGCCAGTAGGTGGGGTACAGCCGCAGCCCACGCGACACGATAAAGCGCCGGGCCCCGCCAGGGCCGGGGTGCAGGCTGAACGGGATGACCACCCCGCTGAGCAGGAAGAACCAGATGACCCCCATCTTGCCGATGTCGAGCAGGAAGTGGTCAGGCAGCGACCACGCCCCTAGCGAAGGCAGCCACAGGTGGGTGATGACGACCAGGACTGCAGCAATGCCCCGGAGGGAATCGAGGTAGGCAAGCCGATTCACGCTTTTTTCCTGGGCCAGGACTGGCGCGTCGATGACTGTCATGGGAAGTTCCTTAATAGAAGCAACCACACGCGCCCCAAGAAGGGGGAGGCATGTCAGTGGGCGATTAACCCGTAAGCCTGGCCCGGGTTGACGAGGGTGGGGCAAGTCGCAAACGCTGCGCAGGGGCATGGGACCCCGTGATGGGCAGGTTGGCGTTGAAAACGGTGGGGCACGCTACCGCCAAGGGCGACGTAGGCGCAGGTGTTCACATGTTTGAAGGGGATGTGGAAGCCGGATTGGCTTCGCTTCAGGCCTGTAAGACTGTGCAGAAACGGGGGAACGATTGACGCCTGATACAGACATTTAAGGTGTTACCAAATGCGTCGTCAATAGGTTTTGTCAAAGATGCGACGGAATGGGTGTCTGGGGATTTTGGGGTTGTTTAACGTGTTGATTTGTAATGAGTCGAGATGGCAGGTGGCCCCGCGATGCTTCACCTGTAGCAGCTGCCGAAGGCTGCGTCGCGCCGCGCAGGCGGCGCTCGATCTCAGGAATTACCTGGCGATGAATCGTGGTGGCGAGGCCCGGTTTATCAATGGCTGCACTCGCTGTAAAATCCTGCGCCAGCGTCCACGGTAGGACGCTCTTCGAAAAGGAGCTTCCCAATGTCCGCAAAACCAGCGGCTCGTATTTCCGATACACATGCCTGTCCCATGTCCGGCCACGCGCCAAACCCCATTGCAAGCGGTTCACCCGATGTGATTTTCGAAGGCATGCCGGTGGCTACGGTTGGCGACACTTGCAGTTGCGGAGCGTCCATTACCGAGGGGATGTCCACCGTATTCGTCAACGGAAAGCCCATCGCATTCCTGGGCAGCGCAACGAACCACGGGGGACAAATTATCACGGGCGCAAGCACCATTATCGTCGGCGACACGTTCGTGCCTGCGCCATTCAGTGGCCTGGCACCGATGCCTGGTCATTTCAATGAGCACTTCGTGCTCAAGGACGACTCGGGCGAGCCCCTTGCAGGGCGCCGTTACCAGCTGACGACCGCTTCTGGAAAAGTGCTCAAAGGTATCACTGACAGCCAGGGGAAAACCCAATCAATCGCCGCTGCTCAGGCAGAAAGCGTGCATTTGGAATATGAACCCCAAACTGAAGTAGTGATTGCTTGAGGGCAGGTCATGGCAAATGAGACAGCGAAATCGACGTTGAGCCCTAGCACTAATACTCAAGGTGCGCAGGTGCAGTCGCGGCAATTCAAGATCACTGATATTCCGGATGCAATGGACAAAATTGGTTGGCCAGTGTCGGCTGCGCTGATGAGGCACTGGTTTGCCGGCAAGCCTTGGGATACGCCCAATGGCGGCATGACGAGGGAAGTGAAAACGCATCAACTGCCAACGCCTGCCCAGTATGTTGAAGAAACTATCGTAAAAATGAGCTGGGTGGTCAGTTACCCTCGCGCACAGGAAGTGGCCAAGGTGCTTGAAGCGAACTGGAATAACATGAGCGCCCAGGCTGAAATTAAACGGCACGTTGCAGCGTTTTCTGCAGGCAAGGCGCCGGGCTCCTATCCGCTTCGGTTCAATGGCGTTGCGTCCAAGGCTGAGGCGTTCGGCTACTCCAATAGCCGAGTCGTTGAATTCAATCAGGAGGGCGACGACGACTTGAACGACCTGCGTGGCGCCTTGGCGAATTTCAATATGCGCGTCGTCGCTGAAGGGGACGTGGTGATAGATGCTCAGGGCATTAGGCTGGTGGCTGATACTATCGGTTTCTATGCCGAAGACAGCTACGATTTTGAAGACAATACGTTGATCAGCCAACCGCTGGGCTTCTGGAATTTCGATGGCATTGCCCCCAGTGTCGGAGAAGCGCTTTCAAAGAATGACACGATTACCCAGCAAGAACGGGTATTGGGTTACCAGTCTCTGTTCCAGGATGATGCGACTTCAAACCAAACATTCAGGCAGCTTGAACAGGGCAGGTACTATTTGATACAGAATAGTAGTTTCCAGAAGTACCGGGATCGCCACAAAGCTGGCGGGGACTTTACGGTTTACTCTGATATTTTATACAAGAAACTCACTGCGCCGGTGGTCATTGTTATCAAATGACTGATTTTAAAAAATTGAAGATTTTTTCGCTGGTTGTCGCGCTTTTTATTACGGCGGCGACTGGTGAGTTTTTCAGGCAGTTGAATGGCCGAGCGGACTTTACACTACGCAGCCCTAAAGGCGATTACCTTATCGAAAGCGTCACCCTTGGCGGGGTACTGTTTCCTCTGCGCGACAAGGTATTCGTGAGGGTGGTGGATGCCACGCGCCCGGGGGAGGTTTACCGCACCCCCCTTTACGCGGCCTCCATGTTGGATATGCGCTCGCCGTATGAAACGGAGGGTGAATTGTCCATTACCTGGGTGATCTTTGATAAAGCGCGGAAATCGTTTTCTCTAGGGGTTCCAGGATGGCAAGGTACTTGGCTTAATTTTTTTGTTGCCAACGTACCGTATGAGATTACTCCGAACGAGTGATCGAGGCTGTGACCCTTGAGTGCGGCACCGCTGAATGGAATGTCGGCTTGCGTTGCCGATGGCCCGCCGAGCGTAAAAGTGGCGTCTGGACAACCCTTTTGACACCGAAGGATTCAAGGGCTTGCCGGCGCTTCAGGGCAGCTCAAACGGCTTTGAAGCCAGGCAAACCGTTCATTGCGCGCCATTGTTTGACGATGCGAACCACGCCCGAAGGAGTGCTATCCGCACCTGGTTCTGGATAATAGATAAGGTCTGAGCCTGACGGGTGTTGGCTGATCTTTTCAAAATGCAGCAGCAATCGGTCTGCTTGCTCGTCAGTTGTACCATTGCGATCTTCGAAGGCAAGTGCTTCTAGAAGCTGTGTGAATTCTTCTTCGGTGTAATCGGAAAAGTTGTCTTTCAGTAGTGGGTCAGTCATGGTGTGCCTACTTGTTGCGGTGAAGGTCAATATGGTTTTTTGGGGTGTTCACTCGCAGGTTATCAACGTTGTACACCTCGCCATCTTCGGATACCTTGCGGACATGATGAAGCTCATACGATAGCCTGCCTCCCACCCGATCTGTCCGGCGTGCCCGCGGAGCCCTGCCTGTTTGCATCCGCCCGGTGTTCTGTGGAGCAAATTGCTCCGCGAAGGTGGAGGTCGATACGGCCTTCCAGAACGCCGATCTGAATTTATCGAACCCGGTAAAGTTTTGTCCTCTAAGGATGCTCTGATCAACTTGCTTTACGGCAGCCGCAAGTCGTAATTTTCTCAGCACGAAGCGCTATTTGCTGAATACGGCCTAGTTCAGCGGGCGTCGAGGGCGTTTTTCGCCCGGTTCACCTTGTTAAGAGCGCAGCTCACCCATACCCATGAGCTGTTTTCGAGCCATCCACAGATTCGACAGGGCGAATAGCGTGGTCAACTGAGCTGTGTTTTTCATCAGCCCCCGGAAGCGCACTTTCACGTAGCCAAACTGACGCTTGATCACCCGAAATGGATGCTCGACTTTGGCCCGTGTCTGAGCTTTGCAGTACTCGATCTTGCACTTGGCCTTGTACAGCACGCTGCGTTTATTGAGCCTGGAATACGTGCTGCGCCGCGCCGCGATTTGCCAGATCACCTCACGACTTTCATGCTCTTCACGATTCTCGACACCGGTGTATTCAGCGTCTGCATAAACTGCGTTTTCTTCGCCGTGCAACAGCTCGGCGACCTGCGTGACATCGGCCACATTGGCCGCAGTGCCGTGAACATGATGAACCAGCCCCGACTCTGCATCGGCGCCGATATGCGCCTTCATGCCGAAGAAGTATTGGTTGCCTTTCTTCGTCTGATGCATCTCGGGATCACGCTTTCCTTCCTCGTTCTTGGTCGAGCTGGGAGCATGAATGATGGTCGCGTCGACGATGGTGCCTTGGCGCAGGGACACCCTTTGTCTTGCAGATAACCGTTGATGACCGCGAGATGGCAGGCGCCAATTGATGCTTCTCCAGCAGGTGCCGGAAGTTCATGATCGAGGTGTCTTCAGGGATCGGCGCGCTCAGTGTCAGACGCGCGAACTGACGCATGGGCGTGATTTCGTAGAGCGCTTCTTCCATGGCTGGGTCGCTCAGGGAGAACCCGTTTTGCAACAGATGAATGCGCAGCATGGTTTCCAGAGGATACGGTTTTCTGCCACCGCCGGCCTTGGGGTAGAACGACTCGATCAGGCCCAGCAGACCTGTCCAGGGCACAACCTGATCCATCTCGGCGAGGAAGCATTCTCGGCGTGTCTGCTTGCGCTTGCCGGCATATTCGATATCGGAAAAGCTCATCTGGCTCATGGGCGGCTCGGATCAGGTGGTCGGGCGCTTTTCGCATACGCGGGACTTGTTCGGACAATCCCGAGTACAAGTCATCTGACTGTCGCTCAAAATCTGGCTGACCGCTTTGGAAGCTGCCGCTGACGACCTGCCACTATCGGCCAGAAGCGACTGTTATAAATGGTCGTCACCGAGTATCTACTTAGTTGCCAGTTGAAGCTTACGAACCAAGTTTATTACATAGTGCTCATTACTCGTGTGGCTGAGACCTGAGGTGATGAAATTCCGAACTTCTCCGTCATCAGCAGTGCAAGCGAGTCCACTTCTAATCTGTATTGTTAACTGCTGCTCATCTAGCTGAATTTTTATACTTCGAACTGGAGAGTCCTCCCTTCGATTGTATCGCTGCAAGGCTTTATATAGGTCGTAGAAATCAAAATCAATTCGAATTGAGTTTCTTGGTAGCTTACGGGCAACGTACAGGCTCGGGCAAAAATCAAAAATAAACGCCTTTTCGGTGTGCCTAATAAATGCCGGCAAGTTGTGATGTATTCTCCGATCACCATTCTTGTCAATATCTACTGAAAAACCCCAAGATTGTTTTAAGTGAATACTTAGATCTTTAAAGTCGCGCTCTGCTTCACCAATTTTCCGGAGTTTTGCTCTAAAGTGACTTTTAAAGACGGCGCGATCATAATAAGCATAACGAAGCTCCCAAGAATCCCATTCGCATGCCTTGCATACATGCGCCAAGGCTTGTATGCGAAACTCTCCGTCTCGAAAAATTTCGTTATGGCACTTTGAGCAGGCGGGAACATTTTGTACCGTGGACTCGTCAGTTATCACGTCGAAAAAATTTACAAGGCGCTCTAGTGTCACCGAAAGGGATCGAGCCCATTCATCAACCGCTAGATCCACAGAAACACTGTAAACCCTATCGTATTTGAAAAAACGTAGCAGGTTCATTGGAATCAAATAGGTATTGTAATAGCGACCGGTCTCCTTCTGGAAACGATGCATTACCAAATAATCTGCCCCTTTATATTGCGGGTTACTCATTGTAATCTTGCGCACAATAGTGCTTTTTACTTCTATATAGTTTCCTTTGAAAATGGCATCGTGGCCTTTGCTGTTTACTTCTCCTTGCTCCCCTGGTAGCAGTAACTCCGTAAGTGCTTCCCCTGCCGCCCCCATAATGCCCTTGGCATCAAACCCTTGACCAATGAGTTCCGGCTCCCGCCCTAATGCATAGATTGACTTTGCAACCTCCTTCCATGCAGCTGGAGTCTTCATGTTGCTTAGTCGTTCGTTGCCTTTAATGATTTTATCGAATCGCACCTCGTTTTCTATGCAATGCCTTACGTATTCATCCCAAGGCTGTACTTTTTTATTTCCAGCAATAATATCGAATGGTAAGCCCGAACTATTTTTCACAAAAACGTCCACCTATCCCCTGACGCTTGATCATGATTGGGATGCTCTTCAATTCAGTGCCAGCCAAGTGTATACCGCAGTCTGGGACTTCAATATTTGGGGTTAGCGCTTCATCGGAACCAAAAAATATCTGGCGATAGCGTGAATTTTGTTTTTGACAGTCACGGCACGTCAAGCGAATTTCGAGGTCCGCAGCTATCGGTAGAATATTTTGCGAAAAAATTGCAATTGGTCGACTTCCGATCAAAGTTTACTCCTTGTACTGGTCAATCCGATGCAAAAAACTGGTCAAGTCGTATGCAAATGACTGCCCAGTGGTAATGCAAGCAGATGGTCAATGGGATGCAATTTTCCATAATGTGGAGTTACCGCAACCAAGACGCCAGAATCTCGGGGAGTCAGTCTTTTGGTAGGTCGAAGCCGAATGGCAACTCGCCAAATTCCTGCCATTGGCTTCGGTAACCTACGAGCCAATCATCAGGGTCTCGACCCTCAAACAACGATGTGAGCCAGTTCGATCGATCGGAGTTCTTGAGGTAGAACTTGGGGTGGTGAGATCCAAGGTCTGCCATGTCGATGTCAGCGTATCTGTAGCTGGTGAGTACGCGACCGCCACAATGCTTTTTCAAGAAGGTGATGAGCCTCAGAAGGTTGCCATGCCCGCCACTCCCCATGCCCTCCTTCAGCATAAAACTAGCGCCTGATCTTCCCATCGCATATTCATTGGTTCGGACGTTATGCCTGATGCAAAGCATTTCGCCGTCAAGGCGCCCGCCAGCTATTCGCAGAAAATTAAAGTGAACATCCGGGTTGGCGAAGTCATGGAGAAAAAAATCCGAGTAGGCGGTTCCGATGTGTGAAATTGGAAACATCTCCCCTAAACCTACCAGGAGCCAATCTGGGGAGCACTGGGACCACGCTACCAACCTATCGAGCATGTCAAACGAAGGGTCTGCAAGGCCTTGGAGGCAGTCAAGGAAATGACCTGGCGACTCTTCTCCAATGGTTCGGGCCACCCGGTACAAGTAGCATTCGCTATTTGAGAAGGCGCCATCATTTCTAACTTGAGCGATGAGCTTGTCAATCCGTGTTCCCACACCGGCTTGCCAGGATTGCCGATAGGTTTGCTGATCAGTGTGCTGGCTAGCACGCACAAATTGTGTGACATATCCCTGCAAGGCATAACGAATCTCTGCTTCGACAGACCTATGGTTGAGTGCGGCGGAGTCGGCGAGTGTTTCGTGAATAGGATCTGGAATATCTCGGATTGTGATTCTGGCCATCAGGAAGGCTCCATGAATGTGTTTGCGCCAATCTACCATCAATTATTCCTGGTTATCTAGGTCAAGTCGACATCAATTTTTCCTGTATTTTTGCGTCATTGTGACGTCATTATGATGTCGTGTGCGGTTCGGCACCTGCGAGCAGCTCATCCTTGGGGGCCGGGTTTGCCGAGGCGCAGGTTCGAAAATAATGCTGGGTGGCATATGCGAACGTGCCGCATCAGTGCGTGATAGCGGCGGCCCTGAGCTCCTTGAACCTGTGCATGATGTCGATTACGAGCGAGTTGAGGGCTAGGATCTTCATAGCTCTGGTAGCCGATACATACAGCAGATTTAGCTCGTCATGTCGGCGTCTGGCAGAGCTCCAGTAGCTGCAGATCGCTGACGACTGGAGCCGGCAACGTCACAGGTGCAGGTGCAGGTGCAGGTGCAGGTGCTACAGATGTTGCAAGCTGGATGGTGGGAGTATGGCGTTTGGCGGAACGCAGGTACTCCCGAAAGGCAGTACCAACAAATTCGCCAAAGCGGTAGCTGGCTGTGCTCATGGTGTTTCTCCTGCAACGAACACGCGGAGAAACACAACCCTGGGCGGGGAGTAGTGCGATGAGTGTGCAACCATCGACAGGCAAGCCAGTCGACCGTTCGCGCTTCCGGATGCTTAGCGAACTTTGGGTTGGATCAATGCGGTGGGCCGCATCGCAGTCTTGAGATCCGGACTGCTTCGGACATGTTGCTGACGACGTCAGCTATCACTTGCTTAGTGATGCGAGCTTGCTTTATGCCTGTCAAGCTTGATTTTGCTAGAATATAGGGCTATGGCATAGGTTCGCTTATCATTCTATATTCGTGAGTTGCAAGTTTCATTTTGAAAACTGGTATTTTGATTTTTTGGCATATTTTCAGGATGCTTTCCTGATCTAGGGTAGATATCCTCGCTCCTAGGTGAACTGCCTTGAGCGGTGCGTTTACGCTCATGGACTTCTGTTCAGGGCCATCTGCTATAACAAGTCGCCACTCTTTTTCGTACTTCCAGTCATTCGCTTTTCTTAACGCTGCAGCCACGCCAAATAGGTTGTTGAAAGTGTTGGCTTTCTGTTGCTCGACAAATATTTTAGATATGTCGAGGAGCTCGTCTGAGTATGCTACTGGCCACAAGGATATTTCTAATTCCTTGTTGGTAGTAAAGTCGTACTCCATGGCAAAACCGGTGTGATTACTCCCGTAGTGACCCCATGTAACCACTGAGTCAACGCGCTCGCTCAAGCTGCATATCTTGTAGCTGTTTTGTATTGAATCTACAAGTCCTTTTATTCCCTCAGCACTGAAAGCTTCATGCTCACGTAGTTTTTCATCGATTTCGAATTTGTCGAGCTGATTTTCAAGGCAGTACTCATAGAAACTTCTCAGCGGTTCTGCGTTATTTAAAAAATTTTCACATAGATCTTTAGGGAGGTTTAAGGTGCGACACATAATCATAATGCTTACATTGTCATAGCGTCCCCAGAATGCTGCGTCATAAGGGTCGTTGAAAGTGTTAGCTGTAGCCAGGTGTAATGTTCTGTCTCTAAGATTTTTAAGAGCATAGTCTGAGCAGTTTCTGATTTTGTACAGCTTTTGAGGGGTGTGTTTGTTTTTGGATTCTAATATAGATCTTATTAAGTCGGGGGTCATGAGTTCTGCAGCGAATTTATCCATCAAAGACTTGACCCATGGTCTATCCATTTTAAAATTTCCCGCGCAATGAGTTCGGTTGCGTATCGCAAAAAGCTATTCTTGGGTTTTTGAGTAAGAAAATCAATAGTTACAAGAGAGGATGGCTTGGAAGCGAGCACATCTAATGTCCACTTCCAAGCATCAGCAATTGAGCTAGGAGCCCTCTGAACAAGTCTGTTTTTCGCTCGAAGAGCCTGCTGTAGCCCGCGTATTTACAGGGGGCAGTGCAGCTCAAAACGACTTGTTCGGAGGATCCCTAAGCGCGTCTGCCAACTCTGTGGGAATGGGCGCGCCAATACCTGAGCCCGCATCGGCAAGCCAGACACCTTCAACGTCCACGCCTCGGCCGGTCACCGTGCCCGGCGCCGTCCGCACGCTCATCACGATGTAGAGCGGTGGTACCCCTGATTCTGCGGGGAAAACCAGTAAGTAGTCTTGATATTCGGGTGGGTATAGCGGATTAACGATGATCTGGTCCGCTTGGTCTGTTGCAGGGTAAATCCAGATATGGGGTGCTTGGGGCGAGCCCTTCAACGGAGGTATGCCAGGTTTGGACCCAGGGGAAGTCACTGGTGTCCAAATCAGGGTGACGCCGTTGCCAAAATCCGCAATTTGTTTCTGATCTCGGGTTTTGAACTGCACCACCGGGATCATCTCCCAATCACGGTGCCGCTCGGTGTTGAAACCGTAGCCTTTCAATGACCCATCAGGATTCTGCACTACGTGAAGCCTTACCCTGGTACGTGCCAGGTCGAGTGTCCTGAGTTGTTGCTCCGAGTACAGGCTGCCATCGGCAAGATCTGAGGGCCATAGCAGCGCAAGTACACCCGTTAGGAAAGTGGCGGCGGTGCTTGCCCCCACGGCCGCGGCCGCGCTGCTAGACGTAACGCCAGCGCCAGCGGTTATTGTCGATCCACCCCGAAGCAGCAATGTGCCTAGAGCCGCCGGTAAAGGGCTACCACCGATCTTGTACCGAGGGATGTTACCGTCAGGATCGGATTGAGCACCGCTCAGAATGGCGTGGTTGCCGTAGTTGCTCACCGGTTCGACGGGAATGAACCCTGAATGTAACGTGTAATTGAAAATTCCCTGGGGCAGGTGGCAGGACTTTGTGAAAACACATCCGGTATCTGGAGGGCGTGGAGTTGGGACTCGGCGGGCTGGAAATTCGGGGGCGGTGGGGCTGATCTGAGCTTTGCTTTGGAGGGCTGACGTTTTGCTTCGGCTGCTTGGGTTGCTCGCCGCCGCTGTAGCGCATTTTCATAGCAGACCTTGCAGTGGTGCCCGGCCCATGGTCTTTTTTCCATGTGTTGAATGCCTTCAGAATGTTCGAACTCGTGCCCACGTCGTGATGTGGGGGAGCCGCAAAGGCTGCCTGCCTGCTACAACGTGATCTGTAGGACTATTCTGAAACTGCTGAAGCCGATTACTTTGTAGGCGCTGTAGCTCCGGGACCAGTGATGCGAGTGCGCATATATTTAGATGCCGGTCATGAGCTCGCTCTGTCTGTTCAGAACGCCGAACCAGCTGCTAATCCAGCCCAGCGTCACAACGCAATCAGCCTGCGTTGCTGTATGCCACCGGTATCGTCAGGTCATGCACGATCGCCTGCGCCATCTCCCCCAAATAAGCCGCTGCCCACGCCAGGTGAGGACCGTCGTCGCCCATGGCGGCGTCTGTCATCAGTTGATTGGCGATGAGTTGCAGGTTGGCGCTGTGGGCCAGGGCATCCACGAGTGGGACGTCGGGGTTGACGGTGAACAGTGGGGTGGCGCTGGGGCCGCAAGGGGCAAAGGTGGTTTGGCCTTGGGTTTGGTGCGGGGTTGGATCGGTCATAGCTATTTCCCTATATCGGTGAAGCCACGCCGCCTGCCGCCAAGCAGGTTTAGGGGTGGCAAATTGCACAAGGTTGGCGGACCGGCGATATAGGAACCGGCACCCCGTGAGGGGTCCCTGCGCAATTCGCCATAGCGTTGCTCCTGAACGAGGTCAGGGAGCGAGGTTTTGGCACGTTGCGCCTATATCGTTTGGGGCCGCCAAGCCCGCGTGGGAGATTGTCCCAGCGTGGATGGTACAGATTTTTGGGGGCGTGGGTCTACTTCGATGACTAGCTCTTACGTTACGGTGGGTAGGCGCGGTTGGATGACGGTCATGAAGCTTCCGTGTAAACGTAGCTCCGGCGACATGTCGTCGTGCCTGCTACGTTGGTCATGCGGTTGCGTTACTTCAGAGTTCCATCAGGGGTTGATATGGATATTAAAGAGCTTTGCGATAGTCATGAAATAGATGTTCGAAAGTTTGGGGTCGCCTTGGGAGGTGGCGGATTCACAATGACGAAGCTTGATACGTCTCCCATGGAATTCTTGATGCTGGCAGAGGAAGACTTCGAGAGAGGTGGTCTGTCCGCGCTTGTTAACGCAACTACCAATGCGAAGCGAGCAATCGTCTGTCAGGTTGACCAATTGTTGATTTCGTTTGGGTATCGGTCGCTTGGGTGGGCCGTTCCCAAAAAACTTGATCGATTAAAGGCGCTCGGTCTGTTGACGCCTAGTCTTTTGCGGAAAGTTGTGGGTGTGCGGAATATTATCGAGCATGAATATTCAAAGCCGAAATTGGAGTTTGTAAAAGAAGCGCTGGATATTTCCAGTTTGTTTGTGATGTCGGCATCGGCTATGTTTATTCCGTTTGATGACGTCCTAGAGTTTTCGCTGCCTGACATCGCTGCTTCTGGTCAGGAAGTGACGCACTTTACAGTGGGTTTGAATCGAGAGGATCGAGGCGTTTTTTATAGGCTCTACGCATACGGAGCCGGCACGTTTTGCGGGCGATGTGTCTCGCAATGTGAAATTCCTTCAGGGCATATTGTCTTTGAAGCAATGGTACGGCTTTCCGCAGCCCTGATGCTTCAATACAAGATCGATGAGGCGTTACGGAATCTTGAGGAGGCTTTCGCTCAAATGTAGTAGCAACTGTCTTGCGGGAACTGGCTTGCCAGCGAGTTTTCGCGAACTAAACCGCTAGCCCCGTAGAGAACGTAGCAGCAACTGTCTGGAAAATGGCGTCGTCTGCATCGCGACTAAAGTCGGCTCCTACGCCGGTCGTGGTAGGAGCCGGCCTTGGCCGCGATGCAGGCGACGCGGTCTATGGGGTATCCGCATTCGCGTAGCAGCTGCCGAAGGCTGCATCCGGCGGCGGTCCTGCGTTGCTCCAGGACGCGGCCTGCGGCGGATGGCCGCCCCGCCGCTGCTACAGGCGCGCCGTGCGCAGGACTTCGCGTAGCCGCTGCCGCCAGGCTGCGCTGGCCCCTGAGTGCACTGAAGATCTCCAGCGAAAGTGAAGGCCTGAGCAGCCTGCGGCGGCGGCTACAGATTCGCCTAGCTGCCGCAGGCTGCGTCCCGCGCCACGCGGTGCGCCTGCGGGCGGCGTGCGCAGGTGTCGCGTAGCGCCCGGGCACGATTTCGCCACTATTGACAGCCGCACCCCGCTGCGCTTTAACTTGTACGACAACTACTGCCGCCGAACAAAGGATTTGTCCATGGCTCTCCCGCGTATCACCTAGCCGCAAGCTACCCATAATCTCCGCGACTTCAGCCTTGCCTCATAGGCTTGTATGACGTCTACAAGGTGGCACCCCGCAACCGCCACCGGCCCCCATAAAAACAATTCAGGGTAAGCGGTCACATGACGACAAAAACGAGCGGCGCGCGCGTCACTTTCAGGCACCTGCGCTGGTGGATGCTGGCGCTGTTCCTGCTGGGGGTGACGGTCAACTACATCACCCGCAATTCCCTGGGCATTCTGGCCCCCGAACTCAAGACCGAACTGGGCATGAGCACCCAGCAGTATTCCTACGTGGTGGGCGCGTTCCAGTTGGCCTACACCTTCTTCCAACCCCTGTGCGGCTGGCTGATCGACGTGGTGGGCCTCAAGGTCGGCTTCATGATCTGCGCCAGCCTCTGGGCGGCGGTGTGCATCCTGCACGCCGGTGTCGGCAGTTGGTTGCAGCTGGCCGTGCTGCGCTTCTTCATGGGCGGCGCCGAGGCCGCCGCCACCCCGGCCACGGCCAAGACCCTGGGCGAATGGTTCCCGCGCAAGGAACGCCCGGTGGCAGCGGGGTGGGCCGGTGTGGGCTTCTCGGTGGGGGCCATGCTGGCGCCGCCGATCATCGTCATGGCCCACGTGCAATTCGGCTGGCGCGGCGCGTTCATGTTCTCCGGGGTGCTGGCCGCCGCCTGGGTGCTGTTGTGGGCGTGGTTGTACCAGGCGCCGCAGCGGCACACACGGTTAAGCGCCGGCGAGCGCGCCTTGATCCTGCAAGACCAGGAGCCCGAGCAACCCAAGCAGCCGCTGCTCACCACCCTGCGCGCGGTGCTACGCAACCGGCGCTTCTACGGCATCGCCATTCCCGCGTTCATGGCCGAACCCGCCTGGGCGGTGCTGAGCTTCTGGGTGCCGCTGTACCTGGCCAACGAACGCGGCATGGACCTCAAGCAGATCGCCCTGTTCGCCTGGGTGCCGTTCCTGGCGGCGGACCTGGGCAGCGTCGCCAGCGGCTACCTGACCCGCCTGTACGTGCGCCTGTTCGGCTGCGCGCGGGTCAACTCGGTGGTGGCCAGTTCCGCCAGCGGCGCGGTGCTGATGCTGTCCCTGGCGTTCGTGGCGCTGACCCGCGACCCCTACGTGGCCATCGCGCTGATCTCCATCGGCGGCTTCGGCCACCAGATCATCTCGTGCATGCTCAGCGCCCTGGTGGTCGAGACCTTCGACAAGAGCCAGATGGCCACGGTCAACGGCATGCGCGGCTCCTGCGCCTGGATCGCCAGCTTCCTGTTCTCGCTGGTGATCGGCCTGACCACCGACACCTTCGGCTTCAACCCCATTTTCATCGCCATGGGCTTCTTCGACCTGCTGGGTTGCCTGTTCATGGTGCTGTTCATTGCCGAGCGCCGCACCGCGCGCGCCACCCCATTACCTGACACCCGGACTGCCGTATGAAAACCTTGAAGCATTGGACGCTGGAACACCGTGGCCCCCACCACGTGGCCCTGAAGGTCGACGACCGCCACCTGTTCTGCCTGTATGTGCTGGAAACCTCGATGTTCCGCGTGCTGGTGAAACGCCAGGGCGAGCTGGCGCTTGACCGCACCTGGTCCATCGCCCCCGGCCAGGACGTGCCCTGGGAAGGGCGCCCGCGGGAAAGCCTGGAGGGCTTCGGCCTGCCGGCGTTCAGCCTGGCCGAGCATGAGCACGGCCTGACCCTGGCCACCGAGCGCCTGCGCGTCACCGTGCACCAGCCGTTGTGGCTGGAATGGGAACACCGCGACGCCCAGGGCACCTGGCAGCCCCTGGCCGCCGACCGGCCCACCAGCGCCTACCTGCTGGGCAGCGCCAACGACGGCGTGGCGCACTACCAGCGCCGGCACGCCGATGACCAATATTACGGCCTGGGCGAGAAGGCCGGTGACCTGCAGCGCAACGGCCGCCGTTTCGAGATGCGCAACCTCGACGCCATGGGCTACAACGCCGCCAGCACCGACCCGCTGTACAAGCACATCCCGTTCACCATCACCCGCCGCCCGGGCGCCAGCTTCGGGCTGTTTTACGACAACCTCAGCAGCAGCTGGCTGGACCTGGGCAACGAATTGGACAACTACCACCAGCCCTACCGCCGCTACCAGGCCGAGGCCGGCGACCTGGACTACTACCTGTTCCTCGGCCCGCAGGTGCTGGACGTGACCAAGGCCTTCGTCCGGCTCACCGGCAAGACCCTGTTCGGGCCCAAGTGGAGCCTCGGCTACAGCGGCTCCACCATGCACTACACCGACGCCCCCGACGCCCAGCAGCAGTTGCTGAAGTTCATCGAGCTGTGCCGCGAACACCAGATCCCCTGCGACTCGTTCCAGCTGTCCTCGGGCTACACCTCCATCGGCGCCAAGCGCTACGTGTTCCACTGGAACCACGACAAGGTGCCGCAGCCGTTGCAGTTGTCCGCAGCCTTCCACGCGGCAGGCCTGAAACTGGCCGCCAACATCAAGCCGTGCCTGCTGCACGACCACCCGCAGTACGCCCAGGTGGCCGAGCAGGGGCTGTTCATTCGCGACTCTGAAAGCGAGGCGCCGGAGCGTTCGGTGTTCTGGGACGACGAAGGCTCGCACCTGGACTTCACCCACCCGCGCACCATCGCCTGGTGGCAGGCCAACGTCACCGCGCAGCTGCTGGAAATGGGCATCGACGCCACCTGGAACGACAACAACGAATACGAAGTGTGGGACGGCGACGCCCGCTGCCACGGCTTTGGCCAGGCCATCGCCATCAAGCACATCCGCCCGGTGATGCCGCTGCTGATGATGCGCGCGTCCATGGAAGCCCAGCAGCGCTTCGCTCCCGATAAACGCCCGTACCTGATCTCGCGCTCCGGCTGCGCCGGCATGCAGCGCTACGTGCAGACCTGGAGCGGCGACAACCGCACCAGCTGGCAAACCCTGCGCTACAACACGCGCATGGGCCTGGGCATGAGCCTGTCGGGGCTGTACAACATCGGCCACGACGTGGGCGGCTTCAGCGGCGCCAAGCCCGATGCCGAACTGTTCGTGCGCTGGGTGCAGAACGGCGTGATGCACCCGCGCTTCACCATCCATTCCTGGAACGACGACCACACCGTCAACGAGCCGTGGATGCACCGCCAGGTGACCCCGGCCATTCGTGACGCCATCAACCTGCGTTACCGCTGGCTGCCGTACTTCTACACGCTGTTCTGGCAGGCCTGCGTGGACGACGAACCGATGCTGCGGCCGACCTTCCTCGACCATGAGCACGACCCGCGCACCTTCGAGGAAACCGACGACTTTCTGCTGGGCCGCGATGTGCTGGTGGCCAGCGTGGTGGAGCAAGGCCAGCGCAGCCGCGAGGTCTACCTGCCGCGCAATGCGCAGGGTTGGTTCGACTACCACAGCGGCGCATGGCACGCGGGTGGCCAGGTGATCAGCCTGGACGCCCCGCTGGAGCGCCTGCCGCTGCTGGTGCGCGCCGGCGCCGCGTTGCCGCTGGCGGTGCGGGGCGATCAGCGCGAGCTGCTGCTGTTCGCCGCGCCGGGCACGGGGCAGGGCAGTGGCGTGCTGTTCGAAGATGACGGCGAAAGCCATGGCTGGCAGCAGGGTCAGGCGCTGTGGGTGGAATGGACCGTGCGCGGCGACGCGCAGCGCATCGACCTGGCCATCACCCACCGCGGCGACTTCCGCCCGGCGTGGCAAACCCTGACCGTGGCCCTGCGCCCGGGCGAGGCGCGTGCGCTGTACATCAATGGCCAGGCGGGTAACACCTACACCCTGTAGCCCCCAGACGCGGCCTGGCGGCCGCTGCTACGCGCCAACCTTCGGACGCGGCCTGGCGGCCGCTGCTACGTGCCAGCCTTCGGACGCGGCCTGCGGCCGCTGCTACGTGCCAGCCTTCGGACGCGGCCTGGCGGCCGCTGCTACGTGCCAGCCTTCAGACGCGGCCTGTGGCCGCTGCTACGTGCCAGCCTTCGGACGCGGCCTGCGGCCGCTGCTATGCCACTCTCCTGTAGCAGCGGCCGCCAGGCCGCGTCACGGTTCGCTGCAGCCATCAAGTCTGGCAAGGGCTGGTCGATAAAAGAAGGTCATCCCCAGCCCGAGCCTCACCCATGCCCCGCAGGACGCGAATCTTGTTGTTCACCCTGGCCCTGGTCACCGTCGCGGCCCTGGCCGTCAGCCTCGATTGGGGCCTGCCCCTGCGCTGGTACCAAGGCTACCAACAGGTCCAGGCGGTTACGCGCCTGCAAGGCGAATACGACGACACCCTCAAGGCCGTGAAGGAGCAGTTCGGCGAGACCGCCGGCTATGTCATTAACGTCAGCGTCGACCAGGACGGCAAGGTCATCCGCACCCTGAGTGCCACCCGCCAATGCGGCGACATGGATGACACGCGCTTCCTGGCCCAGGTCACCGGCAAACTGCACAGCGCCGGCCTGCCGTGGCCCGACAAGGTCGAGTACGTCTACAGCTGCAACTTCTCCAGGCCGGCCTCCATGGGCATGGTGGTGCCGATCCTGGCCAAGGGCGTGGCCCGGCAGCTCAAGGCCGACACCCAGTGTGGCGACGTGCGCGCCGGTTCACTGGCCGCGGTGAACGGCTATTGGCAGCAATCGCTGTACGTGCACGACGGCGCACTGGACATGCGCCTGTACGTGGGCAAGAGCGGTGACGCCGAACGCGTGCAACTGGTGGCCTGGACGCAGATGATGGCCGCCGAAACCCAACAGCGGCTGCTGCTGTGCGCCGCCCGGGCGCTGGTCGACACCGTGGCGCCGGACCAGCGGGACGATGCCTTCGGCGAGAAACTGCAACGGGTGTGGCAGCGCGGCAAGTCGGCGGCCACCTCGGTTCGCGTCGGCGGCTACCAGATAGACACCCAGGCGGAGCCGCTGGAGTTGAACGTGTATTCGATTCGCTGAGTCAGTCCATGCGCAGGCCTGTGCGCCCCGGCAGCGGCGAGAAGAAGATGCCGGTGACCTGGCACAGCAATTGGTCTCGCGCCACCGGCCCGTCGAAACGGCTGTCGCGGCTGCGGTCACGGTTGTCCCCCAGCATGAACAGCTGGTCGTTGCCCACCACCGTGGGTTCGAACGAGTCCGAGTAGGGGGCCGTGTGCGGGGCGGCGTAGAACGGCCCCAGTTCATGGCCGTTGAGGCGCAGGTTGCCGCCGACGATCTGCACCGTGTCGCCACCCAGGCCGGCGATGCGCTTCACCTGTTGCCGGCCATTGTTGAGGTAGGCCACCACGTCGCCCAATTCGTACTGGCTGCGGTTGGCGCACACTACCGTGTCGCGGTCGACCAGGGTCGGCGCCATGCCATTGCCTTCGATGCGCATACCGGTGAAGCCGAGCAGATACGGCCAGGCTGCCACATGCAACAGCAGCCACAGCGAGCAGCCCATGGCGGCCAGGTAGAACAGCTGGTTGCGGGTGCTGGGGCGCCACGCGCGGCGCCGCGCCAGCCAGGCGCCGGCCACGGCCGAGATGCACTTCACCAGCAGCCACAGCACGGCGATGGCGAGCATGCCCACGGGTGTGCCGAACACCCCCAGCCTTCCGCCCACCAACAGGCAGGCCCAGAACCCCGCCACCAGGGCCACGGCGGCCCGCGGCCGGCCCGCATAAAACAGCCCCCAGCCGGTTACCAGCGCACCCAACACAAAGGCGAGCCAGCGCCGTGCGGGCTTGAGTGGAGCGGTGGCGTGGGGCGACGCGGCAACGAGGGATGACATGGCGGGGCTTCCTGTGATTGTCCATAAC
Source organism: Pseudomonas sp. GYB4201 (assembly GCF_056312595.1). Classification (NCBI taxonomy): domain Bacteria; kingdom Pseudomonadati; phylum Pseudomonadota; class Gammaproteobacteria; order Pseudomonadales; family Pseudomonadaceae; genus Pseudomonas; species Pseudomonas sp. GYB4201. The sequence goes on along the minus strand of NZ_JBWGIG010000002.1, from coordinate 7,299 downwards.
CAGTGCGCTCGCATTCTCGTTGGCGCGCTTGGCTCTGTCGAGTGCGCGGTAGACGTTTGACGTCACCAGCGGAAACGAGCAGAAACCAAATGCCTGTGCCTTCCGCCGGTCGGGGAATGTCACCCGGGCCACGGTCCTGTATAGTTTTCTGACGCAAGCAATCCATCTAGCGACTCGAGGGCTGAGTTATGTCGAAATCGAAGGCGAAGGTCGCGTGTATCGCCGCTGAGCGAGAGGCGCAGGAGGCCAAGCAGGGCTTCCTGGGGCTTCTGCATGAGGACATGGCCAGCGCCCCCGAGAAGATCCAGCCTATTCCTGCGCCACTGCTGAGCCGCATGGCTGCACTGCGAGCCAAGGCCAAGGCCAACCGCGAGCGGAATGAACCACTTGAGATGTAATCAGTGAATTCAGGGGCGATGGCTGGCCGCCATGGCTGGTCGCTGTTTGGGCACCCCTTGTTCCTCAAGCGGCTGGAGGAGTTGGTTGAGGAGGTGGAGGTGCTGGCGGAGGCAAATCCTCTGCATTTTCACCATCATCCACACTACAAGCTTTTCGAGAAGGTCGACGATGCCATCAGGGTGCGTGTCCCGGCTAACCCCGCAGCCAGGGAATACCTGCAGGGCAATACCTTGGGAAAAAAATGTCGGCATTGGCGTCGCATCAAGGCGGGGATGCCGAACCGCTATCGGCTGTTTTTCCAGTTCAGGGCAGAGGCTCCCCACAGCATCATTTATGCTTGGTTGAATGATGAGCTTACCCTTCGCAAGGACGGCGCCCGAACGGATGTGTACGTGGTTTTCCAGGCGATGCTCAAAAACGGGCAGATTCCCTCGAGTTTTGATGACTTGAAAGAAGCGTCACGCCCAGTGCCGGCGTGACGCTGACCGTGCTGCATTTTACCTCGGCCTGCCCCCGCTACTTCACCGCCACCAGCGCATCCACCAACCCCCTCGCCCCCTCGATATGGTGCAGCGTCGACCACACCAGGCCCTTCTCCACACCTTCGCCATCGGTCAACTCGTAGGCCGAGTCATAGGCGCAGCGCAGCAGGTGCCCCAGGTGGCACAGGGCGTCTTCCAGGCTGATGCCCGGGTTCACGCTGAAAAACGGCTGCTCGCGCGAATCGCGCATGCCGAAGGGCAGCGCGGTGGTTTCCAGATAATCATTCATGACCAGGTTCCCTTTGAGTAAAAACGGCGTGGTGGTGGGTGAGGCCGTGCAAAGGGGTGGGTCGGGTGTTGGCTTTTGCATGGATTGACTCCTGACTTGAATAGGAACCGCACCACACTGTGACCAAACGGTGGGTGGCGGAAGGTACGCAGGTTGGTCAACCGGGAAGTCAGCACCCGGCGCACCCTAAGGTGCCCCACGCACATTCCGCCATAAAGATGCAGTGCAGGTGGGGAAATACCTGCACGCTGGCGCGATGCTGTGCGCTGACTTTACCGGGTGACCAAGCCCTACCGCTGATGTGCAGCGGCGGGCAGAGGTTAGTCACCTATGGAAAAGCACGCAAGCAGCCAAATGTAAGCTAATTATTCGATTATCGCAGACGTTGTAGGGCTTTTCCTAGGATGATTCCTACGTCTATGTTTCCCCATGTGTCTCACAGCTCCTTCTTCATGTGCTTCTCGATCTGCTCCAGCGTCTTGCCCCGCGTTTCCGGCAAGCAGAAGAACACAAATGCCAGCGAGCCCACGTTGATCGCCGCGAACACGAAGAACGTCGGGTTGCCCAAGGTGCTCACCGCCACCGGGAACAGGAACGCCACGCTGGCGTTGAACAGCCACTGCATTGACACCGCCACCCCAGTCAGCAAACCGCGCACCTGCATGGGAAACAGCTCGGACATCAGCAGCCAATACACCGGCGCGATGCACATCTGCATGAACAGCAGGAACACCAGAATGCAACCCAGCGCCGCGTAGCTTTGCGCAAGGTTCTGCGGCATGAACTGCAGCACGCAACCCAGCGCCGCCTGCATCAGCACCACGATCACCAGGCCGGTCATCAACAGGTGCCGGCGGCCGTAGCGGCCGATGGCCCAGATGCCCAGCAGGGTGGCGATCACCGAAACCACGCCGTTGCCGATGGTGGCGGTGAGGGCGGCGTTGGTGCCCATGCCGGTGTGCTGCAGGATGATGGGCGTGTAGTACATGAACGCGTTCACCCCGGTGAACTGCGCGGTAAAGCCCAGGCCCACGCCAATCAGCAACAGCTTGCGCACCCAGGGCTGGCGCAGCAGGGCGCCGGCAGAGGCGTGGCTGCGGTGCTGCTGGTCGTGGGCTTTCATGGCCTCGACCTCGCGCTTGGCTTCGGCGGGGCTGTCGCGCAGGGTTTCCAGCACGGCCTGGGCGTCGTCGTAGCGGCCCTTGGCGGCGAGCCAGCGCGGCGACGCCGGCACGAAGAAGGTGCCCACCAGCAGCAGAAGGCCCGGCACCGTGGCGATGGCCAGCATGTAACGCCAGATGCCCGGGGCGTGCAGCAGCGCCGCCAGCACCGCGCTCAGCACGTAGGCCAGCAATTGCCCGCTGACAATCATCAGCTCGTTGCGGCTCACCAGCCGCGCGCGCTTCGACGGCCCGGCGATTTCCGCGATAAACACCGGCACCGTGGCCGAGCCGCCGCCCACGGCAATGCCCAGCACGAAACGGGCGGCCACCATGAACGCAATCGACGGCGCCACCGCCGTGCCCAGGGCGCCGACGATGAACAGCACCGCCAGCACCCGCAGGGTCACGCGGCGGCCGAAGCGGTCGGACAGGTAACCGCTGGCCAGCGAGCCGAACGCGGCGCCGACGATCAGCGACGCGGTGATCAACCCTTCGCTGAGCGGGTTCAGCCCCAGCCCACCCTGGGCCACGGGCAAGGTCATGAAGGGCAGGGCGCCGGCGATGATGCCGGTGTCATAGCCAAAGGCGAGGGCGCCCATGGTGGCCACCAGCACCGAAATCAGGATCAGGCGCTGGGGCGAGCTGTGTTGGCGGGTGGTTTCACCTGCGGGGTGCGACGCGATAGTGCTGGTAGCCATGGGCGGCAGACCTCTCTGGAAACGACGGGGTGCCAAAATGGCTCACATCGTGTTTAGGGCCGTGCCAGAGCGGTTGGTTCCCTCATAAGTTGCCTTGAACCCGGGTCCCGGCTGTCGGCGCGTTGCCCGCCCCCCCGGAGCTGGGGCCGCCCGCCGCGTCCGGGTTCACCACAGTGTGCCGGGCACAGCGCGGCGCCTTGGACGCGGCCTGCGGCCGCTGCTACAGGTTCGCCCAAAACCGCTCCGCATGCTCCCCCAACGGCATCCGTGGCCGAAACACGCGGATCTGCGCGGCGATTGCCTGCAAACCGTGACCCGCGGCAACCAACCGTCCAGCCGTCACCTCGCTGGCGGCCAGGCTCTCGGGCAGCCATGCCACGCCCTTGGCCTGCAACGCCATCGACAACAGCACCGCGGCCAGGTGCGAGCTGAACACGGTGTCCAGCCGGGGGTGGCCGGGGTGGGTATGCAGGTGCGAGGCGACGATGCGCCCCAGCCCCGACTCGGCGGTGTAGGCCAGGAAGGGCAGGCGCTCAGTGGTGTCCAGTTCTGGCGACTGCAATGCCAGCAGCGCATCACTGCCAATGACCTTGCTCTCGAACAGGCTGCTGTCGAAACGCGGAGGCACCCCGGGGTGCTGGTGGCAGATGAGGAACTGCACCTCGCCACTCAGCAGCAGCTGTTCGCAGGCGGCCATGTTGTCCGAATGCAGGCTGATGCCCTCCAGCGGCGCGCCCTGTTCCATGGAGCGGATCCAGGCAGGGAAGAAGGTGAACGACAGCGAATGGGTGGCCGCGAAGTGCAGGGTGCGGCTGGCCTTGCCGGCCACCTGCTGCACGTCGGCGCGCATCTGGTACAGGCGCCGGGTCAGCTCGCGGGCGTTGTCGAGCATGCTGCGCCCGGCTGCGGTCAACGTCGCGCCCTGGGGCGTGCGCTCGAACAGCTCGACCCCCACCCAGCTTTCCAGCGCGCGTATACGACGGCTGAACGCCGGCTGGGTGACGTGGCGCAACTCCGCGGCCCGCGAGAAATTTTCACTTTCAACCAGGGCGTTGAAGTCTTCCAACCACAGCAATTCCATGAGCGATGCCTTGTACGCATAGGGTTCCCCATTAATAGCATTGGCCCGTTTTTCCCGTCCAGCCGTAGAGTCCCCTCGCACCCCTGGCCTGCCAGGCAAGACAATCAGAGAGGACGCTTTCCATGCGCATCGTCGACATCCGCGAGAAGACGGTTTCCATCGCATCGCCCATTGCCAATGCCTACATCGACTTTTCCAAAATGACCTGCTCGGTGGTCGCGGTGATCACCGACGTGATCCGCGACGGCAAGCCGGTGATCGGCTACGGCTTCAACTCCAACGGCCGCTACGGCCAGGGCGCGCTGATGCGCGACCGCTTCCTGGCGCGCATTACCGAGGCCGACCCCGACACGCTGGTGGACCAGGCCAACGACAACCTCGACCCGTTCGCCATCTGGAAAACCCTGATGACCAACGAGAAGCCCGGCGGCCACGGCGAGCGCTCGGTTGCGGTGGGCACCCTGGACATGGCCATGTGGGACGCGGTGGCGAAAATCGAGGGCAAGCCGCTCTATCGCCTGCTGGCCGACCGTTACCGCAACGGCGTGGCCGACGACAAGGTGTGGGTCTACGCCGCGGGCGGCTACTACTACCCCGGCAAGGACCAGAGCAAGCTCAAGGCCGAGATGCAGAGCTACCTGGACCGCGGCTACGACGTGGTGAAGATGAAAATCGGCGCCGCGCCCCTGGACGAAGACCTGCGCCGCATCGAGGCGGTGCTGGAGGTGGTGGGCGACGGCCGGCGCCTGGCGGTGGACGCCAACGGCCGCTTCGACCTGCCCACCGCCCTGGCCTACGCCGAGGCGATCAAGCCGTACAACCTGTTCTGGTACGAAGAGATCGGCGACCCGCTGGACTACGCCCTGCAGGCCGAGCTGGCCAACCACTACGAGCTGCCCATGGCCACTGGCGAGAACCTGTTCTCGCACCAGGACGCGCGCAACCTGCTGCGCCACGGCGGCATGCGCCCGGACCGCGACTACCTGCAGTTCGACTGCGCGTTGTCATATGGCCTGGTGGAGTACATGCGTACTCTCGAGGTGATGAAGGGGTTGGGCTGGTCGTCGCGCCGCGTGGTGCCGCACGGCGGCCACCAGATGTCGCTGAACATCGCCGCCGGCCTGCACCTTGGGGGCAACGAATCCTACCCGGACGTGTTCCAGCCCTTCGGCGGCTTTGCCGACGGCATCCGCGTGGAGAACAGCTACGTGGGCCTGCCGGACATACCGGGCGTAGGCTTCGAGGCCAAGGCCGCGCTGTACCAGGTGATGCGCGAACTGGGCGAGGGTTGATCAAGTTTTGCTGTAAGGCGGCCCCTGCGCGGGGCCGTGCTTGTCCTCACTACAAAAACAACACTGAGGTACAACCATGAACACGACCACGCGCTGGTACAAGCTGTTGTACGTGCAGGTGCTGATCGGCATCCTGCTGGGCGGGGCGATCGGTTACCTGGTCCCCGACTTCGGCGCCAAGCTGCAACCCCTGGCCGACGGTTTCATCAAACTCATCAAGATGCTGCTGGCGCCGATTATTTTCGGCACCGTGGTGGTGGGCATCGCCAAGATGGGCAGCATCAAGGAAGTGGGGCGCATCGGTGGCAAGGCGCTGCTCTATTTCGAGGTGGTGTCCACCATTGCCCTGGTCATTGGCCTGGTGGTGGTCAACGTCATGAAGCCCGGCGTGGGCATGAACATCGACGTCAGCGCGCTCAACGGCGAAGCCATCAAGGGCTATGCCCAGGCGGCCCACGAGCAGGGCGGCGCGATCAATTTCTTCATGAACATCATCCCCACCACCTTCGTCGATGCGTTCGCCAAGGGGGCGATGCTGCAGGTGATTTTCATCTCGGTGCTGCTGGGCATCGCCCTGGTGCAGATTGGCGCACCGGCCCAGCCGTTGATCAACGTCATCGACCTGTTGTTGCAGGGGCTGTTTCGCATCGTCGCCATGGTCATGCGCCTGGCGCCCATCGGTGCGGGGGCGGGCATGGCGTTCACCATCGGCAAATATGGCATCGGCACGTTGCTGTCGCTGGGGCACCTGATGCTGGCGCTGTACCTCACCACGCTGCTGTTCATCGTGGTGGTGCTGGGCGCCATTGCGCGCTGGTCCGGCATTCCGCTGCTGACCTTCCTGCGCTACTTCAAGGACGAGATCCTGGTGACCCTTGGCACCTGCTCCACCGAAGCGGTGCTGCCGCGCATGATGATCAAGCTGGAGAAGCTGGGCTGCCGTAAATCGGTGGTTGGCATGGTGCTGCCCACGGGGTACACGTTCAACTCCGATGGCACCTGCATCTACCTGACCATGGCGGCGATCTTCGTGGCCCAGGCCACCAACACGCCACTGAGCCTGGCGGACCAGCTGGTGGTGCTGGGGGTGCTGTTGCTGACCTCCAAGGGTTCGGCGGGCGTGGCGGGCGCAGGCTTCGTGACCCTGGCCGCGACCCTGTCGGTCATACCGCAGATCCCGCTGGTGGGGCTGGTGTTGTTGTTGGGGGTGGACCGCTTCCTCAACGAAGCGCGGGCGGTCACCAACCTGCTGGGCAATGGCATCGGCACCCTGGCCATCGCCAAATGGGAAGGCGCCCTCGACCTGGCCAAGGCGCAGCAGGAGATCGCCCAGATGAACAAACCACCGGCCCCAGCCCCGGTGACCCCATAGCAGCGGCCGCCAGGCGGCGTCTTGCTGGAGCACCGCGTGGCCTGGGACGCGGCCTGCGGCCGCTGCTACGGGGGGGCGCAAAACCTTCGTAGCAGCTGCCGCCAGGCGGCGTCTTGCTGGAGCACCGCGCGGCCTCGGACGCGGCCTGCGGCCGCTGCTACGGGGGGGCGCAAACCTTCGTAGCAGCTGCCGCCAGGCGGCGTCTCGCTGGAGCCGCGTGGCCTGGGACGCGGCCTGCGGCCGCTGCTACGGGGCGGCGCAAAACCTTCGTAGCAGCTGCCGCCAGGCGGCGTCTTGCTGGAGCACCGCGCGGCCTCGGACGCGGCCTGCGGCCGCTGCTACGGGGGTGCGCAAAACCTTCGTAGCAGCTGCCGCCAGGCGGCGTCTTGCTGGAGCACCGCGCGGCCTCGGACGCGGCCTGCGGCCGCTGCTACGGGGGGACGCAAACCCCGTAGCAGCTGCCGCCAGGCGGCGTCTTGCTGGAGCACCGCGTGGCCGGGGACGCGGCCTGCGGCCGCGGCTA